>JAECRA010000017.1 GCA_015999985.1 Comamonadaceae bacterium
ATCGAAGCGATGGAAAAAGCTGCGTACAAGCCCGAGGCGAAGTCCGACACCGGTACACCGCATTTCACGGGAGCACCATCCGGCTCGCCCGTGACGCTCATCACTCCGGCGGCGGCCTGAATGGTGAGATCAAACCCCCCTTCACCCGAGCGCGGGCCGCTCTGTCCGTAGGCTGAAATGGAGCAGAAAAGCAATGAGGGCTTTTCTGCGGACATGGCGGCATAGCCCAGACCCAGGCGATCCATCACGCCGGGGCGATTGTTCTCCACCACCACATCGGCTTCCAGAATCAGCCTCTTGGCCAATGCCACGTCGGTGCTGTCTTTCAGATTCAGTACGGCTGAGCGCTTGTTCCGGTTGAGCGACGCAAAATTCTCGCTATAGCCCTGGTTCAGAGGCGGCCATTGACGCAGGCCATCGCCCGCAGGGGGTTCAATCTTCACCACCTCTGCACCCATGTCCGAGAGCAGCATGGTTGAAAAAGGGCCTGAGGCAGTAGAGCAGAACTCCACCACGCGAACACCAGCAAGGGGTAACAGAGCATTCATGGGCAAGTGACCAGTCAATTAGGGCGTGTTAACGCGCTCTAGAAATAAAAGGGTTCAGGAAGCGGCGGCGGCCATGGCCGCAAAGCCTGCTTCCAGATCGGCGATAAGTTCTGCGGGGTTGTCCAGCCCTGCATGTATGCGTACCAAGGGGCCGCCTGACCAAGGCGCTGCCGTACGCAAGCCGGTCAGGTTGCCCGGCATCATCAGGCTCTCGAAACCACCCCAGGAAAATCCAAGCTTGAAATGCTGACGCCTGTCGCACAGCGCACTGATCTGCTCGGCTGTGGCGGACTGAAGCTCGAAAGCAAACAAGCCGCTCGCACCCCGGAAGTCACGCTTCCACAGCTCATGCTGCGGGTGGGATGGCAATGCGGGGTGGAGCACGCGCGAGACTTCAGGACGCGTCTGCAGCCAGTGCGCGAGCGCCAGGCCGTGGCTTTCATGGGCGTGCATGCGCACTTCAAGCGTCCGCATGCCGCGCAGGATCAGCCACGCGTCATCGCCACCGACGCACAAGCCCTGTTGCCTGACAGACTGGTGAAGCTGCGGCCATAGGGCCTCGCGCACCACAGCGGCGCCCATTAGCACGTCGGCATGTCCGCTCCAGTACTTGGTCAGGGGAATCACCGAGATGTCCACGCCCCAGTCAAACGGTCTCGACAACACGGGCGAGGCCCATGCGTTGTCGATGGCGGTCAGGACGCCGTGCCGCTGAGCGACCGCGCAAATGGCCGGAACATCCTGGATCTCAAAGGTGTAGCTTCCAGGGCTTTCCATGTAGATCATGCGTGTGTTGGGCTGCAGCAGCTCTTCGATGCCGGCGCCCACGCAAGGGTCATAGAAAGTCGTCTGAACGCCAAAGCGTGTGAGCATGCCCTGCACAAAAAGGCGCGCCGGGCCGTACACCGAATCGCTCATCAACAGGTGATCGCCCGGTGAGAGAAAGGCGAACAGCGTAGCGGCAATCGCAGACAGTCCGCTGGGCATCAAGGCCGCGCGGGCCGCATGGGGGCCAGCTTCCAATTGGGCAACGGCCTCGGCCAATGCAAAGGTGGTGGGGGTGCCAGCGGTGGCGTAGTTGGCCGCGCGCCTTTGGCCTGCCGCTGTTGCAGTCACCTCTGCGCGCATATCCGCCACGTTGGAAAACAGCACGCTGGAGGCCCGCCATACCGGCAGGTTCACGGTTTCATATGGCTTTCCGGGATCGCGAGCGATCGAAACGAAATCCATGTCTGCGTTTTCCTTATTCATTGCCGGACCGCTCCAAGATGAATAAACGCCCCCTCGGGGGCGCGTGGGGGCCATAACTCTTCAGTTCCATGACACCGAAGTTCCCAAACCTGCAGCCTGCGCTCTGTTGGCTGCCAACTCAATGGCGCCCAGATCAAGCGCCCCAAACCCCAGAGATTTGTACAGCGTGATTTCGCTCTGGCTGGTGCGGCCTTGTGCACGGCCCAGCAATACGTCACCCAGTTCGGCCTGGATGTGCTTTTCTGTGATGGCCCCTGCCGCCAAGGCGCGGCGCACATCCCCGGATTCAGCCAGCGCGGCATCTCTGCGGTCTACGAAAAGGCGTGCAGCAGCCGTCAAGGCCGGATCGATCTCGCAGGCGGCAGGGGTGCTCGAACCCACTGCGTTGATGTGGCAACCTGGTGCTATCCATTCTTTTCTCAGAATCGGATCGTGCGCAGCGGTGACGGTACACACCACGTCGGCATCGCGCACCGCTGCCTCTATGCTGCCTACGGGCTCGCACCCTGTTACCCTGGCCAGTTCAGCCGCTTTCTCTGCAGAGCGCCCCCAGAGGCGGATCTGCGCGTTGGGCAAGATGGCGCGCATGGCGATGGCATGGTTGCGACCCTGCACACCGGCACCAATGATGGCGACGGTGCGCGCATCTGATCGGGCGAATGTCCTGGTGGCCAAGGCAGTGGTGGCTGCGGTGCGCAAGGTGGTCAGCTCAGGGGCATCTGCCATGGCCAGCATGCGGCCAGTGTCTCCGTCGTGCAGCAACACCATGCCCTGTAGGGGGTCCAGGCCATGCGCAGAGTTCTGCGGCGTGACCACCATTTGCTTGAGGCACCATCTGCGTGGGGCCTTCATGCGCAGAGAAGGCATGAGCGTCATGCCGTTGGGGCTCTCGCCCTCTGGGCGTACCCGGCTCCTCACCGGGGCGTAGTAGCCGCCCTCTGCGGTGTCCATGAAAACCTGCCGCATGGCTTCCACGCATTCCACCGTGGACAGCATGGCGCGGAGCGTAGGCGCGTCCAGCAAGATCATGCGGCACTCCTGATGAAGTCCGGCCCACAGCAAGCCATCACCGGACGCAGGCGCGGCGGTGGCGTCTGCCGGCTGCGCCCAGAGACGACAGCTTGCCCGTCTATTAGCACATGGGTGATGCCAGGCAGGTCTCCGTGCGCGACGGCGTCTGCCAGCGAAGTGCCAGCAGAGCCTTCTACCGGGCCGCACAAAGCCAGATCGGCGGGGCGTCCTGGGGCGAGGATGCCTTCCTCCAGGCCATGCGCACGGCCCGTGTTGCCGGTTGCCACCGCGATGGCTTCGGCGGGCGAGAGGCCGCACATCGAAGACAGGAAAAGAATGTTGCGCCAGGCTCCGCGTGGAATGACTCCCGTGCCACCTGGGGTGTCGCTGCCCAAGGTCAGGCGATCAAGTCTGCCTCGCTGGACAAGGCGGCGCACCGCGCGATGGCCAGAAGCGTAGTTGCCAGACGAGCAGATCTCCAGCGGAAACTCCAGCTCATCGATCACGCGATCCAAGTCTTCGTCGCACATCGGAATCGGACCGCCAGAAATATGCGCTGCAATGTCCGGCTGCAACCACGAAAGGATCTCGAAACCGCAGATCTGACTCACACCAGATCGTGAAACCCCTCCGGTATGCACCTTGCTGCGCAGCCCACGTTCACGCGCCCACTTCACGTAGCGCTTGGCTTCTTCAGGGTCTTGTGCAAAGGGGTAGAAAAGGAACTTCACCAGCTTCGCCCCCGCCTTTGCAAGGCGATCAAAGTGGGCCTCGGTCATGCCGGGTATCAGCAAGGCAGTGCCCGCATGCAGCTTGACCCCGCAGGCTCTGTCATTGGCGAAGGTGTTGGCAGTGACTTCTGCGAGCGAGGTCACGAGGTCTGGTGTGAGAGAGCCGTAGTCCAGCCCGGGAAAGTGCAGTTCACCGGCTGACAGCATGCTGGTGGTGCCGCCGTGCAGGTAGTTGCTGACCCAGCCTATGGCGTCTTGCGTAGGCGTCCATTGGCCCGCCACGGGATGCACATGGCCATCAATCAGGCCGGGGACGACGGCCAGTCCCGCTGCATCAATCACCGTGTCAAAGCCCTCGTGTGAGGCTGGGTCCAGTGCCTCAATGCGCCCTTGCGCGATGGCAATGGACTTGACCGGCAAGCTGGGCTGCGCCAGATCGCCCGAATAAAATTCACCGATGTTGTGGATCAAAACACGTTGCAAAACGATTTCTCCTTAAGCGTTTGAATTCTCAGACTGCGATGACCGATAATCGGACATCATCTGAACAGGCACCATCACTGAGTCATGCCCGAAATCTCCAAGACTGCCGATCAGGCTTTGGTCCTGCTGGCCTACATTGCCGAGCATGGTCCGCTGGGCACCACAGATCTGGCGCGCCTTCTCGATATGCATCGTACCGTGGTGCATCGCCTGTTGGCGACGCTCCAGGGGCGTGGTTTTGTACGGCGTGTGGAAGCGGGATACCTGCCAGGCACGGCGTTGTTGCACCTGGCGCAGTTTGTAGAGCCGGATCTGATTGCATCGGCCAAACCCTTTTTGGATTCGCTGGCTCAGGAGTTTGGTGAAACCTTCATCCTGACGGCTTTGCAGGGCAGCCATGAGGCCATTCAGATCGAGCAATCCGTGGGCGGCCACCATTTCATGCGCGTGCAGTTGACGCGTGGCTTTCGCCATCCGCTGTCCAAGGGCGCGAGCGGACGCTCCATCCTGGCTTTTTGCGACGCACCGTCTGTGTCCTATGCACTGCAACACTCTGAAGACCCGGACCGCTTGACCCAATTGCTGACTGAAGTGCGCGAATTGGGCTACGCCGTTTCGCACGACGAGTTGTCCCCTGGCGTGCACGGCGTGTCCGTGCCCATCATGCAAGGAAAGCAGCCCATTGCCTCCATCGGCGTGGTGTACCCTTCTGTCCGTGCGGAGACGGTAGACGTCTACGTCAAGGCGCTTAAAAAGGCCGCCGCGGCCATTGCCAAGGCCCTCAAGCAGAACGCCTCTTGATTCGACGCAATCAGGTGTCAAAACGGGCTTTCTACCGCCACGGTTTCCGGGAAATCCTTGGTGGCGTCTTCAATCGCCTTGCGCACGCGCTGCGCATCACCCACCTCATGCATCAGTAAAAGAGCCAGGCGCGCCAGAATTTGCGGCGTCGCTTCTTCGCCGGCGCGCGCCATGCGATAGCACAGCTCTGTATAGAGATCGTCAAGATCCTGGGGAGCAAGAGCGTTCACAGTGAGCCTCCTTGGCAGCAGAGTTCTATGGCTTGGGCTATGGCCGAGGCGTCCGCATGGCGCCAACGCGCCAGGACATTCCCGTCTGGACGAATCAGGTAGACCGTACCGGGCTGTGCTTCATAGCGTTGGCCGATCTCTGCCTTGGTGTCCAGGCTAAGCAATTTCATAGGCAATTTTTGTGCCGCAATCTGTTCTGCCAGCTCTGGTGCCGGGTCAAAGGCCATCACAGTGAACCCAGGGCCTATGTGCTGGCACAGATGGCCACCTTGCGGCATGGGCGCATCCAGAAACGCGAAGCCGCTGCGCGGGCCGGCGGTGAACGCCGCATCTTCAGCCGTCTGGTTGAGCGGTGAAGTCGGATACCCCACCGTGGTGCTCTGGCGTGGATCAATCAGGCGGCGCACCCATGGGTGGTCTGCCGCCAACCCCAACACGGCAGAACGCATCAGCGCAAACGCCGGGGCCGGTGGTGCCATGAACTCGGCACTTTTGGATGCATGGCGCATGTTCTCGCGTGTGGCGAACACGCGCTCGGGCGTATAGGTATCCAGCAGTTTTTCAGAGGCCTGGCCTTTAAGCACGAAGGCAAGCTTCCACACCAGGTTATTGACGTCTTCCATGCCGGAGTTGAGGCCGCGCACGCCAAAGATGGGCACCAAATGAGCTGCATCGCCCGCAAGCAACACCCTGCCGTGTCTGTAGCTTTCAAGCGTCAGGCAACTGGCACGGTAGAGGCTGATCCATACCGGCTCCCAGGGCGCATGTTCGCCAATAAGCTCCAGATGGCTGCGAATGCGCTCCAGCACGTTCTCTGGCTTGACGGCTTCTTCAGGGTCTTCGTCTTCACGCAGTTGATAGTCAAAGCGCCAAAGGTCGTCGCGGTGTTTGTGCAAAAGCAGTGTGGCACCCGGATTGGAGGGGGGGTCAAACCACGCGCGGCGCCCTGCAGGGAGCTCGCTCTTCATCTTGATGTCCGCAATGATGTACTGGCCGTCGTAGCGGGTACCCACAAATCGGGCGCCCAAGGCCTTTCGCACGGCGCTGTGGGCGCCGTCGGTGCCCACCACCCAGTCTGCGTTCAAAGTGTATGAACCTTCGGGGGTGGACACATCCAGCTCCACCCCGCCATCGACCTGTCGCATGGCTTCCATGCGGTTTTGCCAGCGGATCTCAATCAGATCGGCGTAGTTGGCTCGGATCGAATCCAGCATGTACTGCTCTATGTAGCACTGCTGAATGTTCACCAGTCTGGGAAACCGCGCGGCTGGATCCTGCGGCACCTCCAGATGCAGGACCTCCTCTGTGCGGTAGTAGCTCCAGCCCTCTGCCCAGGGCAGGCCCTGTCGCATGATGGGCTCAGCCACCCCGGTCTGCTCGAAGATCTCCAGCGTTCGAGACGTGACACATCCTGCGCGGCTGCCCAGGCAAACGCTGTCGTCCGCCTCCAGCACCACGCTGGCGATGCCCTGGCGCGCTAGACCCAGGGCGATAGCAAAGCCCACGGGCCCACCGCCCACCACCGCCACCTGGTGGCGAGCCTGATCGCGCCCTTGCAGGGTCTTGGGGACTACGGGCGCGAATTTTTCGTAGTCGAAATATGAAACGAACTCCATCAATGTCCTTGGCCGTTAAGAGAAATTGTGGCAGACTGACGTCCTATATTTGAACAACATCATCCTGTATTCGGACAGTCTACCCAAGGCAACCGATCTTCGTCAACTATCTTCAACCTAATCTTCAACCCCATTGCGAGGTCTTCATGCAAACCCCTGAATTCAACGTGAACCGACTGAATCACGTCGCCTGGCGCTGCCGCGACGCAGAAGAAACCCGGGCCTTCTATGAAGACCTGCTGGGTTTGCCGCTGGCGCACGTCGTGCGTGAAGACCGCGTCCCCTCCACCGGAGAAGAGAGTTCGTTCGCGCATCTCTTCTTCCAGATGCGTGACGGCTCCTATGTGGCCTTCTTCGACCTGGGTGACGGCCAAGGCGCCTCAGACCCCACCACGCCCGCCTGGGTCAACCATCTGGCCATGTCGGTCGGTTCTCGCGAAGAGCTGGAAAGCGCGCGTCAGCGTCTGCTGGACGCCGGCGTCAAGGTGATAGGCATCATCGATCACAGCTGGCTGCAATCCATTTATTTCCACGATCCCAATGGCCTGCGACTTGAATTGTCCTGGCAGGCCGGCGGGGCGGATGTTCTGGACGAATTCTCACGCAGCGCCCATTCCACACTGGCCCAATGGACGGCGGACAAAGCTGAGGGACGCGCATGACCACCTTGACCAAAGAACTTGTGGTCCTGGATGTCAAACCAGGCATTTCCATGGATTCGCAGTCTGGCATTGCCCAGCTGTGGCCCAAAATTTATGGCGCTATGGTGCGGGCCAAGGACCGCAAAACGGCGGCGATCGTCATGCACCCGGCCAGCAACTTCATGGGGCACTATTTGCTGGAGCCTATGGCAGAGGCGGGTATCACCATGCTGGGGCTCAACTCCCGCTACGTGAACAATGATTCACAGCTCATCATGGAGCGGGTGCTGCAAGACCTGGGCGCCGGCGTGCGCTATCTGCGTGAGCAAGGCTACGAGAAGATCATCCTCATCGGCAATTCCGGCGGCGCCGCGCTCGCCTCTTATTACCAGGCGCAGGCTGAGAAATTCACCGCAACCCATACGCCTGCGGGAGACCCCACAGGCTTGGTGGCAGAAGATCTGCCCCCGGTGGACGGCATTGTGCTCACAGCGGCGCACCCCGGCCGCTCGCGTCTGTTTGCCGATTGGCTGGATCCCTCGGTGATCGATGAGCGCGACCCCTTCTCCGCTAACCCGGACCTGGACATGTTCAACCCAGCCAATGGCCCTGCCTACAGCGCGGAATGGCTGACACGCTATAGAGCCGCGCAACTCGAACGCAATGCGCGCATCGAACAATGGGCACGTGCACAACTGGCCTACATCCGCGCCATGCCAGTACCCGTGCGCGATATGGCCTTCCTCATCTACCGCACAGCGGCTGACCCCAGGCATCTGGACCCCAGTCTGGACCCGAATGACCGGCCTGCAGGCAGCAATATCTGGGGCAACCCGCGTGAAGTCAACTATGGCGCCAACAACATTGGCCGCTACACCACACTGACGGCGTATTTGAGTCAGTGGGCGGAATGCACCAAAGCAGATGGCCCCAGTAACCTCATCGAGACCACCGTACCTGTGCTGTCCATTGAGCACACTGCTGATGCTTCAGTGGTGCCTGCAATGAACGCCTTGTGGAAGTCACGCCAGCCGGGCCGCATCTCGCGTCATGAGCTGAAAGGCGGTACCCACTATCTGGCTGGCCAGCCCGAGAAGGTCCGCGAGACGATAGACGCGATCCTCGACTGGATCGCACGGGCAGTCTGAAAACTGCGCTGTAAAGAGATCAACGGGCCCCTCATGGGGCCCGTTTCTTTTGTTGCGCACTGACTCTAGACGGCGGTTGGAACTTCCGCAAGCAAGCTGTGACTAAAACGCAAATGAGGTTAACGCTGAACCTCGTTCAGCGCACCTGCTTCTTGGTCTATATAACTCTCACTTAGTGGTTTCCCTATGCCTGTAGTTACCCGTGCCGGGGCTCGGTCAAGTCAGAACGCGGCCCCTGACAACACGCAGACATTTCCGGTGGAGGTGCCGCGAGCGCCTCGAAAACGCCAACACACCGAACAGCAGATCGACGTAGTCGCCACCGGGCTCAATCCGCAACTTCAGTTGGGCCGGTCGCTGTCTCAGAACGACCTTGCTGACTTGGCCCCCGGGCTTGAGCAAGCTTCCAAACGGATCAATAGAAGCCATTCGGAAAACCCTCCCCGCCAGTTGGTCGCATTGAGTGAGCGGCCACGACCGAACGAACTCAACGCCCTCGACGGAAATGTGTTTAACAAGGCTCTGGTGAGGGGTGCGCTCATATGCTTGATGGGCGAGACGGCTTACGAGGCGGGCGGAGGCGATGCAGGTATGCAGAGAATGCTCCATCAGAGGTGGGAGGACGGAAATACCGCATTGACGCTGGCGGCTGAGAGCAACCAATGCTGGATCCTGGCAGCTCTGATCAGGCAGGGTGCCGACCCCACAGCTACCTGCGCAGACGGACTAAGCCCACTGATGGTCGCGGCGGCTAAAGGCTACACCCAATGTGTTGAGACCTTGACAGGGGTGCTGGGTACTCCAGAACACGTCAATTGGGTCAACGCCGAGGGCGTCACCGCACTGTCAGTCGCTGCGCAAAGCGGCCACACCGGCTGTGTGAAGGAGTTGATCAGAGCCTTAGAAACCGTAGACCACATCAACCGGCCGAATATCTACGGCGTTACCCCGCTCATAGCCGCTGTGCACAACAATCACACTGACTGTGCCAAAGCGTTGGTTGGTGCATTGAGGACTGCAGAGCAGATCAATTGGGTAGATGAGCAGGGTTTCACCGCACTGATCGTAGCGGCGCAGAAGGGTCACACTGACTGTGTCAGGGTGCTGATCGGCGCATTAAAGACAGCAGAGCAGATTAACCGGGCCGGTCCGGAGGGGTTCACCGCATTGATAGCCGCGGCGCATGCTGGTCATGCTGACTGTGTCAGGGAGTTGGTTGACGCGCTGAAGACCGCGGATCAGATCAACCGGGCAGGCCCCCGAGGTTTCACCGCACTGATATGCGCGGCGCATGGCGGTCATGCTGACTGTGTCAGGCAGTTGATTGGCGCGTTAAAGACCGCAGAGCAGATTAACCGGGCCGGTCCGCAAGGGTTCACCGCATTGATGGTCGCGGCGCATGGCGGCCATGCTGACTGTGTCAGGGAGTTCGTTGACGCGTTGAAGACCGCGGATCAGATCAACCGGGCAGGCCCCCGAGGTTTCACTGCACTGATATGCGCGGCTCAGAACGGTCATACTGACTGTGTCGTGCAACTGAGTGAGGCATTACAGACTGCAGAGCAGATCAACCGGGCCAACAATGATGGCTTCACCGCTCTGATGACTGCGGCTATGGAAGGCGAGGCAGGGTCAGTCCGTGCATTGATTCATCAACTGCAGCATGAAGGCGGATCGATCCATGCCTTAGGACCCGAGGGCCTTACCGCGCTGAGTGTGGCCAGCCAACTCCGTCAGATTGAAGTCGTCAACCTCCTTCTGGATGCGCTGCAAACGAACGGTCGCGCGCCGGACACCCCCAATGAAGTCGATCAGGAGACCGTCGCTATTGCGGGTCTCAATGGTCACACTGGGGTTCTGTGTACCTGGCTTGCCTGCACCGGCCAAGTTGGACTCATAACCACCTTCTTCGAAGGACTTGGTGGTCACACTCCAAACCAGGCCGAGGCTGTTTTACTTCATGCAGCTGAATTAGGAAACGCACCCGCCGTGGCTTTGCTCCTGCGGCACGGAACGTATGCCCACGGCAGGCGCGCCGATGGCGAGGGGGTCCTGGAGCTTGCGGCTGCGAAGGGTCATTGGCCGGTGCTGGAAGTTTGGAAGGCCGCAGGGCATGACTTGCCGCGTCGATTCATCATGGAGGCCATGCGTGCTTCAGGACTCTACCTGGAAACCCCGGAACAGCCTCTGAGCATCGAGTCCACGGATGTTGGTCAGGCCAACTTGCTGATAAAGGCGATTTCAAATGAATGGCCGCATTTGGCCGAAGCGCTGATTCAGATGAAGACGCAAGACCTGTTTGAAAAGATGTCGCTCGCTTAAGTGCACTTCATCAGGTTGATGGCGTGCTTGAGCTAGACGCAATGGTCCATCGTGGTGCTCCGAGCTACCTCATTATCGGCGCGATAGCTCATGCCTCCACCGCAGGAGGAGGCGTTTCGTCTCAGTCCACGTGTATGTTCTTGGCCTTGATGAGTGCTGCCCACCGCACGCGCTCCGTCTCGGCAAATCGTTCAAACTCTGCAGTGGACTTGCTTGTGACTGGCTCTAGTCCCATAGCCCGCAATTTTTGCGAAACATCAAGGCTCTCAATGGCATCACGAATGCCAGCGAAGAGTTTTTCCACGATGGCGGGCGGTGTGCCTTTTGCCACCGCAAACCCCATCCAGGAAATAGCCGAAAAGTTCGGAAAGCCCTGCTCTGCGATCGTGGGCACTTCTGGCGCTACGGCGGCACGCGCAGGCGTTGAGATGCCCAGCGCTCGCAGCTTGCCCCCTTTGATCTGTGGCAGCGCCGTGGGAGATTCCAGCATCGCCACATCTATGACGCCCGCCAGCAGGTCCGCCACCGCAGGGCCCGAACCCCGGTAGGCCACATGCTTGATGTCGACCTTGGCTTGGTCTGCAAGGCCTTCCATCGACATGTGGTGAATGGTTCCTATGCCGGCAGAGCCATATGACAAGCGGCCAGGGTTCTTGCGCGCCGCTTCTATGAAATCAGCCAAGTTCTTATAAGGGCTATCAAGCTTCACTGCGATGAGAAGCGGGGTGCGCACGATCTGCGTCAGTGGCAGCAGTGTTTTTTCAGGCAAAGTGATGGGTTTGCTTTGCAACGCAGCAGCGACGGCCAGTGTGTCTGCCGTTGCCGCCAGCAAGGTATAGCCATCAGCCGGAGCAGTAGCCACCGCGTGAGCGCCGATCAATGTGCCGGCGCCGGGTTTGTTGTCCATCACCACCGGTTGGCTCCAATCCGTGCTCAGCTTGTTTCCCACCATGCGCGCAATCACGTCTACGCCACCCCCTGGAGGAAACGGCACGATGACCTTGACGGGCTTGTTCGGAAAATTGTCCTGCGCAAAGCTGGGAGCTTGCGTGACAAGCAGCGCGCAGATGAGCAAGGAGCGTAAGGCGTGGATCGACTTCATCGTGGGTACCTCAAAATAGTGGCGGTCACACATCCGCCAAAAAGCCAGCAAGCCAGCCTTCGGCGGGGACTATCTATATTCCGAATATCGGACATGAGAATGCGATATTCGGATAATCAATATTGCCATGCTTAGGCGATATTGACAAGGAAAATGGACAGGCGCGTTGAGCTAAAAACAATGCACCGCTTGAGGGATGCCGCTTGCCATGACGCACCTTATTTCGAGACTGCGCAGACACTCACCACTTCAGTGCGCCCGCCATCCTCCATCGATCGTAATGGTGCTGCCCGTCATATAGCTTGCGTGGGAAGAGCAGGCGAACAAAACAGCGCCTGCCATTTCCTCCGGGCGACTGGCACGTCCCATGGGAATGCGCTTCAGGAAGTCAGCGAGTGCCTGTGGATTGGCGAGCAAGCCAGCGGTCAGGCCAGACTCTGTCACACCTGGTGCCAGCATATTGACCCGCACACCGCGCGGCGCCAGCTCGATGGCCAGTGACTGCGTCACGTTGTGCACGGCCGCCTTGGAAGCTGCATAGGCGACCGACCGCGGCTTGCCCAGGAAAGACAGTGTGGAACCCACATTCAAAATAGTGCCGCGAGTCTCCAGCACATGAGGCACGAACGCAGAGATCATGTTGTGCAAACCATTGAGGTTGACATTGATGACGCGGTCCCAGACGGTATCCGCTTCGTCCGTGCCGGCATCCGCTTTGCCATCGGTGCCTGCGTTGTTGACCAGGTGATGTACGGCGCCCGCTTCTGACCGCACCTTGGAGGCCAGCGCCCTGCACCCCTCCCGGTCTGTGATGTCCAACTCGTGCACGAACGGATCAGTCCCTCCCTTGGCCTTGATCTGTGCTGCCGTGGCGGCCAGGTGTTCCGCCGAACGGTCGACCAACACCAGGCGGGCGCCCGCCTCCGCAAAAGCAAGCGCTAGAGCGCGGCCAATGCCACTGGCTGCACCCGTGACCAGCACGAGTTCGTTGTCATAGCGAATTTGCATAGTGACCTTTTAATTTTTAGGTTCAACTGCCGTTTCTAGGTTGTATGTGCAAGTGGCAGCAGCCCTGGCCGCCCGGTTCCCAGGTATCGTTCCTGATGGCAAAGCCAGCACCTTCAAACAAGCCTACATCGCCGCCGCCCGCAATCCGAAGCAGCACCTGCATGCGCTCTGGCGAGAGCTTGGCTTCTTCGTAGGCTTCCTTGATGGGGCACGTATGGAACTTCAGATCCAACTTGCTGGCGTCGCAGTGCGTCTCGATTTCAAAGAGTCCGCCATGGTCTGGAAGAAAGTCGATGAAGCGGTCGCGCAGCGCGGGCATGTTGCTCGGGGCGCAGTCTGAGAAAAAGCGCTTGCCCGCCCCCTCACTGCGCTTGTGCATGACGCGCTTCAGCAACGCCTCGGCACGCTCCAGTCCCATCTCGGGTTCCAGCTCGTCTAGAAGCGCCGCCATCAACATGGCGCGGCTCTTCAGCAGGTTCTTCACCTGCATGCGCAAATCAGACACCGCCGGATCGACGGGATTTTTTTTGGCTTGATCTGCTTGGGCTTGATCTGGCTGCATGAATGCTCCGGTGTCGAATTTCAGTTCTTCAACAGACTGGCGATGGGGTCCGCCGGTTCGGGAGAAGGTCTTTTGAATATGCTGTTGTAGCCAATGAGATGCCAGGCGCTGGGCATGGGGCCTACGCGAACTTCCAGCAGGCTCGGCCCACCACGCGAGAGCGCTCCGCGCAGGGCTGTCTCCATCTCCGCAGCAGAAGACACCGTCGCCGACGGAATACCGAACGCATCCGCGAGTTTGGGGAAATCCGGGTTGCACAGCTCAACGCCTACCGTGTGGCCAAAGGTTTGTTGCTGCAGCAAGCGGACATTACCGAAATGCCCGTCATTGAACACGATCACCACCATGTTCAGTCCATAGCGGCGGGCGGTGGCCAGCTCCTGCATTCCCCACCCAAATCCACCATCTCCAGTGATGCACACCACGGCGCGATCGGGCATGGCCGCTGCCACGCCCAGCGCGGTGGGAAAGCCAAACCCCAGCGTACCCTGGTAGCCGGGCGTGATCAGGGTTCTCGGTTGGTGCACCGGGTAGGCCACGGTGGAGAGATAGCCCACCTGCGTCAGTTCATTGATGAGAAAGCCATTGTCTGGAATGGCGCGGCGCAATGCCTGCACATATGAAAACTGCGGCTCCACTTCACGGATCTGTTGCGCAGCCCATTGGCGCGCCGCTTCCACCATATGCACGCGTGAGGTGCCGCTGGCAGGCAAGGCGCGTGTGAGCGCTTCCAGTCCCAGGCGAGCATCTGCCTGTACCAGCAGACCAGGCTTGCGCGGAGGTGCCGCTGCTTCGGCTTCCACGTTCAGATAAATGAACTGCGTGTCTGGAGAGGTCCACTGCGGCGCGGGCGCCATGCGATTCATGAAGCGGCTACCTACCACCAGCACGACATCCGCATGGCGAATCACCGCGCGTCCCGCCACAGAGGTGACGGCCATCGGATGCCGATCAGAGATCGCCCCGCGGCTGGTCTCTGCCATGATCACTGGCGCTTGCAATCGCGAAGCCAGTTCCTCCAACGCTGCAGAAGCATCTGCCGCCAGCACACCGCCACCTGCGTGGATCACCGGAAATTTTGCAGCGGCCAGCACCGCCGCTGCAGCTTCGATTTGCGAGACATCGGGTGCGAGCCGGCCGTCGGCGCTCTGCGGCGGCTGAACCAGATCCACCTCAGCGGCAGTGCTCAGCACATCGTGCGGAATCTCAATGCCCACGGGTTGCGGCCGACCGCTGCGGATTTTTGAAACTGCTTCACGCACCAGCGCCGGTACCTGGCCTGGCGTTGTGGCCATGCCATGCCATTTGGTCACGCTGCCTATCAGCTCAGACTGGCCCTTGATCTCATGCAGCATGCCGTAGCCCGCACCGATCGTGGTGGAGTGGATCTGCCCCGTGATCGAAAGCAACGGCGATGAACACGCATAGGCCGTGGAAAGCCCTGCCATGGCGTTGGTGAGCCCCGGTCCGGGCACGGTCATGCACACACCAATTTTTCCGCTGGCACGTGCGTATCCATCCGCCATATAGCTCGTGGTTTGTTCGTGCCTGGGAATCAGCAAGCGAAAGGCATCGCCCATCTCGCGAATGCCATCGACCGCCCAGTCCAGCTGAACCCCAGGTACCAGAAAGATATCTTGCAGGCCTTCCAACGCCAACTGCTTGGCCAGTGCCTGCCCACCTGTCATTTTTGTCATACCAAAATTCCTTACTCTCGTTTTCTATTTCATGACACCCGCCGCCTGCCTAAAGAAACTCCCTCTCCCTCTGGGAGAGGGAGGGGCGGGGCCGGCCAACCGGTGAGGGCAAGCGGCGTGCCTTGAGGTACGAACTCTCAATAGAACGTGAACCGCTCTACCTATGACTTCTGCATGCTGATAACGTGGGGCCGTGTGACCGACTTCAAGCCTTCCACACCAAACTCCACCCCCCAGCCTGAACGCTTGCTGCCACCGAACGGAACCAGGGGATGAATCACCCCATGCTGATTGATCCATACGGTGCCCGCCTGCAAACGCATCGCCACCGCACGCGCCTGTTCGGCATCGCGCGACCAAACCGAAGCACCCAGCCCCACGTCCAGGCGATTGGCTCTGGCCACGACATCGTCCACGTCCGTATAGCGAATGATGGGTAGCACCGGGCCGAACTGCTCTTCATCGACCAGTGGATTGCCGTCCTTGATATCCGTCACCAGCGTCAGTGGATAAAAGTTGCCAGGCCCGTCCGATGGCTGACCACCACAGACGATGGTCGCGCCCGCTGAGCGGGCCGCCTCTACCAGCCTGGCGACCTTGTCGAACTGCATGCGGTTCTGGATGGGACCCATGGCCGTGCCCGGCAACATGCCGTCGCCCATGGGCATGGCATTTGCAAGCTTGGCCAGCGCGGAAACAATCTGATCATGCAGCGAGTCCGGCACGTACAGCCTCTTCACACAGGCGCAGGTCTGCCCCATGTTCAGAAACGCTCCCCAGAAGAGCCCCATCGCAATCGATTCAGGATCTGCGTCAGCCAAGACGATGGCCGCATCGTTGCCTCCCAGTTCCAGCGTCGTCGGCGTGAGGTTTCGGGCCGCCGCTGCAGCCACCTTGGAGCCAGTGGACGCCGATCCGGTGAACATGATCTTGCCGATCCGTGGATCTTCTGAAAGCCAGCCACCCACATCGCCAAAGCCGCTGACCGTATTGAGCACGCCTGGTGGCAGCACTTCGGCGATGAGCCTGAACAGCTCCAATGAGCAGGCGCTGGTGTACTCAGAGGGCTTGATGACCACCGTATTGCCCATTCGCAAGGAGGGCACGATTTGCCACATCGCAATCAGCAGTGGCCAATTCCAGGGGGCGATTGCTGCCACCACACCGTACGGCTGGCGATGCACCTCATCGCGCCGCTGCTCGTTCTCGAACGCGACTTCCACAGGCACGTCGATCGCTGCCGTGGCACGCGTCCAGCCTTCGCAGCCCATGAGTTCAAAACGCGAACCAGGAACAGAGCCTCGGCCATCTCCGCCCAACGGTTTGCCCTGTTCGCGCGTGACCCACTCCGCAAGCGGCTCAGCATGGGCCTTGATGGCATCGGCGATCTTGATCAGGTAGGTACGGCGCTGCGCATCGGTCAGTGCCGCCCAGGCGGGCTGGGCTTTCTGCGCGGTGGCTATCGCCTGGTCCACCTCTTCGCGGGTGCTGTAGGCGACCCTGGCGATGACCTCACCTGTGGCTGGATTGTGTGAATCAAAAGTCTTGCCGGCCGCCACTGGCTGGCCGTTCGCGGTATTCAGGAATGTCTGCATCACTTGCCTCTTTTCGTTCTCGATCGTTCCCGACCTTTTATGAATTCATTTGCATTCGAGCTGAGGCTCTATGGTTTCTCTCTAGCGGCTAGTTCAGTTCGAACTAGAAACCACCGTTCGGGCTGAGCTTGTCGAAGCCTTGTACCGCGCTTCGACAAGCCTGTCCTGAGCGCTGTCGAAGGGCTCAGCGTGAACTGTCGGTACGTTAGAAGGTCCCATCAACAAGTCCCGCCAACTTTCGAGATCACTTCGGCCAAATAGCTCTGAACGGTGCGCGGAGCTCTCCCCAGCACGCTCTGAAAATCCGGGCTAACCTTCTCTCCCACGCCTTCGCGCAAGACAGTGAGCACCTCTGTCTGATGCCGCAAGGTGAAGTCATCAGCCCCGCCTGCCCGGGCTCTGGCCATGGCTTCAGAGATATCGAGAGGCTTGTAGCGAATGGGCTTACCCAACATCTGCACCAGAAGACCTGCAATCTCTTCGCCACCCAGCGCTTCGGGGCCGGTGACTTCGATCGTCTGCGGAGTTGATCTGGCAGCCATCGCATGCGCGCAAGCGGCCGCAATGTCTCGTATGTCTGCAAAAGCCACACGAGCAGGACCTATCCCCAGAGAGAACGTGTCGCCGTTTGACAACTCTGTGCCTATGCGGCCCAGTATTCCCTGCAGGAAGGCATTGGGCCGGATGCATATACATTCCGGCCCACCCGATTTCTGCACCGCACGCATGGTGGCTTCGACCTGAGCATGGGCGGCGCCCACCGTGGTCATGCGGCCCTCGACCATGGTCCATGCCGAGCCAGACAGTTTGACGATACGCCGCACGCCCGCGTCTGCAGCGGCCTGCACGGCGTGGCACTGCCAGGCCGCCATCTCTGGGTGAACGGGGGAGGATATGAAGGCTACATCCACCCCTTGCATGGCAGACACAATCGAGGCCGGCGCATCAAACTCGCCGATCACCGGCATTACTTCCGAGGGCCACATGGGCGCCGCCCTCTGTGCATCGCGCACCAAGCCAGCGACCGCCAAACCGCGATCAGACAGCTCACGCACCACGAGGCTGCCTATGCGCCCCGTCGCGCCGAGAACAAGGTGGCGCTCGCTCATTCCAGCACAAGATTCAGTCGCTTCACCACCGGACTCCAGATCTTCATCTCGTCCGCGATCTTCTGCGAAAACTTGTCCGCTGTGCCGCCCGCCGGCGTGTTGCCGGTACCACGCAGAAACTTATCTACGGAGTCTATGGCCAGGGTTTTCTGAAACTCGTTGTTCAGGCGCGTCACCACGTCCGCAGGCATGCCGGCCGGCCCGAAGATGCCTATATAGCCTTCACTTTCGATGCCGGAGACGCCTTGTTCAGTGATGGTGGGCACATCAGGCATGGCCGCATTGCGTGTATGCGAAGCCACCCCGATAGGCTTGACTTGCTTGGTGCTGATCGCCGAGATCGCGGTTCCGAAACCGTCGAACATGATGGGCACCTGGCCGCCAATGAGATCCTGGCCCGCTTGTGCACTCCCTTTGTAGGGCACATGCGTCATCGTCACTCCGGTCTTCTGTGAGAACAACTCGCCGAGCAAATGCGCGGTAGAACCTGTGCCAATGGAGGCGTAGCTGAGCTTGCCGGGGTTGGCCTTGCCGTAAGCCACCAGCTCTTGCACGTTGTTGAATGGCTGCGCAGAGTTCGCAATCAATACAACGCCGGAGCCCACGATCTGGAAGATGGGCGTGAACTTCGACGCATCGTAGGACAGCTTGGGACGCAGAAGCGGGTTCTGCACATGGGTCAGGATGTTGGTCAGCAGCAGCGTGTACCCATCAGGTGCGGCGCGCTGGACTTCCAGCGCGCCAATCCCGGTGTTGGCGCCCGGCTTCGTGTCGATGATGACCGGCACGCCCATGGATTCCGACAAATGCATACCCAGCCTGCGCCCAATCACCTCGGCCTGCCCGCCTGGACTGAAGGGCACCACGATGCGGATAGGCTTGCCCGGAGTGGGGTAAGTCTGGGCACTGACCTGAAACGAAACGCCTGCGGCCAGAGCCGTAAGCGAGATGGCGAAGGCGCGTCGAGTAGATAGCATCGTGGACTCCTGAACAGGTTATGGGTGAGGTTCTTCTAGGACACTAAGGAAATTTGTCGGCCTCGCTCGATCAGCGGCTGACCTTCGACTTCCAGGGTGGCATTGCTCCAGGTCAGCCAGCGATGGAAACTGGACCGGAAATGCCCACCCGACAACACGTTGTCGCCCAGAATCAGGCGAACCACCCCGGCGCCAAAGCCGTAATGGGGCAAGAAGGAACTGCCCGGAACGGGCGTGAGCAGCGGGTTGCAACCGATGATGATTTCACCCAACATGTCCTTGTCGCCAGACTCGGAAGCCCACGCCTGATCCAGCGCCTTTTGATCGCCTTCGGTCTGGACTGAGGTCACCTTGCCATCGCGAAATTCGAAAGCCAGGCCGGCTTTGGTGAATGGATGGGTGTCAAAGCCGCGTCCCAGTGCCATGGCTTCGCCATCGGTTCGGCTGGGAAACACCACACGCCCTTGCGCGCTGTGTGGCTCGGGAATGAATCGGAAGCTGCCGACAGGCACCTCTTCTTCGCGATCACGCCCGCTTGAAAAGCGCGCCATGCGCTCCCGTGAGGCGTCTCCATAGTTCGTGTGAAAGCTGGAGGTGGCACGAAACCGCAGGTCGGTTCCGGCATCGTCCGTGAGCCTCAGTTCACGACCACTGAGCATCTGGACCATCCGCTCCATCATGCGGCGCATCCAGTCATAGTCGAGATCGATGATGGCTTTTTCATTGACCCGGTCATGCAACAGGTTCACCGGGTGCGACGGATCAGGGAAGCGAGGATCTTGAAACCAGTGCAAATGAGCCGATCGGACATTCTTGCAAGCATGGACGACCTCGTCCGATTGCGAGGTGGAGACCGTTCGATACGCCCGGCGCCTGTCGTTCATGAGCAATATGAAGACGTCGGCGCAAGAGAACAGCTGCTTCATGGCATCTGCCTCTGCTTGGTCCAGTGCGCTATCCGGATGGCGTCCGCTGGCCAGACGCATTCCACCCACTGCGGGAGACCAGTGAAGAATGCTGGCCATTTCAATCGCCCGGGCCCGCTGGATTTCGCAGCGCACCGCTTCCAGCGCAGCACCGCCGTAGTAAGGGTCGGCAGAAATGATCACCCGTTCAGCCGGTTGTACGGCGAGGATGCGCCGCACCACAGTCTGAGCAATGGCCTCCCAGTCAATGACGTGCGTGGGCGCCAGGCCTTGATGCTCGGGCAACGGAAACGGATCGAAAACCGTCATTTGGAAGCACCCTTCTATGATCTAGTAGTCCGATATTTGAAATCAGTTGTCCGATATTAGGTCATTACATTCCGAACTGCAATAGGTGAGATTTCCTAGGAGGCTGTCAGACTTGGAGCGCCGACAGCCTCCTGGTGCATGGCTCCAACCGAGCAGACTTCTGGCGGCGGGAGGTGATGGGTTGCAAAGGAACGCGCGTCGGTGTTGACGTGAGCGCACCGCAGGCGCACAGTTGAATAACCCGGTCAACTACGCCGTTGGCAAGTGGACAATTTCATATTGTGGAAGTGCAAAAATTGCAATCCCACAGTAAAATATTAAGTTAGCTAAAAAAGGGCGGGCGGCGCCCAAAGGGGCAAGCTAATCAGAGCTTGCAAGAAGATTGCAGCATCCTGGGAGGGGTGCTCATCACCTGAGTGCTGCCATGGGGCCTACGTGCAGAGGCCGCAGCAATGCTAGTTCAACGCTGCTTGCCACATACCAGCCTCGTCCTTTTCTTGCTGCTGTCCGCGCGCCACTTCAATGCGTCTGCGCTGGCCGTTTAAGTTCGAAGCATCAGGAGTCGCGTATGGCAAAGGAAGAACTGATTGAAATGCAGGGCGTTGTGAATGAGGTGCTGCCCGACACCCGTTTTCGCGTAACGCTGGACAATGGGCACGAATTGATTGCCTATTCCGCCGGCAAAATGCGCAAGAACCACATCCGTATTCTGGCTGGAGACCGTGTCTCGCTTGAATTGTCTCCTTACGACCTGAGCAAGGGCCGGATCAATTTCCGCCACCTCAACGGTCGGGGCCCTATGCCCCCACGCGGCCCCCGGTAAGCCAAAAAGCTCTCTTCCGCAGGCGGGTGAGGTCCTCACATCGCCTTCAGCCCCTCCGCCGTACAGACGGAACGGATGCAGACGAGCTATGGCGCCATACCCAGGGCAAGTGAACTTCAGCCGCGGCGGCGGCTGCGCACCGCATCGGCCAAGCTTTTCAGCACCGGCACGGTTTGCTCAAAGCTGATGCAGGCATCCGTGATCGAGACCCCATGTTTCAGGGGTTGGCCTTCAATGATGTCCTGACGCCCCTCTTCCAGATGGCTCTCGATCATCAGCCCCATGATGCGGGTATCGCCTGCCGCCACCTGCTTGGCCACATCTTCGGCGACCACAATCTGGCGTGCATGCTGCTTGGAAGAGTTGGCATGTGACACATCAATCATGACCTGTTCACGCAAACCTGAGGATTTCAGCAGCGCGCACGCGGCCTCTACATCCGCGCTGGAGTAGTTGGTCGCCTTGCCTCCTCGCAGGATCACGTGGCAATCATCATTGCCGCGGGTTTCAAAGATGGCGCTTTGCCCCATCTTGGTCATGCCCATGAAGGCGTGCGGTGAGCGCGCTGCCAACATCGCGTCAGACGCCACTTTGACACCGCCGTCGGTACCGTTCTTGAATCCCACCGGGCAGGAAAGCCCGCTGGCCAGCTGCCGGTGGCTCTGGCTTTCCGTGGTGCGTGCGCCAATGGCGCCCCAGCTCACCAGGTCGCTGATGAACTGCGGGCTCAGAAGATCCAGGAATTCGCAGCCCACGGGCAAGCCCACATCCAGCACATCCAGCAGCAATCTCCGCGCTTTCCTCAAGCCTTCGTTGATGGCAAAGCTGCCATCGAGATGCGGGTCATTGATGTA
The DNA here is from genome assembly GCA_015999985.1 of Comamonadaceae bacterium. Classification (GTDB taxonomy): domain Bacteria; phylum Pseudomonadota; class Gammaproteobacteria; order Burkholderiales; family Burkholderiaceae_C; genus Ottowia. The sequence goes on from JAECRA010000017.1 coordinate 21,745, forward strand.
ACCCTTCCAGCCCACCGTGGTGCGGGGCTTTTCGAAGTAAACACGCATGACCACCAGCAACTCGTTCGAGAGCTTGTCGGCCTCAGCCTTCAAAAGGTGCGCATAATCCATGGCCTGATCATGGTCGTGGATGGAGCATGGCCCCACGACCACCACCAAGCGGTCATCTGCGCCATGCAGCACGCGCGAGATGGCGGCGCGGCTCTGCTCTACCAAAGCCTGCGCTGCATCGGGTGTGGGCAAGTCTTCCAGCAAAAGTGCAGGCGTGATCAGCGGCCGTACTGCGCCGATGCGCGTGTCGTCAATGCGCGTGGTGTCGTGGGTAGATTCGGGGTTCATCCCCGAATTATCGGCGGTCGGCCACCACAGGGACTGCTCGCCCTGTCACCCAAGCATCAAAGCGTGCGTCCCAAGGGGGCAATACCAATCAACGCCGCGTGCAACCAGAACGCGAACGCTGCCCACGCCACCATGCCAATGACCACGGTCAACAGGGTTCCCATCATGGTGCCTGGGGCGTAGACCGTGCCAAGCACACGGTCACGCTGGCGCGCCGCCCGGAAGTCGAGCACAGCCCACAGCAAGAACGATCCGAACAGCAGCAGATCTGCCAGCTTGCCTGTGGCCAGCAAATGGCCAAAAGCCCATAGCTTGACGCCCAGCACCATGGGGTGGTGCATCTTGGCTTTCAAGTGGTTGCGCGGCACATATGCGGCGGCCAGAAAAATAAACGCTACCAGAGTGAAGAGCGAGTTGGCGTGCTTCATGCCCATAGGAGGCGACCACACCATGACGGGTTGCTGCCGCGCCATCCCGTACCCCCAGATGATCAGCACAAACCCAATTACGGAGACCACGGAGAACACCGCTTTCCAAGTCATCGGCCCCATGCTGCTCACGGCACGCGAACGCCAGCCTTCGGCAAAGATGCGTACTGAATGGACGCCGAGGAACAGGACCAAGCCCAGAACAAGGATCAGCATGATGCGGGGCCCGCCGCGGGATGCGGTCTGTGGGGCAAGTGTGGGAGTTCAGGCCATTATGCAGGCATCTGGTGGCAAATAGGTGCTCTTAGGCCTGAAAGGGCATATGGCTGCCGGAGCCTCCTCGCTGCTAGCCAACTCTGGAGATGGGCGGAGCAAAGCGTATGTAAAAAGCCGATACAAAAGTAGTGGTATTGTTATTTTATTAACATGTGAATCGCATCAAAAACACATGTGGTGATGATGCAAATGCACTAGAAGTGCAATGAATATCAACCCATTAAAAACACAACATGGCTACGATCAAGCAATCTCTCGATGAACTTATGGCCCTCGACGGCGCAATGTGCGCAGCTATCGTTGACTCCACCAGCGGCATGATTCTGGGCTCCACCGGCTCTGGTATTGATATGGAAATAGCTGCTGCGGGCAACACGGAAGTGATGCGCTCCAAGGTCAAGACCATGAGAGCACTTGGCTTGAACGACGTCATCGACGACATCCTGATCACGCTGGGAAAGCAGTACCACGTGCTTCGCCCAAGTTCGCGCAAAGAAGGTATCTTTATCTATACCGTGCTGGACAAGGGCCGTTCCAACCTGGCCATGGCACGCCGTAAGGTGCAAGACGTCGATAAGGAACTGAACTTCTGAGGTGCCATGCGTGCCGGGGCCTTGAAGGCTCGCCGCACGGCCTGTCTGCTTAAGCTGCGGCCTCCAGGGCTGTAGCTGGTACTCACTTCAAGCCGGGCTTGAACAAAGGCCGCGGCTTTCCATGCAACGTGTTTGAAAACCTGATGTTTATCAAACATTTGCATGATCAGTTCAAACACCTTCCCTGGCCCGCCTGGATGGGGTTGGGAGTCCTTTTTTTGCGGTACTATGCGGCTACTTCGGTTGGCGCGGTGAGTGCATTCGACTTAAGGGTCCTTTGCAGAGCCCGCTCGCGGTGCCGGACCGTTGGCCCGGTGAACACCTGGCTGCGGGCTGCTGTATTGAGCTTTTTGCCGGTAGCGCCAGCTATTGGCTGCAAACCTCGCGTTGCAACCCATTCAGACGCCAGAGCCCGACATTCGCGATAGGTTTCGCAGAGAATCCCTAGCTACATGACCAAATTAGAGCAAAAAACTGCCCGTTTGACGGTGTTGATCGATCCTGCCAAGAAGCGCGCCTTCGAATCGCTTTGCGCGGCGCAGGACGTCACACCGTCTCAGGTCGTGCGCAAGTTGATCCGCGAGTACCTGCAGCAACACGGCGTCACATGGACCCCGCAGCCAGAAGACGACCGGGAAGACAATAATTCCTGAGCTGTAGTCCGCTGAACTTCGGACTGCGTTAAAAAGCGCTAGATTGCGCAGCTGCTGAGATCTCCCCCTGGGACCGCCGAGCTCCCGCTCGGCATCTTCGTGCTCACCTCTCAATTGGCAGTGTTGCAGCCCCGCGCTTTCCAGTTCGCAATCTGGGTACGAAGTGCCGCGACCAGCGCCAGCGGCTCATCCAGCATGATGTGATGCCGAGCGTTGGGAATCTCCACCACGGCTAGCACGCCCCCAAAAGTCTCATGGCAGAACTTGCGCATGCGGTCGTCAAGGCGTGCGCTCAAGGCGCCCCACATCAGCGCCACGGGGCAGCGCATAGCGAGCAGATCCTGCACGAAGTCGCGCGGACGGGGTTGCGAGAGCGCGGGCGGATCGAATTTCCAGCGCCAACCTCCGGACTCCTGCTTGATCGAATGTTCGGCAATATGCTGCAGATAGAAGCTGCAGCTGACCTCCTGCTCGGGCAGGACCTTGTAGCGCGCCAGGGCGCTTTCTCGTGACGGATAAATCTTGGGAACCGGGTTGGACCTCACGAAAGGCGAGGGACCGCTGTCTTTCGGTTCATAGGGGGGTGAGTCCAGTACGATAAGGCCAGCCATCCTGTCGCCATAGGCTTTGGCCACCATGATGGAGACAAAGCCGCCCAGGCTGTGTCCAACCACAAGGGGCTTTTGACCTGGCGCCAGAGCATCGGCCACGGCCATGATCTGCCTGGCACAGCGTTCCCGGTCGTATAGACCACTGTGCGCACTGTCGCCCATGCCCGGCAGGTCCGTCGCGATGACGTGATGATCTGCAGCGAGAAGCGGGGCAATGAAGCGCCACCATTCCGCGTTGGCCGCATTGCCATGAATGAGCACGATGGGTGGCTTGCCTTGTTCCCCCCAGGCGATGTAGTGAATGGCACAGCCCTCCACGTCTATGAAACCCTCCCGGCTGGGCATCGCGCGTGCGGCCTGCGCCCATTCGGGCATGTCTTCTTTGTTTATTGACTCAACTTCCATCACATCCATATTAACTGCTGGCATACGACTTCCCTGTCACCTACGCACGTCTCTGGCTTGATTTTTTGCGTTGCCATGCGGATGGTCAGTCCCGCATCGACAGACCCGGATTGGCAGCCCCCGGCGGGCCGGATAATGCCCGCATGCACTGTCGAAAACTATTCGCCGCATGCATCGCCTTCTGCTTTGCTTTTCTCGCCTTCACGCCGCTCCAAGCAGCGGAGCGCGTGACCGTGGGTTCGAAGCGATTCACAGAGAGCTATATCCTCGGTGAGGTCCTTGCACAGGCCGCTCGCCAAACTGGCGCCACCAGCGCGCATCGGCAAGGCATGGGCAATGGAGCCGTGGTGCTGGAAGCTTTGAAGACGGGAGCCATTGACCTGTACCCGGAATATCTGGGGACTGTTGAGCGCGAAATCCTCAAGCTGCCCACGGGCTCCCCGACGGATGTGGTGCAAGCCAGGTTGCGTGAGATGGGTTTGCAAATGGGCGTGCCCCTAGGCTTTTCCAATAGCTATGCGCTGGCCACCACATCCGCCATTGCCCGCTCACACGGCCTGCGCACGGTGGCGGACTTGCGTCAGCAGCCCTCGCTGCGTGTGGCTGTGTCGCAGGAATTTCTTGGGCGTGAAGATGGATGGCCTGGCCTCTCCAACCGCTATGGCTTGCCGCAGCGGCCCACCGCCATCGACCATGGCCTTTCCTACCAGGCTTTGGCCTCGAGCCGCATCGATGTGACGGACATCTACACCACCGACGCGAAAATCTCCGAGCTCGGGCTGGTCACCCTGGAAGACAACGAAGCCTACTTCCCCCGCTACGACGCCGTGCTGCTGTACCGCGCGGACTTGCCAAGCCGCGCACCTCTGGCCTGGAAGCGCATCACCGAACTCCAAGGCACGATCAATGTTTCGCGCATGATAGAGATGAACGCCGAGGCGGAGTTGCAGGGACGGAGCTTTGCTGATATTGCAGCCAGCTTTTTGAACGGCACCACCGCCAAGCCGTCCGCGCCAGACACCCGTAGGTCCATCTGGTCTGCGACCTTCGGCAACGACTTTTGGCGCTTGACGCGCGAGCACCTGGCACTGGTGGGCGCGGCGGTTTTCATCGCCATCTTGATTGGGGTTCCGCTAGGTTCTTTCGCTGCCGCCAAGGAATCGCTCGGGCATGGCATTCTTGGAGTGGTCGGTGTGCTTCAAACCATTCCGTCGCTCGCCCTGCTTGCGGCATTGATCCCTCTGCTTGGTCGCATCGGAACCCTACCTGCCATCGTCGCGCTCAGCGTCTATGCCTTGCTTCCCATCGTGCGCAACACTGCCACGGGTCTTCTTGAAGTACGCAAAGGAACGCGCGAAGCGGGTATGGCTTTGGGCATGACACCATGGCAGATTTGGCGGCTCGTGCGTTTGCCACTGGCCATGCCCATCATGGCTGCCGGTGTCAAAACCGCGACCGTGATGACCGTGGGTACAGCCACCATTGCGGCATTCATCGGCGCTGGCGGCTATGGGGAGCGCATTGCACAAGGCCTGGCGCTAAATGACGGCACCACGCTGTTGGCTGGCGCCATTCCTTCAGCCGCCCTGGCACTGATCTTTCAAGCGGCTTTTGAGATCACCGAACGGTTCATGCTCACTCGCTATCGCCAAGCTTGAAAACCTCAGCACGCTCTGGGCCAACATCTGCATTGAAACCCAAGCGTGCTCAACTATCAAACCGCACCGACCAGGGCTTCGCGCTCGCGCTCAGTCCACTGAAACTCCTGACGCGGCAGGGTCACTGCAGCCGGTGTGGGGCGTTTGCGCTCCGGTGATGCGGTACCCGCGGACCTGTTGGCCAGCCGATCTGCAAAGAGCGAGATCGCCCAGTCCGCAAATGCGCGTACGCGTGGGTTCGTTCGTCGGCTCGACGGATACACCAGATGGATCGGCAGTATCGGGTGCGACCACTCAGGCAGCACCTGCACCAGACAGCCATCCGCCAGAAACGGACCGGCCTGGATGTTGGAAATCTGCGTGATCCCCAGGCCGGCCAGTACGGCGGAGGTCAGAGCGTTGCTTTCGTTCACAGCCAACTGATAGCGTCCGGAAAGTTCCAGATGCTCGTGGTCCTTGATGAACTCATGGGGAAACACGCGGCCGGTGCTGGACGAGAAAAAGTTGATGGTGCGGTGACCGTCTGTTTCCAGATCATTCGGATGGGTAGGTGTGCCGTAGCGTTGCAGATATCCAGGCGCCGCCACGGTGACGAACGACACGTTGCCAACCCTGCGCGCCACCAGCGACTGATCGGTGAGCCTGCCGACGCGCACCACGCAGTCGACGTTGTCGGCGATCAGATCGACGGGGCGGTCACTGACGCCCAGATCCAGCTGAATCTCCGGATGCCGGGCAAAGAACTTGGGCAGCTCAGGTATGACCAGCAGCCGAGCCATGGAAGCACCCACATCGACACGCAATCTTCCGCTGAGCGCGGCGTTGGCTTGGGTCATGCTGGATTCAAAGTCATCCAGGTCGTTGAGCAAGTTCAACGTGCGTTCGTAGTACGCCGCTCCTTCGGGAGTGACGGTCACGCTTCGCGTGGTCCGGTTCAGCAGACGGACCTTCAGCCTGGCCTCCAGGTGCTGGATTTGCTTGGTTAAGCTGCTTTTGGGCAAGGAAAGGAGATCGGCTGCTTTGGTGAAGCTGCCGGACTCCACAACGCGAATAAAGCTGCGGATGGAAGAAATCTGATCCATGGATCGATCAAGTTCGAACAATATGGGGGAATACCCGCACATGTAGAGAGCAAGCGCCCGCAATCGTTCCCCTGGCGCCCGGCAAGTTCAGCTTGTTAATGCAACAAGTCGTACAACCCTCGCCTACGGCGTGTCTTCATGCCCCGGATACCCTGGTGTTTCTGCCTCAAACTTCAAACGGATGCTTGCCTGGCACGCTGGCTAAGTGGTTCACAACGCAGATGATCCGCAGCTCAAGCCTCAGCGATGCCGGGCAAGTTTTAACCGTTGAACGGTTAAAACGCCCTTCCCGTGGTTGAACGATACCGATCTGCTTCGCAGAATCTCCACTGTCGAAATCTATTGAAAACGCGAAATCATGAGACTACCCCATCTACTGCTGGCGAGCGCACTGCTCGCCCTGTCTGTTCCCGCCGCAGCTCAAGGAGCAGGAACGAACTTCCCGGACAAGCCGATCCGAATTGTGGTGCCCTTCCCCCCTGGGGGGCCTGTTGACACCCTCGCAAGGCTGGTTGCCACCAAGGTGAGCACATCTATGGGGCAACCTTTTGTTGTAGATAACCGTGCTGGTGCGGGTGGCGCGATTGGAGCAGCAGCTGTGTCGCGATCTAATGCGGATGGGTACACGCTACTGTTTACCGCAAGCTCCTATGCAATGGACCCAGCCATCCGTTCTAACCAGGGCTTCGACCCTCGTAACGATCTAACGGGCGTCATGCTCGTGGCGAGCGGGCCAGTTGTTCTGTTGGCCCACCCCAAGGTCCCCGTCAGTGATGGTCGCCAACTCGTCAAAGTGCTTCGTGAGAATCCACACAAGTACTCATATGCGTCGACAGGCATTGGTACTGTGAACCACTTTGCGGGGGAAATGTTCAAGCAGGCCACTCAAACAGACGCAGTTCACGTGCCTTACAGCGGGGCAGCTCCCGCAACTCAAGCCATTTTGTCCGGTGAGGTGAGCTTCTTCTTCAACAACGTTCTCTCGTCACTACCCCACATCCGTTCGGGCAAGGTCAAACCACTGGCGGTGACAAGCCCCCAACGCTGGCCGGCACTTCCGGACGTTCCAACGCTTGCAGAGATTGGAATATCAGGGGTGGAAATTTCCTCATGGTATGGGTTGTTGGCACCAGCCAAGACCCCGCAGCCTATCTTGCAGAAGATTGCCAAAGAGTTCCAGACTGCGCTTGCGGATCCGGCGACGCAGGACCGAATACTGCAACTGGGACTGAAGCCTGACGGAATGATGATGAATGATTTCCAGATCTACATCGGCCGCGAGATCGACAAATGGACTTCTGTTGCACAGAAGGCCGGCATCAAACCCGAGTAAGAAGACATGCCCATACTTTCGCGCCCAAATCAGCCGGATCTCCATTATGTGGTCGATGACTACACAGATCCATGGAAAAACGCCCCGACAATCATCCTCCAGCACGGGTTCGGTCGGTCTTCAGAGATGTGGTACCGGTGGGTCCCGCATCTAGCGCGGCACTACAAGGTGGTACGCCCGGATATCCGAGGATTGGGGCAGTCAAGCCGGAGTTTCGATCTGAGCACCGGGATGAGTGTGGAGGCCTTCGTGCAGGATCTGCAAGACCTCATTGCCGCAGTCGATCATCGACCGGTCCATTACTGCGGAGAGTCATTGGGAGGGATGCTGGGCGTCGCGCTCGCTGCCCAGGCGCCTCATCTGCTTCGCACGCTGTCTCTCATCGCAGCGCCGCTGCGCATCTCGCAAGCGACTCAAAAAACATTTGCATGCGGGATGGCGGACTGGCAGACCGCCATTCGTACGCTTGGGACTCAAGATTGGGCGCATTCAGTCAACGGCAGCTTGCGCTTTCCTGCGGACGCAGACCGGGGCATGCAAAACTGGTACGCCGACATGATGGGGAAAACCCATGTCGACTCTCTCGCCGCGCTGGCCGGGGTAGCCGCCACAGCTGATATTGAGGGTCTGCTAGGGAAAGTGCAGACCTCCACTCTCGCGATCTATCCTACGGGTGGATCCATCACCGGACCGGACGAGGAAATTGTGCGAACCGGAATCAAGAATCTGCGTTACGTCGGGCTTCCTAGCAAGTACCACGCGATTCAGTTCCTGATGGCCGCTGAATGTGCGAAAGAAGTCTTGCACTTCTCCTGTCAACACGACGGATTCTCGGCGCACGAGTAAGCTTAGGCTCTGGTACATCTCAACGAGGCCCGTATGGACAGCCGGGGTATCACCCGAATCATGGAAGTACTCCGGCTGGTTGCATCCAGCCAAGAGGAGGGGCTTCGGGCTTCGGAAGTTGCGCGTGAAACAGGGCTTGGCTACACCACTGCGCGGCGGATTCTCCAAGGGCTTCTTCGAGAAGGTGCTGTCGAGGCGGCTCGCGATGGCAAGCGCTACTGCATAGGACCTGCGATCTCCATGATGGGCCTGGCCAGAGTCGGTCACCTGTCTCTGAGGGCCATCGCGCTTGACGCCATGATGCGCTTGCAGTCTATCTCTGGAGAAACCTGCTTCTTGACCGTGCGCAGCGATCTGGACTCTGTGTGCATTCACCGAGAAACGGGAACGCACGCGCGAAAAGTGCTGTCGATCAATGTGGGCTCGCGTCGCCCGATGGGCGTCGTTATCGGGAGCGTGGCGTATCTCGCCGCTCTGCCGAGAAGGGATGCCGATGCAATTGTCGACGCCAACGCGCTTCGCTACTCCAGATATCAATTGGATGTTCCTGAAGTTCGCCTCCGCATTGAAAGAGCTCGGCGTGCAGGTTTCGCGTACACAGACCGAGGACTTCGTCCCGGTACTCGCTCTGTGGGCACGGTCGTCCTGAATCGATTGGCACAGCCCGTTGCCGCGATCAGCATCGTCACCGTTGCGGATCGTCTGCCCGTCGAGAGGCGGCGCATCCTTGCATCTGAACTGGCTAGAGAAGCAGCCGCACTTGGTGCACACATCCGTTAATTCAGGCCGAACTTCGGCCTATCTTGCTTAACCGAAAATTCAATATGAAGCGATGGTTAGACCGACCTCCAGGTTCGAACTGGGGAGATTTTGGAGAAGATGATCAGTTGGGGCGGTTGAATCTACTCACGCCTGACCGAGTACGAGAGGCTGCCGCTGAAATCCGAGAAGGGATCAGCTTCTCGTTGAGCCTGCCACTTGACTATCCCGGTGGAACAGCGCTCAACCCCAACCGAAAGCCTCCTGTGCTTCGCCCTCTGCGGCGCAAAGGCCTGGTTAACTTCAACTGTCTTCTCGGCGAACTGGAACCAGGAAAAACGGATGTCTTGTCTGATGACTTGGCCATCTTGCACCTTCAGTACTCCACTCAGTGGGACGGGTTCTCGCACGCAGGCTCGCTCTTTGATGTCAACAGAGACGGAATTCCCGAAGCGGTCTACTACAACGGATTTGCTGCCGGTGTCGACATCTTGGGACCGAAGAGCTTGGAAGACACAGATCTACCGATAGGCGTGGGACCTCAGGAAAGTACCTGTGGGGCAAGGGCCCTGGGCATAGAGAAGTTTGCAGAGAAAGGGATTCAAGGTGCGGGCGTCATGGTGGACCTTCATGCCCACTATGGGGAAAGCCGAACACTCATCAACTACGAAAAGCTGCAGCAGGTTCTGGAGGCCGACCAGGTCAAGGTAATACCAGGAGACATTCTTTGTCTTCATACAGGGTTCGCTGAAGTCGTTCTATCGATGCAACGGCAACCTGATTCTGAGAAGCTTGCGAGCAGTTGCGCAGTTCTTGATGGACGAGACGAGCGACTGCTGCAGTGGATCAGTGACAGTAAGGTAGCCGCGATTGCGGCGGACAACTACGCGGTGGAGGCCTATCCAGCACGTGCTGGAGCAGATTGTTGCGCGGCACTTCCTTTGCATGAGCATTGCCTTTTCAAGATCGGCGTCCCACTGGGAGAGCTCTGGCATCTGAGTCCTCTTGCCAACTGGCTTCGATCCAATGGGCGCCACAGGTTTTTTCTCACAGCACCGCCACTCAATCTTCCCGGTGCCGTGGCATCTCCTGTGACGCCAGTCGCAACCGTCTAACTGACTAAAGCCATGAATGAAGTCACCGGACGTTGGCCATGGAGCTCGGACGAGATGGGATCACCGTCAATGCAGTTGGCCCAGGGCCTGTTGCGACGGAGCTCTTTCGAAAAAGCAATCCGGAGGGTGCGCCTCAAACCCAAAAGATCCTGGAAAGCATCGCAGTCGGTCGGATGGGAACGCCAGACGATGTTGCGAATGCCGTCCTCTTTTTCCTGTCGCCAGACAACGGTTTCGTCACAGGACAGACTCTCTATGTCTGCGGCGGCACGACGTTGGGCCAGGCTCCGGTCTGATTACCCAAGTTAGCTTCTTATCCATCACCTGCCCTGGAGGTTTCATACCGTGACAAATCATCTGACCGCCCCCGTGAACGAGCCGCCAACCATAGCGATCACCGGAGCCGGCAGCATAGGCGTCGCGTTTGCGATTGCGTTCTCGACCGTCGGTTATTCAGTCAATATCCACGATCCAGATGCGACCGCAAGAGCACGAGCCGCCGAGGAAATTCGCTGCAGATTGACTGATCTTTCAGAGCACGGACTGCTCAAGGACGACCCTGACCTCATCCGATCGCGCATCTGCTTCTTTGCCGACATTTCTATCTGTCTGGATGGCGCGGAAATGGCAGTTGAATGCGCGCCTGAGGACGTGAATATCAAACGCGCCATCTTTGCTTCACTAGATAGCATTTCCCCGCCGAATGTGATTTTGGCCAGTGCTTCCTCCGCGCTGCCCATCACGCGCTTCACGTCGGATCTTCCTGGGAGAAACCGATGCTTGATCTTGCATCCAGGCAATCCACCTTACCTGCTTCCCGTGGTGGAAATTGTCCCCGCTGCGTACACAAATGACCAGGTTGTCCTGCGCGCAGAAGAACTGCTGAGAAAAGCGGGCCTGAAGCCTGTCCGGGTTGCCAAAGAAGTCGAAGGATTCGTCTTCAACCGATTACAGGGTGCTCTGTTGCGCGAAGCCTACTGCCTCGTACGGGACGGCGTCGCGACTGTTTCAGACATTGATACGGTGGTGCGTGATGGCTTGGGCTTGAGGTGGTCCGTCATTGGCCCCTTCGAGACAGTGGACCTGAATACCCGTGGCGGGATATCGTCACATGCTCAGAAGATGGGGCCAGCCTATGCCAGGATGGGTGAAGAACGTGGCCAGAATGACCCCTGGACAGATGATCTGGTCGCTAAGGTCAATGCACAACGGCGAGAAGTGCTACCTTTGAATCTCTGGGAGGAACGTGTAGCTTGGCGAGACCGGGCTTTGATGAAGCTTGTGGCGCAACGCAGAGCTGACTCGAAAAGCCCCACCACACAGCCTGAAGGAAGGAGTCGCTCAGATCTCGGATCGCTTTGAATCTGATTCGATCGTGCTCAAGGCTAAACTGGTTCTTGATGCGGCCTGACAAGTGACATCCTAGAGATCTGTCTCAAGCTTCGAGCGGCGCCTTGGCCAGCATCTCGACCACGTGGTCTACAAAACAGGTGATCCGGGCTGATAGAGCGGTATTGCGGTAATAAACCGCGTTGATGGGCTGGCGCACATCCAGAGTGCGCTTAGGAAACAGCTGCACCAGGCTGGCGTTGGCACGGTCCTCACGCGTCATGAAGTCCGATAGGCAAACAATCCCCAACCCAGCCAAGGCCATATGGCGCAAGGTCTCCCCGCTGGAGGACCCCATGGTTGGCTTGATATGCACGGTGCTTCCGTCGGATTGGCGCAAAGGCCAGTCGTTCAGGGTCTCGGGTTGCGTGAAGCCGAGCAAGGCGTGTTGCGTAAGCTGCTCGGGAGTAGATGGCGTGCCATGCCGCCGGAGGTAAGTGGGGCTGGCCAGTACCCGCAGGCGGCTGCTGCCAATAGGGCGGGCGTGCAGGGTGGAATCTTTCAGTGCTCCAATACGAAAGGCGACATCTGTGCGCTTTTCAATCAAATCGATAAAACCTTCGTTTGAAATAAGCTCCAACTCCACTTCTGGGTAACGCTCACGAAAACCAGACAGTAGCGGCACCAGCGTGTGCAGCATGAAGGGCGTGGAAGCATCTACCCGCAGCAAGCCTGCGGGACGACTTCGCCGCGCAGCCATCTGCTCTTCTGCCGCATCGACCGAGGCCAGAATGGCGCGTGCTTGCTGAAGGAAGGCACTGCCTTCTTCAGTCAGCTCCAGCCGCCGCGTCGTGCGTCGCAGCAAAGTGGTCTGCAGCTTTTCTTCCAAACGGCCCAGCGTACGGCTGGTAGCGGAAACCGTGAGCTCAAGCTGTTCCGAGGCTGCGGTGATCGAGCCCGTGTCCACGACCGCCACGAATGCCTGCATCTCATCGAGGGTAGTCTTCATTATTGAAGTTTATTCAAGAGAATATGTTTAATTCAGGGCTATATCCGCAATAGTAATTCACGCACACTCCACTGTCCATTTCCCAGAGATAAGCAGTGCTCAGTGCCTTGGGAAGCTTGTTGTTCAGTCAACTGCTCACTCCAGACATGAGGCTCAAGCCGTCATGAACACCTTAGAGAAACATCCCGTCAAATCCTCCACCGCCCTGCTCGCCCTGGCGACCGGGGCTTTTGCCATTGGCACCACTGAATTCGCGCCCATGGGCCTGTTGCCCGTGATTGCAGACGGCGTGCAAGTCGACATTCCCACGGCGGGCATGCTGGTCTCTGCTTACGCGGTAGGGGTCATGGTGGGCGCGCCGGTGATGACCTTGTTGTTCAGCCGCTTTGGCAAGCGCGCCGCATTGATGGCACTGATGTTCATCTTTACGGTCGGCAATCTGTTGTCAGCCTTTGCGCCTGGCTACACCACCTTGCTGCTGTCCCGGCTCGTCACCAGTTTGAACCATGGTGCCTTCTTCGGCATTGGTGCCGTCGTGGCAGCCAGTCTGGTGCCCAAAGACAAGCAAGCAAGTGCCATTGCCGCCATGTTCATGGGCCTGACGGTGGCCAACGTGGGTGGCGTGCCTGCCGCAACCTGGATAGGCCAGCAAGTGGGCTGGCGCATGGCCTTCGGCGGCACGGCGGTTCTGGGTTTGATCACTATCGCGGCCTTGTGGGTGGCGTTGCCCAAAGGGCAGCCAGGCGAGCGTCCTGAGGTCCGCCGTGAGCTGAAGGTGCTCACCCGACCTGAAGTCTTGTTGGCCCTGGGCACCACGGTATTGGGCTCGGGCGCCATGTTTGCGCTCTACACCTACGTGGCGCCGCTGTTGGCAGAAATCACACAGGCCAGCCCAGGGTTCGTGGCCTTCGCCCTGGTGTTGATTGGCGTTGGGTTCACTCTCGGCAATATCCTGGGTGGCCGTTTGGCAGATTGGTCCGTTGATCGTTCCATAAAAATCCTTCTGGCGTCCCTGGCGGTGGTCATGCTCGCCTTGCCTTGGTTGATGACCAGCCATGTCGGCGCGGCCATCGGCCTGGTGGTCTGGGGCGCAGTTTCCTTCGGCATCGTGCCACCGGTTCAGATGCGCGTCATGCAGGCCGCCTCTCAAGCGCCGGGCCTGGCTTCGTCCGTGAATATTGGCGCATTCAACCTGGGCAATGCACTGGGTGCGGCCCTGGGTGGCTTTGTCATCGCCCAGGGTCTGGGTTATGCCGCGGTGCCTTGGGTGGGCGCCGCCCTCGCGGCCGGGGGGCTGGCGTTGGTCTGGTGGGGGCAGGCAGGTCGTCGTGCCGCACTGGCGTCATCTACGTGTAGCTGAGATTCAGCATTGCCTTAACTTGGCGTCAATCAGGAACGCTTTCTCCGTTCAGCGTGGTCTGAAAATCCTGCAGCAGAGACTGGTGCAGCAATGACTTCACCCGGCCAATCGCTTTCGGATCAGCCCTGGTAAGTTGCTCCGCACACGCGGTTACTTCGGCATCCAGTCGCTCATGCGGTACCACGCTCCAGAGCAGGCCCCACTGAAGCGCCTGCTCAGCACTGAACTCCTGCCCAAACCACAGCAAGGCTTTCGCACGGCTCAAGCCCACCAGTCTGGGCAACAAGGCATGCACGCCTCCGGTGCCGGGCAATCCAAGTTGCGCCTCAGGAAGTTTGAAGCGCGCCTGGTCACTGGCGATCACCAGGTCGCAGTTGAGTGCCAGCTCCAGACCAGCGCCGACAGCCCACCCGTGCACGGCGGCGATGGAGGGTTTTTCGCTGTTGACCAGGGCCTGGGCGACGGCCTGCAGCGTGGCCACAAAAGCAGCGGTGCCGGGTGCATCTCTGTCTTTACCCGCACAAAAGGCTCGCCCTTCGCCCTGGATGACCAGTAGCTTGACTTCAGGGTCTGCGAGCCCTTGCTGAATCCCGGCCAACAGCTCTTCAGCCATCTCAGGCGTCAGCGCGTTCAGGCTTTGCGGTCGATGCAGTTGGATCTTCCACACGCCGTCCTGGCGCTGGCACCGTATGTCTTGTGTCTTCACGCGCTCTTCACCGGCATGCGGGTCTCGGTCTTATCCATGTAGCGTCCTTCTGCGGGGTACGGCACATCAAAAGCGGCCAGTACGTTGGCCAGTAGTTTGCCCATTCTCTCGTCAACACCCAGAACCCAGCTGGCACCCACTGCGCCCGCGTTGAATACTCTGCCGCCGTCGGGTCGGTTCCACACAATCATTTCGCAAGACAGGCCATCCAGCGAAGCGGTGGGCGTTTCAAAGTAATCCAGATAAGCATCCAGTTCGCCGGGTGCCCTGATACCCTCCGCGATCACTTCTATGCCCTGTTGCGCCTCGAGCGCATCCGCATCGCGGGGGAATTGCGGCGTCATGCGCATCAATGTGGCAGCCGTCAAATCCCATTCATGACCAATGGCCCGCGGAAGACTCTGGTTGGGGCCATGTCCAAAGGTGTCACCATTTTGCAAGCCGGTCGCAAAGGGAGTGTTGAAGAACGGGTGCTTGACGTTCCCCGCGCGATACACGCCAAAGTCCTGCGCCTGGGCAAAACCCCAACCCGCCGTTTCCAGTCCGATCGCTTCGGTGCTGGGTCTGTCTGCGTAGCGCCAGAGCCCGCCCCTTCTGCCGTCTTGGCTGTGGTACTGCTCACCGTGTGGGCCTGCGGGCGCGTTCACGTCTTCACCGCCCTCGTCAGTCCCATCGTGAGGCGTGCGCGTCTTTCTTTGCTCCATGACGCTCTCAGTCTCGTCAAAGCTGACTCGCCAGTACATGGAATTGCCTGACAGCACGATGGTGGTGCCACCTTGTGCCAGGTACGCCTCCAGGCCATCACGTGCTGGCTCAGACCAGTATTCGCTGTGGCCGTTGATGATGAGGGTGCTGTAGCTCTTGAGCAGCTCCGGCGATCTATGCAGGTCTATGTCCGCAATCAGGTCGTATTCATAGCCGTGTGCGTCCAGCCAGTGATGGAGCTCGCGCTCGAGCCGCGTCCATTGTGCAAAACCGCTGTCTGCAGGGTCATACAACTCATAGGGGGCTGTATGCGGTCTGGGCATGCGCGTGCCCACATAGTAGGTCGGTTGTCCTCCGCGGTGGTAGGAATACAGGCATTGCTCTGGCGCCAATGCATGGCTGTTCGGCAGACCTGCGCAACGTCGTGGCCAAACGGCGGGCTGAATGTAGGGAGCTGCAAACGGCGTCGTGGCATAGGCCAGCCAGGTGTTGGTGGCGCAGAGCACCAGCAGTTTGGGGGCTGGCGCCTGCCTGTTTCGTTTGACAACGAAGGTGACGTCGTAACGTGCAGGCGTTCCCTCCAGCGAGTATTCAAAGCGCGCCACGTACAGGCCGGACAGTGCGTTCGATGGCACTTGAAACACATGTGTGGGCTCCCAGCCGCAATCGACCAAATCATCACTTGCCAGCCGGAGGCCCATGCGTTCTGGTGGTGCACAGTGCTTGAAGTGCAGGCCGGGATCGTCTCGGTACCGAGGAACTTGGTTTACATCAAAAGCAGGACCGTTGATGACCCGTGTCCCGTGATTGACCAGGCTGCCATGCCTTGCGTGGACGGAGCTGTCTCGGACCAAAGCGCCTTTCAGCTCATCCAGGGGCCAGCATGCGAGAAGATCAGGGTGGGCTGTAGGCATGACGCCAAGGGCTTGAACACGTGCGCCTATGCCTGGCGCATCCAGTGCAGAGCCGTACAAGGCAGGCATGGCCAAATCGCCTTCAAAGAACAGATCGGCCACGCCATTCACACCGCAAGCTCCAAGTCTGATGGGGCCCTTGTCGACTGTGAATGTCTTGGTGAGTTCGCACTGAGCGACGCACACTCCGTCCAGCCACATCTCTGCCCGCTCATGCCCAATGAGCACGGCCACATGCATCCAGGCCTTCAAGTGGATGGGGTCAGGCGATCTCAGGCGAGCAGGGAAAACAGCAGCTTCAAGCTCGAGGCCCACGCCGCAACCGAAAGTTAGGTGTCCTTCAGGGCTCACGAACAAACCCACGCCGGAGGCGTCCATGTGCTGCTCCATCTGGGAGAACACGCACTGCCAATCTGAAAAACTCCAGACCTTGATCCAGCTCTCAAACGTCAGCTGAGTAACCGGTCCTGGCGGCAGCCCTTTGGCGATGTGAACGTAAGAGCCCGGATGAATGGGCTGAAGCCGGGGCTCAAGAGCAAGCCGCTGCTCCAGTACCTCATCTTTTGCGGGTGAATCCAGGTCAGGCCCCAGCCGGCATAGAGAGACCGAATAGGGCCTGTCGGAGCTGACGTGCAGCGAGATCTCTTGGCCCGCCTCTACGCTGATCTGATCGGCATAGGCATGAAGGCCGGGGAGTTCCACGGCCCGATGTGGTGCGATCATGCTCAGTCGATGGTAAAACCGGATGCCTTGACGACAGGCCGCCAGGTGTTCAGGTCGCTGCTGACCAGGGAGCCCAGTTCTGCGGGCGTGCTGGGGTGTGATTCCATGCCCAGCTTGAGCAGGCGCTCTTGAACGCTCTTTTGCGTCAGGACCTTGTTCAACGCAGCATTGAGCCGTTCTGCCGTGGCGTCAGGCGTTGATTTGGGCACGAACAAGGCTGTCCACTCCAGAGAGTCGAACCCAGAGACGCCCAATTCCTTCAGCGTTGGCGTGTCAGGCAAAAGCTGGGCTCGCTTGGCACCGTTGACAGCCAGAACACGCAGTTTGCCCGCCTGCGAGTGCTGGGCTACGTCCAGGATAGGCTGAATGCCTGCGGTGATCTGATTGCCCAGCAGGTCTTGCACCAGGGGTGCAGCACCTTTGTACGGCACGGCTTGCAGCGAAACCTTGGCGTCCGCGCCCAGCTTGTAGCCAATGAAATGAGACACGCTGCCCGCTGCAGGCACGCCAAAGCTGGAAAGCTTGGCATCGCCCTTGGCAAGCTCTATCCACTGCTTGACATCCGTGGCCTGCACTGAGGCGGGCAGCGCAATGGCTTCATAGAAGCTAGTCATGCGCCCGATGGGCTTGAAATCTGCCACGGGGTCGTACTTTACGGCCTTGGAGGTCAGCGGCAGCATCACCATCATGTGCGAATTGGCGACCAGAATGGTGGTGCCGTCTCCAGGCACCGAGCGCACGTAATCAGCGGCAATCTGGCCCCCCGCGCCAGCCCTGTTTTCTACCACGACAGGCGCCTTGATTTCGTCCTTCAAGCCTTCCGCCACCATACGGGCCACCGCATCGGCCGAGCCGCCTGCAGGGTAGCCCACGATCAGCCTGACGGGGCCTTTGAAGTCTTGCGCCTGAGACGCGGCGCCGAAGGCAAAAAGGGCGGCTGTGGCAAGGATGAACTGGCGATGTAGTTTCATAAGTTGTCTCCGTGGGGTGAATGGCGATCATTCAATGCCAAAACACGTTAGAAGGTGTGAATGAATCCGGCGTGGGGATTCTTCACACCTTCTCAGTGTTTTTCATAGCAGTCGGTCACCATCTTCCGGCCAAGTTGCCACATTGGGTAGCATGCTCGCATTGATATCTTCTATACGTGGCGCGTATGACCAAAAAGCTGGACCGTCTGCATCTCGTTCTCACCTTTCTTGCCATTGCCCAGCACGGCAACCTCTCGGCAGCGGCCAAGGCGCTGGGTACCACACAGCCTACGGTCAGCCGCCGGCTACGAGATCTGGAAATGCTGCTGGGCACGCGCCTGGCGGCACGAACCACCCACAGGTTTCATCTGACCCCCGAGGGCATTGAATTGCAACGCAGATCCATGGTCTGGGCCGACGAATGGTCTGAATGGGAACACGATCTGAAGACCACCACCTCCGTGCCCAGAGGGGTACTCACCATCGTCGGACCGCATGCGTATGGAAGCAGCTTTCTCATGGAGGCTATAGCTCAGTACCGCGTCACCTATCCACAAGTGCAGGTGAGGCTGCGGCTCACTGATGGCGCGGTAGACCTCATCAAAGAGGGCGCTGATCTCTGGGTATGCGCAGGTGGCTCGCAAGACCAGACGCTGCATGTTCGGCGCCTGGGGCTCATGCGCCGGATACTGATTGCCTCCAAGGACTACCCTGGCCGCGCCATCCGGCAACCAGAGCACCTGAAGGATCACCCGCTCATTGGTCTTATTCCTTTGGTCTACGACCGCCTGGTGTTGCGATCTGTTCGAACAGAGGAGCGGCGGGAGGTTCGTATGCAGTCAGCTGTGGCGACTGATGGTTTGTTGTCCAGCTACCGAGGGGTTCAACTGGGCATGGGCATCGGCGCCTCTGCGTTCTGGCTTTGCGGGCCCGACCTTGAGAGTGGTGCGGTCAAGCGCGTCTTGCCTGCTTGGGAGTTGGAGCCGGTGCCTATTGAAGTGGTGACTGTGGCAGGAAGATTCAGGCCTGCGAGGATTGACGCCTTTGTGGAGATCCTCGGCCGTTTGATGAGCAGCTTCAAAGGGTTTGAGCCGTCGAAGTGAAATCAGCTGAATTTCGGTGGCTCTTCCCTACCTGCCTTGGTGTCGAGCGATCGACCCTCAACGCGCTCAGCTGCGGTAAGCTTGCTTTCACGCTGAACGCAATGACTCAGTGCACCAAAGTCTGCTCCCTAAGCTGCGCGCCAAGTCTCTGCAGTCCATCTGAAATTTGAGATCACACGTCATGAAAAAGACTATTGCAATCGTCGGCATGGGTGAAATGGGCGCTGGCGTTGCCGGCCGCCTCATTGAAAACGGCGTTGAAGTCATCACCGTACTGGGTGGCCGCAGCGCAGCCAGTGTGGAGCGCGCTCAACGGGCGGGTGTACGTGTTGTGGCGAGTGACGCAGAAATGATCGCGCAAGCAGAGGCGTTTCTGTCCATCCTGCCTCCGGCACAAGCGGGTGCATTGGCCGATCGCATTCGACCCGTCATCCAAGCCACAAAGCCCACAGTCGCTTACGTCGATTGCAATGCGGTAGCACCAGAAACGGTCAAGGCGATCGCTGCGAAGTTCTCCGCCTTGGGGTTGCCATTTGTCGATGCCGGCATCATTGGACCGCCACCCAAGCCGGGTACCTCTGTCACGCGGTTCTATGCCTCAGGTGCTGATTTAAGCGGTTTTTTGGAGTTGAACTCTTGTGGCCTCGACGTGCGAGCGCTTGGCTCGGTTCCGGGTGAGGCTTCGGCACTCAAGATGTCGTATGCAGGTATCACCAAGGGGTTTCAGGCCCTCGCAACCTCCATGGTCCTTGGGGCTAACGAACATCACGTGACAGAGGCCTTCTTGAACGAGTTGCGTAACAGCCAACCAGTGTTGCTGAAATGGATAGTGAGCGAGTTGCCGCGCATGATTCCCAAGGCTCATCGGTGGGTGGGCGAGATGAATGAGATTTCTCTATTCCTGAACTCAGAGCAGGGCTCTTCAGAGATGTTTGCTGGAGCCGCCAAGTTGTACGATGCCGTTGCAGCGGACAACGCGGTGGGAAGCGATTCTGAAAAAATTCAAGCGCTAAGCCAGTTCTTTGCTCGAGCGAAAGACGGAGCCTGAATGTAGGGCCTCTCGCTAGAGGATGCGATCCAGGCGTGCTTAGCAAATCATCTGTTCTGGTGGTAGAGCCGAGCGCCTTCTCTGCGCGCAGCGTGTGCAGATAACCCGAATGCCGAGCGGGAGCTCGGCGGTCCCAGGGGAATGCCAATGCAACCAGCAAAGGCGGGCGGACTCTCTGAGCGTCGCGATACGGGATATTCTTTGCCTGCTTGCGCGAAGCGGGCTGTTTGCTTGGACCGCCGAGCTCCCGCTCGGGATTGCGGCCTGGGCAGATAACCCCGAATGCCGAGAAAAAACGCGGCGGTCCCAGGATAAGCCGGCGCTATGTTTAACCAAGCTCAGCGTGAACGGACAATCCATCACAGAGCCAAATCAATCGCTATCCCAAACATGCACGGCCCCGATCCAAAAAACAAACACCCTATGCCGGGGTTTCCGCAGGTGTGCTTCATCAAGAACACCGTGCAAAACCCGAACATCGTCATTGGCGACTACACCTACTATGACGATCCTGAAGATTCAGAGAACTTCGAGCGCAACGTTCTCTATCACTTCCCGTTCATTGGCGACAAGCTGATCATTGGTAAGTTCTGCGCCATTGCACGTGGCGTCAAGTTCATCATGAACGGCGCCAATCACAAGATGTCTGGCATCTCCACCTATCCGTTTCAGATTTTCGGAAGCGGCTGGGAGAAGGTCATGCCGTCTGCCGAGGATTTGCCTTTCAAGGGTGACACTGTCATCGGCCATGACGTCTGGATCGGCTATGAAGCGCTCATCATGCCCGGGGTCAAAATCGGGAACGGCGCCATCGTGTCTTCACGTTCGGTGGTGGTGTCTGATGTGCCCCCGTACACCATCGTGGGCGGAAACCCGGCCAAGCCCATCAAGCAGCGCTTTGCGCCAGAAGATGCGGCCAGCCTCCATGAGATCGCCTGGTGGGACTGGCCTATCGACAAGGTCACCAAGCACTTGGACAAGATCGTGGCTGGCGACATTGAAGCATTGCGCGTGTGCGCGAACAGTCCTTGAGAGGCTTCTCCTTCCACGTCTTTGTCCCACACGTGGTTGGATCCTTCTGCCGTCATCCGGGAAAGAAGTCAAAAGAGGTTCCGAATACGATGAATCCCGACGTCGACCAGGTGGAGAAGTCCCGCACAGTAGTGCGATCGTGTGCGGATCCGGCTGTTCCCTGGGAGCGCCAAGCTCCAGCTTGGCAATTTGGGGTGTCCGTACAAGCGGTAGTGCCAAGGCGGAGCTTGGCGCTCCCAGGCAATACCATCTAACGCAGCGAACGAAAATTCCTCCAGAACCGAACTCCAACCCAACCCCAAAATGCAACCCAAGTCTGTAGAAGCTCTTCTCGAAGATATCCGCTTCCTTAGCGAAGATCGCCACGCCACTGTCCAAGCGGTCCGTTCCTTGATGAAGAAACTTGCGAAGCCTCTCTCAGAAGAGGTCAAGTACGGAGGCATCCTGTTCGCGTCAGGAGTTCAGTTCGGTGGCGTGTTCGCATACAAGGATCACGTGTCGGTCGAGTTCTCCAGAGGTGCCTCGATCACCGACACGTGGGGCCATCTGCAAGGCGGTGGCAAGCTGCGCCGACATATCAAGCTGAAGACTCTCACCGATATCGAGACGACCCACCTGGCCGACTACATCCCTCTGGCTTTGCAGGCGGCGCAAGATGCCACTTAGCGTCTAAACAGAGCACAGAGCTCGTATCAGCCCTGAAGAAAAAGCGCCCTCAGCATGGGCACAGCTTTCCTGCAATGGCCAAGATGGCCATCACTGATAGCAAAAGAGCCAGCTTTTCCCGGGCCTCACTGACGCATGCCAATCGCCAAACGATTGAACGCACTCATCAGTGCAACGGCAAAGCTCAGGTCCGAGATTTCCGCATCGCTGAAATGCGCTTTGAGCGGTTCGAAATCCTCATCAGGCGCGTGGGTAGTCGCCACAGCCACCAGCGATTCTGTCCAGGCCAGCGCCGCTCTTTCACGTTCGTTGAATAAGGCGCTTACGCGCCAGCCTGCCAGGCTATCGAGCTTGGCGTTCGGCACACCGCCCGCGCGCAGAGCCGCTGCGTGCATTTCCAGGCAGAAGGCGCAGCCATTGATCTGGGAAACCCGCAGGTAGACCAGCTCGATCAGTTGTTTCCCCAAGCTGCTTTTGTCCAGAGCTTTCTTGGTCAGGCCCAGGCCTTGGTACGCATCAGACGACAGGGTTTGGTAGGGCAATCGAAGTGTGCTCACGAGATATTTCCGGTTGAAGTGAAGGAAAGAGAAATGAAGTCAGCGCCTGGCGGGTGTGGGCCAGCGTCTCTATGGTTGGAGACGGGCCTGCCAGGTAAAGAAAGCGAACCTGGTGCAGACCCAGTGTGGACAGAGCGTGGCGCAGGTAAGGTGTCAGAAAGTCAGGCTGCCTGGCCATGTCGCCAACGCATGCACTCCCCGAACGCACCAGCACCAAGGTCGGGCGATCACGCAGCAGACCGACCTTGCCTTCTGGCGTGATCGTGAAACTGCGATGGCTGCGCAGTACATGATCGATCCACAGCTTCAGTGTGGCCGGTACAGTGAAGTTGTGCATGGGCGTGCTGATCAGAAGGCTGTCAGAAGCTTCCAGTTCACCAATGAGCTGTTCAGAAAGTGCCAAAGCGGGATCATCGACGTGCGCTAAAGATGTGATGGCCTTCGCGTACTGAGCAGACACGGGTGCAAGCGGCTGCGCGACAAGACTGCGCGTGGTCATGCGCATGCCGTGTGAGCGAGATTGCCCGTCGCGCAAAGCCTCCGCCACCAACTGCGCCCCCATCGACTGGCTGCCTGCAGGGCTGCATTCAAGAAAGAAAGTGTGATTCATGGACCTTTGATCCTTAAAGAGCCTGAGTGAAATGCATTCCTTTGGATAGCAAACCTTGGCGGAAATAAAAGCGCTGCGCCAGGGCGTTTCCAAGCCCTGTGTCGAGCACAAAATGAGCGCAATCCTGCTGCCGCGCCGTCTCGCGCAGCGCCTCAATCAGCACGCCGCCCAGCCCCTGGCTGCGCGCAGCAGCAGTCGCCACCAGGTCATCGACATACAGGAACCGTCCGTAGATCAGGTTCTCCTGGATGCGGTAGCCCGCTACCCCCATGACTTGATGGCCCTGCCATGCGGCCAGCAAGCGGTAGCCCTGTTCGGCCTGCCGACGCGCCTGTGCAGCAAATGAGGCCGCATCGCGCAAGTGGGGTCGCAACTCATGCATGACGTTGAAGCAGGCCACATAGTCCTGCTCGGTGTCAATGAGGCTCAATCGAAAAGTGCCCATACCGAATTCCTTGCAGTTAGAGTATGACTTTAGGAAAATCATGGCCTAGGCGAAAGGTGCAAGAATTGAATAAATGAGTGGGACATAGACAATGGATATGCATCAGCTAAAGCTCAGCAGGGAACACGACGCGCCTATCTATCTGCAGCTGTATGCACGTTTCCGAGATGCGATCACGACCGGAAAGCTGCAACCAGGCGACCGAGTGCCTTCTGTGCGAAGCCTGGCCAGTGAGCTGAACCTGGCACGGGGCACCGTTGAAACGGCCTATCAGATGCTGGGCAGTGAAGGCTATTTCCTCACCCGGGGCCCTGCGGGCACCATCGTCTCTCCACGGCTGGAGACTCGGGGCGAGTCCGACCACCCGGCTGTATCCAAACCGCTGGCCCGAACCTCTCCAGGCTCTCAGTCCATTACCGGCGCCATCCGCCCTTTCCAGCTTGGGTTGCCGGCGCTGGATGCATTTCCCCGAAAGACTTGGGCACGCCTTGAAGGCCGCAACGTGCGCGCGCTGCATCCGGCATCCATGGCGTACCCCGATCCAACAGGGTACGAGCCGCTGCGCCGCGCTATTGCCGCCTATCTGGGTATTTCACGCGGCATTGCCTGCACGCAGGAGCAGGTGTTTGTGACCGCGGGCTACCGCAGCGGCCTGGATCTGGTTAGCCGTTCGCTGCTGACACCCGGCGATACCGGATGGTATGAAGACCCCGGCTACTTATTTGCCCGCCAGTTTCTGGAGCGCGCGGGAATGCGCCTTGAGCCAGTGCCCGTAGATGCGGAGGGCCTTGAAGTGGAGGTCGGTTTGCAGCGGGCGCCCCATGCGCGTTTCGCCGTGGTCACGCCTACTCACCAGAGTCCCATGGGCATGGCGATGTCACTGCCCCGGCGTCTGCAATTGCTGGAATGGGCCAGTCAGCGTCAGGCCTGGATCATTGAGGATGACTACGACAGCGAATTCCGCTACCACGGCAGACCGCTTCCCGCGCTGAAAAGCCTCGATCGAGACGGGCGCGTGCTCTATACCGGCACCTTCAGCAAGGTGCTGTATCCAGGCTTGCGCCTGGCCTATCTGGTGGTGCCTGAAACGCTGATTGAAAAATTCAGGGACGCGGCGAATCACGTGGGCGGCCTGGGCTCCATCTTGTCGCAGGCCACTGTGGCCGACTTCATGGAACAAGGCCACTTTGCCCGCCATCTGCGCAAGATGAGGTCACTGTATGCCACCCGGCGTGGGTTTCTCGTTGACGCGCTCTCGCAGACATTTGGCTCCCGCCTGCACGTTCAACCCCAAGCTGGCGGCATTCATGTGCTGGCCCATCTGAACACTTCACAACAAGACAAGGTCTTGGCCAACGCGGCCCAGGCTCAAGGTCTGGCCGTTGAAGCCTTGAGCAACTGGCGCATGCGAAAGTCGCGGCAAGGTGGGTTGCTCATGGGATTCTCCGGCTTCACCACCGAGCAGCAAGCATTGAAGTCAGTGGAGCAATTGGCGGCGGTGCTGAACGAATGGTGATTGCCCGCCCGTGTGGGGCTTTTACTTTCGGCGTCCCACTGAGTCTTGGTGCTCGATCGTGCGAGCCTTTGAAGGCGAAGGTTCAAGAAACACTATTTCTCATACGTCTCAGCCGGATCGTTGTTCGGCGCTTGAAATGCAGCTTGCAACGAGGGCGGAAACGGCAAGTTGAGTGAAGTATTGGATGGTGGAATGGGACTCATGAACCACTTGTCAAACATCTTGCGCAGCTCGCCTGAAGCGATGAGCTTCTGAATCTGACCATCCACAGCCTGCTTGAATGCATGGTCGTTTCGTCGAAGCATCAAGGCAATGGGCTCCTTGCCCAGTGGTGTGCCCACGATCTTGTAGTCCCGCGGGTTCTTGAGATTGGCGATGTTCCCGGCCAGTGTGTTGTCGTCCATAGCGAAGGCATCGGCCCTTCCCTGGTCCACCAGAAGCATGCTTTCAGCGTGGTCCTTGGCGAGGACCAAGTAGAACTTCAACCCGTCTTTTTCCAGCTTTCGAAGGCGCGGCACCAGAGTGGTGCCCGTGGTGGTCACGATGGTCTTGCCTGCCAGGTCCTCTGTGCGCGTGATGCCGGAGCTTGTCTTGACGGCATAGCGCGCCTCTGTGATGTACGTGGTGTTGGCAAAGTCAACCTGTTCTTTGCGTACCGCGGTGTTGCTGGTGGAGCCGCATTCCAGGTCAATCGTGCCGTTCTGCAGTAGTGGCATCCGGTTTTGAGACGTGACGACCTGGTAGCGGATATTGGCCTTAGGGAAGAGGGCGTTGACGATGTTCTCGCAAAGCTCAATGTGGTAGCCCAGAAACTTGCTGCCCCCCAAGGTGTAGGACAGCGGGGCGGATGAGTCCCTGACGCCCAGAACGATGGTCCCAGAAGAGTTGACTTTGGCCATGGTGCCTGCGTCTTGCGCATGTGCACTGATGGTGGAGATCATGCAGGCCATGACGCCTAAAGCAATTTGGTGAATCTTCATGGTTCGCTCCTATACAAACATGGGGAGTGGTGGCAACGGTGTGGACTTATGCGGCTACGAGCTTGGTGCGAGCAATCTCATCCAGGCTGACTCTCAAAGCCTCATCCAGAATGTCCACACCGCGGTCGATCTCAGACTGCGTGGTCGTCAGCGGAGGGGCTATGCGCCAGACCGATCCGCGCTCTGGCCGGCGACGGATGTTCATGCTGAGGCCCATCTCATAGCAACGCTGTGTCGTCAGGGCGCCCAGTGCGTGGAACGGCTCGCGTGTATCCCGGCTCTTGACCAGCTCCACACCCAACAGCATGCCTTCGCCGCGTACGTCGCCAATGGCCTCATAGCGCGACTGCAGTTCCTCAAGCCGCCTTCTCAGGTATCCGCCCATCGTCTGCGCGCGCTCTATCAGGTGTTCTTCCTGGATCGTGCGCAGTACCGCCAAGCCTACGGTGGCGGGCAAGGGGTCGGACACGTGGCTGGTGTAGAAGGTAAAGCCCTTGGAGTGAATGCTTTCTTCAATCTGCGGCGTGGTGGCCACCGCGGCCAAAGGTAAGCCGCCACCCATGGTCTTGGAGACCGACATGATGTCTGGCGTCACGCCAAAAAAGTCTGCCGCGTGCCGATGCCCTATGCGACCAAAGGCTGTTTGAGCCTCATCAAAAATCAGCAGCATGTTGCGCTCATCTGCTGCCTCACGCAGGGCCTTCATATAAGACTTGGGCGGCACTAGCACACCACCCGCGCTGATGATGGGCTCCACAATGATGGCGGCTCGGCGTCCCGTGGAAGCCATGTCATACATCTTCAGGCCCATCTCCAGACAAGCCAGGGCAGAAGCTTCTCCATCCAGGCCCTGGATGTAGGGGCGGTACAAGTTGGGTTCGGGCATCACGAAGACGCCAGGCACGTGCACGCCATAGCCTTTGCGGTCACTGGCAAACGATGCAGCCGAAGCCCCACCGGTCACGCCATGCCATGAGCCACCGACAGCCAGGATCTCATAGCCATCCGTGAACATCTTGGCCATGCGCATGGCCACTTCATTGCTCTCCGAGCCGGTGTTGATGAAGATCGATTTGGACAAGCCCTTGGGCATCCAGTCCTTGGCCATGGTCTCGGCCAGTTGGGCCACCACTTCAGGGATCATGCCGCTGAACATGTGATAGGCCTTTTCACCGGCTTCATGCACCGCTTGCACAATGGCCGGGTGGTTGTGGCCTATGGTGGCGCACATCTGGCCGGAAGTGAAATCCAGAATCTCACGCCCGGTGTCGTCTATGACGATGGAGCCCCTGGCGCTCCTGAACAGGCTGGGGAAAGTATCGCCGCCGTAGCGAACCATGAATTCCTTGGCGGCTTCGCGCAGATGGGTGTTCATAATCTTTTCGGGAATCAGTTGCTGATGGGAAAAGTATTGAAAACTTCCGCCCTGGCGTCCAATGCCGCTTTCGCAAATGGCGCCATCCGTTGCACGCAGGGCCCATGCGTAAAACGAATCACGTCCCGTGTAAATTCCCAGACACTCGCCTAACATGTGGGGTGATAGCGTGATGCGCAGAGTTAAAGGACTATGGAAACTCGCTGGATACAAGACTTCGTGACCTTGACCGAAGTGCGCAATTTCACGCGTGCGGCGGAGCTGCGCAATGTTTCCCAGGCCGCATTCAGCCGCCGCATTCAGGCTTTGGAACAATGGTTGGGGGCTACGCTGGTAGACCGCTCCTGTTTCCCCATGCGCATTACAGAGGCTGGTGAGCGTTTCAGGCCTGCCGCCATAGCGCTTCTCGGTCAGATCTCTGACGTCAAGGCCGAAACCGCGGGTGAGCAAGAGGGGCACATTTTGCGCATAGCGCTGCCTTTTGCCTTGGCCGCCACGCGCCTGGCGCAATGGTGGAGCGACTGGAGCCAGGGCCTGGAGGTGGCTGCCAGCATCGGCACCGGCCATGTGCTGGACACCATGCAATCTCTCTCCGAGGGCAGCGTAGACATGGTGATCTGCTACCAGCACGCCGCCAACCCTATCGCGCCTGACATGAGCCGCCACGAGAAAATCGTTCTGGGCAAGGAGAAAGTACGCCCCTACTCTGTGGCCGATGAAACACCCCAAGGCCGCAGCGCCAGATTTACCTTGCCGGGTACGGCGCAGCAGAAGGTGCCACTGCTGATGTATGCGCCCACGGTCTACTTCTCCAAGGTGGTCGATTCAGCCATTGAAAATGCTCCGCAAGCCTTGCACAGCACCACCATGGTCGAGTCCGCCATGACGGACGTGCTGGCCAACATGGCGCACAAGGGGCTGGGCGTGGCTTGGTTGCCAGACAGCAGTCTGGAATGCGGGCGTTTTCCTGACCTGGTTCTGGCAGCGGATGATCAGTGGGGCACTGAAGTGGACATCGTGGCCTACCGACTGCGCAACAACGGCCGCAAGGTGTTGGAGCGTGTATGGAAGCGTATAGGGTAGAGCACTCAAGGGACCGCTGTCCCCTGGATTCCGCGGTCTTCTGACTTCGCCCCCTCTCCCCTGGCCGGGCGCCCGCATGCGGGAGAGGGATGGGGTGAGGGTAGACGGCGTTTCAAGAATAGTCGGACTCCGTTGAGCGCCCAGGTTCGTTGATTTCCGCCTTGAGTCGTGCGCCAGCCCTGCAGCCGTCGCTCAGCCCCCAGCCCGTTTCACGCGATGCCCCTGGGTCTGCAGCGCCGCCATCACCCGTTCCACATGATCCCCCTGCACCTCAATCACACCATCCTTGACCGTACCGCCCGATCCACAGGCCGCCCTCAGTTGCTTACCCAAGACTGCCAACGCCACGGAATCCAGCGCCACTCCTTTGACCAGCGTGACCGCCTTACCGCCCCGGCCTTTGGTCTCGCGTGAGACCCGCACGATGCCGTCGCCCAACGGCACGGCGCTGGCGGATTTGCAGGTGCATTGCGCTATAGGCTGGCGGCACCCTGGGCACATGCGGCCGGTTTCAGTGGAATACACCAGACCGCCGCCAGAGAGTGATTTGCTTTTCATGGGCGCATATCCTATCGCCCGCATACACTGGGGACACGGCTCTTTGCCAGATTTTTATCACCCGCATGCCATTTACCTCCCTGGGTCTCTCGCCCGAACTCGCCAGCGCCACCAGCGCGCTGGGCTTTACTCAGCCTACTCCCGTCCAATCTCAGGCCATTCCCCCGGCGCTCGGCGGGGCGGATTTGCTCGCCACGGCGCAAACCGGCTCGGGTAAAACCGTGGCCTTCGCCCTGCCCCTGCTGCAACATTTGCAGAAAGCCGGTGCCCCTTCTCCACGCCGGGTTCGCGCCCTGGTATTGGTGCCTACGCGTGAGCTCGCTGCGCAGGTGGGCGAAGTACTGAGAAGCTTGGGTGAGCACCTGCAACCGCGCCCGAAGACGGTCGTGGTCTTTGGCGGCGTGTCCATCAATCCGCAGATGATGGCTCTGCGAGGCGCTGCTGACATCGTGGTGGCCACACCCGGGCGCCTGCTTGATCTGGTGGATCAAAATGCGCTGCGCCTGTCTGGTGTGGAGCAGTTGGTGCTGGACGAGGCGGACAGGCTACTGGACTTAGGGTTTGCCGAGGAGCTCAATCGCGTGCTGGCCCTGCTGCCCGCGCGTCGGCAGAACCTGTTCTTCTCTGCCACGTTTCCGCCCAGCGTGCAGGCCTTGGCCCAGGGCCTGCTGCACGAGCCGGTGCGCATTGACGTGCCCGCCGAACCTGAGAGCGCGCCTGCCGTGACGCAGCGCGTGATCCATGTCGACGAGCCGCGCCGCACGCAGTTGCTTCGCCACCTGATCAAAGAACACCCCGGCGAGCGGGTACTGGTCTTTGTAGGCAGTCAGTACACCGCCGAACATCTGGCCAGCAAGCTGCACCGTGACGGCTTGTTCGCCACCGCCTTTCATGGGGGCCTGAGCCAGGGCGCGCGCAAGCAGGTGCTGGACGAGTTCAAAGATTCCCGTTGGGACGTGTTGATCACCACCGATCTGGCCGCGCGCGGCCTGCATATCGACCAATTACCCGTGGTGGTGAACTATGACTTGGCGCGCTCTCCCGTGGACCACGTCCACCGCATTGGCCGAACCGGTCGGGCCGGTCTGAGCGGATTGGCCATCAGCTTTGTCAGTGCCAGCACCGAAGCGCATTTCAGCCTGATCGAAAAGCGCCAGGGCCTGAGCCTGCCAAGGGAACAAGTGCCTGGCTTCGAGCCCAAGGAAACCGCCGAGCCAGCCACTCCCGCAAAGCTGGTCGCACAAGACAACGGTGGCATCAAAGGCAAGCGCCCCAGCAAGAAAGACAAGCTTCGCGCCGCGGCGCAGCAAAAGCCCTCAAGCTAAGCGGTCTTAACAGTGGCGCTGAAGCGCCATAACTCTGCCCTTTTAACTTCTCCGGAGTTCGGTATCCCCTGGGAGCGCCAAGCTCCAGCTTGGCAATTCGAGGCATCTACGAAAGCAGAATTGCCAAGCTGGAGCTGAGCGTTCCCAGGAGAACAGCCACTCGCAAAAGTGTGCATCCCGAGCCGATGCTGAGCAGTTCAAAGCGCCCAAGTCGCCAGATGCCTTGGTATCCCCCTGGGACCGCCGAGCTCTCGCTCGGCATCTTCGGCATCTTCGGCGTCTACAGCCAGCGCCTATGCCAGGCCAGACAGAAACTTCGCTGCCCAGTGCTCCGGTGTTCTCTCCATCGCCCCGATTCCCCGACTCGACAACCACCGCTGCCCCCTATCCGTGGACGGAATCTAAGAAAGTTGTATCATGCAACTGTTTCCATGTATGAGGTAGCCGATGGTTTGACAGGGTAGTGCTCAGTCACTTTCTCCGAATTCGTCGTAGCCATTCGAGTCGCCCAAGCTGTTCGGGCTGAACCTTTCGACGGATCTCAGGACAGGCCTGTCGAAGCTTTCACCCCCGCCCCACACCACCTCAATAACTCAGCCATCCCGGAGGATCACCCATGAAATCCGAACCCTCGCGCATAGAAGCCATCCGAGCATCCTCGCGCTCCTTGGCCCGCGACTGGGGCTTCATGGGCAGCCGCTTTGCTGGCGAAAGCCTTTCCCCTTCCGCCGTCCACGCCCTCATAGAAATTGATGGCGGCCCGGTCAGCGCCAAAGACCTGGGAGCGCGCCTGCGACTGGAAAAGTCCAGCGTTAGCCGCTTGCTGCGCAAACTGGTGACATCGGGCGACGTTGTCGAGTCGACCGACACCCAAGATAACCGGCTCAAACTCCTGTCACTCACCTCCATCGGCCAGATGCGCGTAGCCTCCATCCATGCCCATGCCCGCGCGCAGGTAGAAAAAGCCCTGGAACACCTTCAGCCCGGTCAAGATCGTGTCGTCTCCCAAGGCTTGCACCTGTACAGCCGAGCACTTGCTGCTCAATCCAGCAGCCCAGACAAGCCCGCAGTGGAATTGATACCCGGCTACCAGCTAGGCCTGATTTCCCGCGTCACACAGATGCATGCGCTTTACTACGCCCGAGAATCCGGCTTCGGCCAACGCTTTGAATCGGTAGTGGCCGCAGGCTTGGCCGAGTTTTCCAATCGTTTGGACAAGCCCCAAAACATGATCTGGGCCGCCATGCATGGCGGCGAGATCATCGGCTCAGTGGCCATGGATGGTGAAGATTTAGGCCCCGATATCGCCCACTTGCGCTGGTTCATCGTCGACGACAGCGTGCGCGGCAGCGGCGCCGGTCGAAAGCTGCTTTCTGCAGCGCTCAATTTTGCAGATCAGCAAGGTTTTGCAGAGACCCACCTCTGGACCTTCAGCGGACTGAATGCTGCCCGTCATTTATACGAATCTCTAGGCTTCGATTGTGCCCAAGAGCAGGCCGGTGATCAGTGGGGGAAAGAAGTGCTTGAGCAGCGTTTTGTCAGAAAGCGGCCCCGCTAACCCGAGCACAGGGATTGGGGGCCGGAGCGGTTTTGCAGTGGCTTCCTAGACCAGGACGTACTCACCGCAAGAAGCTCAGGCCGCCTGCACTCAAAACACTGATAATGACTTCAATCGTCCGATTCAGATTTTTCCTTCATTCAGCGCGATGCTCAGCTTTTCTAAAATATCGACGAGTCGATTGAAAACCAGCCCCTTCCTTTGGACGGAAATATCTGGCCTGTATTCGCCGCAGGATTGTGCTTCTCTAGCGCAGACTTACCCGCTCGATCACTTCAGAACGATTGAGGCTTACGGGGGAGAAAAAGATTATCGGTACGATGCCCGGTCGCTTGTACCAATGGGTGAGCAAACTGTCTCGCGCCCGGAATATCTGTCCCCTGCTTGGCGGCAGTTTGCGCAAGACTTGATTTCTGATGATTATCGAAAAGCCATGTCCGAGCTGACAGGCATGGACCTGTCAGATTTCCCCATGGAAGCCAATTTGTACCACTATGGGTCTGGCGCGCTGCTCGGTCCCCATCGTGATCTGCCAGAAAAAAAGATCACGCACGTCTTCTATTTCAATGAACGCTGGCTTCCCACAGATGGTGGGTGTCTTGCCATATTGAACTCATCAGACGCCAAAGATGTTGCAGCCTTGGTCAACCCCATGGTCGGCAACTCAGTGGCTTTTGTCCGGTCAGATGCATCTTGGCATGAGGTGACCAAGGTCACCGGCAAGGTGCGCGAATCGCGCCGCAGTGTGACGGTCACGTTCTATCTGCCTGGGTCTTTAAGTTCAATGTGGCCACCAGGATCCGAACTGGAACTGCACGACTATATTTCTGCTTGAGGTGATCTGCTTCCTGGCGTTTAGGTGCCTGGCTGAGTAGCCGCACCATCCAATATAAAAATCTGGACGACCACTCGGTACCATTAAAAACCTATGTCCAGGCAATTGTTTGAAGGAGCCGCCCTGCGGTTGATTCCCTGGCAACACAGATCGTTGATATGGGCTCTTGTTCTGCGTGAGATAGGCTCGCGCTACAGAAGCTCGGTCATAGGGTGGGCGTGGTCAGTCATCACCCCTTTGTTTACGCTGGCGGTCTATACCCTTGTCTTCAAGAACGTGTTCTCAGTCAAGTGGACGGGTGGTGACGGCACATCCGTTGAGTTTGCCGTTCTGATATTCATCGGCATGACCGTGTTCGGATTTTTCTCGGAGTGTGTGACCCGCGCACCGCTGCTGATTACATCCAACGTTAACTACGTCAAAAAAATCGTGTTCCCCCTGGAGATCTTGCCGTGGGTGAGTCTGGGCGTCGCTGCATTCCACGCACTGGTCAGCTTGATGGTGCTGCTTGTGTTCTACGCTTTGGTGGTGGGGCTGCCTCATTGGACGGCGGTCTTGTATCCGCTGGTGATGGCGCCGCTCTTACTTCTCACCATGGGCCTTTCCTGGATCTTCAGTGCCGTCGGCGTGTATTTTCGGGACATGGGCCACATCATCGGCTCACTGCTCTTGCCTTTGATGTTCCTGACTCCAATCTTCTACCCCATCAGCGCTTTGCCCGCTCAATTGAGAGGGGTGATTGGGCTCAATCCGCTGGCTTCCGTCATTGAAAACGCACGGCTCGTACTCTATTGGGGACAGGTGCCGGAACTCATGCCTTTGTTCGCAGAGATTGTGGCGACCGGCATATTTGCCTTTGTAGGACTTTGCTTCTTCCAGAAGAGCCGCGAAGGGTTTGCCGATGTCCTCTGATATGGCCATTGAAGTCACGGCCTTGAACAAATGCTATCGGGTGTTTGATACCCCGCAGGACCGCTTCATGCAGATGCTGCCCTTCGGGGGGCAACGTCGATTTCGTGAGTTTTGGGCGTTGAAGGATGTGTCCTTTGAAGTAATCAGGGGCGACGCTGTAGGAATCATCGGCCGCAACGGAAGCGGTAAGTCGACTCTGTTGCAACTGATCTGCGGCACGCTCAATGCCACTTCCGGCGAGATCGTGGCCAGGGGTAAAGTGGCCGCGCTACTGGAACTGGGGTCCGGCTTCAATCCCGAATTCACAGGCCGGGAAAATGTGTATCTCAACGGCGCCTTGCTGGGGATGAGCAGAGCAGACATGGATGCTCGCTTTGATGAGATCGCCAGTTTTGCCAACATCGGTGAGTTCATGGACCAACCCACCAAAACCTATTCAAGCGGCATGCTGGTCAGGTTGGCTTTTTCGGTGTCTGTGTGTGTTGAGCCAGACATTCTGATCATTGATGAAGCACTTGCGGTGGGGGACGCGTCTTTTCAATTCAAATGCCTGGCACGGCTTGAAGCCTTGGCCCAGCAGGGGACAACCCTGCTGTTTGTGTCTCACGACATGAGCATGGTCAAAAGGTTTTGCAAGAAGGCGCTGTACCTTAGCGAAGGAAAATTGAAGGCGTCAGGCTCGCCCGAAGAAATGGCAGAGATGTACCTGCTTGATATGCGAGACGAGCAGCGTCAGTGGGCCAGTGGCGGAGCCATACCCGTGGCCTTGAAGAAAAGCGTGAATGACGCCCGCATCGCGTTCGGCACCACAGAAGGTGAGATCACCGCGGCCTGCTTCACCAACACGGGTAGTCATTACTCGTCATTTGTGTTTGGTGAGATGGTTGAAGTTGAAATAAGCTGTCGGCTTCATCAATCCATTCATCTGCCCAATGTCAGTCTGACCGTGCAAGAAGCGCGGCTACTGGTCGTGGGCGGCAAGAACTTTCAGATCACCCCCGCTCAAACAGACAGCGAATGGTTTTCAAGCAAGCTGAGCTTTCGTTTTCCTGCCAAGCTGGCCCCTGGTAGGTATCACATCACCCTCAAACTGATGAACGGGCACAGTGAAGAGACTTCGCTGTTGATTGACAAACAGGTGGGCCTGCTGAGCTTTGATACTGTGGCGGGCCGTGATCAGTCATTTCTGGGCATCGTAGATCTGGGCATTGAGCTGAACACCAAGTTGCCACCCTCCGGCGATTAATCTCTTGGCTTCAGGCGGCCTTGAAGACGCCAACGGCAAAATCAGACTCAAGAAAGCGATTGGAGATCAGTGTGTCTTCAATCTGAAAAAGCATTTCAAGCAAAGCCATGGAGCGGGGGTCGCTCTCTACAAAGTTGCCTGCAATGCCGTGCAAGGCAAACTGCAAGATGTTGCCCCCACAGGGGTTGAAGGCACATTCAACAAAGTGTTCGGACAACACTCTTCGTATGTCCTGCGACCTTATGGCTTCTGATGGGTCCACCTTGACCACTTCGGCCGGCTCTGGAAGCGGAACGACGTGCTGTACCTTGCCAAAGTGCTCCACCTGAAACGACCGCCGATACTCTGGCGGCAAGAGTTCAAATGCGCTTGCCAGAACTTGGCGTTGACGCGCGCTGAACGCAAAATGATTTGCACCCACGTATTCATTGAAAAATACCCAGCCACCGGGCTTGAGGGCGGTGCGCACGGATTGACAAACCAGCTCCAGTTGCTTGATGTGGTGCAATGACCCATTGAACCAGACGGCGTCATATAGCCCGTGGCCCAGCGGTGTTTTCTGAACATCCTGGACCAGGTAGTTGATGTTGTGCGCCCCCATGGCATGAGCCTCGGCCCGAGCGATGTCGATGGCACCAGGTGCGAGGTCCATGGCATCAAACTGACCGAACGCGTCTTGTCGAAACAACTCGCGCTCAAGTGAACCGCTACCGCAACCAATGCTCAACATTTTTGCAGTGGAGGTAGGTCGGTCAAAGAATTCCTTCATGCAATAGGTGCCCCACCATCCATGAGGGGTGCCTGCACACGCCTTGCGTTGAAAGCGCTTTTGAACGGCGGGTATCGCCAGCCAGTACATCTGAGGTGAAAACGCGTCCGAGCTCGCGACATTCTTAGACCAATGCGCTGCGGTGATCTCTTCGTCAGTGCTCATGAGGGCCTCTTTTCTGTGCGGGTGTTGGTGTGCGGCGTCCACGCACCCCACTTGCGTTCGAAATACGCTTGATTGCGATCCCAGATGGCCTGGTATTCACCCGAGTCAATCAGCTTCTTGAACGACGCTTGCCCATAGTGGTGCACAAAGGAATCCTCTGCGCAGACCGTTCGATACCCGGCACTGTGGAGTCTGCGGCAGTAGTCGTCATCTTCAAACATGCCGACACCAAAGGCTTCGTCAAGCGCACCAATCTCGTTGAACACCTCACGCCGCATGGCGACGCAGAACATGGCCAGTACTGAAATGTCGAAATGGCGCCCCGCGTTCTCAATGGTATGACGGGCCGCAAACTCATGCATGTCAGCCAGGTCGTTGTAGTCGACGGCGATCTTGGCCTCATTGCCTATGGAGTTGGTCACCGGCCCCACCAGCCCGATCTGCGGGTTCTTCAAGTGCCGCAACAGGGCTTCGAGCCAGTCGTTGGTCACCACGGTATCGTTATTGAGAAGCACGACATACTCACCTTCAGCCTGCGCAATCCCTTGATTGTTGGCTGCAGCAAACCCCCGGTTGGTGTCGTTAATGATGAGTTTCAGCTGGCGGATCTGGCGCTGCAGGGCACGCAACATGTCGCGCGTACCATCCTGAGAGGCGTTGTCCACCACGATCACTTCGTAGTTGGGGTACGTGGTGCGCGCCACAATGCTCTCAATGCATTGGCGCGTCAGATCAGAGTTGTTGTAGCTGATGACCACGATGGAACACTTGGCATACAAGGCTTGCAGCGCCTGGTCGTTGGCCAGGTAGCGATGGTGCCAGTCATTGTCTTTAGCCAACTGAATGCGTCGGTTCTTCAGGTCAGGATCATCTTCTACCAGCGCTGCCTCTACCTTGTAAAGAAAGTCTTCGTACTCCTTCGCAAAATAAACATAGTCTCCATAGATGGCCATTTCTTGCAGGGGCACGCTGACCACAGGTTTGCCCGCGCTGATGTACTCATAGAACTTGACCGGGTCCACGGCGTGCGTCACCTTGTTCAACTTGAACGGAATAAGGCAGACATCAAAGCCGTACAGATAGCGCGGCATGTCTTCATAGGTTTTGCGCCCCGTCAGGTGCACATTGGGCAGGCGATCGATGCCGGCCAGATCTTTGACAAAGCAGTCTCCAACCAACACAAAGTTCCAGTTGGGTCTATGGGCTGCCAAGTAATGCAGCAGAGAAAAATCCACCCACGGGGCCAAGGCACCGTAGAAACCGATGACAGGTTTCTTCAGGTGTGCGAGCAGTTCATTCTTCACGCAGTTGGAGGAGAAAAATTCGAACTCCACACCGTTTCTCACCAAGACGCAGTTTGAATTCTTGGCCTTCCATTTTTCTTCCAGCAAAGAGGCGGTGACGGTCACCAGGTCGGCCTTTTGAACCAAAGTTTCTTCCTCTTCAATCAGCGGCTGGCCGATGTCCGGAAAATCCGCCCATTCATCCATGCAATCGTATTGAAGCCGCCAGGCTCGACTTTTCTGAAGCTCGATGGCCCAAGTGGTCCAGTAAGCCAGGTGGACCACCACCAGCGCTTCTCTGATGTTGGCGTCCACCGCCAGCCGTGAGAAAGAAGCTTGAGCTGCCAGCAGATTGTCGTGAGACATCGTGCGCGCGTAGAAGTCTTCGGAGGCATGAAAACCAAGCCCAATTTCATACACATTGGGCGCGACCTGCTTCATGACATACGGCTCGCCTTGCGCGGGGGCGATGGAGCGAGCAATGTAGAACACCCGGTGGCCCTGCGCCGCGAATTGCGACATCATGTGTTGCGGCCTCTGGTAGCGCGCAGACCATTCAATGTTCGCCAGGCACACGATGTCCATCTTGCCGTTGGAGACCCCAGGGAACAAGGACTGATCGCCTGTTTGCCGCTTTTGAAAGGCGTGCAATTGGCCCGCCAGTTGATTTTTCAGCGACTCCGAATGCAGCTGGTTCTTGAATCGACTGGGTAGCAGCCAGTTACCCAGCTTTCGAGCCAAAGGAGACCGATCTGCGAGCAACATCAGCGCGTCTACCAAGAGAAATCGAATGCTCTTTCTGCGTTGCTCCAGTGTCAGCTTGATGGCCCCCACCTCGCTCTTGAGCCATGCAATGCCCGTGTCCCGTGAGGCAATGACTTCTTTGCTGATTTTCAGCTCTTGCTCGAGCTGAACAATGGTCTGCCGCA
Source organism: Comamonadaceae bacterium (assembly GCA_015999985.1). Taxonomy (GTDB): domain Bacteria; phylum Pseudomonadota; class Gammaproteobacteria; order Burkholderiales; family Burkholderiaceae_C; genus Ottowia. The sequence continues at coordinate 59,555 of JAECRA010000017.1, forward strand.
AGGCAGTCGCTTCTGCGCGCGAAACGTAAGCGCGTGCATCCGATCCTGCCCCCTTGCGCAACGCATGGTCCTCAAGGCCTTGTTCGGTTTCATCAGCGTCTCGCTCTAAAAGCGAAGGCAACGACATCCAGAACGCATTCATGGCAGGCCTTGGGGCCGAGCGCCGGGACTCAATGGCGTCTACCACGTGGCTCCAATGGACCTCTAGCTGACGTTCAGCCTCTGCGATCAAAGCCAAAGGGGCTTGGCGCCCGATGCGATCGGCCAGCCAGCGCGGATCATCACTATCGAGCGTAGACAGGGGGTATACGGTACTGAACTTTGAAAGTGCAGTGAACTTGCCGATGGACAGATTGCTGGAGGTAAATACCGGCACGCCTGCACATAGCGCAGTGATGGCCAGGTGGTAGCTGTGACCCGCCACGCCCTCAGATTCAGAGATCAGAGCCGCAATTACCAGCGGAGAGGGCCAGTCAGGCAGGCGGTAGGTGCCCGTGAGTTCGCTGTCAATAAAAGATTCATGGTCATGCAATACGGGGCCAACGCGCAGCAAAAGCAAGCTCACGTCTGGCAACTCAGAGCGAAATCGTTTGAGGTGGTCCGTCAACTTTCCCAGGTTTTGTGTGACCTGAATGACCACGTAAGGCTTCTTCAAGCCTAGCTGCTCTCGCAACTGCCTGGCTTGGTCTGTGGCTGGGTGGCTTGGCATGTAGCGGCCCAGTGCAAAGGCCGTGTCGGGGACATGCCTCACGCGGTCATCATCTACAAATTGGTCCAGCGCTTTCTTGGTCGGTTCATCACGCACCGCAATATGAACGCTGTTCTGCAACGCGAGTGAAAGCAATGGATGGCTCCAGGCCGGTAAGTCATTGCAATGCATGCCAGGTGCATTCCAGATGACCGGAATGCCAAGTTGAGCCCCGATCAAAGCAGGGGTGAGCCAGTACCCCGTGGGGTGCTGAATCCAGTCCTCAGTGGGCCCGTACCCTGGTGCCACGAATTTATCGAAGCGGATGATGAAGCCACCGCCTATCAGCATGGCGTCGAGCTCATGCGCCCTGCGAGGAAGCTCAGTGAGAGAGACGACTTCGTACGGCCACTCCTGCAAGGACTTGGCGTTGTAGGAAAAAGCAATCACCTCCACTGTGCCAAGCCGCTTGGAAAGCTCTATCTGCGCAATGATAGGGAACAGCAGATCACCATAGTTTTGAACATCAAAAGTGCCGAAGATCCCTACGCGCCACGGTCTTTGATTTCTTGACGTGTCAGATTCGTTCTGGTTCATTTTGTCTGTTGGTTCGTAGGGGTACACCGGCACGGCTTGCGCTTATGCGGGAAGCTTGTCAGTGGAGGCCTTCACTGTCCGCACGATCGTTTTCAGGTACCGCTGTGCTCTGTTGGCCCAGGAGAATTCATGAATCGCCTCTTCGTTGCGTGAGAGCGAGTTCTGCAGATCGCCTGCCTGCCACGTTCTATGGATCTCTCTGATGGCCCGCGCCAGTGCGCTTGCCTCATTGGGCACAGCCCACCCCGCACCAAGATCCGAAATCAGTTGCCCTGCCTCATCGGTGGCCGACATACAGACATGCAGTATGGGAACGCCCGCGCCCAGGTATTCATAGACTTTTCCCGGGACCTGAAAGGCCTGCCGGTTGCCCAGGCTCAGAAGAACGTCGCAGTGGCCCTGTACAGCCAGGCAGGTAGGGTGATCTACCGCCCCGTAAAACGTGGCGCACTCCAGATCTTCGAACAATGCGTGATAAGCCGTGTGGTTGCCGTAGAAGTCCACTTGAATGTTCAAATCTTTCAACGACCTCAGTGCGGTGGCCAACTTTGCAGGCGAACGGAAATCTTCGTAGAAATTCCCGGTGTAAACCATCTTCAGTGCACCTTCAGGCAGCTTGGCCGCAGCAGCTTCTTTGCGGTGGCCGCCCCTGCCTGGAAAACCCTGTGTGATGCACTCAAACTTTTCATGCAGGTGCCACAGGCCCTGACGTTGCATGAAAAGCTCTGCCGCCGCCTCAGTGGTCACCACAGCGGCATCCACCTGCTTGAGCACTTTGGCCTCAAAGGCAAGGTCAAATCTTTGGCGCCAACGCGGCGCGTGTGGCGGCACGATGGGGTCGGCCAGGTCCGCAATCAATGGTAGCCGAGAGATGCGTTGAGCGCGCAGCCCCAACATCAAGCTCACCCCAGGCTCGTGAGAAGCCACCACCGCGTCATAGGCGTGTGTCTTGAGCAACCTGGTCAAACGGATGGAAGCAGAGAGAAACCACTCACTTCTGAGATCCGGAAAGACGACCTGGTCCAGAAAGCGCCGCCCAGACCGATACAGGTTCAGCAGGGCCGTTTTTCTGTAAGACGGATCGACTGGCGTCGCGACTTCTTGAGCGTCTTTCTTGCCCTGACGCTTGGACAGGCGCAAATACATGCTTTGTGAAAACCCCACGTACGGGCCTGCCCAGGTTCTATGGACAATGACACCAGGGTGAAGCCCTTCGCTGAAGGGGGGCAGCGCAGGCATGTCTGGGCAAAGCACATGAACCTCTACCCCCAGTTTGGCAAGTTCGTTAGCCAGATAAAACCAGCGCAGGGATTGGCCTGAAATTATCGGGGGAAATTCATAAGCTATCAGCAGAATCCGCATGATGACGACTCACCGAAGTTTGTTTTTATGGTGTGAGTCGGTGCAGGCTGGCATCAGAAACGTCAAGTACGAGGTGATTAAGTGGCAAAATTCGATTAAATGGCCGATGTACGGATAATATCAATAATTCTGTCTGCGGCGTAACCATCGCCGTACGGAGATACCCTCTTGCCCGTCATGACATGGTAATCGGACGGGTTTTCTAAAAGAGACATAACAGCCGATTCAACAGATTCAGCTTCAGTACCTATTAATCGACTGACGCCTGCCGCAATGCCCTCAGGGCGCTCAGTGGTCTGGCGCAGAACAAGAACGGGCTTGCCCAGGGCTGGCGCCTCTTCCTGAATTCCGCCGCTGTCGGTCAGAATTAAAGTGCAGCGGCGCATTAAGTCGACAAATTCAAAATAATCCAAAGGCTGCACTAATGAGATTTGCGGGTGCCCGCCCAACATGGTGTGCGCCAAAGTGTGCACATTGGGGTTGGGGTGAACGGGGTAGATTATTCTGGCGTCAGGGGCTCTGATGGCAATGCGCAATATCCCTTCAAATATGGATTTCATAGGACGTCCAAAATTTTCTCGCCTGTGCGCGGTTAATAATATTATTTTCTCTGCATTGGGGGCCACAGGCGCAAGCTTGCTCACCGTCTGAAGCAAGGTGTCTATCCCCGTGTTGCCCGTGACATGAATGCGTTCAGGTGCTATGCCTTCCGCTTGCAGAGCGGTTGACGCGCCGGTAGTCGGAGCAAAGTGCCATTGCGCCAAGCGCGACACCATCTGCCTGTAGCCTTCTTCGGGGAACGGGTGCTCAAGGTCGTAAGAGCGAAGGCCGGCCTCTACATGACCGAAGGCGATGCGTTGATGAAATGCCGTCAACGCTGCACCCAGTACGGTGGTCGTGTCACCTTGCGCCAGCACCGCCACGGGCTTTTCTGCCAGGCAAATTGTTTCCAGCGCGGGCAACATACGCGCCAGAAGTGCTGTTGGAGTCTGATCTTGGTGCATCAGGTCAAGATCAAAGTCCGGCCGAATGTCCAGCCGCTCCAGCATCTGGTCCAGCATGTCTCGATGCTGCGCCGTGATGACCACCACGCACCGAGCCCACGTGCTGGCGCGCAACGCATGAACGATAGGCGCCATCTTGATGGCTTCAGGCCGCGTACCGATAACGCAAACAATCGTGCGAGTGGCTTTCATCGCTGATGCCGCTCTGGGCCTCACTACGTAAACCGCCAAGTCTATTGACTTGTTGGCTGGATTTGGTTTTTCAATCGGTGTCGGGGCAAATTAGCCACACTGCTCTTTCGCCTTTGAAGTCGAAAAGCGCCCAAGTCGCGAGGTGTTCCGGTATCCCTCTGGGAGCGCCAAGCTCCAGCTTGGCAATTCGGGGCGTCTAAAAAAGCTGTAGTAGCGAGTTGGAGCTTGGCGATCCCAAGTCACACGCGAGGACTTGGTTCAAAACCCCTAGCGGCCCCCGTATGGCCGGCCCCCCGTTCGTTCGCTTCGGGCGGTCTGCGGCGTTGATGTTCTTGTCAATAGCGTCGGCTATTGGCTGTGGAAATTGCCTTGCAGCCCCGACGCCAACGCCCACATCCACGATGGGTTTTGAACAGGGTCCCTAAGCGAACCAAAATCAAATTCGTACTTGATTCGCTCACGTTCTTAGGCGTATCACGAACCGTGAAAACGATCTGGCAGCTTGTGCGCCTAGGCTCATCCGTCCAGTGTGGTTTGATATTCAAGCATTAATTGCCATAATACGCGCCAACTGTTTCTGAATACCTTGGAATGTATCCAGCCGCAAACTAATTGCGGGTACGCCATTCCTGTACTCATTCTGGCTTAACCATTCTTCCAAGAGGAGTCATCCCATGAAACGCTCAGGATTCTTACACCTGAGAAGTGCCGTTCCGGCCTTGGAAGCTGCCTCCTCTTTCGGACGGCGAATTAACCGTGTGGTGACTCAATTGAGAGACTATGCAATCCAGATGATGGAGGCCGTAGGGGTGCCTGAAGTGCTTAAAGCGCCTAAGGCGTCTAAAGCGTATTCGAGCTGGCGAGCAAGCCATTTCAGCCGCGCGAAACGGTTTATGCGAACAGCAGGACTGATGCTGCTCGCCGCTGGTTTTCAAACGGGTGCGGCCGCCGCCTGGGTTCCGGATGCGGCGATGGCGACCGCAAGATCGCAATTTGGGAGTGCGTTGCTTGATGATGGTTCGGTAGGCGTGTTCGGGGGTGTCAGCCGACTTGGCTTTAATCAGGAAGCCGAGCGATGGGCAAGCGGCACCTGGACGTCCCTGGGCGTCATGGGCATCCAAGGCAATGTGACGGAAGCCGTGACGTTAGGCACGGGGCAGGTGCTCGTTCGCACCGATGGAAGTAGGCAAGCGCGTCTGTATGACCCCGTGGCCAACACTTGGTCGAACGCTGGCATGCAGATGGTTCAGCGCAGCCTGCCGTCCGTGACGCTGCTGCCCGATGGCAAGGTGCTGGTGGCCGGTGGCAGCACTGATGGTTCAGCGGAACTCTATGATCCCATAACCCGCTCATGGTCCCTGACGGGCAGCATGACTTCGCCGCGACGTTCTCACGGTGCGGCGCTGATGCGCGATGGGCGTGTGTTGGTGGTGTCAGGGTTCCAAAACGGAACTGGAGAGGTCACTGGCGCGGAAATTTACGACCCGCTCACAGGCACATGGTCACCCGCCGCGCCGCCGCTGGTCCCGCGCCACTACGCAAGTCTCAATCTGCTGGCCGACGGACGCCTGCTGCTGGCGGGGGGATTCACGACTGGTGGCCCGACGGGACAATCAGAGATCTACGACCCTGCCGCCAACACCTGGACGGCCACGGGGTCGCTCCACTACCCGCGTAACGGCATGATGGGTTCTCCCATGGCCCATGGGACGCTGCTGGTCTCCGGCAAGGTGTTGATCGTCGGTGGCTCTGATTCAGCGCGCAATAGCCAGAAGATCGCGGAACTGTACGATCCCGCAACGGGCTTTTGGAATGACGGGGATTTAATCAGCGTGGGGAGAGACAACGGTAGCGCCAATCTTCTGCCCAGTGGCGAGGTATTGCTGGCGGGCGGATATGAAGCAAATCCTGCGTCAGTTTTCTTTGCAGACACAGCCCGCTATCAGCCGACGGTTCCCATGGGCCCTGCCGCTGTGCTGGATGCGCTGCCTCTGCTGCAGCGCCGGGGCCAAGCGCTCACCTTGACCGGCAGCGGATTCAAGGGCGTTGGCGGCACCAGCACTCCACAGCTGCATCTGCAGCGCGTTGAAAACGGGCACTTCACACTGATCAGCGCTGCATCACATACCAACACGAGCTTCCAATCACCTCTGCTGGGCGTGCTGCCTGCGGGCCTGTACATGGCGCGCCTGATCGTGGACGGCGTTCCTTCCACTGCTCGATTGGTCCGATTCACGGACCCGGCCGGTACTCCCACGGGCACGCCAGGTGATCAGCAGGCCCAGATAGCCTGGACCGCTCCTGTCGATGATCGAGGCAACCCCCCGGTGGGCTATGAAGTCACTTCCAGTCCTGCAAGTGCAGGGTGCACCACCACCGCGCCTGCGATGCAATGTACCGTGACTGGTTTGACGAACGGCACAGATTACACATTCACTGTGCGCGCTCGGCATGCCAATGGCCTGGGGCCGGAGTCGTCGATGTCTTTGGCGATACGGCCAACACCTGCCTTAAGCGCGCCCAACAACCCCGCCGCTGTAGCCGGCAACACCGCCGCAGACGTCACCTGGCAGGCCCCCGACAGTGACGGAGGCAGTGCCATCGTTCGCTACACCGTCACCGCCGAGCAGGATGGCACCAAGCAGTGCACCACCACAGGTGCGCTTGGATGCACGGTGACGAATCTGACCAATGGCACGAGCTACCGCTTTTTGATCGTGGCCAATAACGGGGTCACAGATTCACCTGTAGCGACCACCAACGAGGTAGTACCGCGGAGTACACAGAGCATAGACTTTGCCCAGCCCGCGCCCCAAATCCTGGGAGAGAACTACACGCCACAGGCCACGGCCACTTCGGGTCTTGCGGTGAGCATCAGCGTGGATAGCGGCGTCTGCACCATCGTCACGCCGGGCGTGGTGCAATTCACTGCGACAGGTTCCTGCACGCTACGAGCCACGCAAGCAGGAAATGCAGCGGTCGCAGCTGCTGTCGATGTCGTCAGGACGTTTGACGTCGTAGTGCCTACGCAGTCAATTGTCGTGAGCTCGATGCCTAATCCATCGCTCCCGAGTCAAACGGTGACATTCACGATATCCGTTGGGCCGCAGGCAAGCGCGCAAAATACCGTCCTTGCCAAAGCCGCACCCGTTCCCCAGGGCACGGTAGAGATTTCCGAGGGAGGAACATCGCTTGGCTCGGCCACGCTGGTCGCAGGCGTAGCCACTATCACCACCACGCAGCTCACCACACTGGGTTCGCACCCCATCGTTGCACGCTACAGCGGTGATGCCAACTATCCTGCGCAGAGCAGCGCGACGTTTGATCATATGGTCGCCTCAAGCATCGCCGTCCCCGTGCCGACACTTAGCCAGTGGGGCTTGGTACTGCTTTCTCTACTCGTTGGAGGATGGGCCGTGGGCCGCAGACGCTTGTTGGGTTAAGCGCACTGCCATAACGGAAGCTGAGCAGCTCAAAACGCCCAAGCCATCCGATGTCCTGGTATCCCCCCTGGGAGCGCCAAGCTCCAGCTTGGCAATTCGTGGCACCTGCAAGCGCCGTAGTGCCGAGCAGGAGCTCGGCGGTCCCAGGAAAACCGCCTTCAACAAAAGCGTGCATCCCGAGCGGACGCTAAGCAGCTCAAAACGCCCGAGTCACCCGATGTCCTGGTACCCCCTGGGACCGCCGAGCTCCTGCTCGGCAATTCTGTATCTCACCGACCAGGCACACCAAAGCGCACGAAATATATATCACGACACGATATAATCGCTGGTTTTTCTGATGCCCGCCATGGCGAACAAGCCCCGCCTACTTGTCAAATCCGACTTCGAGACCCTTTCTGAATTTCGCTACCAGATGCGGCGCTTCGAACGTTTCTCCGAACGCGCCGCTGCGCAAGAAGGATTAACACCTCAGCAATACCTGCTGCTATTGCACATCAAGGGCACAACCGACAAAACGTGGGCATCGGTCGGGGAAATCGCAGAGCGTTTGCAGATCCAGCCACATGCAGCAGTGGCCCTGGTCAGTCGCTGTGAAGCGCTCTCTCTGGTCGAACGTCGCGCGAGCACGGTCGATCGCCGCTCGGTCGAGGTGCATCTCCTTGCACGCGGAGAAGTGCTGTTGCAGCGTCTAGCGGCCTTGCATCGCGCCGAACTGAAATCGTTGGGCGGCGCCTTCCAGGTTCCCCAGATCGACTTCCCGGACCATGCATGAAACACGCGCGTCGTTGCTTCTTGCTGTGTCCATTGCATGTGCCGTCGCAGGCTTTGCAAGGCACTTGATCGTGGCGTCAGAACTGCTCAAGCGCAGCTCATCGTTGACTCTCTGAAGCACGCATGGAACAAACTACAACCGATCTGTCGTCGGCCCATCCTCGTACCTCCTTCGGCACCCGACTTGCCCGCTATCTGGCGCGCTTTTGGCCTGCGCGCTTACCTGTGGACGGGCGCGAGCGTTTGCGCGCGTGTATTGGGGTTTTCGTGGGCATTGCCATGACAGGCTTGCTCAGCCGCTGGTGGGCCGGTGTCAATCATGTCGGCCCGTGGCTCGTGGCGCCTCTGGGTGCTAGCGCCGTCCTCGTCTTCGCGGTGCCCGCAAGCCCGCTCGCCCAACCTTGGTCGGTCTTCGGTGGTAACACCCTGTCCGCCTTGATTGGCGCGACCGTTGCCATGTTCGTCCCCGATCCCGTATGGGCTGGCGCCATCGCTGTTGGTGCTGCCATCGGTGTGATGTTTGCCTTGCGTTGCCTGCATCCTCCCGGGGGTGCTTCGGCTCTGCTTGCTGCACTGACAGCGCAGAGTTTCTCGTTCGCCGTGTTTCCAATCCTCGTCAATTCGATTCTGTTGATCTTGGCAGGCCTTATCTACAACACGCTAACGGGCCGTGCCTACCCCCATAGCCCATCCATACCAGCGACACGCGAGAAAGGTGCTGTTTCGCGCTTTAGCGCAACAGATCTGGACGCAGCCCTGGCGCATTACAACCAGGTTCTTGACGTGAGCCGTGACGATCTGGAGGCCTTGCTCCACCACGCCGAAGCCAACGCCTACCAACGCAACTTTGGTCAGCTTCGCTGCAAGGATGTCATGACGCCTGACCCCGTCAGCGCGCAGTTTGGAACTTCGCTGGCCGAGGCATGGGCCCTGATGCGTGAACACCGGATCAAGGCCCTGCCCATCACGGATCGCGAGCGCCGCCTGGTCGGCATCGTCACCACGGCGGATTTCATGAGAAACGCCGACCTCCGCTCACACGAGGGATTAGGCCGACGCCTGATGAATCTGGTCCGCAAAAATGGCAGCACGCATTCCAACATGCCTGAAGTAGTCGGACAAATCATGACCCGCGAAGTGCGGGTGGCGAGTGAAGACAGGCACGTGGCCGAACTAGTGCCGCTGTTTTCCCATGGAGGTCACCACCACATTCCCGTGATCGATAAAGAAAACCGACTCAGGGGAATCATCACCCAAACTGACTTGGTTCGATCGCTCCATCAGGCGATCCACCCAACCAATGCGTGAGGCAGAGACTTCGCGCGCGTTGGTACCCCCTGGGAGCGCCAAGCTCCAGCTTGGCAATTCGGGGCGTCTGCACAAGCCGTAGTGCCGAGCAGGAGCTCGGTGGTCCCAGGAATCAGCCTTCTGCAAAAGCGTGCATCCCCAACGTACGCTGAGCACTTCAAAGCGCTCAAGTCGCGAGGTGTTCTGGCATCCCCCTGGGAGCGCCAAGCTCCAGCTTGGCAATTCGTGGCACCTGCAATAGCCGC
>JAECRA010000081.1 GCA_015999985.1 Comamonadaceae bacterium
GATGGTGGTGCAGTGTTGCAGCAGCAAGTTGAAGTTGGCGGCGTCCGCCACCAGACCGCCAGGCGTGGCTATCACGACTTCCGGGTAGATCTGAATGGCTTCTTCCAGCGCTCTGCGCTCATATCGGCGGTAAGCATTGGTGCCGTAGAGATTGTGAATTTCGTTGATGCTGCAGCCGGCGAATTGCTCGATTTCACGGCTGAGCTCAATGAAGGCATAGCCAAGATCAGCTGCCAGGCGCTGCCCGAGAGAGGTCTTGCCCGCGCCGCGCAAACCAATGAGCGCAATACGGGCGCCCTTGGCCCGGTCTTCCCCCGCGTGGTGGAACATCTCGCTCAGCGACTGGCGGGCTCGTCGCAGGTCGCTCTCCCCCCGGCGTTCCAGCAACTCCCGGATCATCAACCATTCCGGTGATGAAGTGGTCACATCTCCCAGCAGTTCGGCAAGCTCGCACTGAAGGGCGTTGGCCACCTGCAAAAGCACCAATATAGAAACATTGCCCGTGCCGTACTCCAGGTTGGCCAGATGCCGCTCGGAGACTTCTGCCGACTTGGCCACAGCTTTGCGCGTCATTCCGCGACGCAGGCGGAGCGTACGCACACGCTCGCCCAGAGCAACCAGGAAAGGATGGCGTGCCACTTCCGGGACTGCGGAAGCAGTGGCTGCCATGGGGGAGGCTTCTTCAATCTCCATACTTATTCTCTATTCAGGTCGGCTTGACATGCACTTTACTGCATGTTAGTGTCTAGCACAATAATGCATTTCACCACGGTGACGCTCAAAGATCAATTCGGGAAATGGCTTGGCCATCTTCCGGATCGGAAGATGAAAATGGCTTGCAAGCAGCCCAGCGCTCCACACGTACGAAATTTTTTATAAAAGCCAGCCTCTTCGCCAGCCCTTACTTGGAGACAGAATTCCATGAGCAATCCTGCAGCATTGCCAGAGCGTTTCAATTTCGCTGAGCATCTGCTCACGCAGAACACGGGGCGAGCTGAAAAGCCAGCGTTCATAGACGACAGCGGCCCGCTCACCTATGGCGCGCTGGACGAACGTGTTCGCCGCATGGCCCGAGGCCTGCGTAGCTTGTCGCTGCGCCGGGAAGAGCGCGTGCTCGTGTTGATGCACGACGGCAACGATTGGCCTGTGGCATTTCTGGGCTGCATGTATGCAGGCTTGGTGCCCGTGGCCGTGAATACTCTGCTCACCGCAGATGACTACGCCTACATGCTGGAGAATTCGCGCGCCCAGGCCGTCCTGGTCTCGGGCTTGCTGCTACCCACGCTGAATGCCGCATTGACCAAGAGCGACCACGAGGTGCAGAAAGTCGTGGTCTCTCATCCCCAGGCGCCACTCCACCCCTCCGAAATCGAATTTGAAGCGTTCCTGGCAGCCCACGCGCCTCAGGACAAACCTGCGCCCACCTCGCCGGATGATCCAGGTTTCTGGCTCTATTCAAGCGGCTCCACCGGGCGCCCCAAGGGAACGGTGCATTCCCACGGCAACCCCTACTGGACGTGCGAACTGTACGGAAAGGATGTGCTTGGTTTGAAAGAAAGCGATATCTGCTTCTCAGCGGCCAAGCTATTTTTCGCCTATGGTCTGGGCAATGGCCTCACATTCCCTATGAGCGTGGGCGCCACCACGCTCCTGATGGGTGAGCGCCCCACGCCGGAGGCCACCTTCAAGCGGTGGGTGGGTTTGGTCGGGGATGTGAAGCCCACCGTGTTCTTCGGCGCGCCGACCGGTTTTGCCGGCATGCTGGCGCATCCTCAGCTACCCCAGCGGGCACAGGTTGCGATGCGGCTGGTGTCATCTGCGGGAGAGGCATTGCCGGCAGAGCTGGGCGAACGCTTCAAAGCTCATTTTGGCGTCGACATCGTCGATGGCATTGGCTCTACCGAAATGCTGCACATCTTTTTGTCGAACCGACCCGAAAAGGTTCGCTACGGCACCACGGGCTGGCCCGTGCCGGGCTATGAAGTGGAGCTGCGCGGAGATGACGGCAAGCCTGTTGCAGACGGCGAACCGGGCGATCTCTTCATTCAAGGCCCATCAGCGGCCATGATGTACTGGGGCAACCGGCAAAAAACTCGCGACACTTTCCAGGGCGGATGGACCAAGAGCGGCGACAAATACGTTCGCAACGAAGACGGCAGCTATACCTACGGCGGCCGCAGTGACGACATGCTGAAGGTGAGCGGTATTTACGTGAGCCCGTTCGAGGTCGAGGCCACTCTCGTACAACACCCCGCCGTGCTGGAAGCCGCAGTCATTGGCAAGGAGGATGCAGAGGGCCTCACGAAGACCAAGGCTTTCGTGGTGCTTAAATCAGGCCAGAAGGCAACAGAAGATGAGCTCAAAGCCTTCGTGAAGGATAGGCTTGCACCTTATAAATACCCGCGTTTCATAGAGTTTGTGAGCGACCTGCCGAAAACCGCCACGGGCAAGATCCAGCGATTCAGGTTGCGTGAGCAAGAGCGCGGGTAGTTATTCGAAGCCCAAAAGGGCGCCTTTATTCTGCGAAAACGTGCTGATTTCACACGTTTTCTCAGAAGAACCTGATTAACTAAAGTTTGTTAGCCCCGCATCCGGTCTGCTTGGCTATCCTGTTGGATTGCCTTCAATTTGACCCGATCGCACCATGCAGATTTCGCCTTCACGACTTACACGACTCACCCGGTGGTGCGCCCTGGTTGCCGTATCTACCAGTCTTGTGGCCTGCGGCGGCGGTGGCAGCGATGACGTCGCACCACCCGCTCCGGCACCGAGCCCCACGCCAGACCCGGGCCCTGCCCCTGCGCCATCTCCCACCCCTGCGCCAGCACCTGCACCAGCCCCCACTCCAGCGCCTACACCCGCGCCCACCCCACCTCCCGTGCCGGCCCCTGAGCAACGTGGTGGTCTGCAGTCAGCGCAGTTCGTGAATACCTTGACCGCAGCGCAGGTGCAAGCGGCCTTGGCAGCCAGTCGCTTAGGCCCTGATACCACTGCGGTGGCACGTTACGACGTCAGCAACTATCGCATCAAATACACCACCACGGACAAGGACGGCCGGCCGGTAGTGGCCTCTGGACTGGTGAGCGTACCCAGCAAAGCTGCCGGTGCTGCCAGCCCTGTGCTCAGTTACCAGCATGCAACCATCTTCCGCAACGATGAGGCGCCCAGCATCAGAACCGAGCCTGGCGAGCCACCCATGGTACTGGCTTCACAGGGCTACATCGTGGTGTCGCCGGATTATGTGGGCTTTGGCAGCACCCAAGGCAAGGAGCATCCCTACCTGTTGGCGCAGGCTACCGCCAACTCCGTCGTGGACTTGTTGGTTGCTGCACAAACCTGGCGCTGGCAACAAGGCATGGCCGACAACGGTCAGCTTTTCCTTGCGGGCTATTCCGAAGGCGGATATGCCACGATGGCAGCGCACCGCGCCCTGCAAAACGCAGGCTCCAGTGGATGGCTCACTCAGCAAGTGGCGGCGTCCGTGCCCGGCGCAGGTCCTTATGACGTCCAGTTCACGCTGGATGAATTGCGTGATGGCCTGCCAGGCTGGCTGAGGGCCTTGTTCAATCCCGGCAACCTGCGCAGAGCACCAGAATCTGTTCGCGATGAGGTCCGCCGGATGCTGGTGGCGCAACTGTTTCCCAGCGATGCGGATGTAGCCTATCAAACCCTGTTCATAGACCGCTACTTGGCAGACGACCAGCAAGCGATTGCCAGCGACCATAGTGTTCATCTGGGCTGGGCACCCCAGGCGCCAGTCTACCTATTTCATGGCCAGAATGACCGCACCGTGCCTTACGGCGCCTCGGTCAACGCCTTGCAGGCTCTGCGTAACGCCGGCGGCGCGAATGTGAGTTTGACCGACTGCACCACGGCAGACCGCGGCCACCTGGGCTGTGTGCCGGAGTACTTCGAGTTCACGATGGGTCGCTTGCGCCAATTGGCGCGGGACTTGTGAAGAAGCTGTAAGCCGGCTCAACGGCTACGCGCAGACGGCGATGACATCGCCGGGCATAAAAGCGATCGCGAGGCAAGGCGCAGGTGGCACGGCTTATTGAACTGTTCAGCGTGGCGGGTTCAGGCGCCAAAACCCTGGAGCTCCTCGCGCATCCAGTCAATGAAGAGTCGTGTTCGAGTGGGCAGCATGCGGGCATTCGGGTAGACGATGCTGACTGGTCGCGGAGGTGGCTCGAAGGCCTCCAGCACCGCGGCTAGCCGGTTCTGCCGCACGAATGGCGCCACCTGGTACGAGAAAAAGCGGCCGAAGCCCATGCCGGCCGCACAGGCCTCCAGGGCTGGCGCCACATGGTTGAAATCCAGGTTGCCTTTCACCTGAACACTGAACGCGCGGCTTTTTTCGTGAAAGCCCCAGTGCGGTCCCACGCCCGCGATGTTGAGCACACAGTTGGCCTTGCGCAATTCGTTCGGGTGCTTCGGCACGCCGATGCGACGTAGATAGTCAGGGCTGGCTACCACCACGCGCCGAATGCTGCCCAGCGGTAGCGCCACGAGCGAGGAATCTTCCAGCGGGCTGATACGGATTCCCACATCGATGCCTTCTTCCAGCAAGTTCACCACGCGGTCGTGCAACAGCACTGAGCATCGCATCTTGTCGTAGCGCTGAAGGAAGCGCGTAACGGCTGGCGCCACATGCATGTGGCCGAACAGCACCGGTGCCGTCACGGTGACCTGGCCGGCCGGTTCCTGGGCGCCGGAGGTCAGCGCGCCGTCTGCTTCGATAACGGCCGCGAGTACGTGACGGCAGCTTTCCAGGTAGCGCTTGCCTTCATCCGTCAGGGCAATGCGCCGAGTCGTGCGTTGGAACAGGCGTACACCCAGGTGCGCCTCCAGCGAGGCCAACTTACGCACCACGGCGGGCAGCGAAGTCTGCTGTGCGCGTGCCGCATTGGTCAGGCTACCGTGCTCAGCAATCTGCACGAAGGTCTGGATCGCCTTGAGTTTGTCCATGCCGAATATTAGATCGATAAGTGGAGTAGTCAAATAACTTTGGCACCATTTATCAAATGGTCAGCATCAATCACAGTTCAGATACTGACCCGCATCAACCAGGAATGAGTTGCCATGACAAGCCCCCCCGATGCCTTCCACGAAGGCGAGCGCTTCGTTCAATCCATGGTCGGCGTACGCGAGCGCATGGCCGAGATCGGCCCGCGCGTGATTCGCAGCTACATGCCAGAGCAGCACCGCCAGTTCTTCACGCAGTTGCCTTTTCTCATTGCAGGCACGGTCGACGATGAAGGTCAACCATGGACTTCAGTACTCGCAGGTCCCCCGGGCTTCATTTCGTCGCCGTACCCCGACCAGCTTGCAGTACAAGCGCAACCATTGACCCACGACATGCTTGCCGTGAATTTGATGCCCGGCGCGCACATAGGCCTGCTTGGCATCGCGCCTCACACGCGCCGACGAAACCGCATGAACGGCGTGGTCGGGCGGGTTGACTCGCAAGGCTTCTCGGTGCGGGTCAGTCAGAGCTTTGGCAACTGCCCGCAATACATCCAGACACGCGAGCCTGAATTTGTCGGTGCTGGTGATGTGGTTCAGTCTCCGCACTTCAACGGCCAGTTGGACGACGCAGCGATGAAACTGATTCGGCAGGCCGATACCTTCTACATCGCCTCGGCGCATCCGGCCGTGCATTCTCAAGAAGGCGCCGTGCATTCCCAGGAGGGCGCCGTGCCTGCAGGGCCTGAACGTGCGAAAGGAGTTGACGTATCGCACCGCGGTGGGAAGCCAGGCTTTGTGCGCGTGGACGGTCCCGGTCAGCTCACCGTGCCGGACTTTTCGGGCAACTTGTTCTTCAACACCTTGGGTAACCTCGCCATCGAACCCCGGGCAGGGCTTCTCTTCATTGACTTCGAGACCGGCGAGCTTCTACAGGTCAGCGTGCGCGCAGAGATCATCTGGACCGGCCCCGAGCTTGCTGGCTTCCAGGGCGCCGAGCGCTTGCTGCGCTTTGCTGTGACCGGTGTGAGGCGTATGCCAGATGCCTTGCCTTTGCGCTGGGGGAAGGCTGGACTGTCGCCGGTGCTGGCACTTACGGGTGCCTGGACATAGCACCTTCAGTATGACTTGTACAACACCGACGAGCTGATGCTTGACGTTCGGCAACGTCTCACCCCCGTACTCACATAGCGACTCATGGCATCCATAACTTTCACCCGTTCGACGACTTCCTTGACGCTGACAGGCTTGCTTTCCTTGGCGGTGGCGATGGGCATCGGGCGCTTCGCGTTCACGCCACAGCTGCCGCTGATGGTTCAGGAAGGGCTTCTTGACGTCGCTCAAGGAGGCTGGCTGGCGGCGGCAAACTATGTGGGCTATCTGGTGGGAGCACTCACAGCCTCCCGATTGCGCGCTGGTGCGTCGGTCCTTGCGATGATTTCTCTCGCTGGGGTTGCACTCACAGCTGCTGCGATGGCCTTGCCAGGCGCGATGCTCTGGATGCCTCTCAGGTTTCTGGCCGGTGTGTGCTCCGCGTGGGCGTTTGTTGCGACGAGTGTTTGGTGCTTGGGCGCGCTAGCAAGAGCGAATCGGCAGGACTTGAGCGCGTGGGTTTACTCAGGCGTTGGGTTTGGAATGGCGATCGTCGGGCTGTACTGTCTCGCCGCAGCCATCACCGGGGTGCGGTCACAGCAAATATGGCTCCACCTTGCACTCTTGACGATGACCGCTTTCGTGCCTGTCTTCCTGGTGGCGAGACCCCTCGGTATCGAGCTCCAGAAGGAACCATCCAAGCTTGACCAGAACCCACCGCTGCCAGCTGGGACCGTTGGGCTCGTGGTGAGCTACGCGATCATGGGTTTCGGCTACATCCTCCCTGCCACCTATCTCCCTGTCCTGGCGCGAAGCGTTGTGGAGAACCCAGCCGTTTTCGGTCTCGCGTGGCCCATCTTCGGCGCAACGGCGGCCATCTCAACGTTGGTGGCGGGCGCATTGATGCAACGCGTTTCTCGTCTGCGCGTTTGGGCATGTTGCCAAGCACTGATGGGGCTGGGGACCTTGCTTCCGAGCCTATGGCGACACGAGGCCGGCTTCATGCTGTCTGCGATTTTTGTGGGAGGTACCTTCATGGTCATCACACTCGCTGGGGTTCAAGAAATTCGAGCCCGAGTCCCGTCGAACCCAGGCACTTGGGTTGGGTACCTCACCGCGGCCTTTGCGTTGGGGCAAATTGCTGGTCCTGTGTCTACTGCGCTCTTGTTCTCCCTGCCAGGCCTCGCAGATCAGGCCTTGGCAATTGGATTGCAACTCGCCGCGTTCAGTCTGTTTGGTTCAGCTGCCTGGTTGTGGCGGCAGACACCCCTCAAGACGGCCTGATCGAAACCGGAAGGAGCGACCGCTCAGGTCCCGGGTTGTAAGTCGGCAAGCCTGCATCAGGCTCTCCCGCGTGCAGGAGAGAAGGGCAAAACCAATGACTTGGCTTGCTTGCCATGGCCTTGATGGTGTCAGGTGTCGTTCGAAATCTTGATGGAAGGGAACTTGGACGAAAAGTCCTTGGCCTTGGCCGCGATCTTGAGCGCAACCTGCCGTGCAACGGTTTTGTAGATGCCGGTGACTTCACTGTCCGGGTCGGCCACGACGGTAGGCCTGCCGCCATCGGATTGCTCACGGATGGAGAGCTTCAGCGGAAGCGCCCCCAGATAGTCGATGCTCTTGGCCGCCGCATAGCGCTTGCCACCCTCTTCGCCGAAGATGTGCTCGACGTGGCCGCAGTTGGAACACACATGCACAGCCATGTTTTCCACCAGGCCGAGAATGGGCACACCGACCTTCTCGAACATGGCCACCGCCTTTTTGGCGTCCGCCAAAGCAATGTCCTGCGGTGTGGTCACGATCACGGCACCCGTCATGGGCACTCGTTGGCTGAGGGTCAGCTGGATGTCACCAGTTCCCGGAGGAAGATCGACAATGAGGTAATCCAGGTCACGCCAATTGGTCTGACGCAGCAGTTGCTCCAGGGCCTGGGTGGCCATGGGGCCGCGCCAGATCGTGGCTTCGTCAGGGTCTACCAGGAAACCAATGGAGCTGACCTGTACGCCGTAGTTTTCCAGCGGCTCCATGGTTTTCCCGTCTATGCTCTCGGGGCGGCCATTGATGCCCATCATCATGGGCATGCTTGGTCCGTAGATGTCAGCATCCAGCAAACCCACGCTGGCGCCCTCGGCGGCCAATGCCAGCGCCAGGTTGGCAGCCGTCGTGCTTTTGCCCACACCGCCTTTGCCTGAAGCCACTGCGATGATGTTCTTGACATTCGGCATCAGTTGCACGCCTCGCTGCACAGCGTGGGCAGTGATCTTGGTGGCCATGTGAACGGACACGTTCTCAACCCCCGCAACGCCTCTGGACGCGGCAATCAGCGCCTGACGAAGCGACGGGATCTGGCTTTTGGCGGGATAGTTCAGCTCGATGTCGAAAGAGACATCACCGCCCCCCACCTGCAGATTCTTCAATTGTTTGGTCGAAACAAAGTCTCGGCCCGTATTGGGATCGATCACTGTTTGCAGAGCGGCTAGCAGCACGCTTTCATCAACTGCCATTTGGCTTTCTCCGAATATAAGAACGCCGTGCATTACTCATCGCGTCAACTTATGCACAGTCTTCATAAGTCTATAGTGAAAAAAATCGCCCCACACGCCACCGAGTAAGTCTTCAGTATGCGGCGCACTTGAATCGGGACAGGTTGCGAGAAAAATTCGCTCTGGAAAGAGCAAATTACGCGTCTGTACAGTCCCGCATAAAATTGAAGGTTCCCTCAGAGAGAGTACCGAATGACCGCGCAGCGCCAGATCTTTGTTACCACTGCCTTGCCGTACGCCAACGGCACGTTCCACATTGGCCACATCATGGAGTACATCCAGGCTGACATCTGGGTGCGCTATCAGAGGATGCAGGGCCACGCGGTCAATTTTGTCGGCGCGGATGACGCTCATGGTGCGCCCATCATGATCGCCGCCGAGAAGGTGGGCAAGACACCTGAGCAGTTCGTGGCTGACATCGCGGCAGGACGCAAGCAGTACCTTGATGGCTTTCACATCAGCCATGACAACTGGCACAGCACGCACAGCCCGGAAAACACCGAAATGGCGCAGGCGATCTACAAAGACCTGAAGGCCAACGGCCTGATCACTTCCCGCACCATCGAGCAGTTCTTCGATCCGCAGAAGGGCATGTTCCTTCCTGATCGCTTCATCAAGGGCGAATGCCCCAACTGCCACGCCAAGGACCAATACGGGGATAACTGCGAAGTGTGCAGCGCGGTCTATTCGCCCACGGACCTGATTGAGCCGTACTCTGCCCTGACAGGCGCCAAGCCAGAGCTCAAGAACAGCGAGCATTTCTTCTTCAAGCTGTCCGATCCGCGTTGCGTGGAGTTCCTGGAGCGCTGGACACAAGACGGACGCTTGCAAACAGACGTGGCCAACAAGGTGCGCGAATGGATTGCGCCGGGTGAAGACGGCAAGCCCAAGATGGGCGACTGGGACATCTCCCGCGACGCGCCTTACTTCGGCATCGAGATTCCCGATGCGCCGGGCAAGTATTTCTACGTCTGGCTGGATGCGCCTGTGGGCTACCTCGCCAGCTTGAAAAACCTGCTGGAAAAGCGGGGAGAGAGCTACGACGCCTACATGGCACAGCCGAACCTGGAGCAGTATCACTTCATCGGCAAGGACATCATCACCTTTCATACGCTGTTCTGGCCAGCCATGCTGAAATTCAGCGATCGCAAGGTGCCTGACAACGTCTTCGTACACGGCTTTCTTACCGTCAACAATGGCGAGAAAATGAGCAAGAGCCGAGGCACGGGCCTCGACCCACTCAAGTATTTGCAACTGGGTATGAACGCGGAATGGCTTCGTTATTACCTGGCGGCCAAGCTGTCTGCGCGCAATGAAGATCTGGATTTCAACGCCGAAGACTTCATGCTGCGCGTGAACAGCGATCTGATCGGCAAGTACATCAACATCGCCAGCCGTGCTGCAGGCTTCATCAGCAAGCGCTTTGAAGGCCGCCTGGGCGAGATTTCGGCAGACGGCGACGCCCTGCTCACGCACCTGCGAGATGCACAGCCCCAAGTCACTGAGCTCTATGCAGAGCGCGAGTTCGGCAAGGTCGTGCGCGAGATCATGGCCTTGGCCGACCGGGTGAATGCCTATGTAGACCAGAACAAGCCATGGGAGCTGGCCAAGCAGGAAGGCATGGACGGCCGCCTGCACGATGTATGCACGGTGTGCATCGAGGCGTTCCGCATCCTTACCATCTATCTGAAGCCGATCTTGCCCAAGTTGGCTGCGGACGTTGCCGCGTTCCTCATCCTGCCGCCAGAAAATTTTGCCAACGTTCAACAGGCACTGGGCAAGGGCGCTCAGATCGGCGATTACCGCCACCTGATGCAGCGTGTAGATGCGAAACAGCTGGAAGCGCTGTTCGAACCTCCTGCCGCGGCCGTTCAAGCCTCGGCGGCCGTCAGTGGCGCCGCACCTGCAGCAGTGACTGCGGCGGTGGTCGGGGCTGTCAGTGCACCCGGTGGCGAGCCCATCGCGCCCACGATCACCATTGACGACTTCGCCAAGATCGACTTGCGCATAGCCAAGATTGTGGCGTGCGAAAAGGTCGAAGGCTCCAGCAAGCTTTTGCGGCTGACACTGGACGCAGGCGAGACCGGCGAAGATGGCCAGCCCAAGCTTCGCAACGTGTTCAGCGGCATCGCTAGCGCCTACCAACCAGAGCAATTGGCCGGCAAGCTGACCGTCCTGGTGGCCAATCTGGCGCCGCGCAAGATGAAGTTCGGCGTCAGCGAAGGCATGGTGCTGGCCGCCAGCCATGGCGACGAGAAAAAGAACCCCGGGATCTATGTGCTCGAGCCCGGAGAAGGTGCGCAGCCAGGCATGCGAGTTCGCTGATCGCTATTTGGCCGCGAAGCCTCAGCTCTGGTGCACCCTGAATAAGCCCCGCAATTCATCCGGTGCAGTAAAGCCGTCGCTCCGAAGTGAAACGCACACGCTTGCCATCAACCACCACGCTTGCGGCCTTCGAGTCCGCGGCGCGGCACCTGAATTTTGGCCGTGCGGCGGCTGAACTGCATCTCACGCCAGGCGCTATCAGCCAACAAGTGCGCCACCTGGAAGAGCAATTGGGCATGGCCCTGTTCGCAAGGGTCCGCCAGCGTGTGCTCCTGACCAGTGCCGGGGAGCGCTATCTCCGGGAAGTGCGGCGCATCTTGCGTGATCTGGGAGAAGTGACCCATCAGGCCATGGCGAGTGGGGACAAGGAGATTCTCAACCTTGCCGTGGTGCCCACGTTTGCGGCCAAATGGCTGGTGCCTCGCCTGCCGGGCTTTTTTGCGGCGCACGCGCGCATCAATCTCAACCTGGTATCACGCAACGCGCCATTCAACTTTGATGCGGAGCCCTTCGACGCCGCCATTCACTATGGCGAGGCGTCATGGCCGGGAGCAGTGTGCACGCACCTGCTTGACGACAATATGTGGCCGGTCTGCAGCGCGCACTATCAACGCGCGCATGACCTTTATGCCCCTTCAGATCTGGAGCGTGCCACGTTGCTGCAGCAGTTCACGCGCCCCTCTGCCTGGCAGGAATGGTTCGCCCAGGCGCAGATCGAGCCTGCGAATGCATTCCAGGGGCCCCGATTCGATAGCTTCAACATGATCCTGGAAGCACTGCAAGTGCACATGGGTGTGGGCCTGCTGCCGGATTTTCTGGTGGCCGATGGGATTGCCCGCGGGGATCTGGTGCGGTTTTCTTCTCAGAAGCTCCCCAGCACACGGGGTTACTACCTGGTGTGCCCGGAAGCCAAGCAGGACGCCCCCGCCGTCGTCGTGTTCAGAGACTGGTTGCAGGGCGAATTGGCCAGATTCGCTTCAAAACCCTCAGGCCCTGTGTAGACGGGCGCAGGCCGCGAGCGGCCGTTACAGGCATGCTCTGATGCAAGCCGCAATCGGAATTGCAGCCTTTGCTCGAAGCCCATCGCCTGAGCTTTCACTCCAGTCCTTCGCCAAGCCAATTGGTTATTTTTTCTATCCAATTGGATATTAATCATCGCTTTTCCTCTCCGGAGCGGCTCGGGACAATATGCAAGCTCATTAAAAGTTCTTGTGGAGGAGCTGATTCATGTCCTTTGAAGCACCGGACCGCCGATGGAAAAACCCGCTCACACCGTTCATCTTCAATCGAAACGTTGAACGACCTGCAGCGCAAGACGTGGCCACGCTGGCCAGTGCCGAAGTCACTCGCGTGAGTGATCTGGCAGGCCGCATGTACACCTGCCACCCGTCCATCCGTTCGCTCATCTCTCCAGCGATTCCCATGTGCGGGCCCGCCTTTACCGTCAAATGCCCGCCCGGCGACAACCTGGGGGTGATGGCAGCAGTGCGCGCCATAGGACCTGGAGACGTTTTGGTGGTCGACGGGCTGGGCTTTACGCAGTGGTGCATGGGGGGTTTCGAGCTGCTCAAATACGCCCGTGATGAACACGGCATGGCAGGCCTTCTTGTGCACGGAGCCTGGCGCGATGTGTTGGAGGCGCAAGCCGAGGGACTGCCGGTTTATGGGCTCGCGGTTTCACCGCACTCCGGTCCCAAGATCGGCCCCGCAGAGGTCAACGTGGCAGTCTCTTGCGGTGGCGTGGTCATCAGCCCCGGCGACGTGGTCTGTGCCAGCGCCGAAGGGGTCGCCATCGTCCCCCGCGCCAGCGTCGCCACCATCGCGCAGGAACTGCGCCGCAAAGCCGGCGGCCATGGCATTGAGCACTTCCTCAAGGAAATGGATCAACATGTAGCGGCCTGGCTACCGGGGCAGGCCAAGTGAAACCACCGGGCCTGACGGGGGCGCTTGCCACTTTCGTGACTAACCTGCGCCCCGAAAACATTCCTCTGGCAGCCAAGGCTGAAGTTCGCCGCGCCATGGCGGACTGCCTTGGCGGCGCGTTGGCAGGCGCCAACGAGGAGGTCACGCGCATAGCCGCATCGGTGCAAGCCAGGCCGGGAGGCGCCTGCACGCTGTGGGGCAGGTCGGAACGCTCGGATGTGTCCGAGGCGGCCTTGACCAATGGCTGCGCCGCCCACGCCCATTCACTGGACGACACGCACGAATCCATGCGGGGCCACCCGTCAGCGCCCGTGGTGCCTGCCATTCTCGCGCTGGGCGAGCTCGTGGATGCCAGTGGCGAAGACCTCGTGACCGCCTACGTTGCCGGGGTAGAAGTCGAAGGGCGTCTGGGCCGCAGCCTCAACGACAGGCACTCGCAACTGGGCTGGCATACCACCAGCACATTGGGTACCGTGGGCGCAGCGGCTGCCTGTGCCCGGCTCCTGGGACTGGACGTCCAGCGGACCGCGTACGCTTTGGGCCTGGCTGCCTCCATGGCAGGCGGGCTCCGGGTGAACTTCGGCACCATGGCGAAAGCGCTGCAAGCTGGCCTGGCAGCGCAAAGAGGCGTTCAGGCAGCGCGCCTGGCAGCCGGCGGCATGGTCACCAGTAGCACGGCACTGGAAGGCCACGAAGGCTTTCTGCAGCTCTTTTGCGATGACGGCAGCCAGGATGCGGACCGCGCCTTGCACGGCTTAGGCCAGAGCCTGGAGGTATTAACGCCCGGCATAGTCTACAAGCTCTACCCTACCTGCTCATTGATGCACGCATTGATCGACATGGTGCTTGAGGCGCGCGCCCAAGGTCTTCTGGGGGACACCGACGGACTGGAATTGCGATGCGGTATCAGCGAGCGACTCGAGGCCGCGCGGGGCAAGACCTGGCCCACCGGCGGCCTCGCCGCGAAATTCCACGTCGAGTACTGTGTCGCCGTAGCCGCGCTGCATGGAACGCAAGGTGTGGCGGATTTCACAGACGATGCCTTGCACCGCGCGCGATTGAAGGAGCTTGCCGAGCAAGTTCAGGTGGCGCTGGGGCATGACTTTCCGTCAGGCAACGGAGACTTTGCCGAACTGGTGGTCCGACAGGGCGGGCGGGAAGTTTTTCGCCAGCGCCAGGCCAAACCGCTGGGCCACCCCAGCATGCCGCTATCTGCCGTCCAGCGCGAAACCAAGTTCCTCGACTGTGCCGTGCCCGCATTGGGCTCAGAGCGCGCACGAGCGCTGCTCGAGCTCCTCCAGGCTGCCCCTTCCTGCTCCGCGCGTGAACTCTCGCGGGCACTCGCAATTTGTACAGACTAAAAAAAGGATTTCGACCATGTTTTCCCTATCTCGCCGTCAACTTCTGGTCAGCGCCGCTGCACCGCTGGCCGCTCATGTGGGCCTGGCCTATGCACAGAGCAAGGACACCACCATCATCGTCGGCTATCCGCCTGGCGGCTCCCTGGATGCCATGGCGCGTGTGCTGGCACAGCGTCTGGGGGTATTGCGCGGCAGTACGGTCATCGTGGACAACAAGGCGGGCTTTTCCGGCAACATTGGCGCGCAGTATGTGGCCAAAGCCCCTGCCAATGGGAGCGTTCTTTTGATGACCGCCCTGACCACCTACGCCATCAACCAAAAGCTCATGGGAACCACAATGGGCTACGACCTGCTCAAAGATTTCCAGCATGTGGCCATCGTGGGCTATCTGCCTAATGTCCTCATCGTGCCCGCCAGCCTGCCCGTCGCCAACCTGCAGGATTTCATCAAAGCGTCCAAGGCCAAACCTGGCGGTTACTCCATCGCCACGACGGGCGTGGGATCCCTCGAGCACATCGCTGGGGAAATGTTCAAGCGCGCCACAGGAACCGACTTGCTGGCAGTGCCCTATAAAGGCTCCACCCCAGGGGTTACGGATCTTATTGGCGGGCAAATCCAGGCGATGTTCGTCAACACCTCGACCGCCATCAACAACCTGAAGACCGGACGCATCAAGGCACTGGCCATCGCTGGCCCCAATCGTGTGGAAGCCTTGCCTGGTGTTCCGACACTGGCAGAACAGGGCGTCAAAATGGGCAACGACGTGGTGTCCATCTTCGGTATTGCAGCACCGGCAGGCACTCCTGCAGCGGTGGTGAATCAACTGAACGCCGATTTGAATACGGTGCTCAAGGAACCTGAGGTGAGCGGCCGGTTCTCTGCCCTCGGCGTGGACGTGGTCACAGAAACCAGTGCATTTGCCCGCAATCGCATCACGCAGGAAGTAGGCACATGGGACAAGGTGATCAGAGACACCGGCATTACGCTGTCGTAGAAGCCTCTACGCAAAGCGCCTGCACGACCTCTGCGAAGAGCGTCAGGTGCGGCTCCCAGGGCGTGGGGCGGGCCACTCTCTGCACCCTGGCGCGCTCTCGCCAGCGCTGTGCCACCCAGTCTGCCGCACGATCGACATCGTTGGTTACCTCAACACCAAACTCACGATGTGCGGGAATATCTGAAGCAAGGGTGGGCAGCCCCATGGCCAGCGCCTGGCCTATGCCCAGGTTGTAGCCTTCCCAGCGCGAAAAATTGGCATAGGCGTCTGCCGCCAAATAGATATCGATCAAACTTGAATCGCTGGGATTGGCCATGGCCACGAGTCCGGCCGCACTGACGGCTTTCACATCGGCTTCCAGAGCCTTGCCGCATTGCACAAACAGAATCTCACCGGGAGAGGCCCCGCTTCGTTCGCGCACGGCAGCTTGCACCGCGCTGTAGGTGTCTACTCCTTTGTATTGGCGCTCAGCCTGATGAAAGCGGCATACGTTCAGCACAATGAATCGATCTGACCACCCCAAGGCCTTGCGGACCATTTGACGCCGCTCCATGCGGTCATCGCTCCATTGCCCCAGATGCCCGTTCGCCAGTGGCATCACGCCGGTCACCGGCGTGCGGCTCTCACCGGCAACCGCCTTGGAGTTGGCATAGACAGCTTTAGCCAGGCGTAGCGCGCGGTCTTTCTGCTCAAGGAGCTTGATTCGATGCGCATGATCGGCAAACCAGTCAGGTGGAGGCTCACCATGGTCGAAAGCCATCACCGCTTTGCAACCGGGCTCATGCACCACACTGTAGAACGGCGGCGTAAAAGCAACAATCAGATCAATGCCCAAACGTTCGGCAGCCAAGGCCACGCCTCTTGCATCAGCCACATTCAGCCTGGCGCAACCCGGATAGGAAAAATCCAGGCCGCTGGCAGGCCCGGCGACAACGACCTTCATGCCGCGCCGAACAAGTTCACCCGCTTGCAGTGCCAAAACGACCGCGACGCCATGTCCGACCGCATGTGTACTCGATGCCAACATGACCCGCCATGGGCGCCCCACCGGCAAGGTCTCCGGCATCAGCCGCCTCCCTGCATATCCGGTCCGTCCGATTCCGGGCCGACTTCAGTGCGGATGACGCGGTACTCGGGGTTGAAAACGACGAAGAACATTTTCTTGGCGTTTTCCGAGGGATCCATGAAGCGCCAGGACCAGACCACCTCGCGCTTGAGGGCATAAGGAATCTGACGAGCGGGCTTGCCGAGCATCTGGCGCACCTCTTCAACGCCCATCCCTTCGCGCACCCGGCGGAAGTTGTCAGGGTTGAGCACTTGCCGCAGAGCGCTCATTTTGCCGTCCGGACCGATGCTGATCATGTAATTTTGCGTGCCCTGCGGCTGCCGGTTGTATTCAAAGATACGCGTACCTCCGGCCCCATTCCAGACACGCTCAGGCTGCCCGAATCGAGCAACAACGTCCGCCTCTGTGGACAGGCCCTCTTCCAGCTCCTTAATGGCCTGCGGGTCACAAGCGGCAAGTCCCAGCAGGCTGACAGCCAGCAGCATGCCCGCCAATCGGCGGTAGGGTAAGAATGAACTAAAGCGTTGCATGTGTGGGTACCGGTAAAATCAATGGCAATCTCTCTCGCAGAGGGGTCGGACTGGCCACGGGTTGCCAGCCAATACCTAGCCACCGCAATAGTTTATGTCCATCGCCAACATTTTTCGCCGCCCCCATTACACTTCGGACGTGACCGACTTCATTGCGCACCTCAAGCAAGAGAAACCGGCACTGGATCTGGCACAGCGGCAGGGACGCGCTTTGCTCTGGGACAAACAGCTTGACAGGGACTTGCAGTCCGAATTCGGCGCCGCGCGTGTCCCGCAGAAGCCCTACGTCTATCAGACGGCGCCTTCTGAAGACTGATAGCTCTCTTTGAAACGCGTGCAGCCGGTTGTCGATGCCGCAGACCTGCTGGCAGCTGCGCCAGCAGGCGAAGTTGCGACCCCTCAAGTCATTGACCACGTAGCGGTAGCCCGCCTTTATGGCGAACCGCTCTTCTCGCTGCCGCAAGACTTGTACATACCGCCCGATGCGCTCGAGATTTTTCTCGAAGCCTTCGAAGGCCCGCTGGATCTGCTGCTCTACCTGATCCGCAAGCAGAATTTCAACATTCTCGACATCCCCATGGCTGGCGTGACGCGCCAGTACCTGAGCTACGTCGAAGAAATCCGCAGCAGGAACCTGGAACTCGCCGCCGAATATCTCTTGATGGCGGCCATGCTGATCGAAATCAAATCACGCATGCTGCTGCCGCCTCGCAAGACGGCCGAGGGCGAAGAACCAGAAGACCCACGTGCGGAATTGGTGCGTCGCCTGCTCGAATACGAACGCATGAAGTTGGCCGCAGCGGGTCTCTCGGAATTGCCGCACTACGGCAGGGACTTCCTCAAAGCGCAGGTGTATGTAGAACAAAGCCTCGCCCCGCGTTTTCCAGATGTCGAACTGGCCGATCTCCAGGCCGCCTGGCGCGACATTCTCGGCCGCGCAAAACTGGTGGCTCACCACAAGATCAGCCGCGAAGAACTCAGCGTACGCGAGCACATGACCCTCGTACTCAAAAAGCTGCAAGGCCGCCGCTTTGCCCCGTTTGAGGAGCTGTTCGACATCGAACAAGGCGCCCCCGTGCTGGTGGTGACTCTCTTGGCACTGCTGGAGCTGGGCAAGGAAACCCTGGTGGAGATCACCCAGGCGGAAGCCTTTGCCCCTATTTACGTCCGTCTGGCGTATAAAGCCCCCCCCTGAGGCGCTTCGCGCCTTCCCCCCAGGGGGACGCAGCCAGCGGCCTGGCGAAGCCAGCTCCGCGGCTACTCCCGAATGGCCTGCTCCGCGGCCTTCTGATCTTGCTCCCTCTCCCGCGGGCGGGAGAAGCGCTCCGCGGCTACACCCGCATGGCCTGCTCCGCGGCCTTCTGACTTTGCTCCCTTGTATGCTTCAGTTTCGATAAACGAAGAGTAGGTTTGGACGGTTAT
>JAECRA010000082.1 GCA_015999985.1 Comamonadaceae bacterium
TGCTTGCTGAACAGCAGGTCGTCCACGTACCCAATCAGGCTGTGCTGCTTCAGATCCTGGAGGGACTCTAGTGGAGGGCCATTTTGCAAATAGGTCTTCGCACCGTAGAGCAGCAGCACGTAATCACATAGTTTGGTGACGACGAACGGGCCGCGTTTGGGCCGCTCGAGAGAGATCACGATATCGGCCTCTCGCCTTGAGATGCTCACTACGGCGGAAACGGCGACAAGATCAATGGTCAGGCGCGGATGAGCAGCGGCAAATGACGCGAGATAGGGAGCCAGTACGGCTGAGCCAAAACCCTCCGTGGCGCCAATTCGGACGACGCCACCCACCTCACTGGCTGGGGGCTCGGCATGACCCTGCACTCGTGAAACTGCTGCTTCCATGGCTTCGGCATCTGAGAGCAGAAGCCGCCCTTCCTCAGTCAGCTCCATGCCCGATGAGGTGCGAACAAAAAGCGTGGCACCTAGTTTCTTCTCCAACGTCCCTACCCGACGTGACACCGTGGTGTGGTCTACGTCCAGGCGGCGAGCTGCAGCGGTGAGCTTGCCGGTTCGCGCGAGCTCCAAAAAGTAACGCAAAAGATCCCAATCCATGCTTTTAGACTGCCGTTCTTAGTGCTGTGCAAATTTGCAAGGGTGATTTCAGTTTGGACTATTGTGCACAATGTTTTGCAAGCCTAAGATGGCGCCCATCCGACATTTCCCATAAGGTTTCTTCTCATGTCATCTTCTTCCGCCCAGACTTCGAGCATCGCAACCGTCAAACTACTCATCAATGGGGAGTTCGTGGAGTCCACCACGACCCAATGGCGAGATGTCGTGAATCCGGCTACTCAGGAAGTTCTGGCACGTGTTCCTTTTGCTACGGCAGAAGAAATCAATGCGGCAGTTGCCGCAGGCAAACAAGCTTTCAAGACCTGGCGCAAAACTCCCATTGGCACCCGCGCTCGCATCTTCCTGAAATACCAGCAACTCATCCGCGAAAACATGGGCGAGCTGGCCGCGCTGTTGACTGCCGAACAAGGCAAGACCCTCCCTGATGCCGAAGGCGATGTGTTCCGTGGCCTGGAAGTTGTGGAGCACGCAGCGGGCATTGGTAACTTGCAATTGGGCGAACTCGCCAACAACGTGGCCAACGGCGTAGATACCTACACGTTGATGCAGCCGCTGGGCGTGTGTGCGGGCATTACCCCGTTCAACTTTCCAGCCATGATTCCACTCTGGATGTTCCCGATGGCCATCGTCACCGGCAACACCTTCGTGTTGAAGCCCTCAGAGCAGGACCCTATGGTTACCATGCGGCTGTGCGAACTGGCCCTGGAAGCAGGCATTCCCGCTGGTGTGCTGAACGTGGTGCACGGTGGTGAGGACGCGGTGAACGCCATCTGTGACCATGCCGACATCAAGGCGATCAGTTTCGTAGGCTCCACTAAAGTCGGCACACACGTCTACAACCGCGCCAGCCTGGCAGGCAAGCGCGTGCAGTGCATGATGGGTGCTAAAAACCACGCCATCGTTTTGCCAGACGCCAACAAAGAGCAGACTCTCAATGCCTTGGCAGGAGCTTCTTTCGGCGCCGCCGGCCAGCGCTGCATGGCTGTGAGTACCGCCGTGCTGGTGGGCGAAGCGCAAAAATGGATTCCTGAGCTGGTGGCCAAAGCCAAAACGCTCAAGGTCAATGCCGGCACTGAAAAAGGCACTGATGTGGGCCCTGTAATTTCTTGCGCGGCCAAAGACCGGGTCGAAAGCCTGATTGAGCGTGGCGTGAAAGAGGGCGCGAAACTTGAGTTGGACGGGCGCAATCCACAAGTGACTGGTTTTGAAAAGGGCAACTTCGTTGGCCCAACGATCTTCTCTGGCGTCAAGCCCGGCATGTCCATCTACGATCAGGAAATCTTTGGCCCAGTGTTGTGCCTGGCCGCTGCCAACGATCTGAGCGAAGCCATCGAGTTCATCAACGCCAACCCCAATGGCAACGGCACCGCCATCTTCACGCAATCGGGTGCGGCTGCACGCCAATTCCAGGAAGACATCGATGTGGGCCAAGTCGGTATCAACGTGCCAATCCCTGTGCCAGTGCCTATGTTCTCATTCACCGGTTCGCGCGCTTCCAAGCTGGGCGACCTGGGCCCATACGGCAAGCAGGTTGTTTTGTTCTACACCCAGACCAAGACCGTGACGGCGCGCTGGTTTGACGACAGCACAACAGCGCAAGGCGTGAACACCACCATCAGCCTGCGCTGAGCACGCGCATGGACTTCGAGCTCTCAGAAGACCAGCGAGCCTTCGCCGATACCGCGCGCCAGTTTGCACAAGCTGAGTTGGCGCCCCATGCGGCGGAGTGGGATGCGAAATCCATCTTCCCGCGCGAGGCTATAGCCAAGGCGGGGGAATTGGGCTTTTGCGGCCTCTATGCGCCCGAGAACGCCGGTGGCCTTGCGCTGCCTCGTCTTGATGCCACCTTGGTGTTTGAAGAAATGGCCGCGGTGGACCCTTCCACCACGGCCTTCATCACCATCCACAACATGGCCACCTGGATGCTCGGCACCTGGGCCACGGATGCCGTGCGAGAGCATTGGGGGCCGCAGTTGGCCTCCGGCCAGAAGCTCGCCAGCTATTGCCTGACCGAACCCGGTGCCGGCTCCGATGCCGCTTCACTAAAGACCCGGGCTGAGCGCGAGGGCGATTCCTATTTCATCAGTGGAAGCAAAGCCTTCATCAGCGGTGCCGGCGCCACTGATGTTCTGATCCTGATGGCCCGTACAGGCGGTGGCGGCGCAGGTGGCATCAGTGCTTTCGTGGTGCCAGCGGATTTGCCCGGCATTCAATACGGAAAAAAAGAAGAGAAGATGGGCTGGAACAGCCAGCCCACACGCCAGATCAGTTTTGACCGTGTGCGCGTGCCGGCCGATCATCTGCTGGGTAACGAAGGTGATGGCTTCAAGATCGCCATGAAAGGCCTGGATGGCGGGCGCATCAACATCGCAACCTGCTCCGTGGGTGCGGCGCAAGGTGCTCTGCGTCATGCCCAGCGCTATATGCTGGAGCGCCAGCAGTTCGGCAAACCGCTGGCCAGTTTTCAGGCCTTGCAATTCAAGCTGGCCGA
This sequence comes from Comamonadaceae bacterium, assembly GCA_015999985.1. Taxonomy (GTDB): domain Bacteria; phylum Pseudomonadota; class Gammaproteobacteria; order Burkholderiales; family Burkholderiaceae_C; genus Ottowia. The sequence goes on from JAECRA010000082.1 coordinate 3,112, forward strand.
CATGGCCACTGAACTGGTCGCTGCGCGGCAAATGGTGCGCCTGGCGGCCTCCAAGCTGGATGCTGGGGCCCACGAAGCCAGTACCTACTGCGCCATGGCCAAGCGTTTTGCGACAGATGCGGGTTTCAATGTGGTCAACGATGCGCTGCAACTGCACGGCGGTTACGGCTACATCCGCGAATATCCGCTGGAGCGGCTGCTGCGCGACACGCGAGTCCACCAGATACTGGAAGGCACGAACGAAATCATGCGTACCATTATTGCTCGCCGCTTGCTCCAAGGGGATTCCCTGGAAAGCTTGCAGTAGCGTTGTTGAGCCGCGCCTTTCCAGGCTGCGGCTAGCCGGGACGTGCGAACTGTCCCGGTGAACGCATCCCCATTGAAAGAATGCTTGAAACACTCATGAGCGACTCATCGACATCTGCACCCGTTCTCTTTGAAACCATCGAAACCACAAGCGGACACCGCTTTGGCCGTGCCACACTGAATGTGCCTGCCAGCCTGAACGCGCTTTCGCTTGAGATGGTAGACCTGCTTAATCCCCAACTGGCCGCGTGGGCTGCAGATCCGCAAATCGCTGCGGTCATTCTGGACGCCGCCGGCGACAAGGCTTTCTGTGCGGGTGGCGACGTCGTCGGTCTCGTCAAGGCCATTCGCGCCTTGCCGCCCGGCCAGGTTCCTCCGGAAGCACCCGCATTCTTTGATCGTGAATACCAGCTCGATTACCTTATCCACACCTACCCCAAACCCTTTGTGTGCTGGGGCCACGGTATCGTAATGGGCGGCGGTATCGGCTTGATGGCAGGTGCCTCTCATCGCGTAGCTACGCCCAAGACACGCATGGCGATGCCAGAGATCAACATCGGTCTCTATCCTGACGTAGGTGGCAGTTGGTTGCTGCCCCGTCTACCCGGCAAGAGCGGTGAATTCCTGGCATTGACAGCGGCTTCCATCAACGCTGCCGACGCCCTGTTCGCCGGCTTGGCAGATTTTTTGGTGCCGCACGAGCAGCATGGCCCCCTGTTGCAAGCCATTGCCAAGGCCTCGTGGCAAGGCGAAAAGGAATCTGATGGCGCGCAGTTGTCCCATTTGCTGGAGAAGCTGGGGCAGGGCACTGCACTACCCCATTCGCCACTGCGTACGCATCTGGATCGCATCAATGCCGTGATCGGCCATGACCGGCTGCAGGATATGGCGCCGCGCCTGGCGGCGCTTGCCCAAGATGAAGACCCCTGGTTGGCGCAGGCCGGCAACACCTTTCTGAAAGGCTCGCCCACCTCTGCCGCTCTGGGGTTGGAGTTGCAACGCCGCGCAAAGCACATGTCCTTGGCGGAAGTTTTTCAGATGGAGCTGAAAGCTTCTGTAGGCTGCTGCGCCCATCCGGATTTCGCTGAAGGTGTGCGCGCATTGTTGATTGATAAAGACAAGAGCCCGCGCTGGACTCCGGCGACGCTGGAGGAAGTGACGCCAGAGTGGATAGAGGCGCATTTGAAGTGATTCGAGGCGCGCTTTTTCTCGCTGTGGCGGGATAGGTGCGAAACACCGCCGCATGGATTGGAAATAGTAGAGACAGCTTTAGTGTGGGGCCGTATCGCGCAAGCGCGCCCTCACCCCAGCCCTCTCCCGCTTGCGGGAGAGGGGGTAAGACATCGCGCAACCTAACGGAGACTAGAACCATGAGTACATCTGAACGCGTCGCCTTCATTGGTCTGGGCAATATGGGCGGGCCCATGGCCGTCAACCTGCAAAAGGCGGGCTACGCTGTCTCGGCCTTCGATCTGAGCGCCGATGCGCTTGCCAAGGTGCGAGAGCAGGGCGTCACCGCAGCCACCTCCGCCAGTGCGGCCATTGAGGGGGCGCAGATTGTCATTTCCATGTTGCCGGCCAGCCGGCATGTGGAAGCGCTTTACCTCGGCGATAGTGGTCTGATGAGTAGCCTTCCCGCAGGCACTCTTGTCATTGACTGCAGCACCATCGCTCCAGCCTCGGCGCAGAAGGTGGCCGCTGCCGCGAAGGCACGTGGCGTGGCGATGATAGACGCGCCCGTTTCGGGTGGTGTGGCTGGCGCTGCTGCCGGTACGCTGACCTTCATCGTCGGCGGCGACGTGGCGGCTCTGGAGCGCGCTCGCCCCTTGCTGCAGGCCATGGGCAAGAACATTTTCCACATGGGTGAAGCCGGTGCCGGCCAGGTTGCCAAGCTTTGCAACAACATGGCCTTGGGTGTGATCATGGCGGTCACCGGCGAGGCCATTGCACTTGGCGTAGCGCATGGGCTGGATCCCAAAGCCCTATCGCAAATGATGGCGGTCAGCACCAGCCGCAGTTGGGCCACCGAAGTGTGCAACCCTTGGCCGGGCGTGCTGGAAAACGCGCCTTCCTCACGCGGATACGCGGGCGGCTTCGGCAATGACCTCATGCTCAAGGACCTTGGCTTGGCGGTCGAAGCTGCCATGGGCATCGGCGCGACTATTCCATTGGGTGAGATGGCGCGCAATCTTTACGCCATGAACAAGCAGGCAGGGCGCGGCGCTCTGGATTTCTCCAGTGTCGTCAAGTTGGTGGCAGGCGAAGGCCCCAAGACCTGAGCCCTATCAGCATGACCTGGCAAGCCGCTTTGTTAACGCCTTGCCACGGTCAGGCGCGAGAAACCAAGACGGGCAGGCGGTGCACCTGCCGACGCCAGGGCGTAAGTTACTAGCTGATAAACTGACACGGTAGTTCCCGAGTCAACTCTCTTCTTCACATACGCATGAAACTCACAACGAGACAAGTGGTTCTGGGCGGCCTGGCCGCATTGCTTTCTTCAGCGCTGATCACACCCGCTCTTGCTCAAGAGGCAGCCTGGCCTGCCAAGGGCCCGCTGACGCTCATCGTGCCTTTTGGCCCAGGATCAAGTCCAGACACCATGGCCCGCGTGGTGGCCGAAGAAGCGGGTAAGACGCTCAAGCAAACCATCGTTATCCAGAACAGGCCGGGAGCGAGCGGCAATCTGGGAACAGACCAGATCGCCAAGGCCAAGCCTGATGGCTACACCTTCGGCGTGTCCATTACCGGGCCGTTGGTAAATAACACGGTCATCTACAAAAACCTTCCCTACAACCCGGTGACGGACATCACGCCGCTGACGCTCGCGGTGCATCAGTTCAATGTACTGGTGGTTCCTGCCAATTCGCCTGTGAAGAGCTTGGCGGATCTGGTCGCGGAAATGAAAAAGCCGGGTGCAAAGCTCAACTTCCCCAGCACGGGTGCGGGCACGGTTTCGCATCTGGCCGTAGAGCTGTTGCTGGACCGGGTCGGTGGCAAAGCACTGCATGTGCCCTACAAGTCTTCTCCTGATGCGGTGACTTCATTGCTCAGCGGAGACACCACTTTCGCCGCGCTGCCTCCCGTGGCTGTGATGCCCCTGATCCGCGACGGCCGCCTGCGCCCCATCGCCGCAGTGGCTGGCAAACGTCTGAGTTTCTTGCCTGACGTGGCCACCACAGCTGAGCTGGGCTACCCTGGCGTGGAAGGCTCGGGCTGGATTGGCTTCGTGGCTCCGGCCGGTTTGCCTGCAGACGTGAAGACCAAGCTGAACGCTGCCCTGACCAAGGCATTGGCTTCGCCTGAAGTGGGCCAACGCCTGAACACCATGTACATGGAAGCTGCGCCCATGACACCCGATGAGTTCGGCAAGTACATGCGCGAAGAACTGCAGCGCTGGTCGCCCCTGATCAAGCGATTGAATCTCTCGGAAGGCTGATTAGCCCGTCCGGAAATAAACAAGGCCCGCAAAAGCGGGCCTTGTTTATTTTGGGAAGCGATCCACGGCGTTAAGCAATAGCTCGCATAAAGGTTTCCATCTTGGTGGCTGTCTCACGGATCTCGCTTTCAGGGTCTGATCCTGCCACAGTGCCCGCACCTGCGTAGAGGCGCAAGGTGCGGTGGCCATCGTAGCGGGCGCAGCGCAGGGTCAGTGCCCATTCACCGTCACCGCTTTCGCGCTGCCAGCCCACCAGCCCAGCGAAGTATTCGCGTTCAAAGGGTTCGAGCTCCTGGATGTGCTGGAAGGCCGTTGCTGTAGGAAACCCGCAAATGGCAGGCGTGGGGTGTAGCGCGCAAGCCAGGTCCAATGCGGTTGTTTCAGGGTTTTTCAGGCGCCCCGTGATGAAGGTGGAAAGATGCCACAGCGCGTCTGTGCCGATCACGGACGGGCCGTCTGGCACTTCTAGCTCATCGCAGTGCTCTTTCAGAATTCGCACGATGTCCCGCACCACATAGCCGTGTTCGCGCAGATCTTTTTCAGAGATGGCCAAGCCTTCCTGGCGGGCTTTGTCTTCTGCGGGGTCAGCATGGCGCGGAATGGAGCCGGCCAGTGGATTGATGAACACCTGGTCGCCCTCGCGGCGCACCAGCAGTTCGGGACTGGCGCCCAGCATCACAGCTGAAGGCCGCTCGCCCGCACCTTCGTCTGACCAGATGGGCACTGCGAAGGTGTATCCGTGTGCATTTCGGCGCAGTAGGTCGAGCATGAGGTATTCATAGTTGACGGGGGCGTCCAGCTCCACATCCATGGCGCGTGAAAGCACGATCTTGTTGACGCCGCCAGCCTCGTATAAACCCAGCGCCTTGCGCACCATATCGCCGTAGACCTCAGGGGCGGGAACGGGAGTGCGGTTCACAACAGAAGGCTTGCGCCCGTTGGGCTGAGAGCTTGCGCTCACACTGTGAACGGAAGGCGCGAAGGCTACCTTAGATGGAATAGTGAAGCTGGCCTTCAGCGAAGGATCGAAAGGAACCAGGCCGAACATCACAGGCTCTGCATGGCCCTGCGAACGTGCTTGCTCAAAGAGGATCTTGACCGCAGCTGCTGTGGCGGGCACATGGCTGCGCACCGCTCCTTGCAGTCCGCGCGAACGCCACTGAAGAGAGGGTGACGCGAAGAACACGTCGCCATTTTCCATTCCATCGACCAGCCAAGAGCTTTGGGTCACTTCATTTTCCTTCGCCTGCACCATGTCAGCTTTTACTCCATCACCATGATCTGGGCCGGAGATCTTGAAAATTCATAAGACTCCCGACCGTTCGAACGATGATTATCCCTCCCGAAACCATTGGTATCTACACATTCACCGTTTCTCCGCTCGTCATCCGGGGATGACGGGAGAGGATGCGTGTAGATCTCTATGCTCCCGGAGTGCAGAGCGTTCGCCTGAGCTTGTTCAAACTCGTGGTGCCAACTTGTCGTGGTCAGCGCGTCCAAGCCGGTAATTTCGTAGAGCGTGCAGTGCTTGGCCTCTGTGGAATGACATACCCCGCACGAGTTCCAAGAAGGCGTTCAGGATTTATCCGCGGCAGATGGATGCTGAGCCCGTTCCAACGGCAACCAAAGCGTGAACTGTGTGCCTTTTGTGGGCTTCGCATGCCATTGCACATGGGCTCCCAGCGCTTCTGCACGGGCCTGAATATTGCCAATTCCCTTGCGTCCTGGCTGGCGCTCACCGGGCGGTGGCGGAGTGTAGGGGGTGCCGTCATCTTCTATGCATACCTGGACACCCGGCACGCCTTGCCAATCGGCTTGGCCAGTGCGTACGGTGATCTCTCGCGCACTGCTATGTTTGACGATATTCGTCAGTACTTCTTGCAAGATACGCAGCACGTGCAGCGCGTTTTGCGCATCCAGCCAGGGCAGTGGCGGCAGGTCTTGCACGGCCCAGTGCAATTTCAAGCCCGCACTCTCCAGGCGCTGCCCCAGGCGAAAACGTAAATTGGCCAGAAGGGCGAGCAGGTCGGCGTCGACTGGTTCCAGCGAATCAATGGAAACCTTTAAATCGTCGATGCATTCGCGCAGGACTTGGGCCACGTCCAAGTGGGCTGTCGATGGGTTCTCCACCATGCGCAGCGCGCTCATCAGCGATGAGCCCACGCCATCATGCATATCGCGCATGACACGTTGCCGTTCGTTCAGCAGGGTTTGCGAACGCTCGGCTTCTCGCAGCCTCTCGTGTGTGATGGCCAATATGCGTTCTTGTTCGGCCAACCGTTCAGTCAGTGTGGCGCTGGCACGTGCGGCCACGTGCAGTGCACTGGTGTAGCGGTTTAGCGCGATCACGAGAAAAAGAGTGATGATGCCCAGATAGATGTACGAGGAGAGATAGATGTTCTCGATGTACTGGTAGTTTTGCAAGACCAGATCGTGCAAACCCATAGGAAACGAGATCAGCATCCACCCCGCGAGCATGAAACTGCCTGGCGTGCGTCGACGCCAGGCACCCGCCACTGCGACGTACATCACCAGCAAGAAGGTCGGTATCAAGCTGAACCGCAGCAATGGCAGCATGGTGGTCAATGCGGGAGCCCAGAGAGGGATCGCAGCCAAAGTGACCGCCAGCGAGTAAAGGAGCAAGGCTTTGGCCTGCCGGGGGCGTTGACGTTGCTCGAAGAGGCAAAACACAAAGAAAAAGCAAAGCAGAGACCCCTGTGATCCTGCCAAAGTCAACCAGGCGAACCAGTCGTCAGGCAGTCCCAAGCCGCGTTCGTCCACCAGAAAGTGCAGCGAAGAGAAAACCTGGCAAATGGACACCAGGAAAAATAGCAAGTAGGCCGAAGCCTCTCCCTTGCGGATGATCCATACCGCGAGCGAAAAAAGACCCAGCACAAGGTAGGCTCCGCGCAGCATGGAAATGAGGTCTACCTGCAATACGTTGCGCACACGCCAGGAGCTGCCAAGCACTTCGTCAGGACCTACCCACACCGAAGACAATGCTCCACCAACGCCTTCCACCATCGCTGCACGAACGTACAGAACGGCCGGTTCTCCCGGGCGCGTGGCGCCTCCCAGATCAAGCCAGATCGGACGGTTGAAGCTGTTCCATACCCGGCTGCCTCTGGATTGCCAAAGAAGTTGGCCATTGACGTACAGTGCCTTGGTGCCCACGCTCTGCCAGCGTGGGATGTAGAGCCTTGCACCTTGGGGGCTTGCTGCCAGTGCCGAAGCCGGCAGTGTCATGCGGTACCAAAGCACCTGGGGCGGCTCATTCTCAGGATTGGCTGCGCCAGCTATCACGCGTGGCTTGGCATTCGGAAGGGCGACTGTTTCCCAGGACGTCCTGGAAGCCAGTACTGAATCATCGCTTTCAGCCAGGGAGCGGGGAGGCTCCCACTGGGTGCTCGGAGAAGACCAAACCTCAGCTTGTGTCAGATGAGCGGCGGGCGCCAGATTCTCTGGCGAGGGCGAACAACCGCCTAGCAAGATGAGCGACGCTATCAGGCAGAGCAGTAGAGCGATTCCCGGCAGTACGTTTTGCCATTCTGGACGAGCCCGGATTCGATGCAGAGCGCCTCGCACTTCAGGCAGACCCATCAAGAAGCCCTTGACGAACGCCCGCATGTACCGCTTGCGCTCGGGTTTTCACTTGCAGCTTCGCATACATGCGCCGTATGAAAGAGCGTACCGTGTGGCGCGACACCCCTAGCGCTTGCGCTACTTCGTCAAGCGTGTGGCCCCGGGCTACCAGGCGCAGCACCTCTGTTTCACGTGCTGATAGCAAAGAGTCAGACTCTTGCACCGTTCCCGCTGGGACACGCTTTTCCACGAGCAGCTTGCGTGCCACCATCGGGCTGATCGGACTGCCTCCTGCATGCAAGTGGCGCACCTCTTCCACTACACCTTGGGCCGGAACATCCTTGAGCAAGTATCCCAAAGCGCCTGCCTCAATGGCACGAAGTACGTTGGATTCGTCGCCAAAAATGGTGCTCACCATGGACGCGACTTTCGGCCAGCGTACCCGCGCCGCCGCGATGACATCCAGACCACTCCCGTCGGGCAGGCCCAAATCCACCAGGAGGACGTCAGGAGGTGTGGCGTCCTGGGTGCTCACCGCTGCAAGTCCGTCAGTCCTGGTGGCGACAGCCCATACCAGATGCATATCTTCTGCATCATTCAAGGCGGCCACCAGGGATGCACGGCACGCAAGGTCATCTTCCACCACTGCGACACGGATAAGGCCAGTGGGCTCGGGCGAGGAAGATGTTGGGAGCATGGCCCATATCTTGACTCAAACAGGCCGTCCATTACAACGTCTTTTGAAGTCGCTGCCAGAACCGCTTCATCGCCTCCGCCCTTGATGTCATCAGAATTGAGGACATACAAAGGCGGCCTCTTCGTCTAGCATGGTGTGGTGAACTTTTGCGTTCCGTTCCCCCAAAGCCCACTGCCTGGCTTGCCGCCAATACCCATGTCCATGCTTCGTTCAATTTCATCCAGCCGATTGGTTCTGTGCCTGGCGCTTGCAGGCTTGGTGTCCGCGACCCATGCTGCCACTATTACCGTCAATACGACGGGAGACACTTTAGGCCAGGCCGGCCAATGCAGCCTGCGCGATGCGTTCTACAGCGCCTTGTACGACGACAACGGCGGCAATCCAGATTGTGTGGCGGGGAGCGGTGCAGATACCATCGTGTTCGACACAGTGGCTTTCCCTGCCGGCAGTCTCACCGTCATCGCACTTGACCCCAATTGGGGCGCTATGGAAATGAATGGTCCTGACCCCATGTGGAGTCCGCTGGACCCAGCCATCGTGTTGGCTATTGACGGGGGTAGGCGCGTGGTCCTGGATGGTGGCGATGGTATGCCGTTTTTCCGAGTCGCGGGCAAAGCTGAACTGACCTTGAAGGGTATGACGTTGCAAAACGGCGCAAGCCTTTCCAGTTCCGGCTATGGCGATGGGGGGGCCTTGTACGTGGACTCATCTGCCGCGCTGACCTTGGAGGACATGACGATTTCAAACAACCGGGCCAGTATTTTTGGTGGCGGGCTCTATGCCCGCAGCAGTACCGTCATCATCAGAGACAGTCTGTTTACAGGCAACAGTGCAAGCCAGGGGGGAGCTGTGCATAGTTCAGGTGGTGGTTCTTTAACCATTGAGCGCACCCACTTTGAAGGCAACTCGGCGGATGCGCTCGGCGGCGCCATTCGCAGTGGGGCCCCCATCCAGATCAGCGACAGCACGATCACCGCAAATCAGCTGCGTTTTCCCGGAACTGGCGCTGGAGTTTCATTTACGCTCACGGGCATCACACCGCGAAGCATCTCCAACAGCAGTATTACCAATAATTCGCCGGGCAATAACTGTGGGGGAGAGCCCTTCACAGGGGCCGGCAACAAGTATTGGCCGGAAAGCGACACCAGCTGTCCTGCGGGCACGGGGACTTACGTCAATCCGGTGCCGCCAGCTCCCGCGGCTCCTGTCGCAGTGCCTGTTGATGCGCCATGGGCACTGGGGGGGGTGTCAGCGCTTCTCGGTTTATTAGGCTGGTCACGCGCAAGCAGAAAACCCCGCTGATGCGCCACGTGGATGGCTTCAGCCCGCGAGTTCACCTGTAGCTTCCTGTAGATTCGGCGTACAAAGGTCAGTATGGTCGTGCTCGTGACTCCCAGTGCGCGTGCCGCTTCATCGGTGGTGTGGCCCTGGCCTATGAGTCGAAGAACCTGGCGCTCGCGAGGAGAAAGCGCCATGCTGGCGGCTGCATCCGGCGGGGGGGAGGGCGTGGATGATGCGGTGGCAAAAGCTGAAGACGCCGCAAGCATCAAAATCTTGCGTGCGATTTTTGGGCTGATCGGGCTTCCGTCAGCGTGCAAGTGACGTATTTCTTCGATCACCTTATGCGCTGGCAGGTCCTTGAGCAGATACCCCAGCGCACCTGCTTCCATTGCCTTAAAGACGCTCGTCTCATCCGCGAAGATAGTGCAGACCATAGGCGCAGATCCTGGCCAGCGAGTACGCGTGGTCACAATAAGGTCAAGGCCACTGCCATCGGGTAAACCCAAATCCACCAGGACGACGTCTAGCGGGACGGCATCTGGTGCTGTCAACTCCCGATAAGCCTGAGTATGGCTACTGGCTGCCCATACCAACCGCATATCAGCCGCCGTGCTTAACGCCGACATCAGTGCGGCGCGGTACTCGTCGTCGTCTTCGACGATGGCTATGTGTATGGGGGCATCTGGGGCCGGCTGAGGCGGGAGAAGCGACATGGCTCCATCATGCGATAAAAATAGATGGCGTATCAGGCGCAGGTGAATTTCGGTGGATAGTGCTTGCCTGAGTGGTAGCACCGAAACCACCAATTCCATAACGATAGACTGCAGCGTGAATGCGCAGCTAATCTTGACCCCGGGCAGCAAAGCCGCGGCGGCACCGCGGTACTATCGGCAGGCGATACACCCGGTCCGGCTGGTAGAGAGCTTCAGCGGAGGAGGTTCAAGCTGATCGGATCAGGATCCACGATAAATACATCACCACACGGAATCAATGGGGTGCTTCTAGCCTCTCCAGAGCGCTGGCCTTGACCAAGGCCAGCGCGGCTTGCTGGGTGCGCGTGGCAGGGCGCAAGGCGCTGACAGCAGTGAACAACTCTATGCGCAGCGCAGGGGCGCCACGGGTCTCGATTCTTCTGACGCTGAAGGCGTCAGGTCGTGGCGCGCTTGCAACAGCATTGCGCGACAAAATGGCGCAGCCTGCGCCTCCTGCCACAAGGTCCAGAATGGCTGGAACGCCATCAATTTCCAGCTCGACCCGTGGGGTGCAGCCCGCAGAAGCCAGTGCTGCGTCTACATGCATGCGAATGGCGTTGGGGTGGCTTGGGATGATGAGAGGCAGGGCCGAGATTTCACGCAGTGTGGCGGGCTTGGACTCGCCAGCGGGTCGATTGGATGCCGCTTGCACCAACAATAACTCTTCCACAGCAAGCGGTTCGATGTCCAAACCTGCTCGCGGCCTGGCGTTGTAGAGCACCGCAATATCAAGCCGGCCGCTCAGCAGCGCTTCCTGCATGCTGGCCGAGAGGCCTTCGGTGATGGCAAGCCGTGCCTCTGGCAGTTGCGCGCGAAAAGCCTGGGTGAGTGGTACCGCCAATGCGCGTGCCACGCTAGGCGGTAGACCCAGTGCCACGCGTCCGGCAAGGCTTCCCCGCATGCGCGCCAGCTCCTCCCGCGTGCGCTCGACCTGGTGCAGGATTCCGCGCGCGTGATCCTGCAACAAAGTGCCCGCCTCAGTGGGTACAGCGCCGCGGCCATTGCGCGTGAGCAGGGGTTGGCGTAGCTCCACTTCCAGCAAGCGCACCTGGCGGCTGAGCGCCGGCTGCGCGACTCCCAGAGCTGTGGCAGCCCGCGTGAAACTCCCAAGCTCCGCCACGCGGACGAAGTATTCCAGTTGCTTGAGGTCCATAGAAAAACTCCAGGAAGTGCTGATGGCGGCATGGCAAGTGATGAGTTATATCAAAATTCTATAACTGCTAGTGCCGGTGATGGCTGGCGTCACCGGCTTCCAGGCGCCAAAATGGCCAGCTAACAATCGCCAGTCATTCGGCGGGTTTGCCTATACAAGAGGAGAGTTCATGATCATTGATTGCCACGGCCACTACACCACGGCCCCCAAGGCGCTGGAAGACTGGCGCAACCAACAGATTGCTGGCATCAAAGACCCTGCCGCCAAGCCCAGAGTGGCCGACTTGAAAATCAGCGATGACGAGTTGCGCGAGTCCATTGAGACCAACCAGCTGCGGCTCATGAAAGAGCGCGGCAGCGATCTCACCATCTTCAGCCCGCGCGCCAGCTTCATGGCCCACCATATTGGTGACTTTGAAGTCAGCAGTACCTGGGCGGCGATTTGCAACGAACTCTGCTTCCGGGTGAGCGAATTGTTTCCTGACCATTTCATTGGCGCTGCCATGCTGCCGCAGTCGCCAGGTGTGGACCCCGCGACCTGCATTCCTGAGCTGGAGAAGTGCGTCAAGGAATATGGCTTCGTGGGTATCAACCTGAATCCGGACCCTTCAGGTGGCCACTGGACCAGCCCACCGCTGACAGACCGCCACTGGTATCCCATCTACGAAAAGATGGTGGAGTGGGACATTCCCGCCATGGTCCATGTGAGCACCAGCTGCAACGCTTGTTTTCACACCACGGGTGCGCACTACCTGAATGCGGACACCACGGCGTTCATGCAGTGCCTGCAAGGCGATCTGTTCAAGGATTTCCCCACACTGAAGTTTGTGATTCCCCATGGCGGCGGCGCCGTGCCCTACCACTGGGGCCGATTCCGCGGTCTGGCGCAGGAAATGAAAAAGCCCTTGCTGCAGGATCACCTGCTCAAGAACATCTTCTTTGATACCTGCGTCTACCACCAGCCGGGCATTGACCTGCTGACCAAGGTGATTCCCGTTGAGAACATTCTGTTTGCCAGCGAGATGATTGGTGCGGTGAGAGGCATCGATCCGGAGACAGGCAATTATTACGACGATACCAAGCGCTACATAGAAGCCTCGACGATTGTCGTGGGAGACGACAGGCACAAGGTTTATGAGGCTAATGCGCGCCGGGTTTATCCGCGTCTGGACGCGGCTCTCAAGAAAAAGGGGCAGTGATGTACGAGCTAGGAGTTGTCTACAGAAATATTCAACGTGCCGACCGCGTGGCGACGGACGGGTTGGCCAAGCTCGGCAGCGCGACTGTGCACGAAGCCATGGGCCGTGTGGGCTTGCTCAAGCCTTATATGCGTCCTATCTACCCAGGCAGCCAGATCAGCGGTACGGCCGTGACCGTGCTGCTGCAGCCCGGTGACAACTGGATGATGCATGTGGCTGCAGAACAGATCCAGCCTGGCGATGTCGTCGTGGCTGCCGTGACCGCAGAATGCACCGATGGTTATTTCGGTGATCTGTTGGCCACAAGCTTTCAAGCGCGGGGTGCGCGCGCATTGATCATCGATGCGGGCGTGCGAGATGTGAAGACGCTCCAGGAAATGAACTTCCCTGTTTGGAGCAAGGCGATTTCCAGCAAGGGGACCATCAAGGCGACTTTGGGCTCCGTCAACATTCCCATTGTGTGTGCCGGCATGCTCGTCACTCCAGGCGATGTGATCGTGGCTGATGATGACGGCGTCGTCTGCGTGCCCAGCGCCATGGCCGCCAAGACGCTGGAGGCTGCCGCTGCACGTGAAGCCAATGAAGGCGCCAAGCGCCAGAAGCTGGCCAGTGGCGTGCTGGGCCTTGACATGTACCAGATGCGCGAGCCACTGCAAAAAGCAGGCCTGCGCTATGTGGACTAATTTTTCCCCTCTCAGACAACAACCAGGAGACAAAGCCATGCGTAAATCTTCCATTGCCCGCCGCGCCCTGTTGGGGGCCTGTGCCGCTGCAGCGTTTTCTGTCGCTCTTCCTGCCGCCGCGCAGACCGCTGCGGCTCAGTTCCCGAACAAACCAGTGCGCATCATCAACCCGTTTCCGGTAGGTGGTGGCCCAGATGGCCTTTCACGCCTTGTGGCTGAGAAACTCTCTCGCATGTGGGGTCAGCCGGTGACGGTGGAGAACCGCCCGGGTGGTAACGGCTTTATTGCCATCGACGCATGGAAGCGCGGTGCCAAAGACGGCACCGATCTGCTGCTTCTCGACAACGTTCACCTGACGGCCTACCCCTTCCTGTTCAAGAAGCTGCCCTACGACGCTGCCAAGGACTTCGACACGCTATTGCCTTTGTTCCGCACGCACTTTTTCTTTACGGTGCCGGTCAATAGTCCCTACAAAACTGTGGGCGATCTGATTGCCGATGCCAAGGCCAACCCTGGCAAACTGAACTATGGCTCCTGGTCCATAGGCAATCCTGTTCACCTTGGCTCAGAGCTCTTCAAGAGCATGACGGGCACGCAGATGGAGCACGTGATCTTCAAGGAAACGTCGCAGCTCTATACCTCGGTATCGACAGGAGATATCCAGTTTGCACTGGGTAGCGCCGCTACGGCAGGCCCTCTGTACCGCGCTGGCAAGCTGCGCCTGTTGGCCTATGCCGGCCCCAAGCGTTCTACCGATTACCCAGATGTGCCGACTGTGGCTGAATCGGGTGGTCCCAAGGATTTTGCTGTGATGGGCTGGAACGCCATTGCAGTACCTCCGGGCCTGCCTGCAGGTGTGGCTGACAAGATTCGCGCCGACATCTTGCAAGCGCTCAGTGGCCAGGACGTCGCAGATAGATTCAAGACTTTTGGCTACGAGCCCTTCCCGGTCACGCGAGCTCAGTTCAATGAGTTCGTCAAGGAAGACTCCAAGAATATTGGGCAAGTGATTCGCAAGGCGAACATTTCCATTGATTGATCAATACGGCGATATGAGTAAACCCACTACAGGCCCCTTCGAAAAAACACCCGGCTGGCTGGACTGGTATGACGGGCCTTCCAAGCCCACATTCCAGGCCCCACCGGGCAGCGTAGATGCACACTGCCACGTCTTTGGGCCAGGCGGAACCTTTCCCTACGCACCCGAGCGCAAGTACACGCCTTGCGATGCCAGCCGCGAACAGTTGTTTGCGCTGCGAGATCACCTTGGCTTTGCGCGCAATGTCGTCGTGCAGGCAACCTGCCATGGCGCAGACAACCGCGCCTTGGTAGATGCCTTGCATGCTGCCGGCGGACGTGCACGTGGGGTGGCCACGGTCAAACGCGGCGTGACCGACGAAGAGCTTCAGGCCCTTCATGCGGCCGGCGTGCGAGGCGTGCGCTTCAATTTCGTCAAGCGCCTGGTGGATTTCACTCCGAGAGATGAGCTGATGGAAATTGCCAGCCGCATCCACAAGTTGGGCTGGCATGTCGTCATCTACTTTGAAGCCGTGGATCTGCCTGAGTTGTGGGACTTTTTCACAGCCTTGCCCACGACGGTGGTGGTGGACCACATGGGCCGGCCCGATGTGACCCAGCCCCTCGATGGGCCGGAGTTTGAGCTGTTCGTGAAGTTCATGCGTGAGCACCCCAATGTGTGGAGCAAGGTCAGTTGCCCGGAACGGCTTTCGGTCACTGGTCCGCAAGCCCTTGGCGGCGAGCAGAACGCCTACCTTGATGTGGTGCCGTTTGCGCGCCGGATTGTGGAAACGTTCCCCGACCGTGTGCTGTGGGGCACCGACTGGCCGCACCCCAACCTGAAGGGCCACATGCCTGACGATGGCCTGCTGGTCGATTTCATTCCGCACATTGCGCCTACTGCCGAGCTGCAAAAGAAGCTGTTGGTGGACAATCCCATGCGGCTGTATTGGCCGGAAGAATCGGCCAGTAAAGCCTGAA
>JAECRA010000018.1 GCA_015999985.1 Comamonadaceae bacterium
GCCAGAGCTGGTAGCTGCGCATCTGGCCCCCTTGCCAGGGGTGGAAGCCGGGTTTAGATTCCCTTGAACACAGCCTTGCGCTTCTCTCGGAAGGCGCGTGCGCCTTCTTGATGGTCTTCGCTCAGTACTGCCAGGGTCTGACCCCACATCTCTGCGGCCATATAGTTCTCGAGTGACGGTGCGCGCAGTTGCCGCATCAGCTTTTTTCCGATGGAATACGCCAGAGTAGGTCCCTCTGCGAGTTCACGAGCGAAGGACATCGCCGACTCGTCCAGTTCGGCGTCAGGAACGACCCGGTTGACTAATCCACATGTCAATGCTTCGTTTGCGGGCATACGCCGCCCAGTCAGAACAAGGTTTTTTGTTCTCAGGACGCCAATGTTTTGAGTCAGCAGTTGCAACGCGCCACCGTCAGGTACCGCGCCGATATTCTTGAAGGATTGTGAGAAGTGCGCAGTGTCGGATGCTACGATCTGGTCGCACACCAAAGCCAAACTCCAACCGATGCCCGCGACCGCACCGCGTACGGAGGCGATGACCGGCTTATCCATAGCATCAATATCGAGGAGTAGCCGCTGCGACACCATGAGCCTCTCCTCAAGTGACTTTGCAGAAAAAGCGCCCATTGTGCTGACGTCGCCGCCGGAACAAAAGGAACGCCCATTACCGGTAAGCACAATGGCACGTACGCCGTTGTCACTTGCGAGGCTCGAAAAAACCTCGATCAGAGCGGCCTTTATAGGTTCGTTGAGTGCATTGAGTTTTTCCGGGCGATTTAACTTGACGATTGCCACGCCATTCTCGCGTTCCACTTGGAGTTCCATCTGAGGCCTTTTGGGAGAGATAACGGGGCAGTTCCGAGAGGCGTATTAACTCGACGCGGCCAAGCCACTTAACAAGAAGTCGGCCATGTCGTCAGCGATCTTTCTCTGGTGCTCTTCAGTTTCACCAGGGGCCGCTCGGTACCAGACCGTCATCCAGTTCAGAGCGCCGAGTAGAGGTTTTACTGCGAACTTGGGGTCGAAAGAGCGCAGGTCCCCGCACTGAATGCCCTCAGTGACGACATCGACAAAAATATTCTCGTATTGCTCTCGCATGACAACCAGCGAGTGCAGCACTTCGCGCTGCTCGGCAGTCGTGCTACCTGCGAGATGCAGCTCCAAACCCTGAGCGGATGCACGCTGGAATGGCAAGCGCGTCATGATGACCATCGCCTGGGCGCGGATCATGCGGCTCAACCGCTCCAACGGCTTTCCCTCGCTGTTGGCAATGCCGCTGACGGCATTGATGTTCATCAACATGGCTTCGCGGTGCACCGCGAAAAACAGGTCGGACTTGCTCTCAAATTGGTAGTAAATACGGCCTTTTGTGCAGCCCAGAACGCCCGCCACTGTATTGATTGAAGTGGCCGCAAAACCCTTTTGCATGAAGGCTTCGGCGGCGGCGTCCAGAATTTCGGCTCGGCCTTCTTCCTTGGACAGTGTGGTTCGCAATAAATCGAAGGGCGATGCAGCTTGTTCCATAGCAGAAGATTATCCTGCAACGGTCAACGCATTGACATCGAATCGGGCAGGCCGTTTCTCCAGGAAAGCATGGATGCCTTCACCGCATTCATCACCGTAAATACTTTCAACCACGAAGTCGCGCTCGGCATCCATCTGATCGCTGAGGCTACGGTGCTCAGCCGCATAGGTTAATGTCTTGACCCGACCAAAAGCGGCTGCGGGCCCCTGCGCCAGTACTGCGGCCCATGCCATGGCGTCTGATATTGCCTGCCCTTTTTCGGCGATTCGGTTGACGATGCCGAGTTGCTGAAGGCGCGCAACTGGAAGCGACGAGGGGTCGAGCATCAGCTCCAAGGCCAATTGGTGCGGCAGTGCGCGCGAAAGCCAGTGCGTTGCACCGCAATCAGGAGACAATCCGATCCTAGTATGCGACATGAGCATCTTGGCGTCCTCTGCGGCAACCATCAAATCACAGGCCATTGCCAAGGCCATTCCCCCTCCAGCGGCAGCACCTTCCACCGCTGCGATGATAGGTTGGGGGCATTCACGCATCGCAAGGATCCAGGCGTGACATTGGTCAACATGCTCTGCCTGCAGGTGCTTCGGCTTGCCGCGCTGTTCCTGCATGCGTGTCAAGCTCCCTCCGCCACTGAAGTGGGCGCCGTCGCCGCATAACACGATGGCCCGGATGTCGGGGTTTCGGCGGAAGCTGCGAAAGAGTTCTAACCCTTGATCAAAAATTGTTCGTGTCAGCGCGTTGCGAGCACTGGGGTTGCTGATGGTCACGAGTGCAACATGTCCTTCCTGTTTCCAGGTAAGTGCGGAGGTGTTTGTGGTGGTCTGCGCCATGTTTTTCTGCTGTAAATTATTAAAAAAATCAGCGCACGTTGCCGCTGTCGGCGCTGCGACGCAGCCCCCCGTAGCTCGACCAGGGTGTCGCGACG
Source organism: Comamonadaceae bacterium (assembly GCA_015999985.1). Classification (GTDB taxonomy): domain Bacteria; phylum Pseudomonadota; class Gammaproteobacteria; order Burkholderiales; family Burkholderiaceae_C; genus Ottowia. The sequence continues at coordinate 2,450 of JAECRA010000018.1, forward strand.
AGATAGCCAAGATCGACTGGAAGATTGATGCCAGTGATACCCGAAGCCAGGTCGCTGGTCAGGAAAGCCACGGCGGCTGCTATTTCTTCGGGTTGCACCAAACGCCCGATGGCCGAACCAGCCACCATATCGTGCGGGCTGAGGTTCTTGGAGGCAATCCCTTTCTCGAGCGCAGGCGTAAGGGTAAAGCCGGGAGAAACGGCGTTCACGCGCACGCCCTGCGGGCCCCATTCGGCTGCCAGGCACTCGGTCAAGTGGATGACGGCAGCCTTCGCAGGCCCGTAGCTATGCAGGGGTGCAGAACGCATACCAGCCACCGATGCAATGTTGACAATGGTGCCTCGACCCCGGGCTGCCATGAGTGGCCCGAGGACCGCACAGCACAGATAGGTGCCCCGTAGGTCAACGTGCATAACCAGGTCCCATTCCTTCATGGAGAGCTCCCCTGGAGGCAGCGTGCGCTGAAGAATGCCGGCACAGTTGACGAGAGCGTCCACGGGGCCGTCTCTTTCAGCGGCATCCACGGCCTGCTTTACCTGGTGTTCATCGCTGATATCCAGGTGTAATGCGCTGCTACCGACGATTTCTTCGGCGACGCCTTGGGCCGCCTCCAGTTGCTTGTCCGCAATGATGACCTTGCCACCACGTGCAGCGAAAAACTGGGCGCACGCTTTTCCTATGCCACTGGCTCCGCCTGTGACGATGATGGTTTTGCCGTTAAATTTCATGCGGGCGTGAGGTGGTAGTCGTTCAGGGCGGCATCGTGGGTCATTCGCCAGTAGTTGACGAGCGTCCAAGGCATGGGTGCAAATACCCGTCCCTTTGCATTTCGGTACCAGTTGTTCATCCCGCGGTGTGACCACACCAGTTCGTTGTGCTCCGAGTCAACCCGCTCGATGTAATCGTCATGAACCTCGCGGCGTACCTCGATGGCGCTTATTCCCGTTTCCAGCATTTGCACGAGGCAACTGGTGACGTAGCGGGTCTGGCACTCAGCCTGAAATATGATGCTGCCACCGTGCGCCAGGTTGGTGTTGGGGCCGAACAAGCAGAAGAAATTGGGGAAATTCGGCGCCGTGATGCCTAGGTACGCGCGCGGATCGTCGTCGCCCCAGACATCGGACAGCAGTAGCCCACCGCGACCGCGTACTTGCATGGGGTGCAGAAATTTGCCGACCTCGAAGCCCGTGGCATAAATCAACACGTCGAACGGCCGAGACTCGCCGTCGGACGCAACGATGTTCTGGCCTTCGATATGGGTGACTCCAGTTGAGGCTAACTCTACGTTCGGCCGTTTAAGCGTGCGATACCAATGGTTGTCGATCAGGATGCGCTTTCCGTACGGTGGGTAGTCCGGCAGGACCTTGGGCACCAGGTCTGGGCGTCCCTCCAGCTCCTTCATCAAGTGCTCCGTGAGTTGCTCGCGGTGCTTGTCGTTGTGACGGTTCATGGCGCGCTCTGGATGCGGCCAGGCAGGGTCGCGCCGAAGGCTTCTGAGCAAACCGTCGCCGTAGCGCCACAGCAGGCCGAATCGGTACCAACGGAAGTAATAGGGTACGTGCTCTAACAACCACTTGGTCTCTGGAGTGACTTTGCGGTGGTAGTCGACCGCCGGCTTGACCCATTGCGGAGAGCGCTGGAAAACCGTGAGATGCCCCGCTGCTTCGGCGACGGTCGGCAGGAATTGCATGGCACTGGCGCCAGTGCCCAACACCGCTACGCGTTTACCGTGGAGGTCGATGTCATGACGCCAATGCGCCGAGTGAAACGCCTGTCCGGTGAATGTTTCTATCCCTGGGATTGCCGGCGTCTTAGGGCGGTTCAATTGTCCTACCGCCGAGATAATGGCATTCGCTTGTTCGGTGACCTTGCTCCCGTCGGACTTCCGGATGACGGCACTCCAGGAGCGACTGCTCTCGTCCCAGGTGAGTGACTCCACTTCGGTGTCAAAGCGAATGCGCTCCAACACTTTCTTGCGCGCAGCGACTCCATGCACGTAAGCCTGAACTTCAGCAGATTTCGAAAAATAGCTCGACCAGCGAAAGTTAGGCTCGAACGAGTAAGAGTAGAAGTGGTTGGGCGTATCAACACCTGCATCCGGATAGGTGTTCTCGTACCAAGTGCCTCCCACTTGGGAGTTTTTTTCCACTAGAGTCCAAGCGATACCGAGTTCATCAAGCTTGATGGCGGCGCAGATCCCTGACACGCCGGCCCCGATGATCATCACGTTAAATTGCGAAGCTGCCGCGGGTTTGCCGTTCGTCCAAGGTACGCTTCGATCACTGAAGTGCATTTCCTCCATCATCATGGGCACATACTCAGGTGCGATGTCCTCCGCGACATTGACTCGCATCATTCGCAGAAAGCGCTCGGCGGACGGCATCGGTGGCAGCACTCGTTCGCCGCGTTCGATTTCACCCAATACCTTCTCAGCGGCTTGGCGTACAACTTGTTGTGTGTTCTCGGGGAGGCCGCCAGATTCGTCGGCGAACAAATTGGTATCACGCCGCGGTCGGAAGGGCTCTTCCAGCCAGCGGTCATCCTCTGTGATCTGAGCCAAGCACATGACAAGTGCAGGTATGGACGCGTGCTGCAGCATCTCGTGCAGCGTAGCTTTGGAATCAGTCATGTTGCTGGGCTCCCCGCTGTTCAGACATAAGCATGGTTCTCAGTTCCCCTTTTTGAATTTTTCCGGTTGCCGTCTGAGGCATAACACCGATGTAGTGCACAGCTACCGGCAGCTTGAATTTCGCCAGGTGTTGTTCGCAATGAGCCTGTATTTCTTGCAAGGAGAGTTGACGTGCGCCTTCATGGGCCACGAGGCACGCCTGAACTTCCTCTCCGAAAACCTCGTTATTGATGCCAATCACGGCCGCTGCAGCGATGTCGGGGTGCATCGTCAGGACCTGCTCTATTTCGGTTGAGTAGATGTTCTCGCCGCCCCGGATGATCATGTCTTTCTTGCGGTCGACAAGAAACACGTAGCCCTCGTCGTCGCGATAGCCCAGATCGCCTGTGTGCAGCCAGCCGCCGCGCAAGGCTTCGGCAGTTGCATCAGGCCGCCCCAGATAGTGGCGCATGACGTTCGGCCCGCGTGTCACCAGTTCTCCTACTTCGCCCGGTGGGAGCTCCTGATCTGCTGAATCGACGATGCGGATTTCGGTGCCGGGAATGGCGATCCCTACTGACCCGGCCTTCGCGAAGGCGTGCTCGCTGGGTAGGGTGAGGGTGGTACCGCAGCATTCTGTTTGCCCCATGCCGTGCACCAGGGCGGCATTAGGAAACATTTCCTGGACAGCCTTGAGCCGATGCGCCGGCATAGGCGCGGCGCCAAACACGACCTTCGTCACGCATGACAGGTCGTGCTCCGTCCGCCGGGGGGACTGCAGCATCATCAGCAACATGGACGGGACCGCGAAAAAGTAGGTCGTTTTGTGGCGCTCGATCAACCCGAAAATCTTGTCGACCTTGAAAGTGTCGATAACAAGCGTGCCACCAGCGCATAGCGACGGAAGGAAAACCGTGTGGTTCGCGATGTGGAACAGGGGCGTCGTTGCGAGGTTGACGACCCATTCCTGCCAGTACTCCCAGCCCAGCAGTCCCTGCAGCGCGCCGGCAATAAGGCTGCGGTGGGTATGGACTACCCCCTTGGGTTGACCAGTGGTGCCCGACGTGTAGTAGATCGCCGCGTCCGCTGTCAGAGGGACGTCAGTGTTCTGAAGGTCGGAAGGGCGTGGCGTTGGTTGTGTGGTGGGAGTAACAAGTGCCACCTCGCAGCGGTCTCCCAGGTCCTGGACCAGTGCGTCGAGCGTTGCTGAAAACTTTTTCTCGCTGAGCAGCAGGGAAGATCCCGAGTCGGCGAGCATAAAGGAAAGTTCTCGTGTCGTGAGCTTGATGTTCAATGGGACTGCCACGGCGCCCATTGCCAGAATGGCGAGATACCAGATCACATAGAGATCGCTGTTATCAAGTAGCAAGGCGACTCTGTCCCCCTTGTCAACGCCATGAGTGGCTCGCAGATGGTCTGAAACACCCGCTATCGCCTGCACCAGTTCGCGATAGCTGTAATAGCGTCCGTCATACGCCAGTGCGATCTTGTCCGGAAGACGCAGGGCGGTGCGTGCCAGGAAGCTGGTGAAGGTGAGGCAGTCGTGTCGCCCGAGCTGCTGCTCCATGTGTGCGCAAAACGCTGCCACGCTTTCACGCTGGATGAGCTGAGGCGCAGCCTGGTGCACGGGAAGACGTGTGCTAGTCATGAGACTAATAGGACCTGGGGAGGCCCAGCACCTTCTCGGCAACGAAGCACTTGATGAGCTGCGGACTGACAGGCGCGAGACGAAAGAGCATGACTTCGCGCATCAGGCGCTCAACATGGAACTCTTTGGCGTACCCGTAGCCCCCATGCGTGAAAACGGCAGTCTGAGCGGCTTCGAATCCGGCTTCGGCGCACATGAACTTCGCTGTGTTGGCTTCCGCGCCGCAGGGCTGACCTTGGTCGTACAGGGTCGCTGCCTTCAACATCATGAGATTGGCGGTCTCCAGTTTCATCCAAGCTTCTGCCAGAGGATGCTGAACACCTTGATTCTGACCGATGGGTCGATCGAAAACGATACGATCCTTTGCGTACTTGGTGGCGCGCTGAAGAGCATTGCGACCAAGGCCGATGGCCTCGGCAGCGATAAGAACTCGCTCAGGGTTTAGTCCATGAAGGATGTATTCGAATCCTTTACCTTCCTCGCCAATGCGGTCCTCTACCGGGATCCGCAGTCCGTCGATGAACAGTTGGTTGGCGTCGATGGAGCCACGCGACATCTTCTCGATGCGGCGAATCTCCACTTTGCTGCGGTCCAGATCCGTATAAAAAAGCGTGAGTCCGAGCGTCGACTTGCTGACTTCATGAGGCTCCTGCGTTCGGGCCAGAAGCAGGATCTTGTTCGCGACCTGGGCGGAGCTGGTCCATACCTTCTCGCCATGGACCACGTACTCGTTTCCTTCACGCACGGCTTTTGTTTTGAGCTTCAGCGTGTTTGAACCGCTATTTGGCTCGGTGATCGAGAAACAGGCTCGATCCGATCCTGCGATCAAGGGGGGAAGGAATCTTCGCTTTTGCGCTTCGTTTCCGAATACCACGACCGGATTCAGGCCGAAAATATTAAGGTGAATGGAAGATGCTCCTTGTCCACCAGCGCTTGATTCGCAAACGGCCTGCACCATGAGCGCCGCCTCCGTGATGCCCAAGCCTGCGCCACCGTACTCCTGGGGCATCGCGATACCCAGCCAGCCGGCATCGGCGAATACTTTGTGAAAGTCGAGCGGGTAGTCGCACTCGGCATCTTTTTTTAGCCAGTAGTCGTCGGAGAACTGGGCGCTCAACTTGAAGATCGCATCGCGTATAGCGTGGTGTTCGGGAGTCAGTGAGAAATCCATAATTTTTCTAGTAGTGTTTCAAGCAGACAGCCAGACGCTGGCATCCACTGCCATCACCTCGTTGCCGCTACAAACCAAAGGGTTGACTTCTACTTCGCGGATGCTTTGATCTGCGAGGAACATTTCTCCCAAGCTGGCAACAACACGTGCGATCTCATCCAGAGGCGCCGCGCCTTTGCCCCGGAAGCCGGTGAAGAGCTTGCTAGTGCGCAGCCGCATGAGCAAGGTAAGGACGTCTGTGTGCGTTGCAGGTAAGAACACACGGACGATGTCGGGATCGACCTCCACGCTCACGCCGCCTCGCCCGATCACCAATAGCGGTCCAAGAACAGGGTCGCGGCGCAGGCCAACCAGGAACTCGAACTGGATGGGAATCATTTCTTCCAGCAGAACGCCCTCGCATGTCATGGCGTGACTTCGCGCTAGCGCTAGCATCTCATTGACAGCCTGGACTGCAGCAGTTTCGGATAGGCCCAGTCGGATGCCTCCGCTGCCGCTTTTATGGATCATTTCTGGGCATTGCAATTTGGCTGCGAACGGCCCCTTCAGTGCGCTCAAAGCGCCTTTCACCTCAGACCCGCTACCGACCAGCACCCCGTTGGGATACTTCAGGCCTGAGCGTTGTAGGAGGAATGCCTTGCTGCGCTGCTCTGTAAGGCAGCTCGGGATGGAGCCTTCGTCTTGCAGTACGGGTGATGCCTCGAGAGGTGGAATCTGCGGCGGCGGCGCGTCCCAATAACCCGCCATCCGCGTGACTTGGCAGAGCGCCGTCACAGCAGGTGGGATCTCGGAAAAGACCGGGATCCCGGCGTCCCCGAGCATTTTGACCGCCAGTGCTCGGCTAGCCTGCCATATGACGACGGTAGGCCGATCCCATCCGGCAATACCGTGGATGATGCTTTCGGACAACTGCTGTTGGAGATTGCCCAGTCCCCCGCAGAACACCACCATTTCGTCGAACTCGTCGGATTCGACAATGACACGCAGCACCTTGCCCAGAAGGTCTGGATCGGTTGCGACCTGAGCGGTGACGTCCAATGGGTTTTGCGGGGTTGCGAATGAGGGCAGATAGGCCTTGAGCCGGGATTTTATTTTTTGCGAAAATTCAGGAATCTCCAGGCCACCTGCAATGGCGGCGTCTGTCACGAGTACGGCAGCGCCTCCGGAAACAGACACCACACAAGTGCGCTTACCCGGTTTCACGGGTTGCATAAGTAGCACACGAGAAACGTCGAGCATTTCGGAGAGCGATTGGACCCGGCAAATGCCGTGCTGATCGAAAAAGGCCTGATACAGCGCGTCCTCACCAGCGAGCGCGCCCGTATGCGAAGCTGCGGCGTGGGCGCCGACGGAAGAAGCCCCGGCCTTGAGGACCAGAACAGGCTTCCTCATTGCCAGAGCCTTCGCCGCCGCGCGTCGGAAAAGAGCTCCGTTGCGGATGCCTTCTATGTACAGGCCGATCACTGCTGTCTTCGGGTCATCAGCCAAATAGTCCAGGATCTCCGCTAGGTCGACGTCAGCCTCGTTGCCTGTGGAGACCCAGTTCGCTACGCCGTGTCCTGCCGCTAAGACCATGTCAAGCCAGTAGGTGCCGATGGCACCGCTTTGCGTTGCAAAGCTAAGTTTGCCTCCGATGAGAGTCCGGTCATTGATGGCAAACGTCGAGGATGCGGCCAAGCCGTTGTTGCCGTTCATCACGCCTAGGCAATTTGGGCCGATCATCGGCACACCAAGGTTTCCAACGAGCGCGGCCAGTCGCGCTTGGCGATGCGCGCCTTCCGCATCCTGTTCGGCATAGCCCGAGGACAGCACTATCAAGCCTCCCACACCTGCAGCTAAACATTGATTGACCTGATCTTCCACGTCGGACGCGGCGACAGCGATCACACACAGGTCAATCGATTCGGAGATGGCTCCTACGGAGGCGTAGCAGCGCAAGCCTTGGATCGCTTCGCGCTTTGGATTGATGGGGTACACGGTGCCTGAGTAGCTGCCGTTGCGCAGGAGATGAACAACTCTTCCGCCGACTTTGGCCAAATCGTCGGACGCGCCGATGACTGCAATAGTCGCGGCATCGAGTATTCTGGAGAGACGCTTCGTGGACATGCGGTCACTCAGCCTCAATCTTCGCGTCGCGAATGACCTTGGCATAGCGCTCAATGTCGCGGGCAAGGAACTTCGAGAACTCGTCAGGCGTGCTGCCGACAGTGTCGAGACCTTGCACACGCAACGCGGCTTTCACGTCAGGCATCTCGAGAACTGCTTTTATCGAGACGGCCAACTTGTCTACGATTTGGCGCGGCGTACCTGCAGGCGCTAACAATCCCATCCACACGGCGGACTCATAGCCCGGCAACCCACTTTCATCGATGCTCGGCAAGGTCGGTACGTCGGCCGAGCGGCCGATTTTCCCCACGCCGATCAATTTGATCTTGCCACTCTCAGCCAATGGTTTGGAGGTCGAGATCAGATCGAACATGATCTGGATGTCGTTGGCCATGAGGCCTGCAAGCGCTGGGGCTGCGCCTTTGTACGGCACGTGCACGATGTCAATGCCCGTCATGGATTTGAATAGCTCTCCTGCCAGATGAACGGACGAGCCAATGCCGGGAGATCCAAAATTGATCTTCTTTGGGTTCGCGCGGGCATATGCGATGAGTTCTGCGGTAGTCTTCGCTGGTAACGCAGGACTGCCTACTAGGAAAAACGGGCCAGAGACCGCCAGGGAAATCGGAATGAGGTCCTTGCGCACGTCGTAAGGCAGGTTTTTCTTGAAGCTCGGATCGATGGCCAGCGTGCCGGAATGGAAAAGCAAGGTGTAGCCGTCGTTCGGCGATCGCACCACCAGTTCGGTACCTAGCGAACCTCCTCCACCTGGTCGGTTATCCACGATCATGCGTTGATTCAACTTATCCGAGAGCTTGGCCGTGATTAGCCGTGCTACAAGGTCAGTACCGCCACCGGCAGCATAGGGGACGATCACCTTCACAGGGCTTTGCGGGTAGTCTCCTGCGGCAGCCTGCGCTCCAGCGGAGAAGCCGAACAGACAGGCAGAGAACACGGCCGCGAGAGTGCGAACGAGGCGAAGGGGAGCTTGCGTTTTCATATGGTTCCTGTTTGTTAGTCCACGCGGGCGCCAGTTGCCTTCACGACGACGCCCCATTTTTCGATTTCTTTCTTCACGAAAGAGCCGAAGGCGTCGGGAGTAGACGTGGCGACCTCCCAGCCGTTCGTTGACATTCGTGCTTTCACGTCGGGCATGCTCATCACCTTCACCAATTCGGCATTCATCCGATTGATGACTTCTCGCGGCGTATGCTCGGGCGCCCAGAATCCGATCCATGCCGTGAATTCAAAACCGGGATAGGTTTCGCTGATGCCAGGGATGTCCGGCGCCAGTGAACTGCGCGTGTGATTGGTAACACCGAGTGCAACGACTTTCCCGGCGCGGACCAGCGGCAGCGCTACTGGGATAGCGTCAAGGGCCAAAGGCACATGGCCGGCGATCAGATCGGCGTTCGCTTGAGCGCCCCCTCGGTATGGAACGTGCTTAGCGTCTAGCCCTGACTGAGCCTTGAACATCTCCATACCTAGGTGCGAAGACGTGCCGTTCCCATTGGAGCCGTAGTTGAGCGTACCGGGCTTGGCCTTGCTGAGCGCGACCAGATCGTGCACTGACTTTACGCCGAGCGCCGGGTTAGCCATCATGATGAAACCGGTGTAGCCGATCAGCGTGATAGGGGCAAAGTCCTTGACCGCGTCGTACGGCATCTTGCTGTAGAGCGACACGTTGATGCCGTGGCTACTGCTGGTGCCAAGCAGGAGGGTGTAGCCATCAGGTGCCGACTTGGCGACGAAGTCGGAACCGCGGTTGCCACCAGCACCAGGCAGGTTTTCAACGAACACGGGTTGATTCAGCGCTTCGGACAACTTTGGCGCGATCATGCGAACGACCTGGTCAGAAGACGACCCAGCAGAAAGTGGTACGACGATCTTGATGGGTTTTGTCGGCCACGTTTGGGAGAACGCGGCCTGGGTGGCCGTGAGGCAGCAGGCCGCTGCCAATAGCCTTGTGATGGCTTTCATTTGCTTGTCTCTCATGCTTTGAAATTTTGGTGGTGAAGCCGAGTTCCGCGAAGGCCGCGCCATGACTTCGCCGAAGTGCGATGGCTTCAAGTCTTCAATGTTGCGATGCCTACGATCACGTCTTCTCCTTTTTGGTTTCTCACCCAGACGTCGTAGACGTTGCTACTGTTTGCCTGTAGGGAGCCGCCACCCGAAACGGTGTCGTCTATTCGCACTGGACGGACAAAGCGAATATGTAAACTGGTGCGGCCCAAAGCCTCGATGCCTAAGGTGTTCTTCAGAGCCTGCCAGATAAGATTCACGGACATCGTGCCGTGCGCGATGATTCCCCCCATAGGGCTTTGGTCTGCAAATTCCTTGTCGACATGCGCCGGGTTGTAGTCGTTGGTCACTTCCGCGTACTTCATGATGGTCGCGAAATCGACGTGCTTGCTGGCTTGCTTGAGCATGCTGTTCATGAGGCCCTCCTACTGTGCGACCAATGACGTCATGACGCCGGTGAACACGATGTCGCCGCGGTTCTTGCTGCGAGTTGTCGTCGCGGCGCGAACCCATTTCCTGCCCTTTTTTTCTTCCTTGTCCAGGCAGCTGACTTCGGTTAGGAGCGTCTCCCCGATACGAGGCATGCGGTGCAGATCCCAGGTCTGACCCCCGTGTACGCCTCCGGGTGGTCGCGGCGCATTGTGTGTCAACACAGCGTCAATGACGATCATTGCCAACATGCCTGCAGGCATCACGTCAGGTTCATTGTCTTCGGGGTAGACCGTGCGCCACTTGGCAATAACCGCTTCGTCGACGGTGAACTCCTGTTCGCCATAGACCTTGCCGGGTTGGTAGTACTCGTATGTGAAAACTGGCTTCTCGCTCATATCAAATTTTCTCCACTTGAGGAATTTTTTGCGTCGATCCGGGACGGCTTTCGTAGACGACACGCACGGTATCGCCTATGCCTACCGAGGCCGGGTCGCAGTGGATGACGTTGCACATGAAGCGAAAGCCTTCATCCATGTCTATCAGTGCGAGGACATAGGGGCTGTTGGTCCTGAAAGCGGGGGTGGGCGCGCGGTGCACGACGGAATAGCTTGCAACCTTGCCCAGTCCCTTGGACTGCTCCCACTTGAGTTCGCGTGCGCGACAGTGCCTGCACAGCGAGCGCGGATAGAACTGAGATTTCCCACAGGTGGAGCATCTCTGGAACATGAATCGTCCGTCATTGGCTCCTTGCCAGTACGGGGCGCTCTCGGCATCTGGCTCAGGTACCGGTTTTAGCGTTTCCAAACTATCAGACACGTCACATCCTCCCCAAAACCATGGAGCAATGCCCCGAAAAAATGCCGCCTAGCGTGTGAGCAAAGGCCACTTCAGCGTCCTTGACCTGGCGCTGCCCAGCATCGCGGCGCAACTGGAGTACCGCTTCGACGACGTGGCTCATGCCACCGGCTGCACCGGAGGAGCCGTAAGACAGCAGACCGCCATTGCTATTGACTGGAAAGCGCCCCTTGATCGCCAGATCGCCGGCTAGCGCGGCGGGGCCGGCTTCTCCGCGCTCGAAGAAGCCCATTGATTCCAGGCAGATCAGAAGCGTGCTTGTGAAGCAGTCGTAGATGTGCGCCGTATCGACGTCGGATGGTTTCAGACCGGCCTTGCCTAGGGCGATCGCAGTAGATTCCTTGCAACCAAAATCCATCAATGATGGGGACGCGAAGATGTGCTCGTGTGTGTGTCCTTCTCCGATGCCCAGAATTTGCACTGCCGTCTTCGGCAGGTCACGCGCTGCGTCGGCCGCGCTGACCACCACCGCCGATCCGCCGTCAGACACCAGGCAGCAATCGAGCATGCGCAAGGGTGAGGCGACCATCTTGGAGTTCTTTACGTCCTCATGAGTGATTGGCTTTTTCATGTGCGCATTTGGATGCAAGGCCGCGTTGGCGCGCTGGTTTACTGCGACCGCGGCCATGTGCTCATGCGTCATGCCAAATTCGTGCATGTAGTACTGCGCAGCCTGCGCGAACGCAGCGGGCACGCTCATTCCGTAGGGTTGTTCGTACTGGGGGTGGCCGACATTGGCAAGCGCTGCTTGTACCTTCTCGCCCATGCCTGTAAGGCGGTTGTCTCCAGTAACGCACAGTACGTGGCGACACATGCCCGACTCCACCAAGGCTACGGCCTGCGCGACCATCAAACCGGCCGTAACCCCGCCCATCGAGATGGACGAGCACACCTTCGGCTGCATGCCCACGTATTCTGCGAATACGTTGCCAAGCATGAGTTGCGGTGAGGTGAAGGAGTAGGCTGTCAACAAACCGTCTACTTCGGAGACTTGAAGACCTGCGTCCTCAATGGCTCCGAGCCCGGCTTCGGTGTGCAGTGTCATGCACGAACTCTCGGGGAGCGATCCGATGAGGGTGTCGTATACCCCGCTGATAATGGCTTTTCTGGTCATTGTGTCCTTGGGCGTGCCGGGAAAGTAATGGTTCTGCTCGGGTGCATGCGGAGCGCGCTCAATCAAAGGCCGAGCTCGCGCGCGAGGATGTCGCGCTGTATTTCCATGGCGCCACCGCCAATCTCGAACACTGGTGCGTCGCTCATGTGCATCGGCATACCCGATTCAAGGCAATAGCCGTAGCCGCCCATCAGATGCTGGCCTGTGTAGGCGCAGTGCATAAACGTTTCGGCACCGGAAATCTTCGCGAATGAAGCCTCCCTGTGGCAGTGGCCAGTCGTGGCCAGCACAGCCGCACCGCGGTACGTGAACATTCGCGCGGCTTCCACCCGCATCTGCATGTCCACGATTTTGTGGCGTACCGATTGGAGCTTTCCTAAAGGTTTGCCGAACTGTTCGCGTTGTTTCACGTGAGCAATGACGTCATCGATGATGCCTTGCGCAGCGCCGACGCCAATGGCGCCGTGATAGAGCCGTTCGAGATCGAGCCCACGCAGCATTTGCTGCCAACCCTGGTTCTCGACGCCGATCAGCGCGGCCGCTGGCAGACGCAGGTCCGTGATCGAAAGAGAGTAGGTCGGTGCGAGCTGCATACCCATCGTGTCCAACCTGCGGCACTCGATAGCCGGATTGGCCGCAGGCTTCTCAATGAGGAACAACGAAATGCCGTGCTGCTTGATGGCATCGGGATCGGTGCGTGCGCACAGAACGAGGAAATCGGCCCCCCCTGCCTGCGTGCAGTAGAGCTTGGATCCATTGATGAGCCAGGATCCGTCCAACTGCTGAACAGCTCGCGTTTTTAGGGACGACGCATCCGATCCAGCTTCGGATTCCGTCAGCGCCATAGACATGTAAGCCTCACCGGCGACTACCTTGGGCAACACCAGTTCCTGCTGCTCAGGGGTTCCAAATTTTGCGATCAGCGGGCCGAGGATGACCCCTGATCGTCCGTAAATCGTCGTTAAGGAAGAAGAGGCGCGGGCCAATTGCTCGACAAAAGTGAGCATTCCCATCGGGTCAATATTGTCCTGGCCGCCGTACTTCGATGGCATGAGAAAGTTGTACATGCCCATCTCTCCGAGCTTTCGGAACAGAGAGCGCGGTGGCTCGACCCGGTCTTTCACCCACTCGAGGATTTTGGTTCTGGGTAATTCTTTCCTAACAAACCGCGCAGCGGTGTCCTGGATGGCTATTTGCTCTTCGCTCAGTTCGAAATCCATATTTTTGCCTTTGCCCCGTCACGGACGAGGGTTCGATGTGTGCTCCGGCAGTCGGTTTATTTTGATGCATACCCGGTAGTATTATCATAAAGGGGGCACGGTATTTAATGTTCTCGGGTTTACCCGAGTAGAGGGAGCAGAGTGGCTTTTTTTATACCGAAGGTATGCTCGGCCTCGGTGCGCCGGTGTCGTGTCATAGGTGAGCTCTCCGCCAGCGCTGACAGGAGCCCATGCGCTAGGGGCAGATGAGGAAAACGCACCTCACTTTCCTAGGAAGCCACCGGACGTTGACTGCTTTGCCCATATGCTCTTCGCAAGGACTCATCTAACGTGAGCCCCGCGACGCTTACGAATAAACGTTTGGTTTCACGCAGTACGCTCCGCTGGTGCGCCGCAAGTTGATTTGCTAGTCCCATGGCTGTATCGAGCACCCGTGAATCAGGCACCACGTGGTTGACGAGCCCGCGTGCTAAAGATTGATCTGCTTGACAGGACGTACCAGAGGCAAGCATTTCATATGCAAATTTGCGGCTGGTGCGATGCTGCAAGTGACTGATTACCAGACTGGGAACCATGCCGCGTGCGATCTCGGGGTAGCCGATTTGGGCACTTTCCCCCATCACGCTGAGATCGGCCGACACCGCGATTGCACCCCCTAAGCCGGCTGCCATGCCGGTGATCGCTGCGATCACGGTGACGTCTAGGTCTCCAAAGAGCTGCAACAATTCCAGCATGGCTAGATCACGTTGTTGTTGGGCTATCGGGTTGGTGAGTTCGCCCTCAAACTCCTTCAGATCGGCGCCTGCACAAAATGCAGGCCCGTTACCGGCAAGGACAACAGCATGTACCGTCGAGTCGCTATCGGCGGCTTTCAATGCGGCAGCCAATGCGCTCGTTAAAGCGGTATCGAGAGCGTTTCGGCGCTCAGGGCGATTCAGCGTCAGCACGCGCACTTGGCCGTGCTCTGCGATATGCAGCGTGGTTGACGACGCAGTTTGCGTGATGGAGGTGTCAGGGTAGGTGACTGCCGAACGGACATTCATTTGTCATCAAATAGCATTAAGAATACTCGGTAGTATTATCTGTTTTGAGCTAAGGCAATCTCGGGATAACCCGTAGGCGACCCGGCTGGACATGGCTGGTCAAAAAAGCCGATGGCTCTGTCGACATCGTCAACATGGGCGCCGCCGGCACCCCCCTGACCACTGGCGACACCCCTGTGTTGACCGTGGACGTGTGGGAACATGCCTACTACATCGACTACCGCAATATGCGCCCTAAATTCGTAGAAGCTTTCTTCGAAAAGCTGGCCAACTGGGACTTCGCAGCCAAGAACTTCGGCTGATCGACGCTCTCTGTAGCTGCCCTGACGCAGCAACAAGCAAGCCACCGTGAGGTGGCTTGTTTTTTGGGGCTTTCGGTTTCACGTTTCATCAAGACTGATGTTCACACCCCGAAGCGCGAGTTGACCCAATCCGAGCCACGCTTATTGGCTTGTACCGAGGCACTGGAGCGTAGAGAGATGTGGCGACTGTGCTGGTGGCACCCTTTGCGTTTTCGTTGAAGCTCTTACCTTCACCCCGCCCTCTCCCCTGGCCGGGCGCCCGCCTGCGGGAGAGGGAGAAATTCAATCTCAGAAGGTTGCGGAGCAAGCCATGTCAGGGCCACCGCGGAGCTGGCTTTGCCAGGCCGCCAGTGGCGTCCCTCCACCGGGGGAAGGCGCGCAAGCGCCTCAGGGGGGAGCTATTTCTTCAGGGGGGGGCTGCACCACCCGCGACGATAGCCGCAGCCGCGCTGCGTGTTTCGACCCCCAGTTTGGCAAAGACGTGCTCGAGATGTTTGTTGACGGTGCGCGGGCTCATCACCAGAATGTCGCCGATGTCGCGGTTGGTCTTGCCTTTGGCCAGCCAGGCCAGCACTTCGGTTTCGCGCGGGGTCAGCGACGCGCGGCGAAGCCTCTCGGCGGCGGGGTTGTCATCTGCAGCAGGAGTCAGAAGCAGCATGGATTCGCCCGGGTTGCTTTGTCCCATATGCCGTGCCAACAGGCGAGCGCGTGGTCCTTGCCCGCCCCTGGCTTCCCCATGCGTCAGGGCTTGCTTCAACCAGTTCAGTGTGTCTGCATCTGCCAGGTCACCTAACCAGTCACGAGCCTGGGGAGAGCACCAAGCCACGCGGCCATGGGAGTCGAGCATGACGCTGCCCATGCCAGCAACATCGACCGCGTCACGCGCCAGCCTGGCCACTTTGGCATTGCGCACGTGTGTTGCTAGGCGGGCCATGACCTCCGGTAACCGCAGTGGCTTGACGACGTAGTCAACGCCGCCGCTGGCAAAGCCCTGGAGGATTTGCTCGGTTTCCGACAAGCCGGTCATGAACAGAACCGGTATATGCGCCCAAGCCGGGGTGGCCTTGATCTGAGAGCACAGCGAGAAGCCATCTCCGTCGGGCAGGATGCCGTCCATCAAAATGCCATCTGGCACGGTGATCGCAAGCCTGTCCAGCGCCTCCGCAACATCTCGCGCCGCGAGCACGTCGTAGCCTTCTAGTGTCAGCGCTTCGCAAAGCATATTCAGGGTGGGCAGTGAGTCCTCAACGACCAGGATCACGGGCATGGCAGTCGGAAGCGGCAGGTCAGGTGCGCCTTCAGTCATTTGTTTGTCTCTGAGAAAGTTTGAGCGTACTCATGAGGCCATCGAAATCGAATCTGTCCAGGCAGGCCAGCAAGGCTGCCAGCGTGCTTGCTTCGGCCGGAAGTGTGCTGGCGGCTTCGCGCAGGCGTTCACGCAAAGCCGGTGCCCGGCCCTGGCGGGCCATGCGCATCAGGTCTTCGTGCAGTTCCAGGGGCAGTGGAGCTAGCGCAAGTTCGGCATCTGCTGTCAAAGCTGCGGCGGTCATTGCGGGTTCGGCCCGTATCCACTGCAGCTTGAGTACGTTTTCCAGTGTGTCCAGTAGCTCGGTCTCCAGCACCGGCTTGGCTACAAATCCCTGGCAGAGAGCTTGCCTGATCTTGTCGCTTTGGTTGTCGATCATGTTGGCCGAAACGAAGACCACAGGCAGTTGGGACGCATCCAGTCGATCGCGCACCTGACGTGCAGTTTCCCAGCCATCCCATCCATCCATGGAGATATCGAGCAGCAGCAGATCGGGAAGCTTCTGTTCCAGAATCTCCACACACTCTTCACCACTGGCCGCTTCAATCACATTGAAACCCAGTGGAACCAGCAGGGCCGCCAGCAACTGCCGGTGCAGTGGCTGATCGTCTACCACCAAAAGCGTGCGGCGCGGACCCTCATACCCGGTCACAGGCCGCAGGCTGTGAGCCGCACGTTTGAGATGCGCGGGGTCAGGCACGGCCCGAGGCAGGTAGAGCCGCAGCGAGAACACGCTGCCTTCACCAGGTTTGCTGCGCAGCGAGATCTCCCCTCCCATCATCTGCGTGATCAAAAGGGTGATGGTCAATCCCAGGCCAGTGCCCGTTTCGGCCGCGCGGCGGCCGGCAGAACCACGCTCGAACGGGAGAAAGATGCGCTGCTGATCCTGCTCCGCGATGCCAATCCCGGTATCTGCCACTTCAATGCGGGTCACCTGTTGTGTGAAATCCATCCTAAGCGTGACTTCCCCTTGGGGCGTGAAGCGGATGGCGTTGCCAATCAGGTTGATCAAAAGCTGGCGCAGACGCTTGGCGTCGGTGCGAATCCAATCGGGGCGGTCGCCCTCAATGGCAATAAGGAATCGAAGTCCCTTGGCCTCGGCCTGTGGGCGCACCATGCGTTCCACATCTTCAATGAGTGGGCCCAGCGGTAAGGGTGCCAAGTCCAGTTTCAACCTGCTGGCCTCGATCCTGGCAAGGTCCAGAGCATCGTCAATCAGCGCATGCATATGTTGGCCACTGCGTTGCATGGTGGCCAAGGTGTCACGCACTGCGCCGGCTACGAGCGGGTTTTTGATCAGCAGTTCGGTATAGCCCATGATGCTGGTAAGCGGCGTGCGCAGCTCGTGCGTCATGCCGGCGACATAGCGGGTCTTGGCCAGATTGGCTGCTTCGGCGCGGTCGCGCGCGGACTGCAGTTCAGCGTCGGTTCGGCGGTGCGCGTCGATCTCTTTGAGCAGCAGTTGAGTTTGGCGTTCCGACTCATCCTGCGCCATTCTCCGACTGTCATTGGTCAGCACAATCCACCAGGCGCTGACGGCGGCCAGCGCAGCCAGCAGGGCAAAAACCTTGAGGAACGGCCATTGCAACTGCGCGACATCACCTTGCGCGCTTTCCTGGGCATACACCAGGCCAAACAGAAAGGCCATGGTGGCGCTCAGGGTGATAAAGACCATGAGGTAGTGGCCGAGCCGGAAGTTCACACGAGCAGCCAAGCGATCCGGCAGCAGCAGGTGCAGCCAACTGCGTATCTGATCTGATCCCCTGGAATTGGTCTTGCAGCGGTCGTGGCAGCGTGACTCCAGAGAGCAACACAGTGAGCAAATAGCGCCCCCAAAGGCTGGGCAGCTCGCCATGTCTTCAGATTCAAACTGGTTGTTGCACACCACGCAGTTCACTGACTCTCCAGGCGCCCATTGGTCCTGCGGCTGGCGCGCCAGATAGTATCGCCCCCCCGTCAGCGCCGCCAGCAATGGAGAAAGCGCCATGGCGAGACCCAGGGCAATGAAGGGTGAAAACGCCTGCGCCACTTCTCCCATCAGTCCAGCATAGGCCATGCTGGAGACGGCAGCGGCGACCACCATGGAGCCAATGCCTACCGGGTTGAAGTCATAGAGATAGGCGCGGCGAAACTCGATCCCGCGCGGGCTCAGGCCCAAGGGCTTGTTGATGACAAGATCTGCCACCAGAGCACCCACCCAGGCGATGGCTACGTTGCTGTAGACGCTAAGCACTTTTTCAAGACCGCTGAAGACGCCAAGCAGCATGAGCAGGGTGGCAATAGCGACGTTGAATACCAGCCACACCACGCGGCCAGGGTGGCTGCGTGTGACGCGGGCAAAGAAGTTGGACCAGGCCAATGAACCGGCGTAAGCGTTGGTCAGATTGATCTTGATCTGCGAGATGATCACAAACACCACCGTCACCGCAACGGCCAGTACGGGCATGGACAGCGACTGCGTAAAGCCGGCCAGGTACATCTGCGTCGGCTCAATGGCGTGTTGGGGCGCCACGCCAAGCTGCATGGCGGCGAATGCGAGGAAGGCCCCGCCAGCCATTCTCAGCATGCCCATGACTATCCAGCCAGGTCCGCTGACCAGTACTGCACCCCACCAGCGCCAACGGTTCTCGCGCGTCTTCTCAGGCAGGAAGCGCAAAAAATCAACCTGCTCGCCGATCTGAACCACCAGCGCAAAGATGACTGTGGTGGCAGCGCCGAAGAGCAGTGGCGAGAATTCGCTGGAGCCTGATTTCAGGCCTTTGAGGCTGGCGAAATCAGTGAACATCTGCGGTTGCGAGAGCGCTATCCAGATGAACGGAAAGACCAGCAGAAACAGCCAGACAGGTTGTGTCCAGGCTTGCAGTTTGCTGATCAAGGTAATTCCGCGAATGGCCAGAGGCACCACCACCAAGGCCGAAACCAAATAGCAAACCGGCAATGACCAACCTGTCGCCATCTGCACGGCGAGCGCCATGATGACGGCCTCCAATGCAAAAAATATGAAGGTAAATACGGCGTAGATCAGAGATGTGATGGTCGAGCCGAGATAGCCGAAGCCCGCACCGCGCGTGAGCAGGTCCATGTCCAGGCCGTACCGCGCAGCGTAATAGGCGATGGGCAGTCCAGTGAAGAAAATCACCAGGCCCACCACCAGAATCGCCCACATGGCGTTGGCAAAGCCGTAGTTGATGGCAATGGCACCGCCTATGGCTTCCAGGGCCAGGAAGGACAGCGAACCAAACGCGGTGTTGGCTACGCGCCACTCGCTCCACTTGCGAAAGGAGCGTGGCGTGTAGCGCAGCGCGTAGTCCTCCATCGTCTCATCAGCCACCCAGGAGTTGTACTCCCGCCGGGAAGCGGAGATCTGCTGCGGAACGATGGGGATGGTGCGAGCAATCCGGTTCATGGGGCTCAGGGGGCGACCTGCGTGCGAGTGGCTTTCATGGGGCCTGGCACCAAGGCGGTGCATGGGTGAGTGCATGCACGCTCAAAGTGCGCACGGTGTTGGTGCCACCACGTCCCTGGAAAGTGCATGAGGCAGTGAGCCGCAAGAATCATTCCAGCGCCGGCTTACGTTGTTTGACGTATGGGCACGAATGCGGGTCAACCCTAATCTAGCGGCAAGTCGGCATGAGGCCGATTTCCTTAACCAGCCCTAGGAGTCCATCCATGAAAAAGTCCTCTCCCGAGTCCGACCGGTCTCTACTTGAGACGCCCGCAGCCAGCCGCCGCCGCATTCTCAAGACCATGGGCGCTGCAGGCCTGGCAGGTTTGCCGGCATGGAGCTTTGGCCAGCCAACCGCCTCGGTCAACACCACCAAGTTGGCAGTCACCGATAGCGAAGTGACTGTGGGCATCCTGCATTCATCCACCGGGACCATGGCCATTTCCGAGACAGGCTCCATCCAGGCGGAGCAACTGGCCATTGACCAGATCAATGCCGCTGGGGGCATTCTGGGCCGCAAGATCAAGGTCATCAAGGAAGATGGCGCCTCCGACTGGCCCACGTTCGCGGAAAAGAGCAAGAAATTGCTCATCAACGACCGCTGCGCCGCCATCTTCGGTTGCTGGACATCCGCCTCACGCAAGGCCGTGCTTCCGATTTTCGAAAAAGAAAACGGCTTGCTGTACTACCCCACGTTCTACGAAGGCCTGGAGCAGTCGAAGAATGTGATCTACACCGGCCAGGAAGCGACGCAGCAGATTCTGTACAGCCTCGACTGGGCCAAGAAAGACAAAGGCGCCAAGTCCTTTTTCCTCATTGGTTCGGACTACATCTGGCCACGCACATCGATGAAGATTGCGCGCAAGCACATCGAGAACTTCCAGAAGGGCAAGGTTGTTGGCGAAGAGTATTACCCGTTGAGCGCCACCAACTTCGGATCGCTGGTCAACAAGATCAAGCTGCAGAAACCAGACTGCATTTTCTGTGCAGTGGTGGGCGGCTCCAACGTGGCCTTCTACAAGGCGCTCAAAGCCGCAGGCCTCACAGGCGACAAGCAACTGCTGGTGACGCTGTCTGTGACGGAAGACGAAATGACCGGTGTGGGTGGTGAGAACTTCAAGGGCTTCTACTCGTCCATGAAGTACTTCCAGACTCTGGACAACGAGAACAACAAGAAGTTCGTCGCTGCGTTCAAAGCCAAGTACGGCCCTAACGCCGTCATTGGTGATGTGACGCAGGCTGCTTACCTCGGCCCTTGGCTGTGGAAAGCGGCAGTCGAGAAAGCCAAGAGCTTCGATGTGACCAAAGTGGCGGCAGCTTCGCCGGGCATAGAGCTCAAGACTGCGCCGGAGGGCTACGTCAAGGTTGACGCGAACCACCATCTGTGGAGCAAATCACGCATTGCTCAGGGACAGGCCGATGGCACCTTCAAGGTGGTTTCTGAATCTCCGGACCTGATCAAGCCCGATCCGTTTCCAAAGGGCTATCAGTGATCCCTTGATCCTTTGATCTTGTGCACGGCGGCTTGACGCCGTGCGGGTTTCAAGAAGCGTGCGAGCTGGATGGAGCTGGCTCGCACGTACCTTGATACCTGAGTTTCTGCTTTCTTCGCTTGTTTCTTTTCCTCTGGAGTTGCACCATGGCTTTCAACGACATGCTCAACATCGGTCTGATGCAGGGTTTTGCGGGCTTGAGCCTGTTCGCCGTGCTGTTGCTCATGGGCCTGGGCCTGGCCATCATCTTCGGACAGATGGGCGTCATCAATATGGCCCATGGCGAGTTCATGACCATCGGGGCTTACACGATTTTCCTGGGTTCCACACTGGCAGAAGCGGTGGGCGGCACCGCGACGTCCTGGTACTTCCCGCTCGCCATCCTCGCTGCTTTTGTGTTCGCATTCATAGCCGGATGGCTGCTCGAATGGGCGCTTATCCAACATCTCTATCAACGCCCGCTTGACACGCTTTTGGCCACCTGGGGTGTCAGCCTGGCCTTGCAGCAGACATTTCGTACTTTCATCGGTCCGAAGGAAGTCAGCCCTACGCTGCCCGAATGGTTGATGGGGTCCTGGGCGCCCGCAGAAGGTCTGGACATTCCGATCAACGGCATGTTTGTGCTTGCCCTCACATCGGTGGTCACCGTGACGGTCTTGTTGGCGCTCTACAAGAGCCGCTGGGGCCTGCGGGTTCGTGCCACCGTGGCTAATCGTGGCATGGCCAACGCCATTGGCATCAACACCCAGAAGACTGACCGGCTGACGTTTGCTATTGGTTGCGGTATTGCCGGTGTGGCCGGAGCAGCTTTCACCACCATTGGATCTACAGGCCCGACCTCTGGCTCACTCTACATCGTGGACTCCTTCCTCGTGGTCACTTTCGGTGGCGCGGCCAGCTTGCTGGGGACCGTCATCTCGGCATTCGGGATCGCCCAGACGCAGTCGATCTCGGAGTTCTTCATGGGCGGCTCCATGGCCAAGGTGCTCACGCTTTCCGTCATCGTTGTGATCCTGATGTTCCGTCCACAGGGTTTGTTCGCCAGCAAGATTCGCCGCTGATAGCCAGGAGAAATTTCCATGAACACCTTAAAAGCCTGGGTCACCCGATATCAACTCGGAAGCCTCCTCATCCTGACCGTTTTGCTGGTGGTGGTGCTGCCACTTTCGCTGGATATCTTCCGCCTCAACCTGGTCGGCAAATACCTGACCTATGCATTTGTCGCCATCGGCCTGGTCATGCTCTGGGGTTATGGGGGCGTGCTCAGTCTGGGGCAAGGCGTCTTCTTCGGCCTGGGCGGTTATGCCATGGCCATGTTCCTGAAGCTGGAAGCTTCGGACCCGGAGAGCACCAAGATCCAGTCCACGCCAGGCATTCCTGACTTCATGGACTGGAACCAGCTCACCGAACTGCCCACGTTCTGGCTGCCCTTCAAGAGCTTGCCCTTTGCGCTGGCTGCGGTGATCGTGATTCCTACCGTGCTGGCCTTTATCGTCAGCTTTGCGATGTTCAAACGGCGCGTGGGCGGCGTGTACTTTGCCATCATCACGCAAGCGGTGGCCTTGATTCTGACGGTGCTCATCATTGGCCAGCAAGGCTACACCGGCGGAGTGAACGGTATGACCGATCTGAAAACGCTGCTGGGCTGGGATGT
Organism: Comamonadaceae bacterium; assembly: GCA_015999985.1. Classification (GTDB taxonomy): domain Bacteria; phylum Pseudomonadota; class Gammaproteobacteria; order Burkholderiales; family Burkholderiaceae_C; genus Ottowia. The sequence goes on from JAECRA010000018.1 coordinate 24,869, forward strand.
TCGGACCGATAGTGCCAAGTACATCCTCTACTTTGTCTGCGTTGGGCTGCTGCTGGCGTCCATCGTTCTGTGCCGCTGGATTCAAACCAGCAAGCTGGGGACGCTGCTGCTGGCCATGCGCGACAAGGAAGACCGTGTGCGGTTTTCCGGCTACGACGTAGCGAGCTTCCGGATCTTCGCCTTCTGCCTGGCAGCCGCTCTATCAGGCATTGGCGGGGCCATGTTCACGCTGCAAGTGGGTTTCATGTCTCCCAGCTTTGTGGGCATCGTGCCGTCTATTGAAATGGTCATCTTCGCAGCGGTCGGCGGGCGCATGAGCCTGGTGGGCGCCGTGTACGGCGCGCTGCTGGTGAACTGGGGCAAAACCTATTTCTCCGAGACCTTCCCTGACATGTGGTTGTTCCTCGTGGCGGCGCTGTTCATCGGCGTGACCATGGCGTTTCCAATGGGCCTTGCAGGACTCTGGGCCGACAAGATTGTTCCATGGTGGAAGTCGCGCCGCACCAGCGTCTCCAAAGTGGACAGTGCTCCGCCCAAAGCCAAGCCTGCGTCTTTGACGCAAGACCCTGAAACGCCGGCATCGTCCATCCCAGCCGCTTGAGGCGGCTGGGTGATTGAGACAAACCTGAGGATCGAAAAATGGGCAATATCGATTTCGCACTGACGGTCGAGGATCTGACCGTCTCCTTTGACGGCTTCAAGGCCATAGACAACCTTGCGCTCTACATCGACAAGAACGAGCTGCGAGTGATCATTGGCCCTAACGGTGCCGGCAAGACGACGCTTCTGGATCTGATTTGCGGCAAGACGCGTGCGAGCGCCGGCAGCATCAAGTTCAAGGACGAAGAAATCATCGGCTTGCCTGAGCACGTGCGCGTGCGTCGTGGCATTGGCCGCAAGTTCCAGACGCCTTCCATCTACGAGAACCTCTCGGTGTTTCAGAACCTGGAGGTGTCCTATCCCTCTGGCCGTTCCGTGTTCGGCGCGTTGGCATTCAAGTGCACGCAGGAGGTGCGCTCGCGCATCGATGCAGTGGCCGCCGAGATAGGCATGTCCGACAAGCTGGACACGGAAGCTGGTTTGCTCTCGCATGGACAGAAGCAGTGGCTCGAAATTGGCATGCTGCTGATGCAGGAGCCCGAGCTGCTGATGCTCGATGAGCCCATCGCGGGTATGAGCGCCAAGGAGCGTGACCTCACGGCCGAGCTGCTGCACCGCATCTGCAAGAACCGGTCAGTGATCGTGATTGAACACGACATGGACTTTGTCAAGAAGATCGCTCACAAGGTGACGGTGATGCACCAAGGAAAGATTCTTGCAGAAGGCTCCATGGAAAAAGTCCAGGCCGATCCCAAGGTCGTCGATGTCTACCTGGGTCACTGAGCCCGCATCCAAGGGAGAACTGAAATGCTGAAAGTCAAGGATCTGTTCGTAGCCTATGGTCAAAGCGAGGCACTGCACGGTATCTCGTTCGACGCACAGGCCAATGAGACGGTCGCCATCATGGGACGCAATGGCATGGGCAAGACCACCTTGTTCAAAAGCCTCATGGGTGTCTTGCCCATCAAGACAGGCCAGGTCACTGTGGGGGGGCAGGATGTCTCCAAGGACCCGGCCTTCCGCCGCGTCGCCAAGGGGATTGCCTATGTGCCGCAGGGCCGCATGATTTTCCCTACGCTGACAGTGACGGAAAACATCCAGACGGGCCTGGAGAACGCCAAGGACAAGTCTATCCCGGATGAGATCTATGCGCTCTTTCCGGTGCTGTGGGACATGCGCGGTCGCAAGGGGGGCAATCTCTCGGGCGGTCAACAGCAGCAGTTGGCCATCGCGCGCGCGCTGGTCACCAACCCCAAAGTCCTCCTGCTGGACGAGCCGACGGAAGGCATTCAGCCCTCCATCATCAAAGACATCGCCCGCGCGCTCAATGAGATTCGCAAGATGCGCAAGCTGACCATCGTGGTGTCCGAGCAGGTGCTCTCATTTGCCATGGACGTGGCCGATCGCCTGTTCGTGATCGAAGGCGGACGCCTTGTGCACGAAACAGCCCGAGCGGACACCGACCAGGCACGCATCAAGTCTTATCTCTCTGTTTGATTTTCTCAGTTAGCGGCCTTTCCAAGAAGAAAAGCTTGGAGCCCTCTTTATTTCCAGCCAACCACAAGGAGCACGTCATGGCAGAAACCCTCGTCAAGGTCGATCTTTCTCAACCCGCCACCACCAACGAAAAAGTTCACAACCGTTGGCACCCGGACATTCCCATGGCTTGCTGGGTCAACCCCGGTGACGATTTCATTCTCGAAACCTACGACTGGACGGGCGGGTTCATCAAGAACAACGACAGCGCCGATGACGTCCGTGACGTCGACCTGACCACGGTGCACTACCTCTCCGGCCCTGTGGGTGTCAAAGGCGCTGAGCCAGGAGATCTGCTGGTGGTGGAACTGCTGGACATCGGTGCCAAGCAAGAAAGCCAGTGGGGTTTCAACGGGTTCTTCTCGCAGAAAAATGGCGGTGGTTTCCTGACCGATCACTTCCCCTTGGCGCAAAAATCCATCTGGGATTTTGAGGGCATGTTCACCAAGTCGCGGCACATCCCAGGTGTGCGTTACGCGGGTTTGATTCACCCCGGTTTGATCGGTACGCTGCCCGATCCCAAGATGCTGGAAAACTGGAATACCCGTGAGCAAAAGCTCATTGACACCAACCCCACCGGCAACCTGGCCAACCCCCCCTTCGCGGGCACTGCCCACATGGGTTCCCTGAAGGGTGAAGCACGCGACAAGGCTGCAGCCACAGGCGCGCGCACGGTACCTCCACGCGAACACGGTGGCAACTGCGACATCAAGGATCTCTCGCGCGGCTCCAAGGTGTTTTTCCCGGTCTACGTGGATGGCGCCGGTCTGTCTGTAGGTGACCTGCACTTCAGCCAGGGCGATGGTGAGATCACTTTCTGCGGCGCCATTGAGATGGCCGGATGGGTGCACATGAAAGTGCAGATCATCAAGGGCGGCATGGCCATGTACGGCATCAAGAACCCGATCTTCAAGCCCAGCATCATCGCGCCTGCCTACAACGACTACGTGATCTTCGAAGGCATCAGCGTCGACGAAAGCGGAAAGCAGTACTACCTTGATGTCAATGTGGCCTACAAGCAAGCCTGCTTGAACGCCATCGAATACCTGAAGAAGTTTGGCTATTCCGGTGCGCAGGCGTACTCCATTCTGGGTACGGCTCCGGTGCAAGGGCATATCAGCGGGGTGGTCGACGTGCCCAATGCCTGCGCCACGCTGTGGCTTCCGACGCAGATCTTCGACTTCGACATCAACCCCAACGCCTCGGGTCCGATCAAGCACATCGATGGCAGCATCGATATGCCCATCTCTCAAGACAAGTAAAGGAGCCGTCATGCCAACCTACGACTATGCATGTGATGACTGCGGCGAATTCGATGCGATTCGCAGGCTGGCAGATCGCAACGAGCCTTGTGACTGTCCGTGGTGCGGTACCGCTTCGCGGCGCGTCATGTCGCAGGCCCCGGCCCTGGCGTGCACCACACCGCAGCAACGCCGTGCGGTGGAGCTCAACGAGCGATCGCGGCATGCGCCGCGTTCCTCGCGCGATGTCGACCCCGGAAATTATGGGCGCTTGCGGCACCCCAGTGGTTGCGGTTGCTGCGGCACCAAGACCAAAGCCAAGGCCACTCCGACGGAGCAGCCAGCCATGAAAGCTCAGGTTGGCCGGCGCCCCTGGATGATCAGTCATTAAGAAGGTGTGAACGAATCCCTCCTGCCCGCCTTGGATCGGGCGGCTTCTGAGGGCCCTTTTGGGCACGCAGATTTCATTCGCACTTTCTAATTAACGAGCGTTTCACCATGATTCACGGCGATATTTCAAGCAGTGACGACACAGTAGGTGTGGCCGTCGTCAACTACAAGATGCCACGCCTGCATAACAAGGCGGAAGTACTGGCCAACGCCCACAAGATTGCCGACATGCTGATCGGCATGAAACGGGGTCTGCCGGGCATGGATCTCGTGATTTTCCCGGAGTACAGCACCCAGGGCATCATGTACGACTCGCAAGAGATGTACGACACTGCGGCCTGTATTCCCGGCGACGAAACCGAGATCTTTTCAGCGGCCTGCCGTAAGGCGAAAGTCTGGGGTGTGTTCTCTCTGACTGGAGAGCGCCATGAAGAGCATCCCAACAAGGCGCCTTACAACACACTCATCTTGATGAACGACCAGGGTGAGATCGTGCAGAAGTACCGCAAGATCATGCCCTGGGTGCCGATCGAAGGTTGGTATCCCGGCAACTGCACCTATGTGAGCGAAGGCCCCAAGGGGCTGAAGGTCAGCCTCATCATTTGCGACGACGGCAACTACCCCGAGATCTGGCGTGATTGCGCCATGAAAGGCGCTGAACTCATCGTGCGCTGCCAAGGCTATATGTATCCCGCCAAGGAGCAGCAGATCCTGATCAGCAAAGCCATGGCGTTTGCCAACAACACCTATGTGGCGGTGGCCAATGCGGCGGGCTTCGATGGTGTCTACAGCTATTTTGGCCACAGTGCGCTCATCGGCTTTGACGGTAGAACGCTGGGCGAGTGTGGCGAGGAAGAATATGGCGTGCAGTACGCAGCGCTATCCAAAAGCCTCATTCGGGACTTCCGCAAGAACGGGCAGAGCGAGAACCACTTGTTCAAGCTGGTGCACCGAGGCTATACCGGCATGATCAACTCGGGCGATGGCGTTCAAGGCGAAGCCAACTGCCCGTATGACTTCTACGCCAGATGGATCAATGACCCCGAGGGCACGCGCAAATCCGTGGAGGCTTTCACGCGCAGTACCGTGGGCACGCCAGAGTGCCCCATCGAAGGCATCCCGAATCAGGCGCCTGAGCATCGTTGAGGTTTTAGCTATCTGGGAGAGGAAAGTGGTGCCGCATCCGCTTGATGGATTTCGTTTGGTCGATGAGCCCTACTACGCCCCCGTGGCAGGCGAGATCGAACTCTTCGAGCGTGCGTGGAAGCACCGTTTGCCGATGCTTCTGAAAGGGCCTACGGGTTGCGGCAAGACGCGGTTCGTCGAGCATATGGCCTGGCGCCTGGGCTTACCGCTGGTGACCGTGGCCTGCAACGAAGACATGACCGCGGCCGATCTGACCGGCCGGTATTTGCTGGATTCCGGTGGCACCTTTTGGCAAGATGGCCCGCTAACCTTGGCCGCTCGGCATGGAGGGATCTGTTATCTCGACGAGATCGTCGAAGCGCATGCCGACACCACCACGGCCATACATCCGTTGACCGATGCTCGCCGCATTCTGCCGCTGGAGCGACATGGTGAATTGTTGCGCGCTCACCCTGATTTTCTGTTGGTGGCTTCATACAACCCGGGTTACCACGGAAGAGGCAAGGGGCTGAAGGCATCCACTCGGCAGCGCTTCGGCAGCTTTTCATTTGGCTATCCGGCGCCGGAGGCTGAAGCCGCCATCGTGGCGCACGAGTCAGGGGTGGCGCTGGAGGTCGCGGAGCAACTCGTGAAGCTGGCAGGGCGCACGCGTGAGCTGCTCGAAGATGGGCTTGACGAGGGCGCCTCCACACGCATGTTGATCCGTGCCGGCTATCTGATTCGCGATGGCGCAGACATCATGGATGCGGTGCGTTTGAACGTCACTCAGGCCCTTAGCGATGACCCCGAGGTGGAAGCCAGCCTGCAGGCGCTGGCTCAAGCCTGTGTCGGCTGAGCACCCGAAAAACCCTCTGAGAGGCGAAGCGCTGCTGTTACATGCGCTTTCGGGCAGGCCCGGTGGTGTGCAATTTCTGCCCACAGAAGAGGGGGCTCATGCGCGCCCCATACTGACCGATTCCGCCTTGCTGTTTTCGTCCGACCTGGCCGCGGCGAGTCGCCATGCTGCAGTGGCACATGCCGCAGCGCACTGGTTGTATTCCACGCCACACCAGGCCACGGGCGCCATGAAGCCCATGGCGCTTGCGGTTGTGGCGAGCCTGGAGGATGCACGGGTAGAGCATCTGCTCGTCCAGCAATTTCCCGGCACCAGGCATTGGTTTCTCAGCGCTCTGCGCGCGACTTCCGCCGATGGCCTCGGGATGGAGGCCCTGCTCGCGCGGCTTAGCCGTGCGCTATGGGATGAGCAGTGGGTGGATCCCAATCCCTGGGTCGGCAGAGCTCGTGAGCGCGTGGCTCAGGCTGCGGCTCAGTTCGGCTGGAGCGATGCGTCCGTGTATCGCCGTTTAGGCGGCGTCCTGGCCAATGAACTGGGGCAGATGCGCGTGCGTATGGAGCCGAAACACACGCAGCCCATCGCCTATCGTGATGACCACAGCTGGCTTTGGTTGCATGAGGCCACCAGCGCGCAGGCGACCGATGTCGAGACTTCGCACGCCCCCGAACGCGCGAGCTCTGGTGCCTCGGGTCCGAGGCAGCACCTTCCCAACCCGTCCATCCATTGGTACCCAGAGTGGGACTATCGGATCAAGTACCTCAAGCCGGGATGGGCTGCCGTGCATGAATATGCAAACGGAGCCTTGGCCATGCCTTGCGCCCGCGCCCGCACCAAATCCTTGCTGAATGAAAACAGTCCTCGCTCTCTCAAGCGTCAGCTTGATGGCTCTGCGCTTGATCTGGATTCTTGCGTGCGTCTGCGGGTCGATGAAGCCATGGGGGCGCCACCTGATACGCGTGTGTTCGAGCGCCCCCTTGCCCGGCCGCAGCCCTTTGCTTTGCTTATCCTTCTGGATCTGTCGGCTTCGATGAATGCCGAGCTTGCCCGAGGAGGCAGCCTGCTGGCGCTCGCGCGTGAGGCCAGTTTGTCTCTTTTAACAGTGGCTCGCTCCATAGGTGGAGTGGCCGCTATACATGGTTTCAACTCCAATACGCGGCAAGCCATACGTTATGAATGCCTGCTGGACTTTGACATAGCCACGGATGAATCAACCCGATTGCACACGGCACAAGCGCAGCACTCAACCCGCCTGGGCAGTGCGCTGCGCCACGCCACGAAGCGCCTAGGTGCTCGGCCTGAACATCATCGCTTGCTGTTGGTGCTGACCGATGGAGCCCCCAGCGATGTCGATGTCTTCGAGCCGCGCTATCTGGTCGAGGATGCGCGCCATGCTGTTCTGGCCGCTCGCCGCGCGGGCATCCGTACGATGTGCCTGGCGGGTGGCGGTGAAGACCGTCCCGCGATTTCGCGGATTTTCGGGCATCAGGCCAAAGCAATCCGAGCCTTGCACCGCATTCCCCGGCAATTGCAGGGAATGTTGTTGCGGGCTCTGAATTAGAAGCCGCAGATCCAAGACCAGAGGAAAAGAAAACGCCCCTGCGATGCAGGAGCGCCTTGTACCTTTTCTTAAGCGGGGAACAGCTTGTTGGCTGTCTCGGCGATCAATTTCCCTTGGTGGCGGGCACCGTCGAGTTCAATGGCGCTAGGCTGGCGTTGGCCTTGGCCGCCAGCTATCGTGGTCGCACCATAGGGGCTGCCGCCGACGATTTCGTCGATGGTCATCTGCCCTGCATGGCTGTAGGGCAAGCCGACCACCACCATGCCGAAGTGCATCAGGTTGGTGATGATGGAAAACAGAGTCACTTCCTGACCACCGTGTTGTGTGGCTGTGGATGTAAAGGCGCCACCGACCTTGCCGTTGAGGGCGCCGCGGGCCCACAAACCGCCCGCCTGATCAAGAAAGGCCGCCATTTGCGATGGCATGCGGCCAAAGCGGGTGGGCGCACCGATCACGATCGCATCGTAGTTTGCAAGTTCTTCGATCGTCGCGACGGGCGCTGCCTGGTCAAGCTTGAAATAGGCGGTTTTCGCCACTTCGGTTGGCACAGTTTCAGGTACACGTTTGACGTCGACTTGGGCACCTGTTGCGCGAGCGCCTTCAGCCACAGCGTTGGCCATGGTTTCGAGGTGGCCGTAGGAGGAGTAATAGAGAACCAGAACTTTGGACATGAATACGATGCTCGAAAAAGGTTGATGGAGATGTGGCGAAGACGACCGTCTTCGTAGGCATCAACCTTACCGGCAATCTGTGGCGACAAACACCCACCCTGGCTCAACACACTGTTTCACGGATGGCGGTAATCGATGTGAACTGTGACTCCCTCTCCCTATGGGAGAGGGTGGGGCGGGGCCGGCCAACCGGTGAGGGCAAGCGGCGATTGACTTGTTAACTGTGCTCTCTATCTAATTACGTTCTGCTCTTGCATTGAGGTCGGAGGCCGGGGAGTGCGCCCGGCAGCGCAGTCACTTTCGTTCGCTCCGCCGAAAGAAAGTAACCAAAGAAAGGGCGGCCCCACCGTCCGTGTCCCTTCGCTACGCTGCGGGCAACCTGCGCTGCTCGCGCGAAGGGCGGTGTCGCAGAAACTCCCTGCGTTCACTTCGCTCACTTCGGTCAAACAACTGCGACAAGCTAGATCACGAAGCAAGAGCATCTTGCAGTGCTCTTGCCCGCCCCTCGCACTGCGCTGCTCAGCACGTCCAGAGGGGTGAAACACCCACTCGGGCCATTGCTTCGCTCGGCCCTCGAATAACTAGTCGCTGGCGCGAGCATCTTGTTCTCTCTCCCAAAGGGAGGGGGAACAAGAAAAGACGCGATCAGCGGCTTTCAGTGATATCCAGCATCCGCCAGCACCTTGCCCTTGAACACACTGTAAGACCAGGCGGTGTAGCCCAGAATGAGCGGCAGCAAAAAGACCAGGCCCCAAAGCGCGAAAGCTTGCGATTCGGGTGGAGATGCCGCATCCCAGATGGTCAGTTGAGGAGGGACTATGAAGGGCCACATGCCCAGCAGCAAACCGGCAAAGCACAGCAGAAACAGCAGCAGTGTCCAGAGAAAAGGTTTGGCGTCATGAGACTTTCTGCCCGGGGAGGGCAGGGCGTCTCGCCAAAGCAGGAAAGCCGTGCCTAGAGTGAGCACTGGCACAGGTGAGAGCCAGAGGAAATTCTCAGCCGAAAACCAGCGCGACATCAGGCGAGAGTCCAGAAACGGCAGGCTGACGCTCACCAGTCCCATGAAAACCAATACGGCCAGTACCAGCGGCCGCGCCATGCTCCGTGCCCTGCGGTGCAGGTCACCCTCGGTTTTCATGATCAACCAGCCGGCTCCAAGGAGCGCGTAGCCGAACACCAATGCGGCGCCAGTGAGCATGGAGAAAAGGCCGAACCAGCCAAACGCCCCGCCGGTGTACCGGCCATCGGTCAAGGGCAAGCCTGTGACCAGCGCGCCCAGAATGATCCCCTGCATGAACGCCGTCACGATGGAGCCCAGACTGAAGGCGGCACCCCAGGCGCGCTTGGCAAACCCCTGGCCCTTGAAACGGAATTCAAACGCCACGCCACGGAAGATCAAGGCCAGCAGCATCACCAGGACCGGTAAATACAGGGAGGAGAGCACTACAGCGTACGCTTTAGGGAATGCAGCCAACAGTCCGGCTCCTCCCAGCACCAGCCAGGTTTCGTTGCCATCCCAGATGGGGGCGGCCGTGTTCATCATGTGATCGAGTTGCGCCTCGTCTTTCGCAAAAGGCGCCAGAATCCCTAAGCCGAGCACGAAGCCGTCCAGCAGTACATACATCAGCACGCCAAAGCCGATGACGCCGAACCACACCACGGGCAACCATTCGCTAGCGGTCATGACGTACCCCTTTCGGCAATGTCGGACTCGTCGGCGGCTGAGAGCGGACGTGCTGGCGTTTTCAGGCCCCCTTCGGGGTCCGGTGCCTTTTCATGGGGCTGGGGGCCCTTTTTCAACAGGCGGTACAAATACCAGATACCGGCGCCGAAGACGATCGCATAAACACTCGCATAGCTCGCTAGTGAAGTGGCCACCTGCGCTGTGGTCAGATTGGGGCTCACAGCTTCTGATGTGCGCATGAGCCCATAAACCACCCAGGGCTGGCGTCCGATCTCCGTGACATACCAACCGGACAGCAAGGCAATGAACCCGGCCGGACTGAGTAATCTCCAGGCGTTGAGAAGCAGGGGCGAGCGAAGTAGCCAACCGCGCCACCAGGCGAAAGCCGACACAGTAACCACCAAGAGCATGAGCATTCCCAACCCCACCATCACCCGAAAAGCATAAAACACTGGGGCGACCGGGGGGCGGTTTTCTGGCGGCACAGCGCTGAGAGGAGGGATAGTGCCATCCAGGCTGTGGGTCAAAATCAGGCTACCGAGCCTGGGGATGGCAATTTCGTAGTCGTTACGGGCCTCGGCTTGTCGGGGAACAGCGAACAAGATCAGCGGTACTCCTTCGCCCGGCGGCCCGTCCTCCCAGTGGCCTTCCATGGCTGCCACCTTCATAGGTTGGTGTTGGAGCGTATTCAGCCCATGCTGGTCGCCCACCAGCACCTGAAGGGGCACGGCGATCACGCCGAATGCGACCGCCAGCTTGAGCATGCGCGCGGCCAAATCCGGTTGTGTACCGCGCCGCAGATGCCAGGCACTGACCCCGCCAATGACGAAGCAGGTGGTAATGAAGGCTGCCAGCACCATGTGCGCGAGGCGGTAGGGCATGGAGGGGTTGAAGATGATCGCCCACCAATCGGCGGGTACGAATATTCCGCCCACCACCTCATGGCCCTGGGGCGTGTGCATCCAACTGATGGCAGAGATGATCCAGAAGGTGGAGATCAGGGTGCCGAGGGCCACCATGCAGGTACAGAAAAAGTGCACCAGGGGGGGGACCTTCTTCTGCCCAAACAGCATTACGCCCAGAAAACCTGCTTCTAGAAAGAAAGCGGTGAGCACTTCGTAGCTGAGCAATGGCCCTATCACGCTGCCAGCCCGCTCGGACAGCAAGGCCCAGTTGGTGCCAAACTGAAAGCTCATCACAATGCCGGACACCACGCCCATGCCAAAGGAAATGGCAAACACCTTGACCCAGAACTGGTAAAGATCCATCCACGCCTGTTGACGCGTACGCAGCCAACATCCTTCCAGAAACATCAACCAGCTGGCCAGACCAATGGTGAATGCAGGGAAAAGAATGTGGAACGAAATAACGAATCCGAACTGAATTCGGGATAGAAAAAGGGCGTCCATTCCCCATTCTGATCCCATTCACCGTTATCTCCTATATGACAATTTGTCGACGTCGGCGTGGGCCAGCCGGGCGCACTTCATGACATTAGGCAAGGCTCGTGTAATCAGGGTATGGGATGATCAGAAACTAGCGCCGCCGCGTTTTGTCAAAATACGCAGCGCGACTGATGCTCCCTGTACCGCCTTTGCCGGCAGTCCAGGCGTGGCAAGCAGAACCAGATTACCGGAGAAAACACATGAGCGACAAGTCATCTACCATCGTCTACACCCTTACCGACGAGGCGCCATTGCTGGCGACAGCGTCGTTTTTGCCTATCATCCGCACGTTTGCGGCGCCTGCTGGCATTACCGTCGAAACCAGCGATATTTCAGTGTCCGGTCGTATTTTGGGCCAGTTCCCGGAATTCCTGAGCGAAGACCAGCGTGTGACTGACAATCTGTCTGAGCTGGGCAAGCGCACTCTGAAGGCAGAGACCAACATCATCAAACTGCCCAATATCAGTGCATCCGTGGCGCAGCTGAAAAGTGCCATCAAGGAACTGCAGGAAAAGGGCTACAAGATTCCTGACTATCCCGAGAACCCACGGGATGACAAGGAAAAAGACATCCTTGCTCGCTATAACAAGTGCATTGGCAGCGCTGTGAACCCTGTGCTGCGCGAAGGCAACTCGGATCGCCGTGCGCCCCGTGCTGTCAAGGAATATGCGCGCAAGAACCCGCACAGCATGGCCGAGTGGAGCCAGGCCTCGCGCAGCCATGTCTCGCACATGCACAACGGCGACTTCTATCACGGCGAAAAGTCCATGACGCTGGACCGCGCGCGTGACGTCAAGATGGAACTCATCACCAAAAGCGGCAAAACCATTGTGCTCAAGCCCAAGGTTTCGCTGCAAGACCGTGAGGTGATCGACTCCATGTTCATGAGCAAGAAGGCGATCCTGGAGTTCTATGAGAAAGAGATTGAAGACGCACACAAGACCGGCGTCATGTTCTCTCTGCACGTGAAGGCCACGATGATGAAGGTCTCGCACCCCATCGTGTTTGGTCACTGCGTGCGCATTTTCTATCGCGAAGCATTCGAAAAGCACGCCAAGACATTCGACGAGCTGGGCGTCAACGTCAACAACGGCATGGTCGATCTCTACAACAAGATTGCCACCCTGCCGCAGAGCACGCAAGATGAGATCAAGCGCGATCTGCACGCCTGCCATGAATACCGCCCTGAGCTGGCCATGGTGGACTCCGCCAAGGGCATTACCAATTTCCACTCTCCCAACGACGTCATCGTGGACGCTTCCATGCCCGCCATGATTCGCAACGGCGGCAAGATGTGGGGTGCTGATGGTCGCCTGAAAGACGTCAAGGCCGTCATGCCTGAGTCCACCTTTGCGCGCATCTACCAGGAAATCATCAACTTCTGCAAATGGCACGGCGCGTTTGATCCCAAAACCATGGGTACTGTCCCCAACGTGGGTCTGATGGCGCAGCAAGCCGAGGAATACGGCTCTCACGACAAGACATTCGAAGTGCCTGAGGAAGGTGTTGCCAACATCACCGACCTGAACACCGGCGAAGTTCTAATGAGCCAGAACGTGGAGGCTGGCGATATCTGGCGCATGTGCCAGGTCAAGGACGCCGCCATTCGCGACTGGGTGAAGCTTGCTGTTTCACGCGCGCGCAACTCCGGCATGCCTGTCGTCTTCTGGCTTGATGCCTACCGCCCACACGAGGCGCAGCTCATCACCAAGGTCAAGATGTACTTGCATGAGCACGACACCAATGGCCTGGATATCCAGATCATGAGCCAGGTGCGTGCCATGCGCTACACGCTGGAGCGAGTGGCTCGCGGCCTGGACACCATCAGCGCGACGGGCAACATCCTGCGCGATTACCTGACCGACCTGTTCCCCATCATGGAACTGGGCACCAGCGCCAAAATGCTTTCCATCGTGCCTTTGATGGCTGGTGGCGGCATGTACGAAACAGGCGCTGGTGGCTCTGCGCCCAAGCACGTTCAGCAACTGGTGGAAGAAAACCACCTGCGCTGGGATTCGCTGGGCGAGTTCCTGGCTCTGGCCGTATCACTGGAAGACCTGGGTCTGAAAAACGGTAACGCCAAGGCGAAGCTGCTTGCCAAAACCCTGGATGCCGCGACTGGGCAACTGCTGGACAACAACAAGAACCCGAGCCCCCGGACCGGCCAGCTTGACAACCGTGGCAGCCAGTTCTATCTGGCCATGTACTGGGCGCAAGAGTTGGCCAATCAGACCGAAGACGCTGAGCTGGCTGCCCACTTCAAGCCCCTGGCCAAAGCGCTGACCGAGAACGAGCAGACCATTGTCAAAGAGCTGGCTGATGTCCAAGGCAAGGCCGTCGATATCGGTGGATACTACAAGCCAGATACTGAAAAACTTGCCAGGATCATGCGCCCCAGCGCGACCTTCAACAAGGCGCTGGAAACTGTAGGCGCCTGAGTTTTTTACGGCTCTTTCCATCAGGAGACGTCAGGGAGAGTTCGCGCTTTCCCTGGCGTCTTTTTTTATTTTCCACAGGAAGCCCCATGAGTACCGATCTACCTCCTGTCATTTTGAATGAGGCCCAAAACCGCTTCGAAGTGATCGTGGAAGGCTATACCGCCTACGAAGTTTTCGAGCGTTTTCCTGGAGGCATTGCCTATTTGCACACCGTCGTTCCCAAGGAATTGGGTGGCCGTGGAGTGGGCAGCGCGCTGGTCAAGCACATCCTCGATTACGCGGTAAGCCAGAATCTGAAGGTTCGGCCAGATTGCTCGTTCGTGAAGGCCTACATCGACAAACACCCTGAATACCAGGCCATTTCCCTGGCCCACAGCGCAAGGTAAGAACCATGACTTCATTTGCACCTGCCCAACGTTACACCAGCCGTATCTCCGTCGTTGGTGAAGACACACCGGTCGCTCGGGCGCTGCCTTACCGTGAGCGGCGTACCGTGGGAGCATGGTGCTTCCTCGACCACGCCGGCCCGCAGCAGTTCGCGGCGGGCAAAGGCATGCACGTGGGCGCTCACCCGCACATCGGCTTGCAAACCTTTACGTGGTTGATCGAAGGTGAGGTGGTGCACCGCGACTCGCTAGGCAATGAACAGGTCATTCGTCCCGGCCAAGTCAACCTGATGACTGCGGGCAGGGGCATCTCACACACCGAAGACTCCCTTCACGATGGCACCCGGCTGCACGCTGCGCAGCTGTGGATCGCGCTGCCCAAGGGTGAACACGAACGCGAACCGGCGTTTGAAAACTATCCTGATCTGCCCGCTCTTGATGTGGGCGGTTTTCGTGCCACTGTTTTAGCGGGCACTGCTTGGGGGCAGACGTCGCCGGCCACCATTCATACCCCGCTGGTAGGTATCGATATGGCCGCCAATGGGGTGGCGAAGACCGAAGTGCCCTTGCGGTCTGATTTCGAATATGCGGCCATGGCTCTGCGCGGCACGCTCTCCGTGGGGGGCGAACCGATAAAGCCTGGTGAGTGGCTGTACTTTGCTCCCGGCCGCTCTTCACTGGAGGTGGCTTGTGACGCTGAGTCGCAACTATTGCTGCTGGGAGGTGTGCCTTTTGGCGAAGACATCATTCTGTGGTGGAATTTCGTGGCGCGAACTCAAGCTGAGCTGGAGCAGGCGCTGGCTGACTGGAATGCGCATCCAAACACTGGTGGCCGCTTTGGCCGCGTGCGAGAGGGATCCCAGTCTGCGCCCTTGAATGCGCCCAGTCTGGATGGGGTTCAACTCAAGGCCGGGTAAGGTCTTCACCCGCTAGGGAACAGGTTCTGAGAGGCGTGCCTCAGCTGAATGGCCGCCAGGCCAACTCTATTCCCAGCAAGATCAAAAATGCCAAGAAGCATTGCTTGAAGCGCCTGGGGCTGATCCGGGCGCGGACTTTTTGCCCTGCCCACATGCCTAGCAGTGCTGGAATGATGGCGAGGCCCGAAAGTCCCCATTGATCCAGCCGAAATGCGCCATGCGCCATGAGCCCCAATGCCAGTGCGACGGTGGAAATAGTGAAGGACAGGCCTAAAGCTTGCACCAACTCGTCCTTGTCCAGGCCCAGGGACTGCAGGTAGGGCACGGCCGGCATGACAAACACGCCGGTAGCGCCCGTGATCATTCCGGTTACAAGACCAACGACGGGCGATAGCCAGGACTCCATGCGCCCTGGAACGGAGAAGTCTGGAGAGATCAGCGCGTAGCCCGCATAGGCTATGAGCATGATGCCCAGCGCCGTCCTCGACAAGGAAGGGTCGACCCGAACCAGTAGCGCCGCGCCGCCAACAGTGCCCAGCACAATGCAAAGCATCATCGGCCACAGGCGCCGCAACAATCTTCCTTTCGCGGGTCCTGCCAGAAGCTGCCAGACGTTGGTAACGAACGAGGGCATCACCAGCATGGCTGCTGCTGCCGCCGGCGGCATGGCCGTACCTAGCAAGCCCATGGCAATGGTGGGCAACCCCATGCCGGTCACGCCTTTTACCAACCCAGCGGCCAGGAAGGTGAGAATAAAAAGCGTCAGGGGCATGGAAAATTCACTCATGCCTGCATTGGAACCGTACCAGTGCTCTCGCACAATGCGGTATTTTTGCTCTATCCTTCGGTTTGTCCGAAGGCTTGGTTCAGGATCTCAGGCCAGCAAATGGGCGGTCAAACGATGCGATTGGATATTTCAGACCTCACGCTATTTTTGTGTGTCGTGGATGCGGGCAGCATTACCCAGGGGGCTGAGCGCGCCAACCTGGCGCTGGCTTCCGCTAGCGAGCGACTGCGCAACATTGAAGCAGATGCAGGCGTTCGTTTGCTGGAGCGGCGCGCGCGCGGGGTGGCCGCCACCGAGGCCGGAGAAACGCTGGCACATCATGCGCGGATGATCTTGCGTCAGCAGGCTGTTCTCAAGGACGAGTTGCGGGATTTTGCTGCTGGCGCGCGCGGAACGCTTCATCTTTATGCCAATACTGGTGCACTGACGGGGCTGATACCAAAGCAACTCGCGCCATGGCTAGCCGAGAGGCCACGCTTGCATGTCGATCTCAAAGAGCGTACCAGCGAGGAAATTGTCCGGCTCATCACCGCTGGATTGGCAGAAGCAGGCATCGTTTCAGACGCAGTGCAGCCTGGCGCTCTGGACGCTGGCTTGGTATTGCATCCGGTGGCAAGTGACCACCTGGTGCTGATCGTAGCTGCGGAGCATCGCCTCGCGGCGCATCGGGCAGTTTCTCTTGCGGATGTTCTGAACGAGCCCTTCGTCGGCCTTGCGCAAGGAAGCGCGCTACAGGAGCATATCGATGAGAAGGCGAGGGCACTGGGAGGACTACTGACGCTGCGCGTTCGTATGAAGACATTCGAGGGGATGTGCGAAATGGTGGCGCACGGTATCGGCGTGGCCATTGTTCCTCAAAACATTGCGAGCCGATACAAGCGAAGCCTGGGCTATCGAACCGTGACCCTCACCGACGACTGGGCTCGCCGGCAGCTCTGCATATGCTTTCGCGACTGGCAAGCCTTACCAGCCATCATGCGGAGCTTGTTACTGCACTTGGGCGCGCCTGGCTAAGGCAAGGACGTTTTTCCCTCTCCCGCTGCGGGAGAGGGCAGGGTGAGGGCAAGCGTCCGTTGATTGAAAAACAGCAGTTGTGACTAGTCTCTGCTCTTGGATTTAGAAGCACGCATAAGCGCCATGCATGCGATATTGCCAAGAGACCGTGCGGGCTATGCCCCTCATCCCAACTTCATGGACTAGACTTAGATCAGCGCTTTACCTCAAACACCGGCCCGCGCAGCTTGGCACCCGCACGCACATGCCGCTGTTCAAACCACCCCTTGTTCATCTCCAGCACATAGCGCACTGGTTTGACTGAGCAATGGCTTGCTTCATCCAGCGGCTTCATATCAACCAGGTTGGCAATCGTGCCATCGTCCAGGATGAAAGCGGCAGTGAGCGGTATCAGCGTATTTCTCATCCAGAAGCATTGAACTGCTGGCTCCTCGAAAATGAACAACATGCCTTCGTGCTGAGGCATTTCGCGGCGGTGCATGAGGCCGATCTGCCTCTGTTGCGGTGCGGCGGCGACTTGGGCATCTATTCTCAGCATGCCCGCGGAAATCGTGGTGCGCGGAAGATCAAGCTGGGGCGATCCCACAGGCTCGCGTTGTGCAAGTGCGGGAACGGTCGACATCAACGCGGCGAAGCCGAGCAACAGGCTGCGAATGAAAGTGATCATATGGGGCAGTTCGAAGGTCAGAAGCCTTTCGGCTCATTCACAAGGTTTGGGGCGGATGGTAATGCTTTGTGACTTCGGAGGTTGTCGGACCTGGAAATCGCCGGCTGCAAATGGGCCGCAGCGGTCCATTTTTCACCGGTTGGCCGGCCCCCGGTTTTTTGGCCCATAGCTTGGCTATGGGCCTGCACATCCAAGGGGCGGCCACCCGCCGAAAACTGTCCTCGCTGGAGCTAATTCTCGCAATCGGCGCTCCAAGTCCGACAACCTCCTGGGGCGGCTAAAATCAATTTTTCCTCAGCAGGTCTTGCTCACCACGGGTTCACAAATCTATCCCAGGATAGGTTCGCAACATGCCCCAGGAGCAGGGGCTTGCCCCCAGTGACCCATTGTCAGTATTGCGGAGACGACAAGCATGTATCAGCACATCAAAGTGCCCCAGGACGGCCAGAAAATCACGGTCAATCAGGATTTCTCGCTCAACGTTCCAGATCATCCCATCATTCCCTTCATTGAGGGAGATGGTACCGGCGCGGACATTACGCCTGTGATGATCAAAGTCGTGGATGCTGCAGTGGAAAAAGCCTATGAGGGGCGTCGCAAGATTCACTGGATGGAAGTCTACGCTGGCGAAAAGTCCACACGCGTTTATGGTCCTGATGAATGGTTGCCTCAGGAAACGCTGCACGCGGTGCGCGATTACGTTGTTTCCATCAAAGGGCCCTTGACTACCCCAGTGGGCGGCGGTATTCGTTCACTGAATGTGGCGCTGCGCCAGGAGCTTGACCTCTACGTCTGCTTGCGCCCCGTGCAGTACTTTGAAGGCGTGCCGTCACCGGTCAAGGAGCCGCAGAAGGTCAACATGGTGATCTTCCGTGAGAACTCCGAAGACATCTATGCGGGGATTGAGTACGAAGCAAAAAGCCCGAAGGCGATCAAACTGATCGAATTTCTCACCAAGGAAATGGGTGTCACCAAGATTCGCTTTCCCGAGACTTCGGGCATCGGCATCAAACCGGTTTCCATTGAGGGCACTGAACGCCTGATGCGCAAGGCGATTCAGTACGCCATCGACAATGACAAGCCCAGCGTGACCATAGTGCACAAGGGCAACATCATGAAATACACCGAAGGCGGTTTCCGTGATTGGGCTTATGCGCTGGCCCAAAAAGAGTTTGGCGCCGCGCCGATCGACGGCGGACCCTGGTGCAAATTCAAAAATCCCAAGACTGGCACGGACATTGTCATCAAAGACGCAATTGCCGACGCCTTCCTGCAGCAAATCCTGCTGCGCCCCGTGGAATACAGCGTCATTGCGACCCTGAACCTCAACGGCGACTACATTTCCGACGCTTTGGCTGCCCAGGTGGGTGGTATAGGCATCGCCCCCGGCGCCAACATGAGCGACAGTGTGGCGTGCTTTGAGGCCACACACGGCACCGCGCCCAAGTATGCAGGCAAAGACTATGTGAACCCTGGCTCCGAGATCCTCTCAGCCGAGATGATGCTGCGCCACATGGGCTGGACAGAAGCGGCTGACTTGATCATTGCCAGCATGGAGCGCGCCATCGAAAGCAAGCACGTGACATACGACTTCGCACGGCTGATGGACGGGGCGACTCAGGTCAGTTGTTCCGGTTTTGGGCAGGTCATGATTAACCACATGTGATCTTCATGGATGCTTCAAGAGCGTCCTGAAGATGGGCTGAAGCCCAAAAAAAATGCCACCTCAATTGGTGGCATTTTTTTGTCTGTGACAGCCTGTGCTTCACCGAGCGCTTGTCTGCGCTCAATCCGCACATGCCGGAATAGTCGAGGCTCAGCCTGCTGTCCAGGCGCTTTCAACTCATTGGCGCCGCCGGATGCGTCTCATGCCCGCTAAGCCCAGCAATGATGCGAGCGAGCTCAAACCCCACCAGCCCATCACTGGTACCGGGACGTGGGTAGGTGGTAATACGGTCACGGTAGCGGTTGTGCAGACAGCCTCGTTTGGAGCCGCCAAGCAGATGTTGTATTGGTAGGTCACCACCGTGGTGAGCCCACCAGCCGGCGGCGTGTAGGTGCAGACACCAGCGGAGCATGTGACTGAACCGACGGCTGGGGGCGAAGTCACCGCCACCGAGGCTGGGTTGACTGTACCCATGATTCCGGTGTCGTTGGTGGTCACATCAATCACACCTGGGCTGGTGTTGCTCAACAAGGTGACGGAGTCATCCCTGGCCACAACCGCAGGAGGCGGTGTTACCGTCACCGTGGCAGTAGTGCAAATCGTTTGATTCGGCGCCGCCAGGCAGACTGTGTACACGTAGTCTACCGGTGCGGTCAGTCCGCCGGAAGGTGGTGTGTACGTGCAGACACCAGCGACGCACGCAACGCTTCCCACGCTCGGCGGCGTTTGTACTTCTACAGAGTTCGGATCGACCGTACCTCCCACACCGCTGTCATTCGTAGTCACCGTGGTTGATCCGGGACTGGTAGACGAGGTCAGGAGCAATGAATCATTTTCCGCGCTTATAGTGGGTGGCGCGAGGCTGACCGGTGCCGAGTTGTTGGTGCTGATGGGGTCAGGTGGGCTACCGGAGGTTGGCTGCGCGGTGACGTTGTGCGTGTCAGACGTCGTTACGCCAGGCCCTGTCCATGACACCGTGTAGACCGCTGTCTGTCCGGAGATCAATGGTTCGGTGGTGCTGACGGCGCCCGTGCCGGACGGCGTCGCGCAAGGGGCGGCTGGAGATTGCAACACGCATGTCCAGGTTGCTGAGCCACCGTTGGCGGTTCCCGGTAATGGGTCTGAGATGGACGCGGTCGTTGCGTCCGGTCCATTGTTGTACACATCAAATGTGTAGCTGTAGTTATTCTGGGAGCCCGCGGGCGTTGCCGAAACAGTACTGGCTGTCACGATGATTTCCGCCAGAGCTTGGCGGCTCATGGTGAACATGGTGTCGTCCCAGGACGCGCGGCCATCCGTGTTGGCGGGCGTACGGAATAGATAGAACCGCAGCGCGTAGTCGGTGCCGGGCTGCAAAGTGATTCCCGGTCCAGGGCCATCTGGAGGCCGCACGAATTGAAAGTCATCCGGGGTTGAGCCCGGTATATCACTCACCCGAGGGATCACCTGTATCGGTCCAACAACGTGGTTGGCAGAGCCATCCACGATGTAGGCAGCATAACCGTACTCGCGCGGATGGACATTACCGTTCAAATTCCAGCGCTTGGCCGTGACAATCCCATTGACGTAGAACTGGGCGGCTGAGGGCTGAGCATCCGCGTAAAGCATGGTGCCGGTCCGAAACGGAAACTCAATGTACTGACCTTGTGCTATCGCCGTGGCCGCGCTGATGTTTGTGGCCGAAAGTCCAGAAACTATCTGGTAGTCAGCAAATGCTGGTAGCGGGTCAGCTGACATCGTCATCCCAGAGCCTACCCTCTGCGGACCGGTCATGGACAGGAAAGTCGTATCGTGGGTATCACTGGTTGCAGGGCCGACACCAGCAGGTGCACTGGATCCGAGATACCAGTCCTGGTTGATTGTGCTGGCGGGCTTGTTGCTCATCCAACCTACTACCCATCCGTCTGCACCGCCGAAACTGGTGGGCGCGAATACATATTGCTGCGCAAGACTGGCAGTAGACGCCGTTGCCAAAAGCAAGGATCCAAGGACAAGATTCAGCCGACGAGCCAAAATTGAGCGCTCAAAAATCATATGTCTCGCCTCCTGGGGGATTTTTACTGTAATTGAGTGTAAACCAATGACCTAGATAACTTGCCATGCGGGTAGCGGAGCCAGTCGCCTCCTTGCCGCTACGCGTGACGCTGTCGCGGTCAGCTCCTCTGATAGCGCAGCAGGATCTTGGCCTTTGCATGGCGGATGGCCATGCGGTAGCGAGCGTGAAGCGGGAATATCGTCCCAAGTTACATGCCACAAGGTCAGTGAGCACTCACAATCTATGTGATCTTGGCCGTTTTTTAGCGTTGGATTTCTCTGGCATGGGAGTAGCCAGGGAAGTCGAGAATCGGCACTCCCGAATTTCGCCTCGCTAATCCTTGTTCAGTCTCGGGTGAACGCTCTGGTCTCCCGTGCCAGAACCAGCGTTTCTAACGCTTCCAGACTCAGGCCCCAGCCTGTATATGAGCGTCTCCGCCAGCTTGACTTGCTGCGGCTTCGGGTAGAGGTGTCTCGGAATGTTCCGCCTGAATGTGCAGTGCCAACAGCCCTTTGGGGCCTTGGTCCAGCTCAAAGCTCACTCTGGCACCTTCTTTGAGGGTTTTGAAACCGTCCATCTCTATCGCTGAGAAGTGCGCAAAGGCGTCCGGGCCGCCCCCGTCGGGTTCGATGAAGCCGAACCCCTTCAGGTCATTAAACCACTTGACTTTTCCGCTGGGCATGGCTTGTCTCCTTAACTTCCGTTCTTATTTCCTCAAGTTTGCTGTAACAGCTTCCTACTTGTCAATATTCGTGACCAATTTGGCTGTCGCGCACATCAGATGGCACGGCTCTTGCAATTCCTGGGGACAGCCTCATTTTTGACAAGGTGGCAGTACGCGAGATCGCATTGGCTCGTCCGACGCCCTCAAAGCTGAATTCACTCAAGGGCTGCGCACCAGTCGGATCAGTTTTCACGCAAGTGTTTCTGCGCGCGTCCTCGTATGCCATTCAGCCAGCCCGATAGAATCATTTTCATGGCCACATCCAATCCGATCAAACCCCCTTCGGGTCCCCCTGTTCCTTCTGCACCCACTCAAACTCCTGAGCGGGGCGGTGATGTTGTATTGGAGCGTGTACCGCAAAAAGTCAAGCCACCGCAAATGCACCAGGTGGTCATGCTCAACGATGATTTCACCCCTATGGAATTCGTGGTGGTCGTCATCCAGGAGTTTTTCAGCAAGGACCGTGAAGCGGCTACCCAGATCATGCTCAAGATCCATCTGGACGGAAAAGGCGTTTGCGGCGTTTATTCGCGCGATGTCGCTGCCACCAAAGTTGACCAGGTTATGGACGCTGCACGGCAGGCTGGGCATCCGCTTCAATGCGTCAGCGAGCCTGTTGAATAGCAGACTGTTGAATATCACCGAACTTCCCCCATTTTTGATTATCGAAACGTCGAGACATCACTGCAGTTCGGTAGTAAGGTAACGGCGTAAACAAGGAAACCATCATGATTGCCCAGGAACTGGAAGTCAGCCTGCACATGGCCTTTGTCGAGGCAAGGCAACAGCGCCATGAATTCATCACTGTCGAGCACCTGCTGCTCGCCCTGCTGGACAACCCCAGCGCGGCGGAGGTTTTGCGTGCTTGTTCAGCCAATATTGACGATTTGCGCAAGTCGCTTGCCAACTTCATCAAGGACAACACTCCACAGGTCGCCGGCACCGACGACGTCGACACGCAGCCCACGCTGGGTTTCCAGCGTGTGATTCAGCGTGCCATCATGCACGTCCAATCGACTGGTAACGGTAAGAAGGAAGTCACAGGCGCCAACGTCCTGGTGGCGATCTTCGGTGAAAAAGATTCACACGCCGTTTATTACCTCCATCAGCAAGGCGTGACGCGGCTTGATGTGGTCAATTTCATTGCCCACGGCATCCGCAAGAGCGATCCGCCTGAAGCCAGCAAACCCGCTGAGGGACAACCTGGTGCCAGCGAAGGCGAAGAAGGTGGCGAGAAAAATGAAAAAGCCTCGCCGCTGGAACAGTACACGCAGAACCTTAATCAGGCAGCTAAAGAAGGCAAGATCGATCCTTTGATCGGGCGCGACTACGAAGTTGAGCGCACCATCCAGATCCTCTGCCGCCGCCGCAAGAATAACCCCCTGTTGGTGGGCGAGGCGGGCGTGGGCAAGACAGCCATCGCGGAAGGCCTGGCTTGGCGCATCACTGAAGGCAGCGTGCCGGAAATTCTCGCCGAGGCCAATGTGTACTCGCTCGACATGGGAGCGTTGCTGGCAGGTACCAAGTACCGTGGCGATTTCGAGCAGCGGCTCAAGGGCGTTCTCAAGAACTTGAAGGACAAGCCCAACGCGATTTTGTTCATTGACGAAATCCACACGCTTATCGGGGCCGGTGCGGCTTCGGGCGGTACCCTGGATGCATCGAACCTGCTGAAACCTGCTCTGTCCAGCGGGCAGCTCAAGTGCATCGGCGCTACAACCTTCACGGAGTATCGGGGCATCTTTGAAAAAGATGCGGCACTCTCGCGGCGCTTCCAGAAGGTCGACGTGGTGGAGCCCACCGTGTCTGAGACTGTGGATATCCTCAAGGGCCTGAAGTCGCGCTTCGAAGAACACCACAGCGTGAAATACGCCTTGGCTGCGCTGCAGGCTGCTGCGGAGCTCTCGGCCAAGTACATCACGGACCGTCATCTGCCCGACAAAGCCATCGACGTCATCGACGAAGCTGGTGCAGCGCAGCGCATTGCATTGGCATCCAAGCGCAAGAAGACCATTGGCAAGGCTGAGATCGAGGAAATCGTGGCGAAAATCGCACGCATTCCTCCGGCCAACGTCAGCAACGACGATCGCAGCAAGCTGCAGACGTTGGAACGCGACCTGAAATCGGTCGTGTTCGGTCAAGACCAGGCGCTGGACGTGCTGGCCTCTGCCGTGAAAATGGCGCGTTCGGGGCTGGGCAAAGGTGACAAGCCTATCGGTTCGTTCCTGTTCTCAGGTCCCACAGGGGTGGGCAAGACCGAGGCTGCCCGTCAGTTGGCCTACATCATGGGCGTTGACTTGATTCGCTTCGACATGTCGGAGTACATGGAACGCCACGCTGTGAGCCGCCTTATTGGCGCGCCTCCCGGCTATGTTGGTTTCGATCAGGGCGGTCTTCTCACCGAGGCCATCACGAAGAAGCCGCACAGCGTGTTGCTGCTCGATGAAATCGAGAAAGCGCACCCAGATATCTTCAACGTGCTCCTGCAGGTCATGGACCATGGCACTCTGACCGACAACAACGGACGCAAGGCCGACTTCCGCAACGTCATCATCATCATGACGACGAATGCGGGTGCCGAGACCATGAACAAGGCGACCATCGGCTTCACCAACCCGCGGCAAGCGGGTGACGAAATGGCTGATATCAAGCGCCTGTTCACGCCAGAGTTCCGCAATCGGCTGGATGCCATCGTCGGCTTCAAGGCGCTGAACGAGCAGGTCATCTTGCGCGTGGTGGACAAGTTCCTGCTTCAGCTGGAGCAACAACTCGCAGAGAAGAAAGTTGACGTCACCTTCAGCGACAACCTGCGTAAGCATCTGGCGAAGAAAGGTTTCGATCCTTTGATGGGTGCGCGGCCTATGCAGCGGCTCATTCAGGACACCATTCGCAAGGCATTGGCCGACGAACTGCTCTTTGGTCGCCTGACAGAAGGTGGGCGCCTGAGCGTGGACCTGGACGACAAGAATGAAGTCTTGCTGGACATCACGCCTACCCCCAAGAGGGACCGTGCACGTGCTGAACCTGCGGAGCCCGAAGAGGAAGTAGCAGCCGATTAAGGTTTGATCCTTGGTCTCCATGAAAGCCGGTCAGTTCAACTGACCGGCTTTTTTAATGGGCTCTTCCTACCTATCTCACGTTTAAGTCCGAGGTGCCGTTAATCACCAGGAAATGTGTGATGCTCCGCACTGTTATCACAAACGATAGCTGGCAGGATGGCGGCTGACTGAAGGCGGGCAATGGGTTAGCATGGATGATCACCGTGCGCAGCAACAGCGGATGCATCTTTTAAGGAACAGCGCGTGAAAACAAGCAAGGGCAAAAATTTTGCGGCCGTGTGTGTGAGCCTTGTCGTCGCGCTCTTCAGCGTGACCAGCGGCGCCCAATCCCTCGTCGTTTATCGCGACATTGCGGCCAAGACGCCTCGCGTGATTGCAGTGCAAGCCAAAGGCTCCACATGGGAGCTAGGTGTTGATGAACTCGATAGTGACGGAGACCCCCGATTCACGCTGGATCACCGCGCGACCGAGGGCGACATCAGTTTCACACTGCAAGAACAGACGCTAAAAGTTGACCCAGCCCCGCACAACGCCTTTTGGCAGGCCTATGTCAAAGGTGCCAGGGAGCGATTGGCGGTTTTTATGGAAGTGCCGGTACCGTCCGAACTCAAGATGCCGAACGGGTTTGAATGTCATGCCAGCGAAGAGCCATTGATTAAAAAAACGGAGCTGGAAGTCACCCACATAGTTTGCACTACCGCCCGCGAGAAAACCAATGTCTTGCTGCACATCTGGTTAGACAAAGAGATCGGGTGGCAAAAGTATGCGGCTGACGTGAATGATTTACTGGCGACGGTGACTTTAAGGCCTTAAGGCGAGGCTAGGGAGCCTCTGCAAAACCCCTCACGGCCCCGGGACACTGCCCTCGGGCGCTCTGCGGCGTTGATTTTTTTGCCAATAGCACGAGCTATTGGCTGCAAAACTCGCCTTGCAGCCCATCCCAAGACCAGCGCCCGGCATCCGCGATGGGTTTTGCAGAGGCTCCCTAAGCAAATTCTCGCGCGCACCCCATCGCGTAACTTGTTCAGCGTGGCGGTGAAGAAAAGAAGCGAATGGCCTCAACGCAGTTTGGCACTACCCGCTTATGGCACTATCGGCTCCTTATATTTCCCCAAGTCTCTCCATGTTGGATGACCAAGCCTTGCGCCAGTTTCACCCCGTCGTGATGACCCCTAGTCATGACGGTAAATATTTCTACAACTATGTGCTGTCGTTGCTCAACTTCAGCCACGCTTGTGGGGGTATAGGCATGCCGGTACAGGTCTACCTGACGCACGGGGAGAGCCTTGTGACTCGCGCCCGCAACAATACCGTGGCTGAATTTCTGGCAAATCCGCAGTGGACGCACCTGTTCTGGGTTGATTCGGACATCGGATTTTCGCCCGAGGCCGCCCTGCGCTTGTTGCGATCAGGCTATGACGTGGCCGCCGGGGTGTATCCGCTCAAGCGGCAGACCTGGCCAGACGGCGATCCTGACGCTCGCCTGAGCCGGGACGAATACGAATTGCGCAGCCGGCGGTACACGGTCAATACCCATCGGGGTGAAAAGCCGGAACGCATCGACCTGCAAGTCCAAGCAGATGGCTTCATGGAAATGAACGAGGCACCTACGGGTTTCATGGTCATCAAGCGCAGCGTGTTTGAGCGCATGATGGCAGCTTATCCAGATTTGCAATATGTCCCGGATTCACAGGGCGTGATTGACAGGGGCCTGCACTATCTTTTCTTTGACACCAGCGTCGACCCGGTGTCTCGCCACTATCTCTCAGAGGATTATCATTTCTGCCGTTTGTGGAATCGCCTGGGAGGCAAGGTCTATGTTGACGCCTGCTCCAACCTGACTCATCAAGGGTCGAAAATGTTCACCGGTAACTTCGCCAGAACTTTGGTGGGTGCGCCGGAATTTGCGGTAGGGGCGCCGGCAGGTAGCACGCTTCACGTCTCTGGACTGGAGCATCTGCGCGAAAACCCGCAAGACGCTGCGTAATGTGCGTGATAAGCGCGATTTCTGGATTTTCTGAGTTGACATAAATATATCGGATGAGCAACCACACTTTTCTCTGGCACGACTACGAAACATTCGGGGTCAATCCGCGCCGTGACCGGCCTTCGCAGTTCGCAGCGGTGCGGACTGACGCCAATCTGAATGAAATCGGCGAGCCCATGATGTGGTATTGCCAGCCTCCGATCGACTCATTGCCGCAACCCGAGGCTTGTCTGATCACCGGTATTACGCCGCAGCAGTGCCTGGCTCAAGGTATGCCAGAGCACGAGTTCGCTGCCCGGATTCACGCCGCTCTGGCAGAACCTGGCACGGTGGGTGTGGGCTACAACTCCATCCGGTTTGACGATGAGGTCAGCCGACATCTTTTCTGGCGCAACCTGCGTGATCCCTATGGACGTGAATGGCAAAATGAATGTGGCCGCTGGGACCTGCTGGATGTCGTCCGTTGTGCCCATGCCTTGCGGCCTGAGGGAATTGAATGGCCCAAGGGTGAGGACGGTCTGACCTCGTTCAAGCTGGAGCGGCTGAGCGCAGCCAATGGTCTTTTGCATGAAGCAGCGCACGATGCGCTTTCCGACGTACGCGCCACCATCGCACTGGCTCGTCTTTTGCGCCAGGCGAACGAAAAACTCTTTGATTTCTGCCTTTCTCTGCGCAAGAAAGATCGCGTGGCACAGGAGCTGCGTCTGCCGACTACGCTCTCCAATGCTCGGCCGTTCCTTCATGTGTCCGGTATGTTCGGTGCTGCACGCGGTTGCCTTGCCCTGATGGCTCCTTTGGCCATGCACCCGAGCAACAAGAATGAGCTTTTGGCGTGGGATCTCTCTGCAGATCCTTCTGAGCTGGCAGACATGAAGCCAGACGTCATTCGCCAGCGCATGTTCACGGCCGCTGCGGACTTGCCTGAAGGCATGACCCGCCTGCCCATCAAGAGTGTGCATCTGAACAAGTCGCCAATTGTCATCAACAATCTCAAAATTCTGAGCCCTGAACTGGCCGAGCGCTGGGGCATCGATATGGCTAGCGCCGAGCGGCACTTCGAACGCCTGCGGGCGCTGCCTGATATGAGCGCGATGTGGCCGCAGATCTATGAAAGGCCTCGCAGCGGCGAGCCCGTGGACGTGGACGAAGATCTCTACGGCGGCTTTGTAGGCAGCGGTGATCGGCGCCGTCTGGACGGACTGCTGCGCTTGCCGCCAGCTGAGTTGGCGCTGGCTCGCGCAGGCTTTGATGATGCGAGGCTGGGCGAACTGCTGTTTCGCTACCGTGCCCGCAACTACCCAGAGACTTTGAACGAGGGTGATGCAGAGCGCTGGCGCGCTCACCGCGTCGCAAGATTGATCGACGGTGAAGGCGGCGCGATGACCGTGCAGGCGCTCTTTGATCGCATTGATACGCTCAGCGAAACCGTTGATGAGCGCGGGCAGGAAGTGCTCGAAGCTCTATACGAGTGGGGAGAGCACGTCGCTCCTGAGTGAGCATTGCTTCAGGCTGTCTCCCTGGAAGCGCCAAGCTCCAGCTTGGCAATTCGGAGGTATCTACCAGCACTGTAGTGCCAAGCTGGAGCTTGGCGCTCCCAGAAGGGATAGCCCCCGGGTCAGGACCTTGCGGTCTCAGGGTTCAACGCGCACCACTTCCAAAAGCCGATCCAGCCCGCCCACATTGATCGCCACCATGGCTTTCTCACGCACCGCAGGCTTGGCATGGTAGGCGACGGAGAGGCCAGCCACACCCATCATGGGCAGATCATTGGCTCCATCGCCCATAGCAATCGCCTGCGACGGATCAATACCCAAATCCACGCAGGTCTGCAGCAGCATTTTCCGCTTCTCGTCACCGTCGCAGATATCCCCCCAGGGTTGATCCACCATCCGGCCGGTGAGCACGCCGTCTTGCTCTTCCAGCACATTGGAGCGGGTGGAGTCGATCTTCAGGCGATCCCGGATTCGATCAGTGAAAAAAGTGAAGCCACCAGAGACCAGCAAGGTTTTCAGCCCCGCTGCCTGGCAGGCCGCCACCAGTTCAGCAGCCCCCGGGTTCAGTTGCAGGCGCTCGTCGTACACCTGCTGCATGTGGGCCACAGTCACGCCTTTCAGGAGCGCCACTCGGCGCCGAAGGCTTTCCTTGTAGTCTGTGATCTCTCCCCGCATGGCGGCTTCCGTGATGGAAGCTACTTCGGCCTTGCGACCGGCGGCGTCTGCAATCTCGTCCACGCACTCGATGTTGATGAGGGTGGAGTCCATATCGAACGCGATCAGCTTGAAATCCTGCAGTTTTAGTGGCGCAACGAAGCCCTGGCAGACGAGGCCTGGGGCCTGCGCTGTGGAATCGGATGTGTTCGATGTAGCGGTCATGATGCTGTTCACTCAATAGCTAAAAATAGGTCTGGAAATGCCCGCCGGGGATCACAGAAGCAGGCTCAGCGGATCCTGGGGCGCTTGTGCGCGTCAACGGCAAATGGGAAAACCTCGGATAAGGTCTTGCTTTCAGGCAGTACGTACACCACGCCGGGGCGTGTTCCGAATAGTGGCTTGATGTGCCTGTCGTAGAAGTCCGCAGGAATGTTCACGCAGCCAAATGAAATCCGATTGTCTGCCACATCTTCCGTGGCCAGCCGCTTGACGCGGTTCTCGCCCGGTACGTTGCGGACCCTGTGCAAGGACATTGCTGAGTCGTAATCCAGCCAAACGATGTCTTCGCCGCTCAGGTTGCGCCCGGCTTCGGTCACAAAGCGGCCGCTTGCAGTGATTTTCTCGTGCGGGCGAATCTTGCTCAAGGGCCGCGTGCCGATGTCTGCAGGCGCCACATCGCCCCGCGCCTGGCCCACCAAGACCGGGCTGCGGTCAAGGAGCTTGCCGCGCGCGTCGAAAATCCAGAGGGTTGCCCGTGGCTTGTCAATCACCCCGAAGGCCTTGCCTGCAGCATCGTTGGCCTGCATGACGTCAGCGGCGAAATTCTGGATGGCCGGGGGTGGCGCCGCGACCTCAGTGGACCATCCGGCACCACTCAAACTCAGCAAGGCTGAGCACAGAAGGGTTGGTACGAGCTTCATGGAGGGTTGCTCCCTTGTGCAGATGAAGTGCATGGCCGCCAGCTTGTTTGGACTGATGCAGAGACGTATTTCAGGCTGCCACGGTAGTGGTAGTGGGCTTACCAAGATTCCGCAGCACGTCGCGCACCATTTGTGCGCGCGCATTAGGATCGGGCAGCTCCCGTTCTATACGAAGTTTGTCATTGCCCGCGAGCTTGATGTGGCGATTTTTCTGAATCATTTGAATGATGGCCATTTGATCGATGGGCGGGTTCGGCTTGAACGTAATGCTGATAGCGCCAGGCCCCGCATCAACCTTTTGGACGCCATAGGGCTGTGAGAGTACACGCAGGCGGTGTACGTCGATCAGCGTCTGGGCCTGCGCAGGAAGTTTGCCGAATCGGTCCACAATCTCTTCAAGCAATGAATCGATTTGGTCGTTGGTCTTGGCCGTGGCCAGTTTCTTATAGAACGATAGTCTCAGATGCACGTCGCCGCAATAGTCGTTAGGCAGCAGTGCCGGGGCGTGCAGGTTGATCTCCGTGGTGGCTTGCATGGGGCTCAGCAGGTCAGGCTCTTTGCCAGCCTTGAGGCTGTTGACCGCTTCCGACAACATCTCGTTGTAGAGCTGAAACCCGATTTCCATCATGTTGCCGCTCTGGTTTTCGCCCAGAACCTCGCCGGCCCCGCGGATCTCAAGATCGTGCATGGCGAGGTAGAAGCCGCTGCCCAGTTCTTCCATTTGCTGAATGGCGTCCAGGCGCTGAGACGCCGCCTTGGTCAGTCCGTCGATTTCCGGGACCATGAGGTAGGCGTAGGCCTGGTGGTGGCTACGTCCCACGCGGCCACGAAGCTGGTGCAACTGTGCCAGGCCAAATTTATCTGCCCGCGCGATCACGATGGTGTTGGCCGTAGGCACGTCGATACCGGTTTCGATAATGGTCGAGCACAGAAGAACGTTAAAGCGCTGCGCGACGAAGTCGCGCATGACGCGTTCGAGTTCGCGCTCAGGCATCTGTCCGTGTGCGATCGCAATGCGCGCTTCAGGAAGGAATTTCTCCAGCGCTTGCCGGCGGTTTTCGATCGTTTCCACCTCGTTGTGCAGGAAGTACACCTGCCCACCGCGTTTCAATTCGCGCAGAACGGCTTCACGGATCACGCCCGTTCCCTCATTGCGCACAAAGGTCTTGATCGCCAGGCGTCGTTGCGGCGCTGTGGCAATCACACTCAGATCACGCAGGCCTTCCAGCGCCATGCCCATGGTGCGCGGAATCGGTGTCGCCGTGAGCGTGAGCACGTCGACTTCGGCGCGCATCTGCTTCATGGCCTCTTTGTGGCGAACGCCAAACCGGTGTTCCTCGTCAATGATGAGCAAGCCGAGGTTCTTGAACTTGGTTTTCTCAGACAGCAACTTGTGCGTGCCGACCACGATGTCCACACTGCCATCGGCGATGCCATTGAGGGCGGCATTGACTTCCTTTGTAGAGCGGAAGCGGCTGATTTCTGCAATCTTCACAGGCCACTTGGCCATTCGATCCTGCAGGGTCTGGTAATGCTGCTCAGCCAGCAAGGTGGTTGGCGCCAGAAAGGCCACTTGCTTGCCGCCTGTGACTGCCACAAAGGCTGCTCGCAAAGCGACCTCGGTCTTGCCGAACCCCACATCGCCACACACCAAACGGTCCATGGGTTGGGGGCTGATCATGTCCTGAATGACCGCGTGGATGGCCGCTTTCTGGTCTGCCGTTTCCTCAAAGCCGAAATCGGCCGCGAACTGCTCGTAGTCCTGTGGCGAATAACGGAACGCATGACCTTCGCGTGCTGCACGTCGGGCGTAGATGTTCAAGAGCTCAGCTGCAGCGTCTCGTACCTGTTCAGCCGCTTTGCGCCGGGCCTTTTCCCATTGACCGCTTCCGAGCTTGTGCAGCGGAGCTTCATCCGCTGATACGCCGGTGTATCGACCGATCAGGTGCAATTGAGACACCGGCACATAAAGCACGGCATCGCTGGCATATTCAAGGTGCAGAAATTCCTGCAGGGCAGGGGACCCGTCGGAGTTCTTCCCCCCGAGATCCATGTTGATCAAGCCTCTGTAGCGCCCGATGCCGTGCTGGGTGTGCACCACCGGGTCCCCTACATTGAGCTCGCTCAGGTCCTTGATCAGCGCTTCAACGTCACTGACCTGCTCTTGTTTCCTGCGCCGACGCGCCACCGAGCCGGTGGCAAACAGTTCTGTTTCCGTGACCAGGTCGATGCCGCGCTCGACCCAGGTAAAGCCCTGCGCGAGGGCGGCGGTCACTATGCCAATTTTTTCGTCTGGCGTGGCTTCGAACTCAGCCAGCGAGTCGAAGGCCGGTGGGTTGAGCCCGGATGCGCGCAAAAAATCCAGCAGGCTTTCTCGCCTACCATCGCTTTCGGCCAACAGCAAAACACGTTGCGGCGCCGACGCGATGTGGGCGTGAAGCTTCGCTAGCGGGTCGTCCGCGCCTCGAACGACAGTAAGAGGTGGGAGTGCGTCAAATTCGGCAAAAGCGCTTGCAGTTGCGCCAGTAGACGAACCTTCCGAAGAGGCCCCCGTCGCTGGAGAAGGGCGCATGGCCAGTTGGGCATGAGGCTTGGCCGCGAGGTAGAAGCTCTCGGCATCCAGAAAGAGGGTGTCGGGCGGGAGCACTGGCCGCTCCGGGTCGCCTTGAGCCAGTCGGTAGCGCTCTCGCGTATCTTGCCAAAACTGCTGGAATGAGGCTTCCAGGTCACCATGCAGCGCCAGGGTGGCGCCATCTCCCAGGTAGTCAAATACGGTGGCCGTCTGATCGAAGAACAGTGGCAGGTAGTACTCGATGCCCGCGGTAGCCACACCGTTGCCCATATCCTTGTAGATGCGGCTCTTGGTAGGGTCACCGTCCAGCAGTTCGCGCCAGCGGTTGCGAAATTTTGCCCGCGCGGCATCGTCCATAGGAAATTCCCGGCCCGGCAGAAGACGCACCTCCGGTACGGGGTAGAGGCTGCGCTGCGTATCCGGGTCGAAACTGCGAATGGAGTCGATCTCATCGTCAAATAGATCCACCCGGTAAGGCATGAGGCTGCCCATCGGGAAAAGATCGATCAAGCCTCCGCGCACCGCGTATTCGCCAGGAGCCGAGACCTGGGTGACATGCGTATATCCGGCCAGAGTCAATTGCGATTTAAGTGCCGCTTCATCCAGCTTTTGCCCGGTCTTGAAATGGAAGGTATAACCCGCCATGAACTCCGGGGGCGCCAGGCGGTACAGCGCCGTGGTCGCCGGCACAAATACGACATCCACTTCGCGTTGCTTGATGGCCCACAAAGTGGCCAAACGCTCGCTGATCAGGTCCTGGTGCGGAGAAAAGCTGTCGTAGGGCAGCGTTTCCCAGTCGGGAAACATCGCCGTGCGCAAGCCCGGGCTAAAAAAAGCCAGTTCGTCCTGGAATCTTCTGGCGTCGGAGGGGTCGGCCGTGAATATGGCCGTCAGGCGTCCAGCGGCTTTCTCTTGTGAGGCCAGTTGAGCCAATATCAGGGCATCGGCCGAGCCTGGGGGGCGGGGCAAGGTAAAACGCTTGCCTGGGTTTAGTTTGGGCAGATCCATGGAGAGATAGAAGCGACAAAACCCCCGGCCAGTCCGGACGGGGGTGTAGAGCGAATTTTACGGAAACCCACAAAAACGTGTTTGTTCTGGATCAGGGGCCATCTCAGGCTGTGAGGACACTCAGGCTGCCTAGCTTAAAGAGATCGGCGGGGTCCCCATGGGACATTCACGAGCGCAAGGTATTTCGCAGACTCTCCTTAGCTCTATAGTTCGGTATGAGCGCAATGGAAATGCAATTGGCAGAGTCGACCAGCCACACTAACAAGCACCGCAAATGTTATGCACTTCTGCCCTGCGCCGGTATTGGGTCGCGCGCGGGCACGGCGCAGCCCAAGCAGTATGA
The DNA here is from genome assembly GCA_015999985.1 of Comamonadaceae bacterium. Taxonomy (GTDB): domain Bacteria; phylum Pseudomonadota; class Gammaproteobacteria; order Burkholderiales; family Burkholderiaceae_C; genus Ottowia. The sequence goes on from JAECRA010000018.1 coordinate 58,648, forward strand.
ACCTATCGCCGGCCGGTCCATGGTCGAGCACACTTTGCAGGCTTTCGCCGCAGTAGAGCGCATGGTTTGCATCCTGGTGGTGGTGGCAAGGGGCGACTCCATATTTCAGCCTCCGGAGTCACCCGTGGCGGTCGCTCGTTGCGGAGGCCAGACGCGCGCAGAAAGTGTTTTCAACGGATTGGACTGGCTTCTTGCTCAAGGTGCAGATGCCAGGGACTGGGTGTTGGTCCATGATGCAGCGCGCTGCCTCATTACGCCTGCACAGATCAACGCGCTGATCGATGCCTGTATGGCAGACCCTGTAGGGGGACTGTTGGCGCTGCCCTTGCCTGACACTTTGAAGGATGAGCGAGACGGACGCGTGAACGCGACCATCGATCGCCGCCAGAAATGGTTGGCACAAACCCCTCAGATGTTCCCCATTGGCGCACTCAGGCTCGCTCTGGCGTCCCATGCGAACTCAGGTTTTTCAGGGATCACCGATGAATCCAGCGCCATGGAAGCTGCCGGGCATCGTCCTCTCCTGGTCCCTGGCAGCGCAAGTAATTTCAAGGTCACTTACCCGGACGATTTTGCTTTGGCTGAAGCTGTTCTGGCAGCACGGGTCAAAGCATAGTTTCAGCCCGCTCTTTTTCCTCACTCTTTCGGCTCTTCGCTCGGCATAGACTGAGGGTCACTTTTCGCTTTCTGGAAGCAAGACAGATGAACGCTGGTTCCACCCCCCCTTTTCGTATCGGCGAAGGCTGGGACGTACATGCCCTGGTCCCCGGCCGCGCGCTCATGCTCGGCGGTGTGCGTATTCCCCACACGCACGGCCTGCTAGGGCACTCGGACGCAGATGCACTGTTGCATGCCATCACAGACGCTCTTCTTGGTGCGGCTGGATTGGGCGATATCGGACGACATTTTCCAGACACTGACCCGGCTTTCAAAGGTGCGGACTCTGCGACTTTGCTGGCGGAGGCCGGCAAGCGTGTACGCCAGGCCGGTTGGCAAATTGGCAATGTGGACAGCACGGTGATCGCGCAGGCACCGCGCCTGGCGCCCTACATTGAAGCCATGCGGCAGACCATTGCGCAAGTGTTGCTTGTGGCGCCCGCCCAGGTCAATGTCAAAGCCAAGACTGCAGAGCGTCTGGGGCCGGTGGGGCAGGGAGCCGCCATAGAGACGCGTGCTGCTGTGCTTCTTTACTTGTAGGCCGTATCCCGTCACGCGGTAGATGTTGCCCGGCCTTGTTGGGGTGCGTCTAGCGCTTTTTCTTTGGCACCGGGCGCTGATCCACTGCTTTTTGCAGGCGTATGGTGGCAACAAGCCCTCCGGTTGAGCTGTTGCTCAGCACCAGGGTGCCTCCCATGTGGCCAACCATCTTGGTCACGATCGCCAAGCCCAGACCGGCACCCGTAGCGGACGTACGGGCCGTGTCTCCACGAAAGAACGGGCGGGTCAGTTGGGGCAGCAATTCATTACGTACGCCCGCACCATGATCGCGTACACGCAAAGTCACCCATTGCTCACGTGCTGCTGCCAATATATGCACACGCGTAACGCCAGTTTCTGGGCTCTGACCATACCGGCGCGCATTCTCGAGCAGGTTCGAGAGTACACGCGATAACTCGATTTCATCGGCCATGACCCTAAGATCGGTAGGCACTTCTATTTTGACGTGCATGTCCTCGCGTGAGGTAAATGGCAGGGCGCTGACGCTCACCAGATCGGCAAGCGGTATCGCCTTCAGATTGACATGGTCTGGCCTCGCGTAGTCAAGGAACTTGCCAATAATGGTGTCCACTTGCGCGATGTCGGCAGCCATATGCTCGCGCGCTTCAGGGTCGGGCACGCTCATCTCTGTTTCCAGACGCAATCGTGCCAGGGGTGTTCTCAGATCGTGAGAGATGCCTGCAAGCATCTCAGCTCGATTCTGTTCGATCATGGATAGCTGATCCGCCATGCGATTGAACCCGATGTTGACGGCTCGGACTTCACTTGATAACACGCCTTCATCCAGCCGGCCGCGCTGGTAATCGCCGTCACGGACACGTGCTGCGGCAATGGACAACAAGCGAAGCGGCCTGTTGATGAGACGCGCGAGCAGTGCAGCGCCAATCAGTGAAAGTACGCCCAGAGAGGCTAGCCACAGCAGCCAGGTACTCCCGCCCAGCAGCGCACCGACGCGCGAACGATCCATCAGCAACCAGTACGAATCTCCTTCAATACCAAAGCCGACCCATAAACCGGGTTCATCGTTGACGCGCCCTGCGACCACAGTATCTGGCCCCAGTCGCGCAATGAGCTCCCGGCTCATGCGCTGCTCCAGCTCGGTATTCGCGAAAAGATCGAACTTATCGCCAGGCTCGTGCGGCAAGATGCGCACTTTCTCCTGGTCGGCCAGCGTTTTGATCAGGGAGACGCGAGCAATGGCGTCGGAGTGGACGAGAGCCGCACGGGAGAGGTTAACCAGCGAGGCGACTTGCCTGGCGTTATCTATGACACGAGGCTCGTATTCAAGTGTGCGAAAGAGCTGGTACCAACCCACCGAAGTACCCAGCAACAACAGGCTGAGCAGGAAAAAGGTCCGCCAGAACAGGCTAAAGCCTCCCCTGACTATTCCTTTTGAATTTCCCCCGTCCAGGGGGGCATTCATGGAATCCAATGGCGAAGCCTCCGGTTCGTGCGATACGCTGGATTCATAAAAATCAGAGGCCGCCGCCATTGGGTTCCTTCAGGGACGGGACTTAGCCAGCACCATCGGGTACGAATACGTAGCCCACTCCCCAGACGGTTTGAATGTAGCGCGGGCTAGCAGCGTCCTGCTCAATCAGTTTGCGCAGGCGCGAAATCTGCACGTCAAGGCTTCGGTCGAAGGGCTCGAATTCGCGTCCACGAGCCAACTGTGCCAGTTTTTCACGGGACAGCGGTTGGCGCGGGTGGCGTACCAAGGCCTTCAGCATGGCAAATTCGCCTGTGGTCAAGGAGATTTCCTCGCCATTTTTGTGCAGTGTCCGGGCGCCCAGATCGAACTGGAATGGGCCGAATGCCACACTTTCGTTCTCTGCGGAAGGCGCACCCGGAGCCTCCTGTGGAGGGCGGCGTCGCAATACGGCATGAACGCGCGCCAGCAACTCACGAGGGTTGAAAGGTTTACCCAAGTAGTCGTCGGCTCCGACCTCAAGCCCCACAATGCGATCGACATCTTCGCCCTTAGCGGTGAGCATGATGATCGGGGTCTTGTCTCCGGTTGCCCGGAGCCGGCGGCACACGGACAAACCGTCCTCACCGGGCATCATCAGATCCAGAACGATCAGATCAATGGTGTCCCGCAACATGATGCGGGACAGTGCCTTGGCATCTTCTGCCACGATCACTTCAAAACCTTCCTGCGACAGATAACGTCGCAGCAAGTCACGGATTCGCGCGTCGTCATCAACAACGGCGATCTTGTCGGTTCGGTGTGCAACCTGGCTCATTGGTGTCCCTGGTCGTATTTGTAACAGGCCCATTGTTACAGTGAATTCCTCGGCTTTTGGGGTTTTCCCTTGCAGCTTTTCAGAGAGTTACAAATGTTGCCCCGGCTTCGGCAGATTAGAAGGACAAATACGATGCCCCTATGCGAAAGTTCTAGTGTTATGGCAAAAAAAGTCGTTTATGTTGTCTTGAGCGCTGCCGCATTGGCTCCTTTGGCCCCCCCGACCCTGGCTCAGAGTGTCGGAGAGACCGCTTTGAGTACGCAAAGCACGAGCGAGGCGCCCGCCCAATTCCAACCCAGCCACAGAAGCGCATTGTGGACGGCCGTGCAGACTCTACAGAGAGATGTCAGTGCGGAATCCGCATTGGAAGGTCGTCGGCTCACGCCTGCAGAGCGCTCCGAACTAAGAGATCAAGTCCGCCGAGCGGCAACAACGTCTGAGCCTGGCAGGGGTTCAGATGAGGTGTTGACCAAACCTGAAGGCTTTGCTCCGCGGCGTTGAGCCTTTCAAGACGTTGGGAAATACGCCGGGATACCTGCCGAAACAACGGCCAGGATAAACGCGGGAACGTTTCCTCGCGTTATGCTGTCTTTCTGTTCCTCTGCTTCTTTCTTTTTTTCTTCTTCTCAATTTCTATGTTCGTAGATGGCCGCGCAATCAGCACCAGCCCTGCCATCCATACGGACATCATTTTTTTCATGAACGGACCCTAGAAGTGAAAAACCTCCACGTTCGCCCGCTACTGCTTGGCATTTCTCTCCTTGCTTGCGCCGCCTTTGCGCACGCACAAACCGCCGGTACTGTCATGAATCCATCGCAAAACGTTTTCCACTTGTCTGCCGCCGGACAAGTCGAAGTTGTTCAGGACACATTGATGATCACCCTCACGTCGACGCGCGAGGGTGCGGAGGCTGCTGGTGTGCAGGCTGAATTGCGAAAAGCGCTGGACAGCGCACTGGCCGAAGCTAAAAAATCTGCGCAAGCCGGAGCGATGGACGTTCGTACGGGCAGTTTCAGTGTCAATCCGCGCTACGGCAAAGAAGGCAAGATCAACGGTTGGCAAGGCCGAGTCGAATTGATTCTGGAAGGCAGGGATTTCCCCCGCATTACTCAGGCAGCAGCCCGCGCCACCACCATGTCCATTGGCAACATTTCCTTTGGCCTCAGCCGTGAGCAACGTGCCAAAGTACAGACAGAGGCGCAGGCCCAAGCCATTGAGCAGTTCAAGGCGCGCGCGATTGAAATCACGAAAGCGTTTGGTTTTGCCAACTACAGCTTGAGAGAGGTCACCGTCGATGCCAGTGACTCTGGCTATCCAGGCCCACGCCCCATGGCAATGGAAGCGCGAGCGTTTTCCAAATCCGCTGATGCTGCGCCTGTGGCTGTGGAGCCCGGCAAGAGCATCGTTCAGGTCAACGTGTCAGGGTCTGTGCAAGCGCGCTGAGCGGGTAGGTTCCTAAAAGCGCTTTCTCCGTTGGAATTCCAGGAAGCCAATCATCAGAACCGTGGGTGAATCCTGGCTTTTCATGGTCTTCATCCGGGACAGGAAGGTGTGAGGGGCATGCGTTGCGGCCACCGAACATTGCGCCGTTTGCGCACTGGATATGCACCCTAGATGCACGCAGCACGTACTGCCACTATCAGATGAGACGAGAAGAGCCAGACCTCGAAAGCCTTGACTCCATAACCTTGAAACTGTGCCCCAAAGGCGTGCAAACATAGGGTTTTTTTGGGGTCCGGTCGACTTCTCCAAGGCTTGGTATCCCGTACATTCATGCGCCTGCGCAATTGAATTACGATTCCAACGTCCCAACATCCTGAATTGAAGTTTGGCTGAACGGAGCCGCCCACTCCAAGGGTCATGTCGCATCAACACCGCTTGAGATATTTCGGTGTCGCAGCGGTTCGATTCTTGCTAGTCATCAGGGTTGTCACTCAATCTCCTGTTCAGCCAACGTCCAATTCACGACGCCAGTTATTACCGTTCCACCATGACCGAGCCTACACTGCACCACGTCCAATGTTCAGATTCCTCCAGCGGACATCGGATGGCGTGGTGGCAATGGGGAAACCCAACAGCTTCGCGTGTGGTTGTATGCGCGCACGGACTTTCTCGTCAAGGGCGGGACTTCGATGTGCTGGCCCAGGCGCTCCTTCGGCGCGCAGAGGATTTAGGTCATCAGCTGCGCGTCGTCTGTCCTGATGTGGTTGGAAGAGGGGAAAGCGATTGGCTGAAAGACCCCATGGGCTATCAGTTCACGACCTATGTGGGTGACATGCTCTCGATGTTGGCGCAGCTTAATCAAACCGCGCCTGTGGAAACACTCGATTGGGTGGGAACAAGTATGGGTGGCATCATCGGCCTGTCGCTTGCTGGCCTACCCAACTTGCCTCTGCCCGTGCCGATTCGCCGATTGATACTCAATGACGTGGGGCCTACCATTGAATGGGCGGCCCTGGAGCGGATTGGTCAGTATCTGGGCAAAAGTTCGACTTTCGCATCAGTCGAACAAGCTGCGGCTGCGATGCGCGTTATTTCGGCAAGCTTTGGCCCCCATACTGACCAGCAATGGCTTGACCTTTCGCGTCCCATGCTCAAAGCGCTTCCTGAAGGAGGCTTTCGGCTGCACTACGACCCAGCCATTGCCGTGCCTTTCAGACATGTCACTCGCGAGGCATCTGTTCAGGGTGAGGCAGCACTTTGGCAGATTTACGATCAGATATCGGCGCAAACGCTGGTATTGCGGGGTGCGGAATCCGATTTGCTTTCAGTGGCCACCACGCAGGCCATGAGTAGTCGAGGCCCGCAGGCACGAGTTGTCGAGTTTGCAGGCGTGGGCCATGCGCCCACTCTTGTTGCCAATGAACAAGTGCTCACGGTGCTTGATTTTCTGCTTCCCGCCTCCCCTGATTTGCCTCAGTCCTCATGAAGCAGTTGCCTCCACTGTCGCCAGAACCTGGCCAACGCGTTGCCGATGTCATCACGGCTACGACGCACGCCATGCCCTCACCTGATGGCGTGCGCGCTCGGGCCCGAGCATTTGCCGAACCGCTGATTGGCGATGAAGTCGCGGGCTCTGGGGAAAATCTGCTGGCGCACGCCGACGCCGTCGCCGGTATCCTTGCTGAAATTGGCGGGTCGGAAGCCATGCAGGCGGCCATCTACCTCAGCTATGCAAGTCCTCAACTCAACCGCCCGGCCGAAGTCATAGGGAAGGCGTTTGGTGAGAGCTTTGCGCGCTTGGCCGTGGAAACTGCCAACCTGGAGCGTGTGCAACAGCGTTCGCGCGCTGGCCGGCAAGAACTATCTGCAGATTCCGAGCAGGCAGGCCAACAGACTGAAAACGTGCGCAAGATGCTGCTTGCTTTCAGTCGCGATTTGCGTGTGGTCCTGCTCAGACTGGCTTCACGCCTTCAAACCCTGCGACACTGCGCAGCCTGCCGACAGCCGCCTTCACCAAGCTTGCTGCGCGAGTCGCATGAGATCTTTGCGCCTTTGGCCAATCGGCTGGGCATCTGGCAAATCAAATGGGAGATGGAAGACCTCATCTTCCGTGCGCAAGAGCCGGAGACCTACAAACTTGTAGCTTCGTTATTGGATGAGCGTCGTGTTGAGCGCGAGGCCGCCATGGCACAGCGCCGTAACGACATAGAAACCGCTCTGCGTGCTCAAGGGATTGACGCCAATGTATCGGGGCGTCCCAAGCACATCTCCAGCATTGTCCGGAAGATGCGCGGCAAGGAGCTCGATTTCAATCAAGTGTTTGACGTTAGAGCTCTTCGGGTGCTGGTTCCCACCGTGGCTGATTGCTATGCAACGCTAGGCTGGGTGCATGAAAATTACACGCCGCTCCCCGACGAATTCGACGATTACATTGCGCGGCCCAAGATCAACGGCTACCAATCCTTGCATACCGTGGTGCGTGATGCGGACGGCTTGGCCTGGGAAATCCAGATCCGTACGCCGGAGATGCATCAACATGCCGAGCATGGCGTAGCAGCCCATTGGGCGTACAAGGAAGCAGGCACCAAAGGCTATACCGGGGTGTCGGCGGCCAGCGACTATGACGCCAAGATTGCGGTGCTGCGCCAGCTGTTGGCGTGGGAGCGTGACCTGACGGGTGGCGAGCCACAGCAAGGCCTGTTTGATGAACACATCTATGTACTGACCCCCGAGGCTGCGATTGTCGAATTGCCGGCGGGCGGAACGCCCGTCGATTTCGCCTATACGTTGCACACGGAACTGGGTCACCGTTGCCGCGGAGCCCGCGTAGACGGTGTGATGGTGCCGCTCAACACGCCGCTGCAAAACGGCCAGACGGTGGAAATCAATTCTGCCAAGGAAGGTGGACCGTCGCGCGACTGGCTGAATGCCGATCTGCATTACCTAGCCAGCTCTCGCGCCAAGTCCAAGGTGCGCGCCTGGTTCAACGCCCAGTACACGCGTGAAACCGTGGCTCGCGGGCGTGAAATGGTTGAGAAACTTTTGCAACGAGAAGGTCGCACGGCGCTGTCTCTGGAGCAATTGGCAACGGACTTGGGTTTCAAGACTGCAGATAACCTGTTTGAGACCGTAGGCAAGGATGAGTTCTCGTTGCGCAGCATCGAGACCGTGCTGCGCCCGCCTGAACCGCAACCAGATCCAGACGAGCAGGTTCTGTTGCGCAAAGTGCGTCCGGCCAGCTCCACGCGTGGCGGCGTGCTGGTGGTGGGGCTTGACTCCCTGCTGACCCAGCCCGCGCGTTGCTGCAAACCTGCGCCGCCAGATGCGATAGCGGGCTTTGTGACACGTGGCCGCGGCGTGAGCGTTCATCGACGAGACTGCGCCAATTTCCGCGAACTTGTGGCTCGCGATCCTGATCGGGTGATTGAAGTCGGCTGGAGCGACTCCACTGCTCGTCAGAGCTTGGCCTATCCGGTGGACGTCGCTGTCGAGGCCACGGATCGTCAAGGCTTGCTACGCGACATTTCGGATGTTTTCGCTCGCGAGAAGATGAATGTGATCGGCGTCAAAACCCAGTCGGTCAAGGGTTGGGCCTGGATGACGTTCACCGTGGAAGTCTCCGACACCGCGCGCCTGGCGCAGGTGCTGCGAACAGTGCACGACGTACCTGGTGTAAGAGTGGCCAAAAGACGTTAAAAAGCTGTGCTATACTCGATGGCTTCGAATCTTTCAGGCGCGTAGCTCAGCTGGTTAGAGCACCACCTTGACATGGTGGGGGTCGTTG
>JAECRA010000083.1 GCA_015999985.1 Comamonadaceae bacterium
GGCTGGTGCCGCCGGTGCCGATCCATTTGCTGCCGCCTTCGTGGCGCTCTTTTTGCTCTTCCAGGCGCTTCTTGAGCGTTTCCATGAGCTCTTCCCAGCCCATCTTCTCGATGGCCGCCTTTTCTTCCGGGCTCAATTCCTTTTCGAGGATCTGGCGCAACCAGTCGGCGGGAATGTCCTTCGTGAAGTCCGTCAGTTGCTCTACGCCTTTGAAATAAGCGGCAAAAGCGCGGTCAAACTTGTCGAAATGCTTTTCGTCCTTGACCAGAGTTGTGCGAGCGAGGAAGTAAAAATCATCAATCGTGCACGCGTCTGGCTGCCGTGGGCCCACCACGTCGGCCTGCATGGCTTCCAGCAAGACCAGAAATTCCTTGACGGAGACCGGCAACTTGGCGGAGCGCAGTGCGTAGAAAAAGTCGATCAGCATGGAAAAGCAACCTAAATAAGACGTCCGCAAAGGAACTGCGTCATCCGCCCGTGCGGAAGCGGTCAGTCAATGACCATGACGGCCAGCGTCACCTTTGATGGGCACGTTTTGAAGCCGAATTTCTCTAATTATGGTCGGTAACGCAGTTTTTGACCTGTACCTCTGCGACAGCTCGCCGTGCGGGCAGAGTTTTCCTTACAGCTCTGTGCGCAATGTCCAAAGCTCCGGGAACAGCACCACATCGAGCATCTTGCGTAAATAGCTGACTCCGCCTGTTCCCCCCGTGCCGCGTTTGAAACCAATGACCCGCTCAACCGTAGTGACGTGTCGGAACCGCCAAAGCCTGAACGAATCTTCCAGGTCCGTCAGTTTTTCGGCGAGTTGATAGAGGTCCCAGTGCTGTTCGGGCGCGCGGTAGACGTTCAGCCATGCGGCCTCGACTTCGGCACTGGCTTCGTAGGGCTTTGTCCAGTCACGCTCCAGATAATTGTGCGGCACTGCTATGCCTTGTCGGGCCAGCAGGCGCAGGGACTCGTCGTAAAGCGAGGGGGCTTCGAAGAATGATTGAACCAGGGCCAGCCGCTCGGGATGGTGCGCATGCGGAGTCAGCATGGCCGCGTTCTTGTTGCCCAGCGCGAATTCGATGCAGCGGTACTGAAAACTTTGAAAGCCGCTGGAAGGGCCTAGAAACGGCCGCACTGCGCTGTATTCGGGTGGCGTCATGGTGGCCAGAACATCCCAGGCATGCACCAGCTGCTCCATGATGCGGCTGGCGCGGGTGAGTTTCTTGAATACCGGCGGCAAGCGGTCTTCGCGCAAGTCGCCGAGCGCTGAACCGAGCTCCGTGAGCAACAGCTTCATCCATAGCTCGCTGGTCTGATGCTGAATGATGAACAGCATCTCGTCATGCGCTGGCGACAAGGGGCATTGAGCACTCAGGATCTGGTCCAGGTGGAGATAGTCGCCATAGCTCATGCTGCGGCTGAAATCGAGCTGCGCTTTCTCGGTATGGACAATGGATTCAGGGGTGACCATGGCGTTTTCTCTTTAAGCTTTCAGGTGACGGCTTGCTTGCGGTTGAAGCGAGGCTGTGCGTATTCCTCGTTGGCCAGTACTTCCTGCAAGCCTTGCGCAGCCATGGCCACGTTTTCATAAGAGAGATAAAGCGGCGTAAAACCGAAGCGCAAGATATCGGGTTGCTGCGCATCACCCGCGCGAAAGTCGCCCACGATGCCCCGGGCGATCAACGCCTGCACGATCGCATAGGCACACCCTGCTGGCAGCGAATGCGTCGGGGTAAGGCATACCTGAGAGCCGCGCTGGGCATGCTCGCGGGGAGTCACCAGCTCAAACTGGCCGGGGCAATGTGCTTCCACCAGTTCTATGAAAAGGTCGGTCAAGGCCAATGACTTGGTGCGCAGGGCGGGCATGCCACCCAGCTTGTCTGCCTCCGTGAAAACATCCAGGGCACAATCAAGGGCAGACAAGCTGATGATGGGCTGGGTGCCGCACTGATAGCGTGTGATGTCCATCGCCGGCTCGTACCCGGGCGTAAAGGCGAATGGCCTTGCGTGGCTCCACCAACCTGCCAAGGGTTGCCAGCAGCGTGCCACGTGCCGCGGGTGGACCCAGGCAAAGGCGGGCGCGCCAGGGCCGCCATTCAAATACTTGTAGCCGCAACCTACGGCAAAGTCAGCGTCGGCCTGGGTGAGCTCTACCGGTACCGCACCGGCGCTGTGACAAAGGTCCCAAACTACCAACACGCCGGCAGCGTGTGCTGCTGCCGTGATACCCGCCATGTCATGCATGGCGCCCGAGCGGTAGTTCACGTGCGAGAGCATGAGCACCCCCACTTCAGGTCCCAAGCTGGTGTGCACTTCATGCGGTTCTATCAAGCGCAGATTCCAGCCGCGCTCGCGGGACAGGGCTTCAGCTATATACAGGTCCGTGGGGAAGTTGCTGCGTTCACTGACAATGGTTCTCCGAGTCCCGCGAGTCCCGCGAGTCCCGCGAGTCCCGCGAGCCCCGCCCGCTTCGTCCTCGGCTTGCTCTACAAGGTTGAGCGCCGCTGAGAGTACTTTGTAGAGGTTCACCGACGTCGTGTCCGTGGCGACCACTTCGCCTGCGCCTGCGCCAATGAGCGGTGCAATGCGGTCTCCTACCCTGCGCGGAAGATCGAACCAGCCTGCGGTATTCCAACTGCCAATGAGATCGCGCCCCCATTGTTCGGCCACCACCTGGGCCACACGATGGGGCACAGCGCTTGGCAACGCTCCGAGCGAATTTCCATCAAGGTAAATCATGCCCTCGGGCAGATTGAAAAGGTGCCTGAGCGGTGCCAGTGTGTCAGCGCCGTCCCGGCTTCTGCAGTCTTGTAGGGAGATCATTTGTCTGGGGGGGTGAAATGGCTTCAAAGTTGACGCAGCACAGCCCGCACGGGCGATGCGTCAGCACTCATAAGTTTCAAAGGCAAAGCAATTAACTCGTAGTCACCTTCGGGGACTTCGTCGAGCACCAGGTTTTCCAGCACCCGCAAGCCACGTCGGCGGATCACCTGATGGCTTTGCAGATCCTTGCTGCTGGCTGGATCTATGCTGGCGCTGTCAATGCCAATGAGCACTACCCCGGCATCTGCCAAACGCTCCACGGTTTCAGGTGCAAAGGCGGGAAGGTCTTCATCCCACTGTTCAATCGGCATGTGTGTGTAGGCTCGCACCAGCACGCGTGGCGGCAACTCATGCGCAGCATGGGCCAGGTGGGACCAATGAATGAGCGGACGCACACCTATTGCATGAATCACTCGGCAGGGCCCAAGGAATGCAGAGAGGTCCAGCAAACCTACCGCAGCGCCTTGCGGATCGTAATGAAGTGGCGCATCTGCGTGCGCACCTATGTGCGGAGAAAGTGTCAGGCTGCTGACATTGACTGGGCAGCCTGGCGAGATTTCGGCATTCCAGCTTTGTGCGTACGGCGTGTCCCCGGGAAAGACGGGAGAGGCCGCATGCACTGGCGGAGAGATATCCCACAGGGTTTTCATTTTTAGCAAGGCATGGCGTTCAGGATTCGGAGGGTGTGAGTGAATCTGGCGTCGCCGAGCGAGCCGTCAGAAGGCGCGTGCTCGAGCGGGCTTGGGAGATTCGTTCACACCGTTGCTCAGCGTAAGGTAGCCGTTTGAGTGCACTGTGGTGTCGGTTTTTTACAACAAACTTTCGTGTGCCGAGTGAGATGTGATGCGATCCATGCTGGAGAGAACGAGATATTCACACGCATAAAATAAGAATACAGAGATAAATCATTTTCATTTTCATTCTCGTTTTTGATGGCTTCCGAGTTTTCCTTTTCTGATGGTTCGCGGCCCATCAATGATGTTCTACCCCTGCATGCACTTGCGCGCGGCGCACAGGCAGTGATTGAACGGCTGCGCCAGCCTGTCCATGACGGCGACCGAGAGGTTTTGCTGCGGCTGCTGGAAATCGGCTTTTTGCCGGGCGAAGTCGTGCGCGTGATCGCCCCTAGCACAGGTGCTTCCAAACCTGTAGCAGTGCGTATCGGTCAGGCCACCTTCGCCTTGCGAGCGCATGAAGCTGCTCTCATTGAGGTGAGGCCACTACGCACGTCGCTGGAAAAAACAGCATGAGACATCCTTCTGGCGAAAGTAGGAAATCCGGTGACGCTGTGGCGCAACCGGTGGTCATCCCAGCGTCCAAGCCGCTGCGTGTCGCTTTGCTCGGCAACCCCAATTGCGGCAAGACGGCTTTGTTCAATCTGCTCACAGGTAGCCACCAGAAGGTCGCCAACTATGCAGGCGTGACAGTGGAGCGCAAAGAGGGTCGTCTCACCGCGTCATCCGGCAGACAAGTCACAGTGCTTGATCTTCCCGGGGCCTATAGCCTGCATGCAATGAGTGTGGACGAGGAGGTCACGCGGGACATAGTGACGGGTCAACGGGCCGGGGAAGCCCGGCCAGACTTGCTGATATGTGTGACCGACGCTACCAAGCTGCGCTTGAATCTCCGTCTGGTGCTGGAAGCGCGCCGCATGGGCTTGCCCATGTTGCTGGTGCTCAACATGGCGGACATGGCTGAACGTCAAGGCGTGGTGATCGATACCGATCGTCTGTCCAGGGAACTGGGCATGCCGGTTGTCCGCACCGTGGGGATTCGCTCAGAGGGCGCCAGCGAGTTGCTGGCTCAGCTGGGTACATTCAAGCCTCCGCTGATTGGGCGCATGCCGGCCGCCACGAATGGCTTGCCGGACGCGAACGATGTCATGCTGACGCAGAAAGAGGTCCAGCGTATTTTCAATGCGTCGGTCAACATGCCTGCGCACTCGCTGGACCGCGACGATCGCCTGGACGCCGTAGCTCTGCATCCAGTCTGGGGCATGCTGGTTCTGGGAGCAATTCTGTTCCTGATGTTTCAGGCGGTCTTCAGCTGGGCGCAACCACCCATGGAGTGGATCAAGTCCGGCATGGAAAGCTTGGCCTCTGTGATTGCAAACCAGATGTCAGCGGGGCCGCTGCGTAGCCTGCTGGTGGACGGCGTCGTGGCGGGTGTCGGTAGCGTGCTGGTGTTCCTGCCGCAGATTCTGATTCTGTTTTTATTCATTCTGGCGCTGGAAGACTCAGGCTATCTGCCCCGTGCAGCGTTTTTGCTGGACGGCGTGATGGGCAAGGTGGGGCTTTCCGGGCGTTCTTTCATTCCGCTTCTATCCAGCTTCGCGTGCGCCGTACCCGGCGTCATGGCCACTCGCACCATCACGCACTGGCGAGACCGCCTGGTCACCATCATGATTGCGCCGCTGATGACGTGTTCGGCAAGGCTGCCGGTCTACGCGCTCCTGATTTCAGCGTTCATTCCTGCGCGCAAAGTGGCGGGCGTTTTCAACCTGCAAGGCTTGGTGCTGTTTGCGCTTTACATGGCGGGCATCCTGGCGGCACTGGGGTTGGCAGGTGTCTATCGGCTCGCGGGTGGCAAAGCCAGGCCCACGCCTCTCATCATGGAACTGCCGGCCTATCGCTGGCCAAGTCCCCGGCAACTGGCCTTCGGTCTCTGGGAACGGGCACGCATCTTCCTCCAGCGCGTGGGGGGCATCATTTTGGCGGTCATGGTGCTGCTTTGGTTTCTCTCCAGTTACCCGGCTCCCCCGGCAGGCGCCATCGGCCTGCCCATCGAATACAGCCTGGCTGGGCGCATAGGCCATGCATTGCAGTACGTGTTGGCGCCCCTGGGCTTCAACTGGCAGATTTCCATCGCCCTGGTGCCCGGCATGGCGGCACGCGAGGTCGCCGTGGGCGCCCTGGGTACGGTGTATTCACTTTCTGCTTCTGCGGAAGACGTGGGACAGCAACTGGAGCCGCTCATTGCTCACGGCTGGAGCCTGGCGACCGCGTTTTCCTTGCTGGCCTGGTTCGTTTTTGCGCCGCAATGCGTGTCGACATTGGTCGCTGTCAAGCGCGAAACCAATGGTTGGCGCTATCCTCTCTTGATGTTGGTCCAATTGTTTGGACTGGCTTACGTGGCCGCATTCATCACCTACCGCGTGGCGCTTGCGCTGGGCGGCGGATGAACAGCTAGGAGCTAAAGCGATGCAAGAATGGATTGTGGCCGTAGCGGTGGTGCTGGCAGCGCTTTATGCCGTCTGGAGCTTCATGCCCGCTAATTGGCGTCGGCAGGTGGCCACACGACTGGGTCTGCCAGGCGCCGCAAGCCTGGGCAGCTGCCACGCCTGCGACGAGTGCGGCAGTTGCGGCGCACCTGACGCTCTGGAGCAAGACAAGCGCGGCAAGCTTGGGTAGCAGAACTACCGCACATGCTTGTCATCACTTCATTGCTTCATCCTCTAACGCCGCGAGACCGTGGCGCGCCCTGGCCCTTTGGCACGCGTCGCTGCCTTCTTCAAATTCCTGGCAGGGTGACGAGCGCCATTCATAGATCCCGCACGCGACCCGCTCGCCGATACGCCCCGTGAGCGCGGCGCATCGAACAGGCATATGGTCAGTGCCACGCATACGGCAAATGCTGTCGTTGACCACCACCGCCAGTGAATCGGGAACGCTTCCACCTTCCGACTGCAATTCGTGGACCGAAAAGTCCACACGAAAGTGCGCGCAGCAGGCACCGCAGGACTGGCATGCGCTCATGGTTTGAAAGCGAGTCGGAAGCGGGCCGGGCGGTGAAGGAAGGGCGTATCCAGATGAGCCACCTGATCTGATTACAGGCGAAGGGACCCATTCGGATGGGATGTGCTTTTAAGCCGCGCCGTCTTGTGATTCGCTTTGGCGCCCCAGCATCAAGAACTCCAGCAGAGCCTTCTGCGCATGCATGCGATTTTCAGCTTCGTCCCACACCACCGACTGTGGTCCGTCGATGACTTCCGCAGATACTTCTTCGCCACGGTGCGCAGGCAGGCAGTGCATGAAAAGCGCGTCAGGCTTGGCAGCACGCATCATGTCGGCATCCACACACCAATTGGCGAAAGCCTTCATGCGCTCGGCATTTTCAGCCTCATAGCCCATGGATGTCCACACGTCCGTCGTGACGAGATCTGCGCCTCGGCAGGCCTCCAGTGGGTCGCTGAAAAAACGGTAGTTGCCAGCGCCCTTGCGCGTGCCAGCCACGAGTTTTTCATCGACCTCGTAGCCGCGCGGGGTGCTCACATGAACCTGAAAGCCCAGAATGTCTGCAGCCTGGAGCCATGTGTTGGCCATGTTGTTGCCATCACCTACCCAGGCCACTGTTTTCCCCGCGATCGAGCCGCGATGCTCGATGAAGGTGAACAGATCCGCCAGGATCTGGCAGGGATGGTATTCGTTGGTCAGGCCGTTGATCACGGGAACGCGGGAATATTCGGCAAAACGCTCGATACGCGTTTGCTCAAACGTGCGGATCATCACGATGTCCACCATGCGGCTGATGACGCGCGCCGTGTCTTCAATGGGCTCAGAGCGGCCCAGTTGGCTGTCGCCGCTGGTGAGATTGACCACCGAGCCACCCAACTGGTACATGCCGGCTTCGAAGCTCACACGCGTGCGCGTGGAAGCTTTCTCGAAAATCATCGCCAGTGTGCGGTCAGCCAGTGTGTGGTGCTTTTCGTAAGTCTTGAACTTGCTCTTGATTCGCGCCGCACGCTGAAACAGGTATGCGTATTCGTCAGCGCTGAAATCGCTGAACTGAAGATAGTGCCTGATTGGAGTGGTCATCTTGTTCAGCATTACTCTTGCAAGAAGGTCTTTATCAACGGCACGAGAATGCTGACGATTTCGTCTGCCTCTGCCTCTGTCAATATCAGTGGCGGCACCAGGCGGATCACGGAATCCGCAGTGACGCTAAGGAGCAGACCAGCTTCTGCGGCGCGTTCGGTGAGGACGCCACATGGTTTGGTGAGCTCGATGCCCAACATCAGGCCCTGGCCACGAATTTCCTTCAAGCCAGGGTTGCCTGCAAGGGCTTTTTCCAGTGCTGCCTTCAGGTGGGCCCCTACCTTGGCGGCGTTCTCCATGAGCCCATCTTCTTCCATGATTCGAATGGTCTCTACACCGGCGCGCATCGCCAACGGATTGCCACCAAAGGTCGTGCCATGGTTACCCGGTTGGAAGATGTTGGCAGCTTTGGGGCCAGCCACGACGGCGCCGATGGGCATGCCTGATCCCAGCCCTTTGGCCAGCGGCATCACGTCCGGAACAATGCCGGCCCATTGATGAGCGAACCATTTGCCGGTACGGCCCATGCCACACTGCACTTCGTCGATCATCATCAGCCAGTCACGTTCGTCGCAGAGCTGACGCACCTGCTTGAGGTAGTCGATGCGCATGGGGTTCACACCGCCTTCGCCCTGGATGGTCTCGAAAAATACAGCGACCACATTCGGGTTGCCTTCAGTGGCTTTTTTCAGTGCGTCGATATCGTTCAGAGGAACACGAATGAACCCCTCCACCAGAGGCTCGAAGCCTTTTTGCACCTTTGGATTGCCGGTGGCGCTAAGCGTGGCAATGCTGCGGCCGTGAAACGCCTTTTCATACACCACGATCTGTGGATTGCTGATGCCCTTGTCGTGTCCAAACTTGCGGGCAAGCTTGAGCGCGGCTTCATTGGCTTCAAGGCCTGTGCAGCAGAAGAATACGTTGGTCATGCCGGCCAGTTCGGTCAGCTTTTTGGCCAGCACTTCCGCGTTCGGCACATGGTAGTAGTTGCTGCAATGGATGAGCTTGCTGATTTGATCCTGCAAGGCGGGAACAAGCTTGGGATGGTTGTGTCCCAGGGTATTGACAGCAATACCGCCCAGGCCGTCGAGGTAGCTCTTGCCGTTGACATCCCAGACTCGACACCCCTGGCCGCGCTCCATGGCGATCGGCAGGCGGGCGTAGGTGTTCATGGTGTGCGGCGAGGCGGCTTCGATGTGATTTGTCACGACGTCAGGCTCCTGAAAAAGAAAATCGGGCCAACGAGGCCCGCTAGAGTTGCATTCTAGGGGCTTGGAACGACACGTTTATTGCATTGATCACATCACAGTGAGTCATTTTGAGACGCTTGGACCCGAAGATCGATAGGTGCATGGGGTGGCGGGAAGGAGCGCTCCATCGATTTTCGTCATTTTCCCGAATGGCTCGTGCTTATGGAATTGGCTTTTAAAGAACCATTTCAGAACCGATTACGATCAGACGGGAACCCTGTCACAGTACTCAGGTCTTATATAAGATAAAATTTTGTGCGGTGCAGCAGCCACAAGCGGATTGCACGTCTTTTTCACGCCAGAACCCCCGATGGCCATCAATCCTTCCAGCAGTGAAGTCTTCATTCAGGGTGTGACCCTGTCCGGTCGCACGTTTCGCCCCAGCGATTGGGCGGAACGGTTAGCGGGCGTGATGAGCCCTTTTCGTCCCGGAGGCGCCCGCCCAGGCAGTCACCTCAGCTATTCGCCCTGGTGCGTGCCCACAGCGCTCAATGGCGTGAAGTGTGTCGTGGTCAATATCGCCTTGCGCGATCACGATCCCATGGCCTGGGATTTCGTCATGAATTTCGCCAGAGACAACGAATTGCAATTGGTGGAAGCCTGCCTCCTGCCCGACAGTAAGCCGTAAGAAGGTGGTGTAGGCACGCTGCGGAGCATGTATTTCCCGCGTCTTATCAGTGCCTGCTGATGCCCGTCCGAAATAGGGGTGTCATGCCCGCGTGGCCTGCCCCGCCCGAAGTCGAGAACCCAGGTTTGCGTTGGTGGACCGTAACCGAAGCGTCAAGCTCTCTTAGCCGTTCGGACTCAAACTCGCCACTATCAGACGCAGAGACTTGCGGAGACTGCGCGTCTTAACCCTGGATCCCCGCCTGCGCGGGGATGACGACCATTCGGGATGGAGCCAAACTGTGGTTCCTGTCATTCCCGTCATTCCTGTCATTCCCGCGCAGGCGGGAATCCAGGTGCACGTGGCGGACCGTATCCGAAACGGCAAGCTCTCTAGTGGTCCGGACTCAAACTTGCCACTAGAAAGCGCAAAGATCCGCGAAGACTGCGCTTCTTAACCCGGGTACTCGCCCGCGTGGGGAGCGCGCGACCGCGCATGACGAACTTCCTCAAATAACGACAATCCGGCAAAGTTTAGGAGGATGCCTGTGTGCAATCGCGTTGTGCTCGCCTAACCCTTGCCTCCATTTGACTTTCCTTGCCTTCTCTGAAAAAGGTCTGGACGACCCGCAGGACGGATCACAGAAAAAAAAAGAGCCGCGAAGCGGCTCTTTTCTCTCTGCTGACAGCGCACCCGTTACAAACGGCGGTAGGCGTGTCTGATATTGATCAGTCAGCCCAACCGGGCGGTTTGCCTGAGATTCAGGCGGTGGCTTGTACCAAGGTCTTGACCTTGGAGGACAGGCGGCTCTTGTCGCGAGACGCCTTGTTTTTGTGGAAGATGCCTTTGTCGGCGACGCTGTCCACAACGGACTGCATCAGTGCAAAGGCGCTCGTTGCCTTGTCTTTGTCACCGGCGAGAACGGCTTTTTCAACGTTCTTGACCGCTGTACGGTATTTGGAGCGCAGCGAAGTGTTCGCAGCGTTCAGTTTCAAGTCCTGGCGGACGCGTTTACGGCCTGATGCCAGGCGGGGGTTCTTTTTCTTGGGCTTTCCAGCTGCCATGAGAATATTCCTTTAGGTGTCTGAGGATGTTGTGAGCAGAACCGCGCATTCTAGCAGGATTGAGCGCAGCGGGCGACTGGCTTGGCTTGAGGACAATGCGGGGGGTACATGGCATGCCGCGGGGTTTGCCTGGCCCGTGCCCTAAACTCCATGCCTTTCAGATTGAGATTGCGCATCGCAGACGCCTCGCCGCTCGCTTCTAACCCGGAGGCAGTGTTTCAGTGGTGTTGGTCGACGCATCTTTCCATGAGCCTTTTCAAATCCGCTTCCACTGTTTCGCTGCTGACCCTCGCTTCGCGCGTGACTGGGTTGGCACGAGACGTCCTGATGGCATCGGTTTTTGGCGTCAGCGCCATGACGGACGCTTTCTGGGTTGCATTCAGATTGCCCAATCTGTTTCGCCGGGTGCTGGGGGAGGGCGCTTTCAGCCAGGCATTCGTGCCCGTGCTGGCCGCTACGCGTGCCACAGATGGTGAAGCAGGGGCCAAGCTGCTGATTGACCGGGTCGCTTCGCTGTTGGCGCTGGTGCTGATACTGCTCAGTTTGCTGGGTGTGCTGGCAGCACCTTTGCTGGTATGGGGCATGGCCAGTGGATTGCCGGCCGAGGGTTCAGCGGCCGCGGTACATATGACGCGCTGGATGTTTCCCTATATTGCGTTCATGTCCCTGGTGGCCCTGGCGGGCGGAGTGCTCAACACCTGGGGAAAGTTTGCTGTGCCGGCGGCATCGCCCGTGCTGCTTAACCTGGCATGGATTGCAGCGTTGGTGGGTCTGGTGCCGGTTTTTTCTCGCCTGGGTATTGAACCCATCTATGCCCTGAGCGCGGGCGTTCTGGTGGGCGGCGTATTGCAACTGGGGCAGCAGATTCCAGCGCTGCGCAGGTTGGGCTTGCTGCCACGTATTCGCTGGAGCGGACAGGCCCTGCGTGAAGCATGGAGCGATCCGCAAACACGCAAGATTGCACGCTTGATGTTGCCGGCGCTACTTGGTGTCAGCGTGGCGCAGATATCGCTGCTCATCAACACGCAGATTGCATCCCACCTGACACCAGGAAGCGTCAGTTGGATCACGAGCGCGGACAGGCTGATGGAATTCCCGACGGCGCTGCTGGGGGTCGCACTGGGCGTGGTGCTGATGCCTCAGTTGGCGGCCGCTCGCGCCAAAGATGATGCCGCACACTACTCGGCATTGCTGGATTGGGGTTTGCGGCTCGTCGTTCTATTTGCATTGCCCTGTGCTGCAGCGTTGCTGGTGTTTGCCGAACCCCTGGTGGCGGTGCTGTTCCACTACGGCGCTTTCGGTGCGAGAGACGTTCAAATGGTCACCCTGGCCTTGATGTCATATGGTGTGGGCCTGCTGGGGATCGTGGCGATCAAGGTCTTGGCTCCAGGTTTTTATGCCCGCCACGACATGCGTACGCCTGCCATCATTGCGGTGGCTGTACTCGTCTTCACACAGCTGCTGAATATCGTTCTGGTGCCGTGGCTGCAACATGCCGCACTCACGCTGACCATCAGCCTGGGCGCATTGTTGAATGCGGTATGGCTACTCATAGGGCTGATTCGCCGAGGCAGCTACAAACCGCTCGCAGGTTGGGCCATCTTCGCAGCCCAAGTACTCGGCGCCACCGCGCTCATGGCAGCTTTTTTACTTCTAGGGGCAGAACGGGTTGAATGGATAGCTACGCCTGGTTTGACCCGCGCGGGTTGGATGGCCGCGTTCATCGCTGGGGCCGGCTTGATCTACTTTGGGGCTCTCAGGGTTTCCGGGTTGAACCTCAGGAAATTGCTCAAGCGTTAGATCCTGAACTCGTTTTGCGGCAAGTTCCGCGCTGGACGGCCAGCTCACGCGAGCTCCAAGCCCGTTTTTGATTGAAAATCCCGCATGGCCTTGAATTTTTCCCTTCCCACGCCGCTTGGCTACTTTGGTGCCTTGGTGGAAAGTGATGAGCATTTCCCGCTCTTGGAGGCGGTCGCCAGCCTGGCGCAGGACGAATACCCTGAGCTGGACGTGCAGCAGGTGCTCGGTGACGTCGATCAAATGGCTGCGCGCCTGCAGCGACGTGTGGCGGCAGATGCGCCGCTGTTGGAGCGTGTTCGCGCACTGAACCAGTTTTTCTTCAGCGACCTGGGGTTTGGCGGAAATGTCAATGATTACTACAACCCTGACAACAGTTACCTGAATGTCGTGCTACACACGCGCCGTGGGATTCCGATTTCGCTGGCTGTGCTGTGGATGGAGCTGGCGGGCAGCCTCAAATTAAAGGCCGAAGGCGTGGGCTTTCCCGGGCATTTTCTGACCCAGGTCAGCTTGCCTGTGGGGAAAGTCTTGATTGATCCGTTCACGGGTCAGTCTCTCAGTCGCTCCGATTTGCGTGAACGCATTGCCGAAATCCATCCTGATCTTCCGCTGGGAGATGGGGGCGAATTGCCGCTTGCGCTGTATCTTCAAGTCAGCCAACCGCGTCTAATCGTTGGGCGCATGCTGCGCAATTTGCAGGAAATTCACCGTAACCAGCAGGATTGGCCGCGCTTGCTGACCGTGCAGGAACGTTTGGTCAAACTGTTTCCCAATGCTTGGGAAGAGGTGCGTGACCGCGGCTTGGTCTTGGCTGAGCTGGGCGAACGCCAGCGTGCTCGCAAAGATCTGTCCGCGTACCTGCGCGAGGCTCCAGACGCACTCGATCGCGAGACAGTGGTGGATCGGCTGGCCGAACTCGGCGGGCTGCTACCCTAGGAGTCCGCCGTGCAGCCCCCGGCTGGGCGCCCAGCCGCGCAGGCTTGCGGACCCAACCCCGCACCCATAAAAAAAGCGCCCCGAGAAGGGGCGCTTTCCCAGATGGAGGCCATGTGATGGCCTCCGCAGGGTGACTCCTACTCAGTTCACTCCTTGTTCCTGCGGCGGCGCAGGAATCCCAGGCCCGTCGCCAACAGCAGAAGCCCGGCCCAAGCACCGCCTACAGGTACGACCAGGGGTGGGTTCGGCCAGTCTTGGCCATATGGGGCGCCGCCCTCTTGAGTGTACTTAGTAGTTTGAGCCTGGCCAGTCCCGACATTTCCAGATGAATCCGACTGAGTGGCAGTGACGGTCACTGGGCCTTGCGGCAATGCTTTGACATTGGTGGGTGGGGATGTCCAGGTGCCGTCGGGGTTGCAGATAGCGGTTGCGGAGGTTGCACCCGCCAGACCTACGCCGACCACGACGGTCACGTTGCTGCTGCCGGCTTCGCAGGTACCACTAGGCTGATAGTTGCCCTCATTGCCGGCACCAATCACCGGCGCTGTGACGGTGACAACTGGTGGAGTCGTGTCGACTTCGGCAGCAGATACCTTGGTCGTGGTCGCCTGGGCGTTGCCCACGTTGCCCGCGGTATCGGTCTGGGTTGCAGTCACTTGAACCGGTCCTGCAGCCAAACCTCGTGCATTGATACCTGTCACTGTCCAAATGCCCGGGTCGCCAAGCGCTTTAGGCCCTTCGCATACCCCCGTTTGCGCCATTCCCCCGAAGGTGACGCTGACGATACTGTCTCCTGTGGTGCAGGCACCTGTCACGCTGAAGTTGCCCTGATTGCTTTCATTGATTTGCGGGGGCTGGCTTACGGTGACCACCGGTGGGGTCAAGTCCTTGATTGCAACGCGCGAAGCGGGTGGGATGGTGGTGTTTCCTGCAGCATCTGTCTGGCTGGCAGTGAAAGTAATATTGCCGTCGTTGAAACCGGTCATGTTGCGAGTCACGAACCATTGGTTAGAAGTGCAAGCTGCTCCTACGCTGATGTTGTGCGCCGGGTTGCTGTCGGAAACCGTGGTGTTCACGGCGGTTCCACTCTCTGAGCAACTGCCTGAGAAAACATAGCTGTTTGCGTTGGCAGGAATGATGGGCGGTGCTGAGGTGATAACCACCGTAGGAGCCACGGTGTCTTTCGTTGCCGTGCCAGAGCCGCTGCCTGCGCCCTGCGTTGCGGTGATGACGACAAAGCCATCTGGCAGGCCGTTCACATTCACATCGGCACCCAGTTGCCATGTGCCGCCACCGCTACACGCAGCCGACCCGGCTGGCACACCGCCAATGCTGACGTTGACATCCCCTGCGCCCGCAGTGCAGGTGCCGGAGATCAACGGCGTGTTGCCGTAGTTGCTAGCGTTGGCTGCGTTGATAACAGGCAGTGGAGTATTGACCGTGACGTTCGGTGTGCTCACTGCCGTGTTCTTGGTCACCGTGGTGCTGGCGACCTGGCCGTCCTGGTTGGCGAAGAAAGCAACGGAGCCGTCAGGCAGATTGGAGCCTGAAGAAGATGCGTTGATGTTCGCGCTGTAGGTGCCGGCCCCACCGCACGCTGTGGACGTTGAAGTAGAGGGGCTTCCTGCGGGGTTGCTGCTGATCGCCACGGTGCCGCCACCCACAGTGCACGTGCCCGTAACGGGAACAGCGGTCTGGTTGCTGGTGTTGATGTTGGGAACTGCAATGCTCACCGAACCGGGCGCAGCCTGGCAGTTGGGCATAGTGGCTTCCGCGTGGGCGACGGTCAAATCTGTATTGATGGCGCCCAGCACATTCACACCCAGGCGAAGGCCGTTGACTGTCAGCTTGCCGCCAGAAAGCGTTTGTTCATTGAGCAACAGAGTCACACTGGCTACCAACGGTATCTGGACGTTGAGGCCCGTGTTGGGAGCCACATTCAGCAGTGAGCCCAACGCAGAGACCAATGGGTTCAGCAACACCCCCAGGGTGCCGCTAGTGCTCAGGCCGGTAATGCTGGTTTTGCCGAACGGCTGGGCAGTTCCGCTCACGCAGGTGAAACGGGCTTCAGCCGTGACCGCGTCGGCCTTCAGGCTCAGCAAGGTGGTGCGATTGCCCAGAAGTGGCAGGCCGATAACGGCCACGTCCAGGCCGGACACTTTGGCCTCAGAGTCCACCTTGTTCTTGGAGAGTGCGCTGACAGTGCGTCCGTAGATGTCGCCCGTGTTCACCCTCAGGATATCCAGTCCCAGGGCTGTGACGCCTGCGGTTGCGCTCACCAAGGGCGCATAGCTGGAGAAGTCCGGAGGCGCCTGGTTGTTCCCCGTATCGCCCAGGGGAGCAGTTAAGCCGACCACGGTTCCTACCGAGGCTGTCAGGTTAAGGCCATATCCACGGCCCTGCGCGCTGGTGGCTGCTGAGGCGCTTCCCGCTGCCACCAGTGCTGCCGCCGCCGTCATCGCGTAAATAACGCGTCCAAACCTCGATCTCAGTGCAGAGCCTTGCATCATCTTTCCCTCACTCTTTAGAATTACAAAAATGACGAAATTCGACTATTCCTAACCTTCGAATTCCAGAGAAAATTGTTGCTTTGCAATAGATACTACACCTTTGATACTATTTTTACATGTCAATTTGTACAGTTCTATCTAAGGGATTGCACTAATGAGTTAGTCGTTGACTATTTACGCTAAAGCATTAATTTTTGGCGCGATATTTTTCAGCAGGCACAGGTAGCAAAGAGGTGCGTCCAGTTAAAAATGCCTGCAAATAAGCGTTTGCAGAGAAGTCGGCGCTGACTTCGAATCCTCAGTTACTGGTGAGGAAAGAGGGGCGCACAGCCACGGGCTTCGCCCGGCCGATCAGAGCCTGTTATGCGGTAGAGCGCGCTGTACCGGCGCGCGCACCCCGAGGCCATGCTCAGTGGCCGCTCAAAAACTTGCTCGCCTGAGCCGAAATTCTTGTAAGAGCCAAAAATCAACGGGGGAGCGTGAAGGCGAGGCTACACGCCAGGTTTTTCGCTGAACCTTCAAACCCAGCCAAAGGCTTCGAGTTCCCGCTTGAAATACGCGTAGAACAGCGGCGCTGCCACCAGACCCGTAGGACCGAAGACCGCTTCCATCACAAACATCACTGTCAGCAATTCCCACACGCCCATGTGCGTGCGGTGGCCGATCACTTTGGCATTGATGAAGTATTCAGCTTTGTGGATAAGCACCAGGAAGACCAGGCACGCCAGCGCAACCCATGGAGATACCGACAACCCCACCAGCGTGAGGACCGCGTTGCAAATGAGGTTGCCGACGATGGGGATGAGCCCAGCTGCAAAGGTGAGCAGGATCAAGGCCATGCTGTAGGGCAGGCGACTGTCCCAGAGGGGCAAGATGACAAGCAAAAATATGGCGGTCAATGTGGCGTTGAACAGGGCAATCCAGAACTGGGCCACTACGATCTGCCTGAAAGTCTCGCCGAAACGAGTCAATCGTGCATGCAATTGCGCGGAAAGCGGACGAAGAACGATCACGGTTGGCCGCGCTGCGGCCAGCGCGCCAATCAACAGCCCAATGAAGGCAAACAATAGTCCAGTGAGCCACGTTCGGCCCGTGGTGGCCAATGTACCGGCCTTGCTTGCCAGATAGGTGGCGATGGCACGTTGTACGTCTGAAGCACCGGTCGGCAACTGGTTGGCAATATCAACCGGCAAACGATCACGAAAGTCCAGGACCGTTCTTGCCATGAATGCAAGCAGGTCCCTGTAGGTAGAGGGTGCATCAAGAATGACGCCGCGCGCGCGAGGCAAAAGCAGCGCAATCACAATGATGGGAATCAAAACTACGACGGCAGCTGCCAGCTTGGGGGCTCGGTGATCCGGAGTGCGCAGCAGGCTGCCCAATCGAGGGCTGAACCAGCGGGACGCAAGAAAGCCCAGGCATGCACAGAGCAAACCTGGCAGCAATCCCTGCCACATGATCAAGAGGAGAGCTCCCACCATAGCCAGGTGACTGGCTACGATGGCGATCTGTTCGCGACGTTCGGAATCAGGCGTCAAAGCTTACAACCCGGAAAAAAAATGGCCCCCAAGCTTCCCCGCTTCGCGAGGTCCGCTGCCCCCCGAGGGGGTGCTTTTTATTTTGGG
>JAECRA010000084.1 GCA_015999985.1 Comamonadaceae bacterium
ACAGCCGAGACTGCAGTGCCCAGAGACACGCCCGGTGCCGTATCAAAGCCTACTGTCGCCGCAGGATACTGCGCCACCCTCACCACCTGCGACAAAGCGCTTTGCTCGCGTACCGTGGCAAATGACGAAAGCGGCGTGGTGCTACCGCTGCCGGTACGGACCGGCAGATTAAGAAGCGCATGCAAGGTCGTCGCCTCATCGCGCTGCGCCTCGAGAATGACCCGGTATTGGTTGGTATCCGTAAAGATGGTGGAAACAATCCGTTGGCCAAACGCGTTATAGAGCGTGTTGTCCAGAGCGCTGGCGGTCACGCCCAGCCGGGCAGCCGTGTCGCGGTTGATGTCTATGTAGGCGGTCAGGCTTCTGGCACCCGCATCTGTCATGGAACTGCGCACTTCAGGCACTGATTGCAAAGCCTGCGCCAGACGTTGTGCCCAGTCATTCACCTGAGCTGTGTCGACACCTTCCAGGGCGAAGCGATACTGCGTGGGGCCTGACTCACTGTCCACCGTCAGATCCTGCGTTGGTTGCAAGTAGATGGAAACGCCTGGCGTCGACTGCAGCACATTCAGCCGCAAGCGCTGCATGATGGCGTCCTGGCTATCGCCCAGAACGCCTTGCGATCGCAAGTTGACGATCATCCGGCCTGCACTCAGCATCGTATTATTGACCGCATCCACCCCGACGATCGAACTGATGGATTGAACCGCCGGGTCAGAAAGAATGGCCTGCGCCGCTGACTGCTGCAAGGCAGACATTCGCTCAAATGAAACCTCTGGCGCGGCCTGCACCCGCACTTGCAATTGGCCCGTGCTCTGCGTGGGAAACAAACCCTTGGGCATGGCCCAGTACAGCAAGCCCGTGAGCACCAGCGTAGCCAGCGCCACCAGCAATGTAAGAGGTTGATGCCTGAGTACCCAGGTCAAACCCCGGTCGTAGCGGAGCACAACCCAATCCAGCCCACGTTGCACATAGTGCCCCAGTCCACTCGTGGGTGCGTGAAGAGTCCGCAACCAGCGGGCCGACATCATGGGTACGAGCGTGAGGGAAACGACGGCGGATATCAAGATGGTGATCGCCAGCGTCACGGCGAACTCGCGGAAAAGTCGCCCTATAACCTCCTGCATGAACAGCAGCGGGATCAGCACCGCAATCAATGAAACGGTGAGCGAGACAATGGTGAAACCGATCTCACCAGCGCCTTCCATGGCCGCCTGAAAAGGCTTCTTGCCCATCTCCATATGCCGTGAGATGTTCTCAATCATGACGATGGCGTCATCCACCACAAAACCGGTGGCGATCGTCAAGGCCATGAGGCTCAGGTTGTTCAAGCTGTAGCCCAACAGGTACATAGCCCCCATGCTGCCCAAAAGTGATATGGGCACCGCGACAGACGCAATGACCGTGGCACGGCCACTGTGCAGGAAGAAGAAAATAACCAGCACCACCATGACCACAGCAAGCAACAGCTCCATTTGAACGTGCTGCACGGATGCGCGAATGCTGGTGGTGCGGTCGGTCAGCACCTCCACGCTCACGGTGGTCGGCATGCTTTCTCGAAGAGCGGGCAGCGCTTTTTTAATCGCGTCCACCGTACTGATGACATTGGCGCCCGGTTGTCTCTGCACATTCAGAATAATCGCCGGCGTCAGCGATGTTTTTGCGGATGCAGCCTCTCGCGTGGCTGGGTCAGTCTGGATAGCTGCCCAAGCGCCCAGACGGCTGTTTTCCGAACCGTTGATCACACGGGCGACGTCTTTCAGCCGCACTGGTGAACCGTTGCGATACGCCAGGATCAACTCCCCGTAGTCCGCAGCCGTCATGAGCTGGGAATTGGCGTTGATGGTGTAGGAGCGCTGGGGTCCGTCAAAGCCGCCCTTGGCACTGTTGCTATTGGCCACGCTGATGGCCGAACTCACGCTATCCAGGCCCATTCCCAGAGCCGCCAGCGCATCCACATTTCCCTGAACCCGAACAGCTGGGCGCTGACCGCCCGCCAATGTGACCAAGCCCACCCCGCTGATTTGGCTGATCTTCTGGGCCAGACGCGTGTTGACCATGTTCTGCACTTCGGTCAACGGCAGGGCGGTGGAGGAAATTGCCAAAGTAAGAATCGGCGCGTCGGCTGGGTTGACCTTGGCGTAGATGGGAGGCGCCGGAAGATCGGCCGGCAGCATGGAAGCACCCGCATTGATGGCAGCCTGCACCTGCTGCTCAGCTGAATCCATGGACTGCGACAGTGTGAACTGCAAGGTAATGATGGACACCCCGGCCGCGCTGGTGCTGGCCATGCGATCAAGCCCCGCCATCTGCCCAAACTGGCGCTCCAGGGGCGCCGTCACTGTGCGGCTCATCACATCAGGGCTGCCCCCTGGGTAGAGCGTTTGCACCTGGATGGTTGGATAATCTACCTCGGGCAAAGCCGCCAGTGGCAGAAAGCGCAGACCCACCAGCCCCGCCAACACAATGGCGACCATCAAGAGGCCAGTCGCGACGGGGCGCTGAATGAAAAGTCTAGAGATATTCATGGCGCACGCGCTAGCCTATTCTCTGCGCGGCCCCTGCCCCTGGGCACGGCGCTCACGCATTTGCTCCAGGTAAGCGCGCCGTTCGTCCGGCGACATGGCCATGAGTTTCTGCCGCGTCTCTGGCGGCAGACGATTCATCCATTCGGGAGAGCTGGCCGCCGAAGCCGGTGCGGCCGCGCT
Source organism: Comamonadaceae bacterium (assembly GCA_015999985.1). GTDB lineage: Bacteria > Pseudomonadota > Gammaproteobacteria > Burkholderiales > Burkholderiaceae_C > Ottowia. The sequence continues at coordinate 2,709 of JAECRA010000084.1, forward strand.
GCGGGCCTCAATGGCACCAGCCTGTGGAAGCCCCGCAGCCGCTGACGCCTGACTCGCTGAAGGCCCTGGAGCCGACGCACCACGGGCCCGCCAGTTAGCAGCTCCCGCCCCGGACGCGGAACCCCCAGGCCGATCACCAGCCAGTTGCACGCGGGCTCCGTCCTTGACGGCATCACCACCTTCCGTGACGACCAGTTCTCCGCCATTCAGGCCCGAGACGATCTGGATCTGGTCAGTCGTCGCCAAGCCCCTCTTGACGCTTTGCATGTGAGCCACACGATCACTGTCGATCACATAGACATAGTCACCCTTGGGCCCTGTGCGCACTGCGGTCACCGGAACGAGGACGCCAGATGCCACTCCCAACTGAAGCTGGATGTTGACGAACTGCGAGGGGAAAAGCTCACTGTCTGCATTGGTAAAACGTGCCTTGGCCCTGACCGTGCCAGTGGTCGTGTCCACCACGTTGTCAAGCGTAGAAAAGCTCCCGCGCTCAATCACTTTTGAGCGTGTGCGGTCCAACGCCAGCACAGGCAGGCGGCCCGCCCGCTGGGCGGCCAACACATCGGGCACGCGATCTTGTGGCACCGAAAACTGCACGTCTATGGGCGCCATTTGTGTCAGCGTGGCAATGGTGGTGCTACCTGCCTGCATCATGTTGCCAGGGTCAACGGCGCGCAGCCCCACTCGCCCTGTGATGGGAGAAGCGATGCGGGCATAGGAGACATTCAATTTAGCCGCATCCTCCGCAGCGCGATCGCTCTGCACCGTGCCTTCAAGTTGTTTGACAAGTGCGGACTGGGTATCTACTTCCTGCCGGGCAATGGAGTCTTGAGCCCAGAGGGTCTGATAGCGCTGCAAGGTAACACGAGCAGCGGCCAGTTGAGCTTCATCGCGCGCGCGCTGGCCTTGCGTCTGCGCCAGGGATTGTTCGAATGGACGAGGGTCAATCACCGCTAAGATGTCGCCCTTCTTGACGACCTGCCCCTCAGTGAACCGAACTTCTGTCAGCACACCCGAAACCTGCGGTTTGAGGGCTACCGTGACAACGGGGGTCACGGTTCCGAGGGCTTCAATGTAAATCGGGAGCTCGCCCCGGTTCGCGCTAGCCGAACCCACGGTAACGGACAATCTGCCTGCGCCCGCCCCCGGTGGTGGTCCTCCGCTGACCCTGCTCGGGCCAGGTGCCGGCGCCTTGGAGCGCTGTACCAGCCACCAGGCGCTTCCTACCAGCAAAGCCATCAGCAACAACCCCACAAACCAGCTCAGCCAGCGGCGCCGGGGCTGGGCCGGGACGGCCGTAGCTGCAGCGGAAGTATCAGGCGGCGTAGCGTGCATGTTCTGAAATGGAGTGGGATTTACCTGGCAATTGGGCTTGGAAATCGTATCTGCTCACCAAGGACGCACAGTGTCGGGGATCTTAAGATTTGTAAAGCTGAACATACCAGGGCTCAAGGTCGTGATTAACCAGTAGCGCAAAAGATCCACCTGGTGGGTTTTTGTGCGTTACAGCCATAAGAGCTGAATAAGTCGCTCATCGCCTGCGGCAGGTGCCCGCATTGCCCCCTCAGTGGGTCTTTTCGAGCAGGCCCTACTCCTGCCAGATCACAGTGCCCGTAAGCCAGGTGACCAGAACAACGACACCGAACGCCAGCCTGTACCAGGCGAACGGGACAAAACTATGATTCGAAATGTAACGTAGAAGCCACCGCACGCAGATCCAGGCGCTGACAAAAGAGAACAGGAGCCCAACCCCAAACAAGGGAATATCGGCCGTCGACAAGATCGCACGCTCCTTATAGAGCGAATACACGCCAGCACCGATCAAGGTCGGCATGGCGAGAAAAAACGAGAAATCCGTCGCGGCTTTGCGAGACAGTCCAAGCAGCATGCCACCGATGATGGTGGCACCTGAGCGACTGGTCCCCGGGATCATTGCCAGGCATTGCACCAGTCCGACCTTGAGCGCGTCCCAGGCGCTCATGTCTTCCACGGTATGGATGCGCGCTGCACTTTGCGGGCGCCTCTCAGCCCAGAAGATCACGAAGGCGCCCAAAATGAAGGTAGTGGCCACAACGAGAGGTGTGAACAGGTGCGACTTGATCATTTTCCCCGCCAGCAGACCGAGAATCACCGCCGGCAAAAAGGCTATCAACACATTGATCACGAAACGCTGTGCGCTGCGGCTGGTGGGCAACGCCACCGCCGTTTCCCGGATTTTTTGCCAATAGACAATGATGACCGCCAGGATGGCGCCAGTCTGGATGGCAATCTCAAAGACCTGAGCCTTGGTACCTGTGAAACCCAGCAAGCTCCCAGCCAGGATGAGGTGGCCGGTGGAGGAAATAGGCAGGAACTCCGTCAGTCCCTCTACGATGCCCATGATGGCTGCCTTGAGAAGTAAAACGGTGTCCAAAAGAGTCCTTTTTCTGCAATAGCTCGATACGCGGCTTCGGGCGCGGATTCTACGTCCGTCTAGCGATTGGGACCGCGCACCCCTGATTCTCAATGAAGCGCCATCCGGCTTGCTCGGCCCGCTGCGCTCGCGCCTTGGTTGCCACATTTCGCGCCATCAGGCTGCATTTCGTCGCAAGACGCTGGTACGGCGCAGAGCCCACAAGCAAAGTCACACCATCGACACCCCTATTTCCAGGAGCCACCATGTTGTTGACCGACTTACTGATCGAGCACCCCGAAGCGATTGCCACCATCATCGGCAAAACACCCGCCTGGGTAGGCGGCCTTCTGGCCGGATTGGCCTGGCTTGGTTTTTCCGCTACCCGAGCCCGCAATGTCCACATAGGGCGCCTGGCGTTGATGCCTATAGCTATGGGTGGCCTCGCACTATGGGGCGTTTACTCAGCGTTCGGCTCTGGGGGCCGTCTTGCTGAGGTCCTGGCCGTCTGGGCCGCGTGCTATGGTGTCGTCATTGCCGCCGGCTGGAACATGCAAGCGCCTGAGGGCACGGCCTACCGGGCAGCCACGCGCAGTTTTCATATGCCAGGCAGTTGGGTTCCTCTTGTACTGATCATGATGGTCTTTCTAATGAAGTACGGCATAGGCGTGCAACTGTCCATGGAACCCGCGCTGGCCAGGCATGCTGGTTTTGAGTTCACAGTAGCCGCCCTGTACGGAGCGCTTTCGGGCGTGTTCGCGGCTCGTTCGCTGCGCGTGCTACGCCTTGCTCACCTCCCATCTTCGCCGGTGAAACTAGCCTGAAATCGGCTTTGAATCCAATCTTGCCAACCTGCGACCTTTAAAGATTGATGGCGCGTCGCCTGGACGCGCAAAATGCGTTTCATGAACACACCCACCACGCCCATCATCGTCCACCATCTGGAGCAATCGCGCTCGCAGCGCATTCTGTGGCTGTTGGAGGAACTTGAACTGCCCTACGACCTGGTGCTCTATCGCCGCCACCCGCAGACCATGCTGGCACCACCAGAGCTCAAGAAAATCCACCCACTCGGGAAGTCTCCTGTCGTATGCGTGGACGGGATGACGCTTGCGGAGTCTGGCGCCATCATCGAGACACTGAATGAACAATACGGCAACGGGCGGCTCAGCCCCGCCGCTGGGACGCCAGAGGCCATCCGCTACCGCTATTGGCTGCACTATGCTGAGGGCTCAGCCATGCCGCCGCTTCTGCTCAAGCTCATTTTTGACCGAATCGCCACTGCGCGCATGCCATTTTTCGCCAAGCCCATCGCCAAAGGCATTGTCGAAAAAACCATGAGCGGCTTCATTCAGCCGCAGCTTAATACGCACCTGGGCTTCATGGAAAGCGAATTGGCAGAGCGCGACTGGTTCGCTGGCGCTGATTTCACTGCCGCCGACATACAGATGAGCTTCCCTTTGGAAGCGGCTCAAGCACGCGCCGGCCTGGACGCCCGCTACCCACGCCTGACCGAATGGCTCAAGCGCATTCATGCTCGCCCGGCCTATCAGCGCGCGATAACGCGTGGGGGTCCCAGCACGCCACTTCGTTGACCAGAACAAAACTGGGCGGTCAATATGCGCATTGACGGGTTTGCCACGCTGCGCCACATGCTGCAGGTGGTGGCGTTCTGCTGCATCGTGGCGGTGCTCACCACCACCATTTGGCCCAACAAACCTTATTGGGTGCAAGTGGGCAATGCCTTATGCGTAGGTCTCATCACATGGGGAGTCATCGAGTTCGGGCGTTACCTGATCGATGAACGCTACTGCCATCGCTCCGCCAACGGCGGCCACGGCTGGCCCAGAGGTTGGAGAGGCCTTGCCCTGTCGGGCATTGGAATAGCCTGCGGCTTTTACTTTGGCACTGCGCTGGGAAATTATCTCTTCGGTGAAAGCACTCTGCGCAGCACACGTGATGACCAGATTGGTTTGGTCGTGACCATCGTTGCCGGCGCCGCAGCAACTTTCTATTTCCACTTGCGTGGCAAGGCCGCCAACCTCATGGCAGACAAAAATGCCGCTGAGAGAGACGCCACCGAGGCGCAGCTAAAGTTGCTGCAAGCCCAGCTTGAGCCCCACATGCTTTTCAATACGCTGGCCAACCTGCGCGCCTTGATAGCCATCGATCCTGCAGCGGCACAGCTTATGGTCGATCGCTTCAACGATTATCTGCGCGCCACGCTCAGCGCATCTCGATCAACCATGCATCCACTGGCCGCTGAGTTTGACCGACTGCGTGATTATCTGGAGCTGATGTCCATTCGCATGGGTGCGCGCCTGCAGTGCTCCATCGAGCTGCCCGAAGCTTTGCAGGCAGTCCTGGTACCGCCCCTAATACTGCAACCCCTGGTTGAAAACGCTATCAAGCATGGGCTTGAGCCCAAAGTGGCTGGCGGCTTGATCACAGTCAGAGCGAGGCAAAACGGCGTGGACGTACTGGAGCTTGAAGTGTCGGATACAGGCGTTGGATTTGAGTCGACACCTGAGGCTCCTACCCCAACAAGGACAAAGGCAGGCAGTGCCGAAAATGGCTCAGGGACCGGTTTCGGCCTATCTCAAGTGCGTGAGCGGGTTGCCACGGCGTATGGGGAACGCGGCTTCTGCAGCGTTCAATCTAACCCGGGCGCAGGCACCACTGTTCTCATCCACCTGCCCATGAAAGGTACAGGCCTATGAAAGCCCAGCATCCAAGCGCCCTCATCGCGGAAGATGAGCCCCTGCTGGCTGCAGCGCTTGAGGCGGAACTCGCCAAGGCCTGGCCAGATTTGCGCATTGCCGCCGTGGTGGGCGACGGTGCCAGCGCAGTTGAGAGAGCACTCGAATTAAAACCTGATGTTCTCTTTTTTGACATCCGCATGCCCGGCATGAGCGGCCTCGAGGCCGCCGCCGAACTGGCCGACGCGTGGGACACCTCGAGCACACCATTTCCCGCACTGGTATTTGTGACGGCTTACGATCAGTACGCGGTTCAAGCGTTTGAAGCCAACGCACTGGACTACGTCCTGAAACCGGTGCAGCCTGCCCGGTTAATCAAGACCGTGCACAAGCTGAGTCTGGCTATCAACCGGGCTTTGGACCCATGCATAGGGGAGACCTCGGGGCAGACGTCGGCGGAGGCTTCTCTTCAAACCACGGCAAAGCAACTGGCTCTGCTGATGGGCGCACTTCAGCCCGCCCCCACTGCGCCCACATTGCCCGCATCTGTTGCCCGGCTCCGCCAGTTGCAAGTCAGCAGTGCCGCAGGCAACAACGTCATTCGAATGGTGCCTTTGTCGGAGGTGTTGTACCTGCAGGCAGCAGATAAATATGTCCGCGTCATCACAGAAGATGCCGAGCACCTGATCCGCATGCCGCTGAAAGAACTGCTTGCGCAACTGGACACTGAGGAGTTTTGGCAAGTCCATCGCGGAACGCTGGTACGAGCCGACGCCATTGACTGCGTACAGCGCGACGAAACGGGCAAGTACACCATCGTGCTGCGCAACCATTCAGATCGCCTGCCCGTCAGCCGGCTTTACAGCCACCTCTTCAAGCCCATGTAAATAAATCAAGCAATCTGACTGGCGCAAAGACACCTACACCGGAGTCTGCGTTCACAAAAGCCGGTCCGCAATGACCGCAGAAAAATGCCCACTCTTTCGAGTGGGCCTAAGGGTGGTCACCTTGGAGAAATCGTTATTTAGCTCAATCAAGCCTGCATAACCGATACAACCGGGCGATACGAGCGGACTTCAGCGCCAGTGTCCATGCCCGTGTCCGTGTCCGTGGCCATGACCTCGGCCATGTCTGGCACGCCAATCATGTTTGTGGTGCCCTCGCGGCCCTGCAGGCACATAGTAGACCGGCGCAGGCTGATATACAACCCTTGGCGGAGGCTGATAATAGACAGGAGGTGCCACATAGACCGGTTGCGGCACATAAACAGGCTGCGGCGGGTAGTAGCCGACACCTGAGCCCACGCCCACTGAAATACCGGGGCTGCCAATCCCTACCGACCAGTGAACATCGCCGCGAGCCTGCGCAGCAGCACTAAATCCCAAAGCTGCGGCACCCACCAAACCGAGGGCGATAAAGCGCTTGAAAGCGGGTACGGGGCCTGAATGAACTGAGTCCATATCAAATTCTCCTAAAAAGGCCGTGTAGGGCACTACACAATAAGAAAGCGCGTGACGGTGAAGAACACTGCCCGGACGAACTCCAGACAAACGGCAAGCTTGTACTAATTAAACGTTCAAGGTCCGATACAGAGCACATCCATTACGTGAAACCCGTGTCAAGCGGTAACACCTGAGCGACGCCGCAGGAGAGGGCCCTCAGTTCACCACTGCCAGTCCAACTGCCAGTCCACCTCCCAGACGCGCATCGCTTTAAAAGACACCGCCCGAATGGGTAAAGCATTTGTCCACCTAGAATTCAGCTATGTCTTCTCCTACCGAACCGGCGAAAACGGCCAAAGCGGCCAAAACGCCCGACTCCCCAAAGCCCAGCAACTTCCTGCGCCATATCATTGAGGCCGACCTTGAAAACGGTGCCTACGCTGATCGCCGTTGGGGAGGTACCCCTGGTGATGGCCCCCATCATGCAACCGGCATTTCAGACCCAGCCAAAATTCGCACCCGCTTTCCGCCCGAGCCGAATGGCTATCTGCATATAGGCCATGCCAAGAGCATCTGGCTGAATTTCAGCCTTGCCGAGCAATACGGGGGCGTGTGCCACCTGCGATTTGACGACACGAACCCTGAAAAAGAAGAACAGGAATATGTCGACAGCATCCGCGAAGCTGTGAAATGGCTAGGCTACGACACGCTATTGGCTGATCAGCCGCAAGAGCCGGGCGCAGAGCAGCCCCACGAGTATTTCGCCAGCAATTATTTCGATTTCATGTATCGGGCTGCCGAATATCTGACCGAAGCAGGCTACGCGTACGTGGACGAGCAAACGCCCGAACAAATGCGCGCCACACGGGGGGATTTCAGCACGCCAGGCACCAACAGCCCATTCCGCGAGCGCACGCCTGCCGAAAACCTGCGGATCCTGCGCGAAATGCGCGACGGCAAGCACGCAGATGGCTCGATGGTGCTGCGCGCCAAGATTGATATGGCTTCGCCCAATATCAACATGCGCGATCCCACCATCTACCGCATACGCAGGGCCACTCACCACAACACGGGCGACAAGTGGTGCATCTACCCCATGTATACCTTCGCGCACCCGCTGGAAGATGCGCTGGAACAGATCACGCACAGCATCTGTACGCTGGAATTCGAAGACCAACGCCCCTTCTACGACTGGCTACTGGAGCGCCTTGCTGAAGGCGGTCTGCTGACAGCACCTCCACCCAGACAGTATGAGTTCGGCCGGCTCAACGTGGGCCACGTCATCACCAGCAAAAGAAAGTTGCGCCAACTGGTGGAGGAAAACCACGTATCCGGCTGGGATGACCCACGGATGCCGACGTTGGCGGGCCTGCGTCGGCGAGGCTACACGCCAGAATCCCTTAAGTTGTTCGCCGAGCGCAGCGGCGTTACCAAGACGGGCGGCGCATGGACCGACTATGCAGCCCTTGACGCTGCTTTGCGTGAATCGGTAGACCCCAAGGCCGTCCGAGCCATGGCAGTGCTCGAGCCCGTCAAGCTGGTGTTAGAAAACTGGTCAGACGTCTTCGGCAGCGATGAGCACTTGGAGCATTGCGTCGCACCACGGCATCCCCATCACCCTGAAATGGGCCAGCGCAACTTCCAGCTCGGTAAAGAGGTATGGATTGAGCGCACGGACTATGAAGAAACTCCTCCAAAAGGCTTCTTCAGACTGTTTCCGGGCAACAAGGTCAGGCTGAAATACGGCTACGTCATAGAGTGCACGGGCGCCACCAAAGATGCCGCAGGCAACATCCAGACAGTGCTTGCCAGGATCATTGCTGACACCAAATCTGGTACGCCAGGTGCCGACAGCGTGAAGGTCAAGGGCGTCATCACCTGGGTAGGTGTCGCTGACGGTCAATCTGCTGAAGTACGCCTGTATGACCGCTTGTTCACCGAAGAACAGCCCGACGCTGGCGGGCGCGATTTTCTGTCTGTACTGAATCCCCACAGCTTGACTATTGTGCAAGCCATGGTGGAGCCGGGCCTGATCAACGCTGCAGCAGAAGCTCACTTCCAGTTTGAACGCCACGGTTTCTTCGTGTCCGACCGGCATGATCATCGCGCAGAACAAAATGAGCAGGCTCGCCTGGTCTTCAATCGCATCACGGGACTGAAAGACTCCTGGGCCAACAAGTAAAACGCGACTCTCAGGCGCCGGCTTTTTCGCGGGTGGCCAACTCTAAAACGGGCCATTGGAGCGCCCGTGATCAGTAGATCCGAATCGCAGCGTGCGCTAGGCGCTCGTGCACGCTGCTTCCGCTCCAAGCTGGCTCCCCTTACGCGGACTTTGGGGAGAGTTCCAGACACATGGAACTAATTCATGGACACGGTTACTCAAGGACTGTGTTGAGAATTTTTGACGACGCTCGATCCCGATCACAAGGTGCATCACAACTTTGGCTTTGATCGCCTAGAGCTCGACCACGGACAGCAGCAGCATCCGCCTCTCGCAGCAGTCCATTGCGCAGGCCACGAGCCCCATGACGGGTTGGAAGCTACGCATTGCCGCACCCCTGACTCGAACCGCCCATTCGCGCGGCTTTCACACTGTGAACGACCGAACGTTGCAGAGATTCTCTGACACACATCCGCCACCATTGCATCAAACCACCCCCTGTGAGGCCTATGTCGTGAGCAAATGGTTCTGTGAGCCACACGACGCCGCTTACATCATGATCAACTCATTTTCTCCCGCAGCTTTTCAAGCTAAAACCGCCGCTTCTCCAGCAAACGACTCTCTCATTGACCACGCGGCAGTGAGGAGCAGAAGAAATTCAGAGATTTCGCATCTAGCTACCAGACAAGAGCTGCAAGATGAAAGAAATCATTCGATTAACGAATTGAACTTCATAACCGGTGAAACAAGTTTTGAGAGCCCCGAAACCGGGCTTACTTCGCCTTTAAACACCTGGGCGACAGGCACAGCACAAGCGCAGCCAAGAGCAGAGAACATTCGCCATCGTCGATCGCCCGCTATGACTGAGCAGCAATTTCAGCAGATTCTTGCACGACCTGCCCATCGAACCTCTCCCCCAGCGACCTCACCTCTAAATAATAATTTCTGACTTACCCAAAAATTCAAGAGCAATCACCCATCACACGAAGCGGCATGCTCTAACAGTATCGAGCCTGTCATTCGGAATAGCTCGCAATCTCAATTTACTTCAAAAATAAAAATATATGCCCACTCCGCCTTCCACCCCTCATTCATCCCCATCCCATGCGGCAAACTCGCTCAGCTTTCGTTTTGAACAAATAGCAGAAAACCGCTCGGCCGAGCCCAACGATAATAAGCAAGAGCAAACACACTTTATAGGCCTCGGGGACGGAGAGTTGACACAAACGCTGCAGAACGACCGCGCAGAAGTGAGGGGGGAAATCGATGCTATGTTGCCCGACCTCCCTCCAGTTCAGCGTACAGCACCTCCCCCGCTTCTGGCGCTGTTGTCCGTCGATACTGAACCATCTGTCACTGTCGGATACCGTACAGCCCCCTATCCCATGTCGAGCATCGATATTAAGAAAGACTTTATAGAGATGAGGGCACTTATTGCGATGTTGGAAATTAGCACATCTGGATTGACAGCATGTTCAAACATCAATCGCCCAAAGCTCGCAATGTTGATGCAAGACATGGAAATTTCACTGGCTTGGCAATCTGCACAAGAAGTATTCAAAAAAGCTGAAGAAAGAAGCCAGATTTCATCGGACATATCAATGAGTGACCAGGCGTCGCCCCCTGACTTCATTTTTTCGATTCAGGAACAGATTGATTTGACCAAGCATCAAATCAGCTTGATGAAAGAATTTAGCAGCCGCATCAACAGCATCAAGCCGGACGACCTTAAAGTTACAGCATTAAGCTTCAAAAGCGAGCAGGCGAATAATTTAAATAACAATGTTCCATTCATTGACGATTTTTCAGACTGGAACTATGCAATATCAAGAGAAGAATTTTCAATATCCTTCTCTCACCCAAAAAATCCAACGACGCTCATGGTCAGCGCAATCCAGTTCTGGGGAGAACTACTCCAGATTACCATTTCTAGTCGATTGGATTTTCAAAAAATAATCATTGAAGACAACGATTTTTTCTTGAAATCGATTGACTTAATCGAGAAAGCGCTCGATCACGCACAAGCTGAGCATTGAGTTTTCAAGCTTATCAAATGGCACATATTGAGGATTGAAGCAACACCGTTAAAGAAAACGGAATATAAAAGCCTGCCGCACCGCGAAGCTTACAAATTCTTCAAAGCTTCCCAGCGGCAGCCCCCTCCGTGCGCAGAGTAAGCTCTACCAACTCTTCAATTATCAGTGCCCGGTAATAATATGCAAGCCAAGCGCCGCTAGCTAAGAGCGACTGACTTAATCCTTCCGGAGCAGCATCCGCTACTTCAATGAGCAGACCTGCTTTCCCAGACTGCGCAAGCTCCACATAGCGGGCCATGAACTGGTCTTCACGACCAACCGAGGGCATGCCTCCGACTTCGGCCGCGCGCTCTGAAAAAGCCGCGATGATGGCCTGGGGGGTAGCCACTGCGACTGATCCAACACCCTCCACTTCACTGACTTTTGATGCTGCCGCCTCGGCCGCTTTAGTGTCAGCGAACATGGCGAAGAGATGACCTTTTGGATAATACGCACCCATCGAGAGGTGAGCGCTGGGGACAGCAAAAGCATTCATAAGAAACTCCGTTCCTGTTGGTTTTTTGTTTATTCTTGCTTCTTTGGCCTCACACCTCTGTAGGACGGTGGCGCGGGATGGAGTCAACAGCCTTAGTCAATTAAACTTTTTTACCTGTTAGAGATAACGCCTAGGAAATTAGTGAAACTTTCTTCCTAGCATTCCTTTTCTGCCTTCACAATCGATGCATGTCGTTATCTGAAATCGCGCTTTGGTCCGCGCTGGCTGGTGGGGTGTTCACACTTTTCACGCTGACTTTGAGCCTGTTCCTCTCCGATCGCCGGAGCCCCGGTGCGCTGAGAAACGTGATGTTCGTATTAGCGATTGGGGTTTCAGCGATCCTGGTGTGTGGACTGCCGGAAACGCTATTCCCGGAACTCAACACACTCGCCTGGCGCGTCGCCAAGGTCTCCGCAGGCCCGTTGTCAGCAGCCCTGACGCTGTCCTACTTGAACCTCTGGATGGGTGGCAGCCGCGAGGACAAAGTCGTGCACCACCTTCTACGATGGGGTTCGCGCGCCATGCTCCTGTCAGGACTGGCGCTGGCTGGCTCCGTCGCCTTGCTGCCGGATCATCCCTACTCCCAGGTGCTCGCGACTGCAGCCGTGTTGAACCTGATGGCTGTGGTACTGGGCATAGGCGTTACCTTGCGCGCTTCAGTTCTGGGCGACCCCCTTGCTGGTTGGATGGCTATAGCTTGCGTCATCCTTTTTTTCATGACGTCCGGCTTGTACCTTCGGGCCCTGGACGTTCACCTCGGCATGGGCGTCTGGGCATTCACCGCTGCCTCAACCCTGGCCTACTTTCTGCTGACGTCCATCCTCGTGAGCCTGCGCAATCACGAGAACCGGCGCTTGTCGCAGTTGGCCCGGCTTGACCCCACGGTGGAGCCCATTACTGGATTGCCCAGCGGGGCCAGCCTGGTGTCCAAGGTGGAACATACGCTCTGGCTAGCCGGCCGCAAGCAAAGTCGATCTACCGTGATTTGCGTATACCTGAGCAATCTGTATGAATTGGCGGACACCGTGGAGCGCGGGGCAGACTCCCAGATTCTTCCTGTCATGGCCGCACGGATTCGTCGTATCGTGGGGTTTCGGTGTGTGGTGGGCATCTACCACCCTCGCTGCTTCATCATCGTCCAGGACACAGATCGGCACAGGGAACGCTCAAGCTCCGTGCTACCGCGCCTGCGCACTCTGTTGCCTCAAGCCATGCAGGTTCTTGGACCGGACGCACAGACCCACACGTTCCATCCAGAGATTGGAATCGGGGTGGTCGAGACTGCTGCCACCAGCTCGAAGGTGCTGGATGTCCTGCATGAAGCCGAACGCCAGGCTCAATACTCAACACCTGTCGAGTCCGAAGACAACATAGTCACCATTCAGTAGTCTATAGCTCTCACCAGGCAGTGCGCACTCCGCCAGGGCGGCTTTCAATTTGCTCAGGGCCAGGACAAGCTCTGCGCAAGTCGCTCGGAAAGCGTGAGCCGTGGTTCTGGGCAGACTCCTAGCCCACAAGCTGCGCGTCCACCTGCAGGTGCGAACGAGCCAACTCCCATACCTTGAGCGGCGATTCAGTCTTCAATTTATGGTCACTCCACACCTGACGCCATAAGCGTGCGCCACGGCGCCCGTGGTGCATTCCAAGCATGTGGCGCGCAATGGCGGACCAGGGCGTACCGTCCTCCACAGCGTCACGCACCATATAAGCGACCATCTCGGCTTCCACTTCGTCCTGCGAAAGGCCGCATGGAGCGTTGCCAAAAAACCGCGCGTCCCAGTCACTCATGATCCAGGGGTGGTGGTAGGCCTCGCGCCCCACCATGACCCCGTCCACGTGCAAAAGATGCTCAGCTATTTGCTCATTGGTGGTCACCCCACCGTTGAGCACAATGGTCAACTCAGGGAAGTCACTTTTTAGCCTGTACACCAGTTCGTACCGCAGTGGTGGAATCTCCCGGTTTTCCTTGGGACTCAAGCCTTTAAGCCACGCATTGCGCGCGTGGACTATAAATACGCTGCACCCGGCCAGGCTCACGGTCCCCACAAAATCGCGCACGAAGTCATAGCTTTCTTCGCGGTCAATGCCAATGCGGTGCTTCACGGTGACGGGGATATCCACGGCATCCACCATGGCCTTCACGCCATCAGCTACCAACTGAGGTTCTGCCATCAAGCAAGCGCCAAAAGCACCGCGTTGAACACGTTCGCTGGGACAGCCGCAGTTCAGGTTGATTTCGTCATATCCCCAGCGTGCGCCAATGCGCGCGCACTGAGCCAGATCCGCGGCATCGCTCCCTCCCAATTGAAGCGCCACCGGATGCTCGCACTCATCCATCCGCAAGTGTCGCCGCTCTGCGCCGTGGAGCAAGCCGCCCGTGGTCACCATTTCGGTGTAGAGCAATGTGTTCTTGGTGAGCAATCTGTGCAGATAACGGCAATGCTTGTCAGTCCAGTCGAGCATCGGTGCGACAGAGACGCGGTGGGATAAGAAGGTCATGCAGCAATTATCCCAGTCCGGCCTTGGCCTCTCCAGAACGCACCGGTCTCCCGGTCGCCCATCTGCGATAGGTCAAACCCGATCCGGTATACAGCACTTCAGTCCACGGTCGCAGGGCTCACTCGGCGCGATCAGCTCCCGTGACCAGCGGCGACCGGGCCTATCCATCCATGGTCGGCTAGAAGCCTGAGCACGGCAGACATCCACCCTTCACAGCAAGCGGCGCAACTTCTGCAGCAAATCGTCCACGTAGGTGAACACCACCGGCACGACCAGCAGGCTCAGCACGGTCGAGGTGAGAAGACCGCCGATCACCACGATCGCCATGGGCTGGCGGAAGCTCGGCTCCGCACCCAGGCCCAGCGCGTTGGGCATCATCCCGGCGGCCATGGCGATGGTCGTCATGACGATGGGACGCGCCCGCTTGTGGCAGGCGTCGATTACCGCGTCGAGCCGTGTGATTTCCCGGTCCCGCCGCGCCACGATGGCGTATTCAACCAGCAGGATCGAGTTCTTGGTCACGATGCCCATGAGCATCAGCACGCCGATAA
>JAECRA010000019.1 GCA_015999985.1 Comamonadaceae bacterium
TGTTGACGCAAGGAGCGCGATGCTCTGTGTGCTTCCATTGTCCACAAACGTTGCTAGCGCAGCCGCCGAATCGGGGTCGGTATTGCGCTCGTTGTATTTCTCGCTGTAGAAGATAGCCACACCGGCCAAGGCGCGCTTGTCGAACAGGTCCCACTTGCCGCCGATCTCGAAGTTGCGGCTTTTCTCGGGTGGGGTATTCGATGAGCGAGCTGTGCCAGAACCCACCGAGACTCCATACTGATAGGCATCACCTGACGTATTGAACGAACTTCCGTAGGACACGTAGTAAGAAGACGTGTCGGTGGGCTGATAGATCAGGCCCAGGCGAGGACTCCACATGTTGTCGCTGCGGGCGTTGGTCAGCGAACCGTCGGTGTTGTGATAGGAGGCACGGAAGTTGTCGAAGCGCACGCCACCCACCAATTTGAGCGTCTCATTGAGCGCCATGGTGTCTTGCGCATACAGGCTGATGCTGCGCGAGCTGAAGTCGTTGTACGGCACTGGCGTAGCGCGCGTATCCGGAACCCAGGCGCCGTCATTGGGCGTGCCGACCGTGGTGTTGGGGCGTGCAGGCGTGTTGGGCAATGGATAGTTGTTGGCGCGCTTGGCTTTTTCGTCGTAGATGTCGACGCCGGTCAGCAGGGTGTGCTTGCGTCCACCCAGCTCGAATGTCTGGCTGTAATCGCTTTGCAGTTGCACCACATCGCTCTTGCCAATGCGGCCCTTGGAGCCGCGGGTCAGCACAGTGCTGTCGGTGATGTCTTCCACCACGGTTGGACGGGGTGTCGCAAACCCGACGGTGGTGCCCAACAGGTCACGCTCGTATTGCCCAGCGCGCAGGCGTGTCTTGAGTTCGCCACCGTTATCGAAGCGGTGAGTGTGGCCAAAGTTGAGGTACTTGGCTGAAGTGTTCAGATGGTCACCATCCAGACCGTAGAAACCTTTGGCTGGCAAAGTTGGAATGATGGTGCCTGAAGCGTCCGTCAGCCATGGGTGCGAATAGCTTTGACGACCCTTCACGTCGAGATAGTAAGCCCCGACAGAAAACTCATCACGGGTGCCGATGCCCCAACGGAAGGTTGGCGCAACGCCGATCTTGCGCTGTTTGGAGCCCCAGTTTTCAGCGTCATAACCCATAAGATTAAGGCGCAAGGCCGAATCCGGACCGGTCTGGAAGTTGAGGTCGCCGGACACGCGTTTCTCGCTGCCGGTTCCTATCATGGCGTTGAACTCGTGCTGCGTCATCAAGAACGGTTGCTTGCTGACCTGGTTCACGACACCGCCAGTGGAGCCTTTGCCGAACAGCATGGATGCAGAACCCTTGATGATCTCGATGCGATCATCATTGAACGTATCACGCTCGTACAAGGGAGCATCACGCAGGCCATCCCGGTAGATATCGCCTGCCTGGCCCAGCGAGAAGCCGCGTAACCGCACGTCTTCCTCACCCGTTTCACCGGCCTGGAACGTCACGCCGGCTGTGGTGCGAAGCACATCACGGAAGTCGTCCAGGTTTCTGTCATTGATGAGCTTTTCAGTCATCACGGTGACACTTTGTGGAATGTCGCGAAGTTCCTGGTCGCCCTTGCCAAGTTGAGTGCGGGTCGCGCGCAGCTCATTCTTGCTGTTGGTAGCGCCACCGCTTTGCACTGCATCTCTTACGGTCACTGTTCCCAACGTAGGCGTTGCAGGCGCCGCTGGCGCTTGAGTTTGCGCCCACGCCCCTCCCGCTAAAGAGCCTGCCAGAAGCATCGCCCCCAGGGGGCGCAGCGCCGGAACAGCCGCGGCTACTACGGGGCTGGACGCCTCGCGCGCAGCACGGGCGAGAGGAGACTCAAAGTCTTGGAAAGAAGAGGACATGGAAAAGGCCAGTCAGACGAGGTTGGAGGAAAAAGTAGCTGGCTACGTGGGCGATCTCATCGGTGAGGCGCGTTTCGCTTGCTTGCAATGAATCGAAAAACTTTGCGATTCTACTAAAATGAGAATCGTTTTCATTCAATTTGTCGCATCAAGGCAACAACCCGCTCCTGGCCCACTCCTGGGTTGGAGGCGTGAAAGCCCTATGCGGCGCTCATTGCGTTGAAGTGGAAAAAGTTAAGGAGCCTCTGCACAACCCCTCACGATGCCGGGCGCTGGCCTCGGGATGGGCTGCAAGGCGAGTTTTGCAGCCAATAGCTCGTGCTATTGGTAAAAAAATCAACGCAACGGACCGTCTGGGGCAGAGTGATCTGGTGGGTCGGCCATCCGGCGGGGCCGGCTTCCGGCCGTGAGGGGTTGTGCAGAGGCGCCTTACGGGGCGAGGAGATGATTGTGGCGTTGGCCCCATCCCTGCGTTCCCCGCCTGCAGTGGGCGGGGAATGAATTCGGCTGAGCGGATACTGAGCGCTTTGAGCTGCTTGGAGGATATTCTCAACAGCTTTTAATATTACCGAGATATTAACAAGAATGACAATAATTCTTGATTAGATTCTCGGTGTTATATTACAAATGTCTTTAAACCAACTCAGGCGCCCATCTGAGTCTGCAGGTAGTTCTGAATGCCGACTTTTTCAATCAGATCTAACTGGGTTTCAAGAAAGTCGATGTGTTCTTCCGTATCGTTCAGAATTTCCTGAAGCAGGTCGCGAGAAACGTAATCACGGACGCTTTCGCAGTGGGCCATGCCCTCTTTGATGGTGGCTTGTGCGCCGTATTCCATTTTCAGGTCACTGCGCAGGGCTTCGGGAACGTCCTCTCCTATGAGGAGCTTGCCCAGGTCCTGGAGGTTTGGTAGGCCGTCCAGGGTGAAGATGCGGTCCATGAGCTTGTCGGCGTGTTTCATTTCGCCGATGGATTCCTCATACTCTTTCTTGGCGAGCTTCTCCAGTCCCCAGTGCTTGTACATGCGGTAGTGCAGGAAGTACTGGTTGATGGCGGTCAGTTCATTCTTCAACTGAGCCTGCAGGAATTCGATGGCCTTTTTATCGCCTTGCATGCTTAACTCCGTAAGGGATTCTTAAAGCTGGATTTTAACCAGTCTGATTCAGAAATGAGTGAATGGATGGTCAAAACGACATAAAAGCAAAGGATTTTTGATTCATTTTCCGGGTTATGGGGTCAAGTTGCTGCGCAAGTGCGGATAAGAGTGTTTTACGAAAGCAGCAGTGAGCAGCGGGGGCTTGCGCGGGTTCTTCAATGCCAACGACGGGGCGATCCTTTCTGAGGGGTGCGCCGCGCAAGATGCGCGTAGCCTTATCGCGCCGTATACAAAAGCATTCTTTCGATGTGCGTTGTTTGAAGATGCATCGCCGAGAGCCATACTAGAGTGTGCCTACCTTGTCGCTTGAGCCTGCGTCAGCGCGCGCTTGGCAAT
Source organism: Comamonadaceae bacterium (assembly GCA_015999985.1). Taxonomy (GTDB): domain Bacteria; phylum Pseudomonadota; class Gammaproteobacteria; order Burkholderiales; family Burkholderiaceae_C; genus Ottowia. The sequence goes on from JAECRA010000019.1 coordinate 3,353, forward strand.
CGACGCCATCTATCACCGGACTTTCTGCAAGAGCAACCATCATGACAAAAAAGTTTCGTCACACCGGGTCCAGTCCGTCTGCGCCGGTAGTTGAGCATTTGCTAGGTAGGCGCACCTTGCTGCAGCGGGCAGGCTTCCTCGGCGTCGGGATGAGCTTGGGTGTGGGACTTGCATCCTGCGACAGCGATGGAGCGACCGTTTCCGCAGCCGCCCAGTTACCTGACATGGCCCGCGACTTGATGAAGAAAACGGGTATTCCTGGTCTTGCCATCGCGGTGGTCCACAGAGGTGAGACGCTGCTGGCCGAGGGGTATGGCGTTCGTAGGGCGGGCCATTCCGAGGCTGTGAATGCGGATACCGTGTTTCAACTGGCCTCAGTTTCCAAGCCGCTAGGCGCTACCGTTATGGCGCGCCAGGTCGGTGAAGGGACTTTGGGCTGGAATACACGGATGCGAGAATTGCTGCCTTGGTTTGAGCTCAGCAATGCGGAGACGACTGAGCAACTGACGGTGGCCGACCTCTATTCGCACCGCAGTGGGTTGCCAGACCATGCTGGCGACGATCTGGAAGAAATGGGCTGGCCTCAGCGCGAAGAGCTTGAGCGCCTGCGTCTTCTTCCCTTGCTGCCATTTCGGCAGCGCAATAAATATACGAATGCCGGACCGACTTTAGCGGGCATAGGCGTTGCGGGCCGCCTCAATACGGACTGGGCCACGCTCTCTCAGACGACGCTTTATGCGCCTCTGGGAATGACGCGAACCACCTCGCGCTACGAAGAATTTGCCGCACAGAGCAATCGAGCGGTAGGTCATGTGCGAGACGGCGACGGTTGGGTACCTGGTGCGCCCCGAAATGCGGATCCACAATCACCCGCAGGTGGGGCCAGCAGCAGTGTGCGGGATATGGCCAACTGGCTGAAGCTGTTGTTGGCTGAAGGGCGCTGGCAGGGTCGCGCGCTGGTCAGCGCAGCGCCTTTGCAGGCGGCCATGTCACCGCACTCATCGGACGGGGAGTACGGTTATGGCTTCAATGTGGGCACGGTGGGGGCGGGTGGTCCGCGCATGGCCAGCCACTCTGGCGGTTTTCAGCTGGGGGCGGCCACTTGCTTCATGGTGGTGCCTGAGTACGATGTGGGCATCATTGTGCTGACCAATAGTTCACCCATCGGGGTGCCGGAGGCGATTTGCCGCCAGTTTCTGGATCTGGTAGTGGAAGGGCGTCAGACTGCTGATTGGTGGGCACGTTACAGCCAGGCCTTGGCTGACTTCTCAGCACCTGTCGGAAGCCTGGTCGGCCAGTCGCCGCCTACCAACCCTGTTCCGCCCCGATCACTGGAACGGTACGTGGGTAGCTACCAGAACGACTACTTTGGCACTTTCAAAGTCGAGCGCACGCCAAGTGGCGGCTTGAGCATTGCGCTAGGGCCGATCCCTCAGCGCTACCCGATGGGCCACTGGAGCGGCGACGACTTTGTCTACTATCCCTCAAGCGAGAGCATCCCACCAGGAAGTGTCTCGTTGTTGCGCTTCAATCCTGACGTTGGCAGTCTTTGGGTAGAGGTATACAGCAGCAACGGGCTAGGCACTCTCATGCGCGTTTGAGCATCTAATTGCTCACAAAAATCGAGGTCTTGCAGACTCTGAGGGCATTTCATCTGCTCTGTACAATGAGTGGAACGAATTCCTGCGCCGGCTCCGCCCGGCGATTTTTGTCTTGACGCCAGACATTTCCCCTGCTGCTGACGCCTTGGTGGAGCTGCGAAACGTGACTTTTGGTTACGACGAGCGACTTATCCTCAAGGATCTCTCGCTCGTGGTTCCACGAGGACGGGTCACGGCACTCATGGGCGCTTCCGGTGGGGGCAAAACCACGGTGCTGCGTCTGATTGGCGGGCAGCAGCGCGCGCAAAAGGGTGAGACCCTACTCGATGGCAAAGACGTGGGGAGCATGGGCGAAGCCGAGCTTTATGTGGCACGCAGGCGCATGGGAATGCTGTTTCAGTTTGGTGCTTTGTTCACCGATCTATCTGTTTTTGAGAATGTGGCATTTCCGCTGCGTGAGCACACTGACCTGCCAGAAGCGCTTGTTCGCGACATTGTCCTCATGAAGCTGGGGGCGGTGGGTTTGCGAGGGGCCCGCGATCTGATGCCTGCTCAGGTGTCGGGCGGTATGGCTCGGCGCGTGGCCCTGGCGCGGGCCATAGCGCTTGACCCAGATCTTGTGATGTACGACGAGCCGTTTGCTGGACTCGATCCCATTTCTCTCGGAACGACTGCGCGGCTGATCCGGCAACTCAATGACGCCCTGGGCATCACCAGTATCGTAGTTTCGCACGACGTGGATGAGACTTTCCGCATCGCGGATAAGGTCATTATTTTGGCTGAAGGCGGTATTGCGGCTCAGGGCTCACCCGATGAAATTCGGGCCAGTAGCGATCCGCTGGTCCGGCAGTTTGTGGGTGCGCAAGCCGACGGGCCGGTGCGTTTTCATTATCCCGGCCCCAGCATAGAGCAGGATTTTGGCGATAACGTGTCTGAGGGGGCTCGATGAGCTGGTGGCGCCCGTCTGACATTGGTTATGCGCTGCGCGTCAGCGTCGCCGATATGGGTTATGCCACCCGCTTTTTCTGGCGTCTGCTCAAGCTGGCCGGTCCGACTTTCCGGCGTTTTTCGCTGGTACGGGACCAAATCCATTTTTTGGGCAATTATTCGCTCGCGATCATCGCCATCTCAGGCCTGTTTGTTGGCTTCGTTCTCGCCTTGCAGGGCTACAACATCCTGCAACGCTATGGTTCTGCTGAGGCCGTGGGGCTCATGGTCGCGCTCTCGCTACTGCGCGAATTGGGTCCCGTTGTGGCTGCACTCTTGTTTGCGGGCCGAGCGGGCACATCGCTGACGGCAGAGATCGGACTTATGAAGTCCGGTGAGCAATTCTCTGCCATGGAGATGATGGCGGTAGACCCTGTGCGTCGCATCATCGCACCGCGTTTCTGGGCCGGCGTCATTGTGTTGCCACTGCTTACAGCGGTGTTCAATGCGGTCGGGATTCTCGGGGGCTGGGTGGTGAGCGTGCTGATGATCGGCGTTGATCCGGGCGCTTTCTGGAGTCAGATGCAGGGCGGTGTTGACGTCTGGGCCGATCTCGGCAATGGCGTCATCAAGAGTGTGGTGTTTGGCGTCACGGTCACCTTTGTTGCCTTGCTTCAGGGCTATCGTGCCAAACCTACGGCAGATGGCGTCGCCCGGGCCACGACGCGCACCGTGGTGATGGCTTCTTTGATGGTCCTGGGGCTGGATTTCCTGCTCACGGCCATGATGTTTAGTTTTTGAGTGCCTGGTTTAAAGGACGACAAGCGACATGGGACGTTCAAAAAACGATTTCTGGGTGGGCCTATTTGTGCTCATCGGCCTGGCGGCGTTGGTATTCCTGGCGCTGCAGTCGGCCAACCTGCTGAATATGAACTTCCAGCGTGGCTATCGAATCACCGCAGATTTTGACAACATAGGCGGGCTCAAGCCCAAGGCTGCAGTGAGAAGCGCAGGCGTGGTGGTTGGCCGCGTAGTCTCCATTGGGTTTGACGACCGGAAGTTTCAGGCCCATATCACGCTCGACATGGATCCTCGGTTCGCGTTTCCCAAAGACAGTTCGCTGAAAATTCTTACAAGCGGATTGCTGGGCGAGCAGTACATTGGGGTTGAACCTGGCGCCGACGAGAAAAATTTGGCGGCCGGTGATAATGTCACCGCCACACAATCGGCCGTGGTGCTGGAGAATCTCATCAGCCAATTCCTGTTCAACGGGGCAGCTGATGGCGGGTCTGGAGGTGGAGCATCCAACCAGTCGAGGAGCGGCAGCAAGTAGCTCTGCCAACGCCGTAAAAATAATGCATAACCGGTTCTGCTTCAGAGGCAGGACTATGTAAATCAAGAATAAGGTACTCGATGAATACGCAATCACCGGCATGGTTCCGGTTGTCCGGCCGATTGGCTGTATTGATGCTGGCTGCGGTTTTGGTGGGCTGCGCCAGTGCGCCCAATGCAGATCCTCGCGACCCTTGGGAGCCGTATAACCGCTCCATGACGACGTTCAACGACGCAGTGGACGATGCGGTACTCAAACCTGTGGCCACTGTGTACAAGGAAGTTTTACCCCGCCCGGTTCGAACAGGTGTGGGTAATTTCTTCGGCAACCTCAGCGATGTCTGGTCTTTTGTAAACAATGTGTTGCAAGCCAAGCCTGAGGGGGCCCTGCATTCCTTCTGGCGAGTCGTGATTAACACCTCCATTGGTATTGGCGGCGTTTTTGATCCAGCCAGCGAAATGGCGCTGGAGCGCCATCGAGAGGATTTTGGCCAAACCTTAGGGCGCTGGGGTGTGCCATCTGGCCCTTATGTCGTCTTGCCTATCCTCGGGTCGAGCACTCTGCGGGATTCTTTCGCCCTGCCGGTGGACTCTTACGGTCAACCGCTTCGGTATTCGGATAACGTTCGCCTGCGCAACTCTCTTTCCGTTCTCGGGATTGTGGACGTTCGGGCGCGCTTGCTTGATCTGGGCAATATTTTGGATGAGGCCGCGCTTGATCCCTATACGTTCAAGCGGGATGTCTATCTCCAAAAGCGCCAGAGTGACATCTCCGACGGCAGCGCCTCTGCTGATGAGGAGCGTTATGACCTCGATGAGGGTGACACTGGTGGGGCGGCTAAATCGCCCGCGTCCCCTCGCCCGCCCAGAGCAGGTCGGAGAGCGCGCTAATAGGAATCGATCACCCTCGCAAGTGCCGTGAAAGGAAATTCGCGGAACAACTTGTAACAGCCTGCGGGAACCTCAGGCTGTTCGGTGTATTCGAAATAGACGTGACGCGCGTTGCGTCCTTTTGCGAGAAAGAAAAAATATGACTCAGCCGTTTCGACGTTCATTCATCAAAGCTTCCGTGGCACTTTTGGGTGCTTTGACATTGGTTGCCGCTGCGCCTTGGGCTCATGCTGCAGACGAAGCCCCAGATGCCATGATTCGTCGGCTGTCGGCAGAAGTGCTGGACACCATTCGTTCAGACAAAAGCCTGCAATCCGGCGACGTCGCGCGGGTAATGGCAGTGGTAGACAGCAAGATCATGCCCAACGTCAACTTCCGCCGCATGACAGCCTCGGCTACGGGCCCCGGCTGGCGTAAGGCGACATCCGATCAGCAACAGAAGTTGCAGCAGGAATTCAAAACCCTTTTGATCCGGACATACGCTGGCGCGCTCAGGCAGGTAAGTGATCAATCCATCGAAGTGCGCCCCATGCGTGCGGCTGACACCGACAAGGAAGTCATGGTTCGCACACTGGTCAAAGGCAAGGGTGAGCCGGTGCAGCTGGATTACCGCATGGAGAAAACCCCCGGGCAGGGCTCGGGTTGGAAGATCTACGATTTGAACGTGGCTGGTATTTGGTTGGTAGATACCTACCGGCCACAATTTGCTCAGCAGATCAATGCGAATGGCATCGACGGGCTGATATCGTCTCTGGTTGAACGCAACCAGACCAACGCCAGTGCAAAGAACTGATACGGGATTCAGGGCTTACCCGAATCCTGAGCTAGGACTTCAAATTGCTCGTTCTGCCTGCTGAACTGACATCTGCGCAGGCGCAGCCGTGCCTTAACATGCTGTTAAAAGCAGCTCGAGCCGAGTCGAGTGACGAAGTCTTGGTGGATGCCACAGCGCTTGTGAAATTCGATTCGTCCGCGCTGGCAGTTTTGTTGGAGTGCAGGCGTCAAGGCTTTCATGACGGCAAAACCTTGGCGGTCCAGGGATTGGCTCCTCGTCTCCGCGAGTTGGCTGAGTTATACGGTGTTTCCGCTTTACTCCCGGAGCCTAAGTTGGCTTTGAGTGCGTGAAAATGAGTATTCGAGTCGTCGATTCCTTCAGCGCGCAAACACCGCTTAGACAGTGCTGATTGGGTGAGCGGGCGGGGGCAGCCGATTCCACACCGCGTCAGCTCTGGAGCGACTTTTTCTTAGTGCCGGCTTATCGGCACTTATGCGCCATGCCCTGTACAACCGCCTAATCGCAATTGCGCGCGTGAGGTGGACCGCATAATGCGATGAGCCTATCTTCGCATTCTCGCTCCTTGAGGCGAGTTCCAGAGCATGACCATGATCAGACGTACGATCCTCACCCCTCTATCGTTCGGCACCGGGCGACGTCAATTTCTGGGAGCGGCCGGCGCGGGTATGCTGGCCGCCAGCTTGCCAGGCTGCAGCACCCCCGTCGGCGTGCCGCCTTCCTACGAGAACACCATTGGTTGGGCGCAAAAAAGCATCACCCAAGTCATGGGTGAACAAGCTGATGCGGCAGCTATTTCTGTCGCGCTGCTCAAGCGTGACAGCGTTGTATGGCAGCAAGCCTTTGGCATGGCTTCGACGATGGGCAATCAGCCCGCAACCACCCGTACGCGCTTTAACATAGGCTCGGTTTCGAAGGTTTTTGCGGGTCTTGCAGGTGTGATTCTCCAGGACCGCCAACTGATCGACCTTGATGCACCGATCAGCCGCTATCTCCCTGGCTTCAAGATGCTGTCGCCGGAATATCGACGCATCACCTCCCGGCATCTGTTGTCTCATTCCTCCGGACTGCCCGGTACCAACGGCAGAAACCTCTTTTCTTTCGCGCCCATAGCCGGCTATGCAGCAGACACCGAGCGCGAACTTGCGAACGCGCATCTAAAGCATTTGCCTGGACAACTGGCCGTGTACTGCAATGACGGATTCACCATGTTTGAACAGGTGGTGCTGGCAGTCACCGGCCAGGCGTATGCAGATTTTGTCGAGCAGCACATTCTCAAGCCTTTGAAAATGAACGACTCCGGCTTCCTGCGCGCTGCTAAGCCCGTCGGAGAGTTCGCCTATCCGCGCTATGAAGGCAAGCAATACCCTCTCGAGTTCGTCAATGCGTTCGCAACGGGCGGGCTGAGCTCCACACCTTCCGACATGATGAACCTCGCTCGAATGTTCCTGGGGGGCGGCGTGTTCCAGGGCACCCGAATCGTCTCTGCGGCCGGCCTAGCGGCCATGGGGACCGATCAGACCCAAAATCTGCAGATCAATCCTTCGCCGGAATGGCGTTGGGGCCTTGGCTGGGACAGTGTGCGGCAACCAGGGCTGGCTCATGCCAACATCTTTGCCTGGGAAAAAAATGGCGGAACGGCTTTTTTCTCCACGGAGTTCTTTGTATTGCCAGACGCTCAGATGGGATTGCTGCTGACTGGCAATTCTGCATACGGCGGAAAAGCGCTTGCGATTGCAGAGGGCATCTTGCTGCGCGCATTGCAAGAGGAGGGGACCCTCGCAGCGCTTCCTCCGACGGTGGTGACCACCGTGCCTGGTCTGGCGACCCCTGCCAACGCGGGAGAAGTGGCTGGGATATATGGCAATTACAAGGCACCAATTCAGGTCGGTTTGGACAGGGATGGTGGCCTCACGCTCAATCAATGGAACGGCCAGGAATGGGTCCCGTTTTTGAAGGACACTCCCCGTCTTCAGTACCGCAACGACGGTTGGTGGTGGACTGACAATGGTTCGCTGCCGAGCTTTCGCTTCTCTGAAGCTTCGGGTACTGATGCGTCCGGCAAGGCGATTCGTTTCCGTTACCTGATCCAGCGTGTACTTCCAGGCGCAGGTCTAGGGCGAATTACCTTGCCGATTGCCCAGCAACTGGAGCCGTTGCCGGCACTTTCTGCTGCTTGGCAAGCCAGATTGAAAAGTAAGTGGTCACCGACTAACGAGTCCGCTGAAGCAGTGTCCTGGGCCGTGACTGACGACATGCGGGTAACCGTGGGCACACTTGCCGAACTGCCTGGGTACGTGCTGTTTGGGGGTGCTGACATGGGTTACCAGCTACTTACCCCCTTGGCAGATGACCGTGCAGGCCCCTCGGTGAAGATTTCGGTCAATCATGGGCGAGATCTGAACGAAATCAATTTCACGACTCAAAACGGCGCGTCTCTGTTGCAAACGGGCAGTCTGCTTTTCAAACAAGTGTGAACTTCAAGCACAGATTCACGCACTTGTAGCCTGGAGGTTGGGGCTGATCGCACGCCGATACGCTCAAACACGTAAAATCAAGGGTTAAGCTTATGCCCGCTATATCAATCCAGTCGGTCTCGAAGGTCTACGAGGCCTCCGGTCGACCCGGCTCATCTCCTCTCAAAGCGCTTGATAACGTCAGCTTCGATATCGAAGAAGGCGAATTTTTCGGCCTGCTCGGTCCCAATGGTGCCGGTAAAACCAGCTTGATCTCCATCCTGGCTGGCCTTGCGCGAGCCAGCAGCGGAAGCATCAAAGTCCACGGCTTTGATGTCAGGCAGGATTTTGTCCAGGCGCGCCGTCATTTGGGAATCGTTCCCCAGGAATTGGTCTTCGATCCATTTTTTACCGTGCGCGAAGCGCTGGTTTTCCAGTCCGGCTATTTCGGTCTCCACCGTAATGGTGCCTGGATCGATGAACTCCTTCAAGGACTGGGTCTGACTGACAAGGCTGGTGCCAACATGAGGCAGCTCTCGGGCGGCATGAAGCGCCGCGTGTTGGTGGCGCAGGCCCTGGTGCACAAACCCCCTGTCATCGTGCTCGACGAACCGACTGCGGGTGTCGATGTCGAGTTGCGCCAGACACTCTGGCAGTTCGTCGCTGAACTCAACCGGCGTGGACACACTGTTCTGTTGACCACTCACTATCTGGAAGAGGCCGAAGCTCTGTGCTCGCGGCTGGCCATGCTCAAGAAGGGGCGGGTGATCGCACTAGAAAAAACCAGCACTTTGCTTAGCAACGCGACGTCCAACGTGCTGCACTTCAAGACGGACAGCCCACTGCCGGAGCACCTGGCAAGACTGGCACGAGTCACTGGCCGCATTGTGGAAATGCCAGCCGATGGTCCTGCGGCCATCGAACGCCATCTTGCAGCGTTGCGAGAGGCTGGGGTAGCGGCCGAAGACGTCGAAATTCGCAAGGCGGATCTGGAAGATGTGTTTATCGAACTCATGAACGGGGCCCCGGAGACCGGCGTCACAGAAGCCGGCTTGGCGGAGGCGGCCACTGTATGACCAATTCAGACATTACTCGGCCTGCGTCCATCAAAGTTTCTCCGCATCTCGAGGCCGTGCCAGCGCCCAATGATGGGTGGAAGATGCTCCTCAAAAAGGAAGTGCTGCGGTTTTGGCGCGTAGCATTTCAGACCATTGCTGCGCCGGTCCTCACAGCGGTGCTCTACCTGCTGATCTTCGGGCATGTGATGAGCGACCGGGTGCAGGTCTACCCCGGCGTGAGCTACGTGGCATTTCTGGTGCCTGGCCTCGTGATGATGAGCATGCTGCAAAACGCATTTGCCAACAGCGCGTCCAGCCTGGTGCAAAGCAAGATCATGGGCAATCTTGTGTTCGTGCTGCTGACTCCCCTGGGGCCTTGGCATTGGTTCATCGCCTACGTCGGCGCGGCCATTTTGCGCGGCCTGCTGGTGGGTACCGGTGTGTATCTCATCACGCTGTTCTATGCGCCTGCACAGGCGGCGGCACCAGTCTGGATCTTCGTATTCGCGTTCCTGGGCACGTCGCTGATGGGGGTGCTGGGTTTACTCGCGGGCCTGTGGGCAGACAAGTTCGACCAAATGGCGGTCTTCCAGAACTTTGTGATCATGCCCATGACCTTTCTGGCGGGTGTCTTCTATTCCATTCATTCCCTGCCGGGGGTTTGGCAGAAACTCAGCCATTTCAATCCGTTTTTCTACATGATTGATGGATTCAGGTACGGTTTCTTTGGTGTGAGCGACGTTTCCCCCTGGCTGAGCCTGGCGGTCTCTGGGGCCAGCTGCCTCGGCGTTGCGCTGTTGACGCTCCATCTCCTGAAAATCGGATACAAATTAAGAGGCTGAAGACGCGCTGGAGTCTCGAAACTCGAACTCCGGTGCGTGACAAGGTGGTATTTTTCCGCCTCGACGCTATTCAACCAAGATCATGACTGCGCAAGAACTCCAATCCATCATTGCCGCCGGCCTGCCGTGCGAGCACCTCAGCGTTGAAGGCGACGGACGCCACTGGTTCGCGACCATTGTCTCGTCTGCCTTCGAAGGCCTGCGCCCTATCGCACGCCATCAGCGTGTGTATGCTGCCCTTGGCGATCGCATGAAGACCGATGAGGTACATGCCTTGTCAATGAAAACGCTCACACCCACCGAATATCAAAAAAATCCTGCATGACATGGACAAATTGCTGATCCGCGGAGGCCGGCCACTTCGGGGCGAGGTCGTGATTTCCGGCGCAAAGAATGCTGCATTGCCCGAAATGTGCGCAGCGCTACTGACCGAAGAACCTGTAGTGCTGACCAACGTGCCGCGCCTTCAGGACGTGCGCACCATGCGTAAACTGCTCGACAACATGGGTTGCGTGACCGAAACCCAAGGCGAGCGGGGCGGTATGACCTTCAATGCCGGAGGGGCCATCACTCCTGAGGCGCCGTACGAATTGGTCAAGACCATGCGCGCCTCCGTACTGGCCTTGGGGCCTTTGCTGACGCGATTTGGACGTGCCAAGGTTTCCTTGCCCGGTGGCTGTGCCATTGGTTCGAGGCCTGTAGACCAGCACATCAAAGGTCTGCAGGCCATGGGCGCTGAGATCGATGTGGAGCACGGCTACATGCTGGCGCGTTTGCCAGAAGGCCGCACGCGCCTGAAGGGCGCACGTATCACCACCGATATGGTGACCGTGACAGGCACGGAAAACTTTCTCATGGCTGCCACCCTCGCGGAGGGTGAGACTGTGCTGGAAAATGCTGCGCAGGAGCCAGAGATCACCGATCTCGCCGAGATGCTTATCAAGATGGGGGCGCGCATTGAGGGCCACGGCACCAGCCGCATTCGTATCGTCGGCGTTGAGAAACTGCATGGCTGCACGCATGAGGTGGTGGCCGACCGCATAGAGGCCGGCACCTTCCTGTGTGCCGTAGCAGCCACGGGAGGCGAAGCAACTTTGAACAACGCTTGCGCCCACCATCTGGATGCCGTGATCGAAAAGCTCCGTGACGCCGGTGCCGAGATCGAGGCGTTGGGAGGCCCCGATTGCGAGGGCGGACCCAAAGCACACGCCATTACGATCCGCAGCCTCGGTGGCAGAGCGCTGAAGGCCCAGAGCTTTCGCACCAGCGAATATCCGGGCTTTCCAACCGACATGCAGGCGCAGTTCATGACACTCAATTGTGTGGCTGCCGGCTCCAGCATGGTCAGTGAGACCATCTTCGAAAACCGGTTCATGCACGTCAACGAACTGACGCGGCTGGGCGCAGCTATTCACGTGGACGGTAGATCCGCCATGATCGACGGTGTGCAAAACCTGTCCGGCGCCAGCGTCATGGCAACTGACCTGCGCGCTTCTGCCAGCTTGGTCATTGCCGGGCTGGTGGCCGAGGGCGAAACCATGATCGACCGCATCTATCACCTCGACCGCGGCTACGACCAGATGGAAGAAAAGCTGCGCTTGATCGGGGCGGATATTCAGAGAGTCCAGTCATGATTACCCTCGCGTTATCCAAGGGCCGGATCTTTGAGGAAACGCTGCCGCTTCTGGCTGCCGCGGGCATCGAAGTACTCGAAGATCCTGAAAAGTCCAGGAAACTCATCCTTCCGACCAATCAGGAAGGTGTTCGCGTGGTGCTGGTTCGTGCCACCGATGTGCCTACTTATGTGGAATACGGCGGAGCCGATATCGGCGTGACTGGTAAGGACGTGTTGATCGAGCATGGTGGCGCGGGGCTGTACCAGCCCTTGGATCTGCGGATTGCGCAATGCCACATGGCCGTCGCTGCCCCTGCCGGTTTTGATTACCTGCGCGCTGTCCGCCAAGGCAGCCGCATCACCGTGGCGACCAAGTACACCGCTATTGCCCGCAATTTTTTTGCAGACAAGGGCGTTCACGTTGACCTGATCAAGCTCTATGGCAGCATGGAGTTGGCTCCTTTGACCGGCATGGCTGACGCCATTGTCGATCTGGTGAGTACGGGCAAGACGCTCAAGGCCAACAATCTGGTAGAGGTCGAGCACATCATGGATATCAGCTCGCGTCTGGTGGTCAACCAGGCGGCACTCAAGCTCAAGACTGCACCCATTCGCCGCATCATCGATTCTTTTGCTGCGGCCGTAGGCCCAGTTGTTGTCCCCGCCTGACGGAGTTCAAAAGGAGCTTCCAAACCATGACTTTCATCGCTGTCCCTGCTCGTTTGTCCACCACCAGCGCCGATTTCGAGCAGCAATTTGCTGCTCGCCTGCATTGGAGTGATGAGCAGGATGCGGCCATCGAAGATCGGGTGAAGGAAATCCTTGCTGATGTGCGGACTCGCGGCGACGCTGCGGTGCTGGAATACACGGCAAGGTTTGACCATCTGGCAGAAATCAGCATGGCTGGGCTTGAACTGAAGCCTGACGAACTGAAGGCGGCGTTCGAGAGTTTGCCAGCGGTTCAGCGGGAAGCCTTGGAGGTTGCGGCCGCGCGCATCCGGCGCTACCACGAGTGGCAGAAACGCCAGGGTGGAGAAACAGCCACTTACCGTGATGAAGACGGAACCCTGCTAGGGCAGAAAATCACTCCTCTGGACCGAGTGGGCATCTATGTACCGGGGGGCAAGGCAGCCTACCCCAGCAGCCTGCTGATGAACGCCATTCCTGCACATGTGGCCGGTGTGGGAGAGATTGTGATGGTCGTGCCAACCCCCCGAGGTGAGAAAAACCCGCTGGTGCTTGCTGCGGCCTACGTCGCTGGGGTCAGCCGTGCTTTCACCATCGGAGGCGCGCAAGCTGTGGCGGCGCTGGCGTATGGCACAGCGACAGTGCCCAAAGTGGACAAGATCACTGGCCCCGGAAACGCCTACGTGGCCAGCGCCAAAAAGCATGTCTTTGGCACTGTGGGCATCGACATGATCGCCGGGCCAAGCGAAATCCTGGTGTTGGCTGATGGCAGCACCCGACCTGATTGGGTGGCTATGGATCTGTTCAGCCAGGCAGAGCACGATGAGCTGGCTCAGAGCATTCTGCTGAGCCCGGACGCGGCCTACATAGACGCCGTACAGCGCGAGATAGACCGTTTGCTTCCGACCATGCCTCGCGCTGAAATCATTGCCAAGAGCCTCACCGGCCGTGGCGCCTTGATACACACGCGCAGTATGGAAGAGGCGTGTGAGATCAGCAACCGCATCGCTCCAGAACACCTGGAAGTCAGCAGCAATGATCCGCATCGCTGGGAGCCGCTGCTGAGGCATGCTGGCGCCATTTTCCTGGGGGCGTATACCAGCGAGTCATTGGGCGACTACTGCGCGGGTCCCAATCACGTGCTGCCTACCAGCGGTACGGCGCGGTTCTCATCTCCTCTGTCTGTATACGACTTTCAAAAGCGCAGCAGCCTGATTGAGGTCAGCCAGGCCGGTGCTCAGAAGCTGGGCCGTATCGCTCGTGTCTTGGCCCTGGGAGAGGGTCTGCAGGCCCACGCAGGTGCAGCGGAGATGCGGCTGTCGTCCTGAGCTGAGCAGCCACGCAGAATGCACAACCGGTGCTGTTGGACTGGCCTTCTTCTGCGGGCAAGCACTTTAAGCGTGCTATCCGCGACTACGGATGCGGCGTAGTCCCAAGGCGCCTAAGCCCAGGCCCAACATCGTCAACATCCACTCGCCAAGCGTCGGCACGGCCGTCACCCCCGCTCCGGAAGGGCCATCGTCATCTCGTACGGTGACGGTCTGCGGCGTGCCCGCGACTACCCATGAGGGCTCCGCACCCCCGGAGCTGACAGCCACAGTGACCGGCGCTGTACCATCGCCCGGCGTGGTGTTCGGGGTGGCTGAAATCGTACATGTAGCTTGCGTTTGAAGCTCAGCGAATGCAACGCTTGCGCAATTGGAGCTAAAGCGCGCTGCATCGCCCGTCAAGGTCAGGCCAATGGCATAGGCTGAGCGCGGAGGATTGATGACATCAACGGTGCAGGTGGCGCTTTGACCTGCGGTATCGACCAGCGTGGCCGGTGTGCAGGTAACGCGCGCTTCTGGAATGAGGGGAATCACACCAAACGCCACCGCCTGTGCTTCTGACTGGTCGCCAGGGCTGGGCTCCGTGCCTAGAATGGCGATGATGTTGCTCGGATTGGTGGTGGTGTGCATCCAGGCTGAGGCAGCGTAGTTTTCTGGCAGCAAGGGTAGGCGGCTTTGAAGCAACACGCTCTTGGGATCGGGATAGCTTGCCAACACAGTCGCGGCCAGTTGACCTGCCAGGGGCGTCAACTGGACTGGGTCGATCCAGTCGCCGCCGTCCGTGGTGAAACGGATTCCTTCGGTTTGACTATTGCCGAGGGGGGTGGTTTCCTCTGCATCCACTGCGACCATCTGGAATTGCAGTTCATGCCCGGCTGGATTGGTAAGGACTAATTGATTCAGATTCAGCCGCATGATGCCTCCCCGGCTGCGCAGTGCCGGCTCGCGCGCAGCGGTATCGGGGCGGTAGCGCGCCGTCAGTCCAAACGTCGATCCACGGTTCGGTTGTGCGCCCACATATGCAGGCAGCGGCCGAGCGCTTAAGGTGCCGTGGTACGTGGCCAAGATGGAGCCGCGTTCAAGGGTAAGAGCCAACTGAGTGCTCACGCCGCTCGGCGAAGGCACGTCAAACAGAAAGTCCTGCGAATAGCTTGGTCCCGCGCCCGTCATGCCTGAGAAGTCAAGCCATCGAATGACGTCGGCGTTCACAGGCCCATCAAGTGCCTGATAGGCCTGTGCGGAAGTTTGAGCCTGAGCAAGCGTCCAGGGAAGCAGAAGGCCGGCAAGTGCGAGAAGCTTATGTTTCATGATCGAAGCGCTTTTTGAGCTTGAAAGGCGTAGGAGCCGTTTGGGGATGAACTTGCGTGCATCTGCGTTTGCGCACCCATCCATCTTGAGCAAAAAACAAGTGAAGCTTCCAGAAGCAAAACTTGATTGCCGAGGTCATGGGTGTACGTACCCACTTGCCATCGAAGATAGAACAATGCTGCTTTTTTCGCTTGGACTCCAGTGAACTCCATATGGTTTAAAGTGAACTTCTCTGACTATTTATCCGATCCAAAAAAAACTGAACTGGTCAGGTCTGGAAATAAGCAACAAGGGGTCGTCATGAAAAGAAGTTTTTCCGGTGATCAGTCGGCAACGCTTTCGCTGCGGAGCCCTCCAATTCATGATCCGAACCAACTGACGGCTTTTCAGGAAAAGTTCGAGCAGTTCTTTGGCGGCATTCAGGTGGAACCGCTCTATGGCCATCCGTTGATGGTGACTGGCACGATCAGCACTTTCGGGCAAATGGGCATCCTGATCGGACAAGCGTCTCCTTCGCGTTGCATTCACCCAGCGTCCATTGGCGCTGACGACGCTATCTTGATGATGGGCATCTACGAGGGGCGCGGTTCGATCGGGGCTCGCTCCCGTGAATGGAGCATGGGCAATGGAGACATCGTTTTTGCTGGCTCCCATCACCCAGAGTCGGTGGCAATGCACACGTTGGCGCATTTGTGTCAAGTCACCCTGAGTCGCTCACTCTTGACATCCATGGGGGTGGATGTCGATGCCAGCATGCTGAAACCTTTGCGCGGACATTCGGCATCGGCCATGATGATGCGCTACGCCTATATGTTGCGTGACCATGATGAGCTGTCCACACCGGAATTGCGCCGTGCAGCCACGTTGCACATGCATGATTTGGCAGCTCTGGCGATGGGGGCTACAGGAGACGTGGCCCATACAGCCCATGTCCGCGGCGCACGATCCGCGCGTGTCCTGGCCATCAAAAATGACATTGCAGCCCATTTCACCGACACATCACTGTCCGCGGAGGTGCTCGCTAAGCGCCAGGGCATCACCCCCCGCTATCTTCATATGCTGCTGGCACGTGAAGGCGTGGCTTTCAGTGCCCTGGTGAGGGAGCAACGACTCGCCCTGGTGTACCGCCGATTGCGAGACCCTCGCCTGCTGGCAAGCAGCATCCAGACCATCGCTTTTGATGCCGGTTTTGGGGATTTGTCCTATTTCAACCGCAGCTTCAGGCAGCGCTACGGCATGACCCCTTCAGAGGCGCGGATACGGGAAGACACCTTGCAATAGCTTGTGATCAACTCGAAGCAGAGGGGACCGGCCGGGCTCACTCTCGCAGAGCTATGTGCTGCAGATGTTAGGAGCGCACTGAGCTCCTGCGGCTAGCCTCTGGTATGAAAACTATTCACTAGATATGTGAAAAAAGTCTCAATCTTGTCATGTGTGAAGAGTGTGGTGACGGGGGCTTTCCAAAGAAAAAGCAAAGAATGCAATGAGTGCAAGTGCGGCTTTTCGTTCGCATTTCCTTACTGGGGTGTGATCATGATCTTTGCTTCGCGTATCGGTGGTGCTGTGGTCCTGCTGGCAGCAGCCCTCTTTGGCTCCAATCTTCAGGCCGCGCCTGTATGGCTCCAGGTCAGCCCGGTGGGGACGTCAGGCACGAGTTTGACCGGGACTTTAGGCGGCGTTTCGGTGACCATGACGAGTTCAGGGCCAAGCATTGCAAGTACGCCCAGTGTCAATCCTCCCTATAACTCCTACGACATTTGGGATAACAACGCCACAGACGTCATCAGCGGCAACACGGTCTACCCGAACGGTGCTGGGATATGGCCGGCATCTGCGATGGGCAACATGCAGTACGTCATTGCAGCCCGAGCTACTGCAAGCCTTGTAACTTTGCGGTTCGACCATCCTGTATTCAATCCCCAGGTGCTGATCTACAGCCTTGACAACTCGCATGTGGACTTTTCACAAACCACGAATTTTGTGGGCGGTACGGCCAGCATTTCGGCCGTGACCAATACGTCTGCGCAGTTCGTGGCTGGCACCAGAAGGCTTGATCGCCTGCCATTCAGCCCTTCCTTCCCGAGAGAAGGCTGTAGCAAAAGCACGGTAGCTGATCCAAACGTTCCAAGCGGGCGTGGGTGCGGGGTGATGCAATTGCAGGGCTACTATTCCGAAATCAAGATGATCTTCGTGACGGATGTAGGGGGCAACGACGGTGTTGGCTTCCAGGTGGGCTATGACCCTGATGCTGCGAAGTCTGTCGCGGCAGTTCCGACACTAGCGCCTGCGGGCCTGGCTGCTCTGGGACTCATCATGGCCGGTTTTTTTGGATGGCGCCGCCGCTCGCAACGGTGAAGACCTGTCAAGAGTGAAGGTGTTGACGACCCATAGTTGGAGTCGTCACCCCTGAGTTTAGATTCAAGATCCGAGTTCTTGTAGCATCGGTGGCCTGTTCCAGGGCACTTTTGCCAAAAACGCTTCATGAATACGGAAACTCAATTGCTCGACCCGCTTTCCCGCATCCGTCAGGACGTACAGGGCATGCACGCCTATGCGGTACAGGATTCAGCGGGCATGCTGAAGCTGGACGCGATGGAGAATTCGCACCGCCTGCCATCTGTGCTTCGAGCTGAGCTGGGCAGACGTCTGGGCGAGGTGGCCATCAATCGTTACCCCGGCGCGCGCGTGGAGGATCTGAAACTGGCTCTGGCCAAGTACGCTGAGCTGCCTTCAGATTGGTCGTTGATGTTGGGCAATGGTTCGGACGAACTCATCAGCCTGCTGGCCATGGCATTTGTGCGGCCAGGCTCGGCGCAAGAGCCCGAGGTGATCCTGGCTCCTCTGCCAGGCTTTGTGATGTACGGCATGAGTGCGCAGTTCCAGGGGCTGGCCTTTCGAGGCGTGCCGCTCACAGAGCAGTTTGAATTGGACGAAGCGGCCATGCTGGAGGCCATTGCGATGCATCGCCCGGCTGTGCTTTACCTGGCTTATCCCAACAATCCCACCGGCACGCTCTGGAACCAGGGCGTAATTGACCGCCTTATAGATGCCCAGGGCGCGCAAGGGGGGCTGGTGGTCATGGATGAAGCCTACCAACCCTTTGCTGCCCGCAGCTGGATGGAGTCGGTCCAGGCTGAACCTGATCGGCACCGGCACGTGCTGGTTATGCGCACGCTCAGCAAGTTCGGCTTGGCGGGTGTGCGTCTCGGTTATCTCATGGGCCCTGCAGCTATCGTTCATCAGCTCGACAAACTGCGCCCTCCGTATAACGTGAGTGTGCTGAATGCAGAATGCGCCTTGTTTGCCTTGGAGCATCAGGATGTGTTCGCCCAGCAGGCTGTAGATATACGCACTGAGCGTGAAAAGCTCGTCGCGGCGCTGAACGCACTGCCTGGTGTGCATGCTTATCCCAGCGAAGCGAATATGCTGCTGGTGCGACTGCCTGACGCCGCGAAAACCTTCAATGGCATGAGGGCGCGAAAGGTCTTGGTCAAGAACGTTTCTACAATGCATGTTTTACTGGCCAATTGCCTGCGACTGACCGTGGGCACTCAGAGTGAAAATGAGCAGATGCTGGCCGCTCTGCAAGCATCCCTATGAATATTCCACGTACCGCAGAAGTCACCCGCAATACCGCCGAGACCAAAATCAAGGTCAGCCTCAACCTGGACGGCAAAGGCCAGTCACGTCTGGCGACGGGCATTGGCTTTTTTGACCATATGCTCGATCAGATTGCCCGCCACGGCATGATTGATCTTGACGTCCAGTGCGAGGGCGACTTGCATATTGACGGCCACCACTCGGTGGAAGACGTAGGCATTGCCATCGGCCAGGCCGTCAAGGAAGCGGTGGGCGACAAGAAAGGCATCACCCGCTACGGTCACAGCTACGTCCCATTGGATGAGGCGCTTTCTCGGGTGGTGATCGACTTCTCTGGCCGCCCTGGCCTGGTGTCTGACGTGAAATTCACCAGCGGCATGATTGGCAGTTTCGACACCCAGTTGTTCCACGAGTTCTTTCAGGGCTTTGTCAATCACGCGTTTGTCACGCTGCACATTGACAACCTCAAAGGCGTCAACGCCCACCACCAGGCCGAAACCGTATTCAAGGCTTTTGGCCGTGCGCTTCGCATGGCACTGACGCCTGACCCACGTGCCGAAGGGCAAATACCTTCAACCAAGGGTGTGCTTTAAGGCCTGCTAACACGCCCTAGTCGCTTGTTCAAGGTCTGGGCGCGGACCCCAGCGCGCCCGTTGCCAGCGCCAGTGTGACCGCAGCCGATTGAGCGGCGGCACGTGCGTCGGCCAGAAGTTGTCCAGCTTCGAGCAGTTGTGTTTCGGCCAAGGTGACGGCCGTGACGGTCCCTATCCCGTGGCGATAAGCGTCTGATGCCGCCTCCTGAGTCACACGGGAGGCCATACGCAGCTGCGTCGCAGCCTCTACAGAAGCCAGCGCTGTGAAAAGCGCATCCTGGGCGACTACTATTTGCTGCACAGCCTGTTGGCGTACTCTATCAAGACGTGCCTGGGCTGCTTCTACGCGCTGATACGCCTGCATCTGCATGGATGAGCGGGTTTCGCCGTCCCATAGAGGAATGGTGACGCCGATGAACGCGCCGACCCCGGAGCCACTGCCAGAGAGATTGAGCGTGGGGCCATCTTGCCCCAAGCCAGGCAAAGTCGTCACATTGCTTGCGCTGCTTCGTGAGGCTGAAGCTGCCAGGAATACTTTGGGCATTCGGGCCGCTTCCGTTGCCTTGGCGCCTGCACGGCTGGCTTGGAGCGTCGCGTAGGCAGCCTGGATATCCGGACGGCGAGCAAGGGCGTCCGCCACGAGACGCTCGATGGGCTCCTTGTCTGCAAGTCCGAGTCGAGGATTCGGAGCTTCTGCCAGTTTCAGGGGTGTCAGCGGTGAGATGCCCATTGCGGCAATCAGAGAGTGGTAGGTGTCGCGCTCTCTTCCGTTGGCCTGTACCCTGGCAAGATCCGCCTGAGCAACCGCCTGCTGGGCATGAGCCACTTCAAGCACGGTGCCAATACCTTGTTTAAAGCGTGCCTGGGCGGCTTCCAGGACCTGGCGGCTGTTGGCCAAGGCGCTTTGCGCTACGCCCACTCGTGCCCGCGCAGCACTGTGAGCATAGTAGGCCAGGCTGACCGCTTCAATGATTTGCTGATGGGCTGCGGTGAATCCAATGTTGGCGACCATGGCCTCATGCCCAGCTCCTTCTGCAATAGCCGCGCGCTCGCCAAAGTCGAACAGCAGCCACTGAAGCGAAAGAATGCCCGCAGCCGCGTGGCCATTTCTTTCGCTGTCCACAGACACTATCTGGCCACCAGCTTCTCCATGCCGGTGCCGCGCACCTGCCAGCACCGTGGCAGATAGCCTGGGAAGCCAGCTTCTTTGTGCTATCTCGGTCGTCGTGGCGGCATTTCGTGCTGCAATCCACGCGATCCGGGTGGCAGGGTGGTTGCGCTGCGCGAGATCTATCAACTCCGCCAGGGAATACGGGTGGAGTGTATCTATGCCTGGCGTGGGGCTGAGCTCTGCCAGAGCCGGCTTTGGCGGCAGAACGAAATCCTTGGAGCTGCTGTTCGGTTGCCAGGCCGCGTCCGGACGAGGAGGCGCCAGCTGAGGAGTTGGCGTTGCGCAACCGCCGAGCATTCCCAGCGTGACAGAAAAGGCCAGGAGCCTAGATGGGGATAGGGTTGACATCGGTTTGCTTCTGTACTGCATCGACCACGGTTTGCAAGGGCTGCTGCAGCCATGAAATTCGCGTAGGGACCAACAACTCTTCAGTGGCCGTCTCGGTTTCAATCTGCCGGGCCAGTGAATTCAGCAGTTTGCTCAAGGCAGGATCACCGTCCTGAAGAGCAATCGGTCCAGTCAATGCATAGGTCGATTCCAACGTCCGTTCACGTTGCGCTATCCACTGCGGGTCGGGCTGCACGTTGGAGGGCTCGTAAGCCAAAAGGGCCAGGTCCGTAGCCGCGGCGGAATATCCGGCTTCAACTTTGGCCAACTCGACATGGGCCAGTCGAGTTGCCGGCGCTTGGGCGATGCGCGCCAGCCGGCGCAGCATCAGGGCCAGGAGGGAGTCCAGCCGAGAGGCCACACTTACGGGCCACAGACGTGTGAAAACGAGGTAGACGACCGCATTGCCGATCAGAATGCCAACGACCCGGTCACGAGCCAGCCCCAGGTCGTAAGACGGTCCGTTCCCCTGCAGCACGCAAAGATAAAACGCAAAAGCGATCTGAAAACCCGCATAGGAGATGCGAGAGCTGCCTGCTGCTACCCAGCTTGCACCCAACGTGACCGCAAAGACCAAGCCAAGTAGACCTGCCAGACCGCTTATGGCTGGCAATATCCAGAGCAGAGCCACCAGGCTGAGGGCAGCACCGAGCAGGCAACCTGCGATGCGCAAGCTCAGCTTCTGTACAGTTTCACCGGTGGTGCTCAGCGCGACGATGAAGCAGGTGATGAAGGCTGTGTGAATGCCATTCCAGCCTAACGCGTGATAAAAAAGATAGCAAAACATGGCTGCACCGGTCGCTTTGATCGCAAAGCGCGTGTGCCCTGGGTTGCTGAACGCGTCGGCTGCGAAAAAGCCTGCGCTTCCCTCTGGGTCGGTCGGAGCCGGCTCACCAGTATTCGTAAAGTGAGCGAGCGTCCGTCGCAACGCGGCCATTGCACAGTGGGCGGGCTCAGGCAGTGCAGTGGCGGAAAAGACCGGCAACTCCACTTCGACTGGGTAAGCCCCGTTCTCCAAGATGTCGGCCATGCCTTCCAGCGTGTTCGCCACGCTGATCCGCACCTCCGGTATCGTCAAAGAATGGTCCAGCGAATCGACAAGGACAAGCACGCGCGTGATGGATTCGCTGGCGTGGCTTAGAGCATGGATGGTTTCTGCGGAGCTGGTGTGCTCCAGCCTGGCAAGCCGCAACCAGGACTGGATTTCAGCTGTGCCTTGCATCCGCAGTTGTCGCAATTCATCGCGGCTCTCATCATCGGCAGCTCGCAGCACGGTTGCCGCGGCCGCCAGTCGGTGTGCCAATGCAGCTTCAGCCAGACGGCGTGGCGCTGGCCCGAACAGCAGATTGACGGCTGTCGACACGCCCACAGGGATGGCCACCATCAGCCAGGCATAGAGCAACGCGCGTGTCGCCAATTCGCCTATCGGAAGCGCGCCGATCAGTGAGAGCGCATAGGTGGTGATCAAGGCCAGGATCCCGCCCACAGGGGCCAGCTTGCTTGCTGAGGTCAGGAAAAACAAGGCAAACGCAATCAGGGTCATGCTGGCCAGCAGGGCGGCAGGCTGGCCAATCAGGCCGTTGGCCATCAGCGCCACCAGGCCGATCAGCAGGGATGCCAGCACCAGCATACCCAATCCCACGGCGACGCTAGTGGCGCGGTCTGCTCGGATCAGAAAGAAGCCCACATAGGCTGTCAGCGCGACCTCTGGCGTGTGGAACCACTCGGCCACGGCCACGCTCAGCGTGCAGATCAGCGTCAAACGCAGGGCGAACTCAAGCCGCCCCGGCGTGGGGCGCAGGAGAGCGGGCAGGGACCACAGTTGAGGCATCAGCGCCGTGGATGCAGCAGATTCAAGGGCAGGCGCTGCCATGGCGGATCTCGATCACCGCGCTCGCACCCAGCCGCATCAGGCCGTCGGGGGGCTCATGCAAATCTACGCGCACGGGAAAACGCTGTGCCACGCGGACCCAATTCATGGATTTCTGCACATATGGAAGACTTCGCGGCAAGGCAATGCGATCCGCATCCAAGACTCCCGCTCCAATGCCCTGAACCGTGCCGCGAAGCGCTGTGCGCCGGTCGATCATGGAATACACCGTCGCGCAGTCTCCCTTCGCAATTTTCGAGAGATCCGACTCGCGCATATTGGCCACGGCAGACCACTCGTTGGAAACCACCAGAGTGAAAAGCGATTGGGAAGGCGCGACGATTTCTCCGCTGGTCACGGTCAGGCCGGCAACGCGACCATCATGTGGTGCGCGAACTGTCGCGCTGGCCAGCGCATGCCGTGCGAGCCCCAAGGCGGCTTCCCGTGCGCGCACTGTTGCCAGGCCTCCGTCATCTGTTCCCACGGCCTGTCCGGCAGCGCGCGCCTGCTCCTGGGCCTGACGCAAGCTCGTCTCGGCGTCGCGCTCTGCCGTTTCAGCTTGGTCCAGTTGCTGCTGCGGGACGTAGCCCTTGGCCGCCAGGGGGCGTAGCCTCTCTACTGTGCGATGAGCAAGGGCCAGGTTGGTTTCGGCTCTGCGCGTCTGGTCGGCTGCCTGTGACACGGCGGAGCGTTGCGTGTGAACGCCGCGCTGCTGCGTCGCCAGCGTTGCACGGGCCAGTGCCAAGTCAGCCTCCGCCTGATTAACGGCTAATTGCAGCGGTTCGGGGTCGATCTGGAACAGCTCTTCACCGGCCCGGACGCTACTGTTTTCTTTCACCGCAATGCGGCTGATGCGCCCCCCGACCGTCGAGGCGATGTGGACCACCTCAGCATCGAGCGTGGCATCATCCGAAGAAACCATCTGAGTTTTCTGATGGAGCAGCCAGGCACCTGCGCCTATGGCCACTGCCACGACGGCGATCACGAAAGCGCGCCGCCACTTGAGGGGACGATGCTGGCCAGCAGCTCTCATGGCAGTGCTCCCGCAGCGAAAAACCACAAAACCAGTGCCAGCAGAAACCCGCCAGCAAGGCAAAGAGCCAGTGGCCAGGGCCAGGTGGCTCCCGCGCCCATGAGAACCATGACCACGCGTACGGCTACTGCCAGCATGCCCCAGAGCAGTGCAAACAGCAACCAGGAAGGAAAGTAAGCGCCAAAGAAAACGTGGCTCGGTGCGCTGGATGAGCCGCAGCCTGCAAGGAGCAGACTAAATGTCGCGCAGGCTGCTTGCCTGTAGTTGAAGTCGTCAGAACGCATGAACTTATGCACCTTGGGTGAGCGGCAGGCCTGATGGGGACATGCTGTTGGCAATCCAAGCCTCGAAATCCTTGCAGATTACCCAGGCGGCGATCTCGCCCAGGTGAGGCCGATAATGGTAACTCACCGCTTGGGTAAGGCCATGGGACATTCCGAATGACTGGCGCCAAAAACTGAATAAAATCATCTTGCTGCGCTATGTGAATGCGCCAGGAATTATGAATCCTTTAGTTAACCAGACCGTTGCGGTAATCGATTACGGCATGGGCAACCTGCGCTCTGTGGCGCAGGCTGTCATGCATGCCACTGCGGATACGCGCGTCAAGGCGATCGTGACCTCTGACGCCAGTGTGGTCAGAGATGCGCATCGGGTGGTTCTGCCCGGACAGGGCGCCATGGCAGACTGCATGCAGCAACTTCGCGCATCTGGCCTGCTTGAAGCGGTTCTGGACGCCGCCAGCACCAAGCCGCTCTTTGGGGTTTGTGTGGGTATGCAGATGCTGCTCGATCACAGCGCAGAAGGCCATACGTTGGAAGGTACCCCCGGCTTGGGCCTGATTCCCGGGCAGGTGGTGAAGTTCGACATTGCTGGACGCACGGCACCGGATGGCAGCCGTTTCAAGGTTCCACAAATGGGTTGGAACCGCGTCAAACAGGCGCAACCTCATGCTGTATGGGATGGAGTTCCTGATGACAGCTGGTTCTACTTCGTACACAGCTACTATGCACGCCCGTCCCAGGCGCAGCATTGCGTCGGACAGGCAGACTATGGTGGCAGTTTTGCCGCCGCCATTGCGCGCGATAATATTTTCGCCACTCAATTCCACCCTGAAAAGAGTGCTGCTCAAGGGCTAGCCCTTTATCGCAATTTCCTCCACTGGGAACCTTGAATTCAAGGCCGCCCGGCCAGATGCTCGCGCATGGGGCGCGAACAACCCGCCTGGGCTCTCGCAACGCTTTATCTAATCGCCATGCTATTGATTCCCGCCATCGACCTCAAAGACGGCCACTGCGTTCGCCTCAAACAAGGGGATATGGACCAAGCCACCACTTTCAGCGAAGACCCGGCCGCCATGGCTGCGAAATGGCTGGAGCGCGGAGCGCGCCGGCTGCATCTGGTTGATCTCAATGGCGCTTTTGCGGGCAAACCGCAGAACATGAGCGCCATCAAATCCATCCTGAAAGAGGTTGGCGACGATATCCCGGTGCAATTGGGGGGCGGTATTCGTGATCTGGACACGATCGAGCGCTACGTAGACGCTGGCATGGCCTACGTGATCATAGGCACGGCGGCAGTCAAAAACCCTGGCTTTCTGAAAGACGCCTGCACCGCCTTTGCAGGACACATCATTGTCGGCCTGGACGCCAAGGATGGCAAAGTGGCCACTGATGGCTGGAGCAAGCTCACTGGGCACGAGGTGATCGATCTGGCCAAGAAATTCGAAGACTGGGGTGTCGAAAGCATCATCTACACCGACATCGGCCGCGACGGCATGCTGAGCGGCATCAACATCGACGCCACCGTCAAACTGGCGCAAGCGCTGACCATCCCCGTCATCGCCTCTGGCGGGCTTTCCAACATGGCCGATATTGAAGCCTTGTGTGCGGTAGAGGGCGAAGGCGTTCAGGGGGTCATATGCGGCCGTGCCGTCTACAGCGGTGACCTCGATTTTGCCAAGGCCCAGGAACGGGCCGACGAGCTCAACGGTTAGGCCTCTATTCCCCATGCTTGCCAAACGAATCATCCCCTGCCTGGACGTCACGGGTGGCCGAGTGGTCAAAGGCGTCAACTTCGTCGAACTTCGAGATGCTGGCGATCCGGTTGAAATTGCGGCCCGCTACAACGAACAGGGAGCAGACGAGCTGACTTTTCTGGACATCACCGCCACCAGTGATGGCCGTGATCTGATCCTTCACATCATCGAGTCGGTCGCTTCGCAGGTTTTCATACCGCTCACGGTAGGAGGGGGTGTTCGCACGGTGGACGACGTCCGCAGGCTCCTCAATGCCGGGGCAGACAAAACCAGTTTCAATTCGGCCGCTATCTCCAATCCGCAGGTGATCCGCGACGCGTCTGCCAAATACGGTGCCCAATGCATTGTGGTGGCCATCGATGCCAAGCGCAGGCTTGGGGACGACCTGCTTGAACGCGGCCCGGGCTGGGACGTCTATAGCCATGGTGGCCGCAAGAATACCGGTCTTGATGCAGTCGAGTGGGCGCGCCGAATGGCGGAGTACGGCGCGGGAGAAATCCTTCTTACCAGCATGGACCGAGATGGCACCAAATCGGGGTTTGATCTCGAATTGACCCGCGCCGTGTCCGATGCTGTGACCGTACCGGTTATCGCATCAGGCGGGGTGGGTACACTTGACGATTTGGCTGACGGCGTTCAGATCGGCGGCGCCGACGCGGTGCTGGCGGCCAGCATTTTTCACTACGGGGAATTCACGGTAGCCCAGGCCAAAAATCGCATGGCCGAACGGGGAATTACCGTGCGCATTTGAGAGCATGCACTCATTGGCATGCTGACAAGCTCGTGGTGAAGGCCAGGGACGGATTTTTATCCAACAATCAAAAGTAGGGGAAACATTTTGACGACAGCGAGCATGCAGGAATTTCTGGATTCAGTTACACAGCGCGATCCGCACCAACCCGAGTTTCTGCAAGCCGTCAAGGAGGTTGTCGTCAGCCTCTGGCCATTCCTTGAAAAGAATCCCAAGTACCGCGAGCACGGCATATTGGAGCGCTTGGTTGAACCGGATCGTGCCATTCAGTTTCGCGTGAGCTGGGTGAACGACAAAGGCCAGACACAGGTCAATCGCGCCTTCCGCGTGCAGCACAGCATGGCCATCGGACCGTACAAGGGCGGCATGCGTTTTCACCCTTCGGTCAACCTCTCTATTCTGAAGTTTCTGGGTTTCGAGCAGACCTTCAAGAACGCTCTGACCACCCTGCCCATGGGCGGAGGCAAGGGCGGCTCTGACTTTGATCCCAAAGGCAAGAGCGACGGCGAAGTGATGCGGTTTTGCCAAGCCTTGATGACCGAGCTGTATCGTCATCTCGGCCCGGACACCGACGTGCCTGCGGGCGATATCGGCGTGGGCGCGCGTGAAGTCGGCTTCATGGCTGGCATGATGAAAAAGCTGTCCAACGACGCCAGCAGCGTGTTCACTGGCAAGGGTATTGCCTTTGGCGGCAGTTTGATGCGCCCCGAAGCCACAGGCTACGGTACGGTGTATTTTGCCCAGGAGATGCTTCGCCGCAAGCAGATGGGCTTTGAAAACCGCAGCGTCAGTATTTCTGGCTCCGGCAATGTGGCGCAATTCGCTGCAGAAAAAGCCATGGAACTGGGTGCCAAGATCATCACCCTTTCAGATTCTGGTGGCACCCTGGTGCACGAAGCAGGACTCACCCACGGCATGCTGGAAGATCTCATGGAATGGAAGAACGTCAAGCGCGGGCGTTTGGCCGACTTCTGTAGCCTGCACAAGATCAAATTCGAAGCAGACAAGAACCCTTGGCACGTACCGGTTGATATTGCGCTTCCCTGCGCCACCCAGAACGAACTGGACGGAACTGATGCCAAGCACCTTATCGCTAACGGCGTAGTCTGTGTGGCTGAAGGCGCCAATATGCCCAGCACGCTGGATGCGGTGGATCACTTCCTGGAAGCCGGTACGCTGTACGCGCCGGGTAAAGCCAGCAACGCGGGAGGCGTAGCTACATCGGGTCTGGAAATGAGCCAGAACGCCATGCGCCTGTCGTGGTCGCACAGTGAGGTAGATCTGCGTTTGCACGAGATCATGAAGGACATCCACGGCAATTGCGTGCGCTACGGCGAGCGCTCTGATGGCAGCGTCAACTACGTCGAAGGTGCCAACGTGGCCGGCTTCGTCAAGATCGCTGACGCCATGATGGCGCAAGGCGTTCTCTGAGTCAACCTGGCCAAGGGCCGCTGGAGTGTCATGAACTGGCTCGATGAAATCCGCTGGGATGCCCAAGGCCTGGTGCCGGTGATTGCGCAGGAGCAGTCATCCGGTGATGTGCTCATGTTTGCGTGGATGAACCGCGAGGCGCTCGCCAAGACGGCGGAGACGGGCCGCGCCGTGTATTACAGCCGTTCGCGCGGCAAACTATGGCCCAAAGGCGAAGAGTCGGGCCATGTGCAGACCGTGCATGAGATTCGCATGGATTGCGACAATGACGTCGTTCTTTTGAAGGTGACTCAGCTCGGTCATGAGCCCGGTATAGCCTGCCATACCGGTCGCCACAGCTGCTTCTTCCAGAAATTTGAGAATGGCGCCTGGGTCTCGATAGAGCCGGTCTTGAAAGATCCCGCATTCATCTATAAATAAGGGCATGAGTTCAGAAGACACCCTGGCGCGCTTGGCCGCCGTCATTGAAAGCCGTAAGCCATCGGCGGGCGGCGATGCGTCGTCCAGCTACGTGGCCCGATTGCTCGCCAAAGGCCCGGATGCCTTCCTGAAGAAAATCGGGGAAGAAGCCACTGAGGTCGTCATGGCCGCCAAGGACGCTGATCACGGTGGCGAACCTTCCAAAATCGTCTATGAGGTGGCCGATCTCTGGTTTCACAGCATGATTGCGCTCGCGCACTATGGCTTTTCGCCGGCGGACGTGGTCAATGAACTGGCACGCCGCGAAGGCATGAGCGGCATTGAGGAAAAAGCCTTGCGCAAGGCGGTTGCGCGTGACGCTGACGAAGAAGGATCCAAGTCATGAACAAAGATATCATCGACGTGCAAGCCATCGACTCTGAGCGTAACCAGTCGCTCAAGACGTGGGGCTGGGTGAGCTATATCCTGCATTTGATCGTGGCGGTCGCCGCAGTCGTGCCTGGGGCTCAGGTCAGTATTGCCTTGCTGCTGATTGCCCTCATCATCGATCTGGTGAAAAAGGGCGATGCCGCCGGAACCTGGCAGGAGAGCCACTTCAGTTGGCGCATCCGCTCTGTGATCTGGGCCGGGATCCTGTATCTTGTCACGGCCCCCCTGTTTATTTTGTTATACCTGCCGGGTGCCGTTGCCTGGGCCATCATTTCCTTGTGGTTCCTCTACCGCATCATCAAAGGTATGGTGCGCATGAACGCCGATCAAGCGATCAATGCCTGACGAAGGCTCCGCCGCTCGCGCGACCGGGGAGCATCCCGGGCGCCAGAACAAGACAGTCAATCTGGCTCTCCAGGGCGGCGGATCGCATGGCGCTTTTACCTGGGGTGTTCTGGATGCATTTCTGGAAGACGGCCGAGTCGACTTTGAGGGCATCAGCGGTACTAGCGCGGGGGCCATGAACGCTGTTGTACTGGCTCATGCGCTTGCCAAGGCTGAAGTCGAGGGGGTGCGAGGCCACGATGCGCGTGAGGCTGCTCGTGCGGCTCTGTCGCGTTTCTGGGACGGCGTTGGAGTGATGGGGACATTCATGGCGGGCCTGCCATTGCCCGCAGCGCAGGCGATGGCCAGCATGTTCACGCAATGGTTTTCTCCTTCTCAAGTCAACCCGCTGGGTCTCAACCCCTTGCGTCAATTGCTGGAGCGGGAAGTCGACTTCGAGCTGCTCGCCAAGCACGGCCAGATCAAGATATTCGTGACCGCCACGAATGTGCGGACCGGGCGCGGAGATACCTTCAGTGGTACGCGCTTGTCTGCAGATGCCGTGATGGCCTCTGCGTGTTTGCCCAGCCTGTTTCAGGCGGTGCAAATCGAAGGTGAGCATTACTGGGATGGCGGGTTTTCGGGTAACCCAGCGATCTATCCCCTCATTTACGAAACCAAGTCCTGCGACGTAGTGTTGGTACAGATCAACCCCGTTGAAACGCCTTACATTCCAGGCGCTTCATCGCAAGAAATCATGGAGCGGGTCAACGAGATCACTTTCAATGCCCCCCTTTTGGCTGAAATGAGGGCAATTGAATTTGTCCGGCGACTCCTGGCCGAGGGCCGGCTGGACCCGGATCGTTACAAGAACGTGCTTTTGCACAGGGTCGACGGTGGAGCAGCCTTGGCGGAATTTGGCGCTAGTTCCAAATCACGCGCGGACTCGCCTTTCCTGCGCCGGCTATTTGATCTCGGGCGAGCAACGGGTCAACAGTGGCTCAAGCAGCACCTGCGTGACGTCGGGGTACGATCGAGCGCAGAACATACTCACAGACCATGAACGCTTCTCACGATCCCAACTGCATTTTTTGCAAAATCATCGCTGGCCAGATTCCATCTAAAAAAATCTATGAAGATGATGAACTGTTTGCTTTTCATGACATTGCGCCATGGGCTCCCGTTCATTTCATGATCATTCCCAAGGCGCATATACCCTCGATGGCGCAGGTCGGGCCTGACCATGAGGCTTTGCTGGGCCGACTGATGGTGCTGGCACCCAAACTTGCACTTGAGCAGGGGTGCCGTCCCTATCCAGATGGCGGTTTCCGTATTGTGACAAATACAGGTTCAGAGGGCGGCCAGGAAGTGCATCACCTTCACGTGCATGTCATGGGAGGTCCGCGTCCATGGTTGCGCGGGTAAGCGTTTAAGGCCAATATGGTCAATTAAAAGTCTATTGAAGGCCTCGGGGGAACCTGAATGCCTCCGTCGGCGTCTAAAATCAACTGATTCGCAAGGAGAATTGCAATGGGTTCCTTTTCTATCTGGCATTGGCTGATCGTGCTGCTCATCGTGGTGATGATCTTTGGCACCAAGAAACTGAAAAATATGGGCACCGACTTGGGTGGTGCCGTGAAGGGCTTCAAAGACGGCATGAAAGACGGCTCCGCCGATGCGGATCCAAACAAGCCCGCCGCTGGTCAAGTCGCTAACGCAGCGGCAGACAAGACCACGATCGACGTGCAAGCCAAAGAGAAGAGCTGATCTTTCATTTCAGCTTCAGTGCCCCGGCACCTGGCAGCGAATCCGCTGTTGGCCGGGCGATTGACGTTGAATTCAAACGCTTATGCTAGATATCGGCCTTTCCAAAATGGCGCTCATCGGAGCGGTGGCGTTGATCGTCATCGGACCGGAGAAATTGCCACGCGTCGCGCGTACCGTTGGTACTCTGCTGGGCAAAGCGCAGCGTTACGTCTCTGACGTCAAAGCCGAGGTCAATCGGTCGATGGATCTGGACGAGCTAAAAAAGATGAAGGAATCGATGGAAGATGCTGGCCGAGAGGTCGAAAAAAGCATTCATTCCACCAGATCCGATTTTGAGAAAGATTGGTCCAGTGCCACCTCAGGTCTGGAGAATGCTGAGGGCTCCGACGCCAGCACCAGCACTCCCTCTTGGGAACCACCGCCGCCTTCCTATAAAAATCCGGGCAAGAACTGGCGCGTGAAGCGAGGTGCCACCCCACAGTGGTACAAGGTGCGCCAAGGCGTGCGCCGGCAAGCGCAATCAGGGGCGGCGCGCGTGGCGCGTTACCGGCCCAAGAGTAAATAGTAGAAAAATGAC
This sequence comes from Comamonadaceae bacterium, assembly GCA_015999985.1. Lineage (GTDB taxonomy): Bacteria > Pseudomonadota > Gammaproteobacteria > Burkholderiales > Burkholderiaceae_C > Ottowia. The sequence goes on from JAECRA010000019.1 coordinate 34,582, forward strand.
GGTTGAATTTACGCACCTGAGCGGCAAAGTCTTCTGTTGTAGGCAATAAAAACCGAGATGTCCAACCCCAAGCCCGAATCCGAAGACGAACTCGCAGGTACAGAGCAGCCGTTCGTCACGCATTTGATGGAGCTGCGCGACCGGCTTATCAAAGCCCTGCTGGCAGTCGGGGTGGTGGCCGGGGGGTTGGCGTTCTACCCCGGCCCGGGTGAACTCTACGACTTGCTCGCCCAGCCTCTGATCGCGAACTTGCCAGCGGGCGCGACCATGATCGCCACATCGGTCATATCGCCATTCATGGTGCCGCTGAAGATACTGCTCATGGCGGCCTTTCTGATCGCATTGCCGATCGTGCTCTATCAGGTGTGGGCGTTCGTGGCACCTGGTCTGTACATGCATGAGAAGAAAATGGTGCTACCGCTGGTGGTTTCCAGCACCGTGCTGTTCTTCTCGGGGGTGGCATTTTGTTACTTTTTCGTCTTTGGCAAGGTATTTGCCTTCATCCAGCAATTTGCGCCTAAGAGTATTACCGCTGCTCCAGATATTGAGGCTTACCTGAGCTTCGTGATGACCATGTTCCTGGCATTCGGGCTGGCTTTCGAAGTGCCCATTGCGGTGGTTGTTCTGGCTCGTATCGGGGTCGTGACCATTGCGCAGCTCAAACAATTCCGTGGCTACTTCATCGTCTTGGCTTTCGTGATCGCTGCCGTTGTGACGCCGCCCGATGTGGTTTCCCAGCTCGCACTGGCGATTCCGATGTGCTTGCTCTACGAAGTTGGCATATGGGCCGCCCAGCTTTTCATCAGGCACACCAAAAAGCCTGAAGACGCGGCGGATGAAACGTCTGCTGACGTCGTGAAGCAGGACTAAGTAGCTGTCTCTGCTGCCTCTGCCCAAATCAACGCTCCGTTAGGCGGCAACAGCAGGTCTTAGAGCTCGACTTGTCTTTGGCTGACGCGGTGGGCCGCAGCCTTAGCTGTCGGTTGGCCTTGGCTGTTGGCCTTGGAGCGCCAAGCTCCAGCTCGGCATCTTCTGGCGCTTCCGAAGTGGAGTGCTTATCAAGGCGATTGCCGCTAACGACGCCCACTTAAACCGATCTCAGCGACAAGGCCGGCACGGCGCACCCCTCGAAATTCAGGCGGGTGCCAAGCCAGGGCTTGCCGGCTGGCGGAAGAGCGCTCCTAGGAGCGTGATGGTCTATAGAGAGCTTTGACCGCCCCCTAAGGAGCTTTTCCCTCAGCGTCCCTGCTGCTGCTGCTGCTGGCGCGGCCGAGGACGCTGAGTAGGCGTCACGCTGGCCTGAGTCTTCTCTCCACGCCGTTGTAGTGTGAACTCAGACGCCTGACCTGGGGCCAGTGCCGCAATGCGCGTCAGCAACTCGGAAACCGTGCGTATGGACTCTCCACCCACCTCGGTAATCACATCGCCAGGCCGAATGCCCGCCTGTGATGCCGGGCCGCCATTGAGTACGCCGGTAACGATGACGCCTTCCAGGGTGTTGGTGCCAAAGGTTTGCGCCAGCTCAGGGGTCAGCTCGCCTGGCTCTATTCCAATCCAGCCGCGCACGACCTGACCATTCTTGACGATGCTTTCCATGACCTGCTTGGCAGTCGACACGGGAATCGCAAAGCCAATGCCCATGCTTCCTCCCGACCGTGAATAGATGGCGGTGTTGACTCCCATCAGGTTGCCGTTGACGTCTATGAGCGCGCCGCCCGAGTTGCCAGGGTTGATGGCGGCATCGGTCTGAATGAAGTTCTCGAACGTATTGATTCCCAGTTGATTTCGCCCCAAGGCACTGACGATCCCACTCGTGACCGTCTGGCCGACGCCAAACGGGTTTCCAATCGCCAAAACCCTGTCTCCTACCTGCAGGTGGTCCGAGTCGCCCAGAACGATCACTGGCAGCTTGTCCAGGTCGATCTTCAGCACTGCCAGATCCGACTCCGGATCGGTGCCGATCACCTTGGCTGCCGCACGGCGAGAATCTGCCAGAAGCACTTCAATCTCGTCCGCACCCTCGACAACGTGGTTGTTGGTGAGCACGTAGCCCTGTGGGCTCATGATGACGCCGGAACCCAGGCCAGCTTGCTGCTGTTCACCCTGATCGCCGAAGAAAAAGCGAAACCAGGGGTCTCTGGCGTTGGGGTGCCGCGAAGTCTTGCTGGTATTGATGCTGACCACGGCTGGGGCAGCACGTTTGACCGCTGCACTGAAACTGCCTTCGGCAATGGCTCCAGGCGTGGGCGCAGGCGCTTCCAGGATCGAGACAGTCCCTACAGTGCTTGAGACGGCGCGGCCCAGCCATTGAGGCTTGAGCGTGCCAACGACAAAATAGGCTGCCAGCAGCACGGTGGCTGCCTGGGCAAACAAAAGCCAGAGACGTTTCATGGAGAGCCTGACGACGGCGTATTGAGTGCGCAGAAATGCGTAGAGCGAGACATTGTAGGCTCCTGGCATGCTGGTAATGTGCCTATCACCGACAATGACCCCTATGCCTGAAACTTTCCAAACTGATCGGTCGGCATTGCTGGCTGCCTGCAATGCCGAAATGCAGCCTGAGCGCTTCAAGGACTACGGGCCCAACGGGTTGCAAGTGGAAGGCCGGGCGCAGATTGGCAAGCTAGTGTCGGGCGTCACAGCGAGCCGAGCCTTGATCGAAGCGGCCATAGACGTCGGTGCTGACGCCATCCTGGTCCATCACGGTCTGTTCTGGCGAGGCCAGAGCGGCACCATCACCGGATGGCTTAAAGAGCGGCTGCGCCTGCTCTTGTCCCACGAAATCAATCTGCTGGCCTACCATCTTCCGCTTGATGCCCATCCCGCATTGGGCAACAACGCTCAATTGGCTCGGGTCTTGGGCTTGCAAGCGACGGGACGCTTCGGGGAGCAAGACCTGGGTTTCATTGGTGGCCGCCTGGACGGCGAGGCATTCGCAGACGCAGATGTTCTCTCATGGCAGCTGGAGCACGCACTGGGCCGCCCGGTGGTGTCGATCCAAGGAAAGCGCGAGGCCATCGAGAGGGTTGCTTGGTGCACGGGCGGTGCACAAAGCTATTTCGAAGCGGCTATCGCTGCTGGTGCGCAAGCATTCATTACCGGGGAAATATCCGAGCCACAGGCACATTTGGCCAGGGAGTGCGGGGTTTCATTCTTCGCCTGCGGCCACCATGCGACCGAAAGGTATGGCGCGCCGGCATTGGGAGCGCATGTCGCGGCGCAGTTGGGTATTTCCCACCAGTTCATCGATATCGACAACCCCGCATGATGACCGCGCCCCCTCTGCAAAAGCCTCTGGCCATCACCATGGGAGACCCCGCGGGCATTGGGCCTGAAATTCTCGCCAAGGCGTTTCGCGACGCGCATGATTTGACTCGTGGGTGCTTTGTGGCGGGCGACCTCGCCACCTTGCGCCGCGCGGCTCAAATTGTGCAGGCAAGCCATGGAGCGAGCCTTCCTGTGGCGCTGATCGAATCGCCGCAGCAGGCTTGGGATGTGCCGCCTGGCTGCATTCCGGTATTGCAAGTTGTGGAGCCTGGGGCACTGGTGCCGCTTGGCGAAGTGAGCGCAATCGCCGGAAAAATGGCCGGAGACTGCGTGTTCTGGGCTGCCCGGGCCGCACTTCGCGGTGAGGTGGCTGCGGTGGTGACAGCCCCGTTGCACAAGGAAGCTCTGGCAGCCGCAGGAGAGCCTTACACCTGGTTCCCTGGCCACACGGAGCTGTTGCAAGCCGAAGCAGCCTCACATCTGGGCAGGGCCACTCAAGAGGTGCCTGTGCGCATGATGCTGGCCAACGAGGAGTTGCGCACGGTGCTCGTGAGCATTCACCTTTCTCTACGCGATGCCCTGGAAAAAGTCACCATAGAAAATATTTTGCAGACCTTGCGCATTACCCATGAATCTGTCGGCGCAGCGCTACAGAGGGCACCGCGCATCGGCGTAGCGGGACTTAACCCGCATGCGGGGGAGGGGGGTCTATTCGGTCGTGAAGAAATTGAAATCATCTCCCCAGCCGTGGCAGCGGCGCGCGCTGGGGGGATTGATGCGCGCGGCCCCTTCGCGCCAGACACCGTATTCATGCGAGCGCGTTCGACTCCGCAGCGAGCGGGTGAATTTGACGTTGTGGTGGCCATGTACCACGACCAAGGCTTGATTCCAGTGAAGTACCTGGGCGTGGAGCAGGGCGTCAATGTCACGCTGGGGTTGCCTTTCGTGCGCACCAGCCCTGACCACGGCACTGCGTTTGATATTGCCGGCAGCGGTCAGGCCGACCCCGCCAGCTTGTTGGCCGCCGTTCACATGGCGCGCCAACTTATTCCAAAATGAAGGTTTTTGGAGCGCTTGATCGGCGTTATCCGCGCTTCAGGCTGTCGCGAATTTCACGCAGCAATTGGACCTCTTCCGGAGGGGCTTCCGGTGGGGGTGCAGGTTCTGCCTTTTTTAAGCGGTTGATCTGCTTGACCATCAGGAAAATGATGAACGCCAGAATGATGAAGTTCACCAGGATGGTGATGAAATTGCCGTAGGCGAAGACTGCTCCCAGCTTTTTGGCTTCGACCAATGCCATGCCGGGTGCTTGGCCGGCCAGCGGAATGTAGTAGTTGGAAAAATCAAGGCCCCCTACCACCTTGCCGGCGATGGGCATGATCAAATCGCCCACGATCGAATCGACGATCTTGCCGAAGGCGGCACCAATGATCACACCGACCGCCAGGTCCATGGCATTGCCCTTGACCGCGAATTCCTTGAATTCCGAGACTATTCCCATACTGTCCGCTCCTGTAAAAGTTGATTGATACACAAGTATTGCCGGGTGTAGATGCTTGTCAAGCCCGTGGGTTCATGACTGCAACAGCTACTCCTGCTGCTCTCGTCCCCTATCGGCTCCGCTACAATCGCGAGTTGACCATAGTGTCATGAGTTGGAAGTACTCGGGAGCGATTGAGCCGAAAATCAAAGCCATGCGGCGTTAAACCTTGCAATGACTGAAGAAGTTGCTACGGTTTTTACACTGGTGAGCATTGATTTAGACTGATTCCTACCGGCCAGCTTTTGGTCTCAGGCACTGATGTCGCGACATTACATACCAAGAACATACCCATAGGACAGCCATGAGTGACGCTCCGTCCAACACATTCACTCCCGCCCCCCTCGATGCCAGTAAGCGCACGTGGTTGATCGCCTCGGGATGTGCTGGTGCCGTAGGGGCTGGCTTCGCAGCCGTGCCCTTCGTCTCCAGCATCCAGCCCTCGGAAAAAGCCAAGGCTGCCGGGGCTGCCGTGGAGGTTGACATTAGCAACATCAAGCCAGGCGACAAGATGACTGTCGAATGGCGCGGCAAGCCCGTGTGGATTCTGCGTCGCACGCCTGAGATGTTGGCCACGCTGAAGAAGACTGATCCTGAGGTCGCTGACCCCAAGTCTTTGCGTACAGCCTACCCCACACCGGAATACGCCCAGAACGAATGGCGTTCCATCAAAGAGGAGTACCTCGTGGTGGTCGGTATCTGCACTCACTTGGGCTGCTCGCCCGTTGATCGTTTGCAAACCGGACCTCAGCCCTCGCTCCCCGATAACTGGGAAGGCGGATTCTTCTGCCCTTGCCATGGCTCCACTTTTGATATGGCGGGCCGTGTGTTCAAGAACAAGCCGGCACCAGATAACCTCGAAGTGCCTCCCTACATGTACCTGTCAGACGCCAAGATGTTGATCGGCGAAGACAAAAAAGCTTGAAGAAGGTAGAGGGACATGGCTGAATTCAAGGAAATTTCCCCCAACGCGCCCGTGGGTGCGAAAGTGGGCAACTGGTTCAATAACCGTTTTCCAACAGTGTTCGCGGAATATCGCAAACACATGTCGGAGTACTACGCACCGAAGAACTTCAACTTCTGGTACTTTTTTGGCTCCCTGGCCATGCTGGTTCTGGTCATCCAGATCGTCACCGGCATCTTCCTGGTCATGCACTACAAACCAGATGCCGCCAAGGCATTTGAATCCGTTGAGTACATCATGCGTGATGTGCCCTGGGGCTGGCTGATTCGCTACATGCACTCCACAGGCGCTTCAGCGTTCTTTGTGGTGGTGTATTTGCACATGTACCGTGGCCTGATTTACGGCAGCTACCGCAAGCCACGTGAACTGGTCTGGGTTTTTGGTTGCGCCATTTTCCTGTGCTTGATGGCAGAGGCCTTCATGGGCTATCTGCTGCCTTGGGGCCAGATGTCCTACTGGGGCGCGCAGGTGATCGTGAACCTGTTCTCCGCTGTGCCATTTATCGGCCCTGATCTGGCTCTGCTGATCCGTGGTGATTACGTGGTGGGTGATGCAACGCTGAACCGCTTCTTCGCATTCCACGTCATCGCCGTGCCGCTGGTTTTGATCGGTCTGGTCGTCGCTCACTTGTTGGCCCTGCACGACGTAGGCTCCAACAACCCGGATGGCGTTGAAATCAAGGCGGGCCCCAAAGGCAATCGCTGGTCGCCTGATGCGCCTGCAGATGGTGTTCCATTCCATCCTTACTACACGGTGCACGACATCGTGGGCGTGAGCGTATTCCTGATGATCTTCTTCGCTGTGGTGTTCTTTGCGCCAGAGATGGGGGGCTACTTCCTGGAGTACAACAACTTCATTCCTGCCGATCCGCTGGTTACGCCTTCGCACATCGCGCCGGTCTGGTATTTCACACCGTTCTACTCCATGTTGCGTGCAACGACTGACCTCATGGTCAACGTTCTATCCATCATCATTGCGTTGGCTGCGGTACTCACGTTCCTCAAGAGCAAGTCGTCCATGGCGATCAAGGTTGCCATTGCGGTCGCTGCATTGGTTGCCATCGTCCTGCTCAAGACTTTTGACGCCAAGTTCTGGGGCGTGGTGGTCATGGGTGGTGCCGTCATCATCTTGTTCTTCCTGCCTTGGCTGGATCACAGTCCTGCCCGCTCGATCCGCTACAGGCCTGATTGGCACAAAGTGCTCTACGGCGTCTTTGTGGTTTGGTTCATCATCCTCATGGTCCTCGGCATCAAGGCGCCGGGCCCGATTTTCAGCACAGCTTCCCTGAGCTGGATGACGAACGAGTTGGTAGCCATGGTGGGCACGTTGTTCTACTTTGGATTCTTCCTGCTCATGCCGTGGTGGAGCCAAATTGGCGAGCCTAAGCAAGTGCCAGAACGTATTACGTTCACCTCGCACTGAAGACGCTGGAGACTGCAAACATGAACTTCTACAAGAAATTGGTCTTCGGACTGGTGCTCGCGCTCAATTTGGCAGCTGGCGCCAACGCGGCGTCAGCTGGTATTCCATGGGACACAGCGCCTGGAAAAATCAACGACACAGCCTCACTGCAAAACGGTGCCAAGCTGTTCGTCAACTATTGCCTGAGCTGCCACTCAGCAGCCTTCATGCGCTATAACCGGTTGACCGACATCGGCCTGACCGAACAGCAAATCAAGGACAACCTGCTGTTTGCCACCGACAAGGTGGGCGACACCATGAAGGCCAACATTGATCCGCGCCAGGCCAAAGCCTGGTTTGGCTCCAATCCGCCTGATCTCACCCTGATTGCACGTTCGCGTGCGGGTGCTGGCGGCAGCGGTGCAGATTACCTCTACACCCTGTTCCGTAGCTATTACCGCGACGCAAGCCGTCCGCCAGGCTGGAACAATCTGGCCTTCCCGAACATCGGTATGCCTCATCCACTGTGGGAATTGCAAGGTGAGCGCAAGCCCATTTTCGAGACACGTGAAGAACACGGCCATGAAGTCCATGTTTTTACAGGACGCTGGGAGCAAGTCTCGCCGGGTAGCTTGACGCCGCTGCAATACGATCAGGCGGTGGGTGATCTGGTGAACTACTTGAAATGGATGGGGGAGCCAGCGCAAAATAAACGCGTAAGTATTGGCGTTTGGGTGCTGTTGTTCTTGCTGGTGTTTACATTCATCGCATGGCGATTGAACGCGGCGTACTGGAAAGACGTCAAGTAAGTTTCATTCTTCGGCCGGCCTTCAAAGCTGGCTTGACACAGAGTGGGGGGGCGCCGGTGCCGGCATCCCCTCCACTCTTTTGGTTTTAAGGAGCCTCTCACCATGATGGTGCTGTATTCAGGAACAACCTGCCCCTTCTCGCATCGTTGCCGTTTCGTGTTGTTCGAAAAAGGTATGGATTTCGAGATCCGCGATGTAGATCTCTATAACAAGCCAGAAGACATCGGCGTGATGAATCCATATGGTCAAGTTCCGATCCTGGTCGAACGCGACTTGATTCTGTATGAGTCGAACATCATCAACGAATACATCGACGAGCGTTTTCCTCATCCCCAATTGATGCCTGGAGATCCGGTTGATCGCGCACGCGTTCGCCTGTTCTTGCTCAACTTCGAGAAAGAGCTGTTCGCGCATGTCAGCACGCTGGAAAATCGCGCCAGCAAAGGCAACGACAAAGCGCTCGAAAAAGCACGCTCCAATATCCGTGACCGCTTGACGCAGATGGCGCCGGTGTTCCTCAAGAACAAATACATCCTGGGCGACAATTTCTCCATGTTGGACGTCGCCTTGGCGCCGCTGCTGTGGCGTCTGGATTACTACGGTATTGATCTGTCGAAGAATGCAGCGCCGTTGCTCAAATACGCCGAGCGCATTTTCTCGCGCCCGGCGTACATTGAAGCGTTGACGCCTTCCGAGAAAGTCATGCGCAAGTAATGCGTGAATATTGCGTACATAGGATGCTTTGGCGATGATGAGCGCACTTGATTCCACGTCCACGCGTCCGTACCTCATACGGGCGCTGTACGAATGGTGCACAGACAATGGTCTGACGCCTTATATCGCGGTGGTGGTTGATGAGCGAGTGCAAGTTCCGCGTGAATTCGTGCAAAACGGAGAGATCGTGCTGAACATTAGCTTCGATGCCACCAGTTCATTGAAGCTGGGCAATGATTTTGTCGAGTTCAAAGCTCGCTTCGGCGGTGTGGCGCGTGAAATCATTGTGCCCATGGACCGGATCATCGCCATCTATGCGCGCGAAAATGGCCAAGGCATGGCCTTCCCTGTCTCGGCGCCTGCTGCACCCACTGACGAAGCCACTACTGACCAGGTTCAGGTAGAGGCTCCATCAGTTGCACCAACACCTGCAGAGCCTGGCCGTGGGGGCATTCAACTAGTGCAAAGCTCAGAGCCTGAAGAGGGTCAAGATAATGATCCCGAGCCTCCAGTTCCGCCATCGTCTGGGAAACATAAAAGGCCTGCGCTTAAACGCATCAAGTAGCCAATTATTGCGCTACTTATAGGCTAGAATACTAGCTTCGCCGCTTTAGCTCAGTTGGTAGAGCACCCGCCTTGTAAGCGGTAGGTCGTCAGTTCGAGTCCGACAAGCGGCACCAAAAACACGAAACCCGCAATGCTTCTGGCATTGCGGGTTTTTTGTCGTCCGAAGGGTCCTTCGCGTGTCGACCGCTCAACTTTTCGAATTCTTTCGATGGCGGTTCAGTGATTTTCTTCACGAATCATAAAAGTTGACCGCTAGGTTGAATTCCCGAGAAAAGCTAAACTGAATTGTGCTAAAAATAACTGAAGTTACATTTTTACACTTTAGGTAGATTTTCACTCGGTGGCGGGAGCCAATCCTTGCTCGGTAGATCCTTTTTTGAAAGGTGTCACATGTTGACGTTCATCCAACGCCTGTGCACACACTGGACTTGGCGCTGCATCAGCGTCTTCTCTTTGCTTTGTGTGGCGCTTCCAGCATCCGCTGCAGTAAGTTCCATAGCCATTCAATTGATCAACCCGGTGTCAGGCTCAGCCTTCTCGGGGACGCAGTTCCAGTACCAAATCAATTACACCTGTTCTCCAAGTGTGCCCGCCGTGCCAGGGGAGGCGGCATGCAACAACATGGTGATCAGGGTCCCTTTGGGTGCGGCTGTGCCAAACCCAGCGGGTTGGACAGTCGCCAACTGGACGCGCAATGTGACCTTGCTGCCTCCAGGTTCATCTACCAGCATGTCAGGCACTGATCTGCTGATCACTCTGCCTCCCGCCATCCCCACCAATGGACAGTCGAACACTTTCCAACTGAGTCTGACACCGCCAGATTACGTCACCTTCAACAATACCACTTGGTCCCTGGCTCCTTCCATTTCGGGTGTCAACATTCAGACGGCCACTGCGGCACCAGTGTCGGCCAGCGCCACTGCGAAAGCTGACATGAGTTTGGCCAAGCGATCGCTGACTGGCAACGTTGGGGTGTTAGGCGATGAGGTGACCTACCGCATTACTGCATTTTGCGCAGGTATGGATGGGTTTTCTGGGCGCCTTGCGCTGCAAAGCTTTGACCTGGTAGATACGCTGCCGAACACCGTAACTTACGTATCTTCAACTCCTGCGGCCATATATAACTCTGGCGCCCGCACCCTGACGTGGACCAACTTGCCCGCTCGCTGCTCTCAGCCTGACACCAATCACTTTGAGTATGACGTGACGGTGCGGATCAACGATGGCGTCACCTACCCCGGCCCTGTGGTTGCGAACGGGGGTAGCATTGTCAACCCGGTTCAGTCGCGCTACCAAAGCATCAGCGATGCGGCTCCTCGCACTGCGACAGCACAACACACGATGACCGTCTACCACGGCGCGCCGCCACTGGGCAACATCGTGAGTAAGGAGGCTCGCGGTTATCTGAATGCGACCAACAACAACCGATGGGGAACCCCCACTTACGCAGGGCATTGGTTGCCTGAAGCCCCAACGCCTTCTTTGTGGGGCCAAGCCGAAGCATCTTTCCGGATCAACATCAGCGCACCGCCAGTGGGTTACTCCTCTGAATTGATTGATCCGATGCCGTGCCTGGACAACTATGTGTCCAGTCCGACCAGCGGGCAATACAGTTCCAAGCCGCTGGCAGCAGCGACGACGGACCTGTCGGCCAACCCTTTGACAAATCTTTGCCAGAACCCTGCGTTCCATCCAATCCGTTTCTCGCTCACCCCCAGATACTATGATTCCGCATCTACCATCGGCATACGCGCAGCCTATGCCAGCGGCTGGCGCCCCGCAGCTATTCTGAAGGACGGGACACGCGTCGACCTGGTCATTGAATCTGAGGAGACGCTCAACGGCTACATGTGGTTTGCCATCCCCGCAGCCAACAGGGAGCAGGTCGCCATGCTGCATCTACCTCACCACACTGCCCTTCAGCGCATGGAACTTGGTGTCCAGGGGTACGCTGATCCTCGAACAGACGACAACATCACCGCCAGTCGTACGGCTATCCAGATCAATAACACAGCGTACGCTCGGATGTACTGGCGCGACGCAACTACCTTCGCCCAAAGCAACCAGACCAGCTATTTCACGGTCATTGCGCCCTCGGTGCAGTTGCAAATCGACAAGCTAATGTCCCAGTTCTATGCAACTTCCACTTCGACTGGCAAAAACTATACGCCCATACGCTTGTTTGCATATGTGACTACACCGACGGACGTGGCCTCCGAAGTCATCATCACTGACCTATTGCCTGAAGGCATGACGCTCGCAGACTATCCGTCCGCCAGTGTGCCAGTCACGCTTCGGAACACGCAGACGTCCGTCACTCAGAGCGGCGTGAATGCTGCCATAGAGATTCTTCCCAACTATCTCGGAACAGGGCGTGAGCTGCTGCGGCTGACGATTCCGGGAGGAACATTCACAGCCGGCTCCTACCGTGTGAGCTTCGAACCAGCCAGGCCACCAGGCCCCTTTAGCTCGCAGAGCTCTCAAACTCTCAACGACACCGTCTCGTTCTTTGCAGAGTCACCCATCGCGGTTGGCACTTATTCGAACACCGCCAATATCTACGCGCCAGATGCGAGCCTGTTGCCGATCTGCCAGGCAGGCAACCCTGCGCCCAGCCTGCCGCAAACAACCGATCCTTTAAACCAAAGCGGACGCGGCATAGACGTCCCATATTGCCAAAGCACCAATAGTTTTACGCGTTCGGGACAGGGTGCGGCTGGGTATACATTGAGTAAGCAGGTGCAAGGCGATCTGGATCCTGCATTCCAGCCTGCTGGCACGCCGGGCCACATCTCCCTGCCCAATGGCACCGCGCGTTACCGCTTGACCTGGACCAACACCGGGGGACAAGCACTTAGCAATGTAGTGGTCTACGACGTCCTTCCCAATGTTGGTGACACCAGCACGATCAGCGGCGATGCACGGGGAAGCCAGTTCGGGACCACGCTGAGCAGCCTGGTGACTCCCTTGCCTTCCGGCCTCACAGTCCAATACTCTGCCTCGACCAACCCGTGCCGCCCAGAGGTGTATTCCTCCCAGCCAATTGGCTGTGTGAGCGACTGGACCAATAGCCCTGCGACCTTGGGTGGCCTGGCGAATGTCCGGGCGCTGCGTTACAGCTCTTCTCAGAGCTATTCTTCCGGACAGGCCTTCAGTCTGGAATTGAACGTGAGCGCCTCGGGTGTGCTGCGTGGTCAGCTTGCGAACAACAACGCGGCTTCGCGGGCGTCTTTGGGTGCCAACCCTCTGCTGCCGGCAGAAAGCCCCATTGTTGCCATCCGCGGCACGGACGATGGCCAACTGCAGATTGGGAAAACCGTGGATCAGGCCACTGCGCGGTCTGGCGATACGTTGACCTACACGGTCACTGTGCGCAATACAGGACCGCTACCCGCCATAGGTGTCCAGGTCAGTGACAGTCTGCCAGAGCACACAGGCTTCGTATCGGCCACGGGCAACGGGGTTCATGACGCTGCAGCGACTGGCGGCAATGTCACCTGGACGACCGACCTGGCCCCGGGCGCAAGCACGAGCTTCACCGTAGTCGTCACGGTGCAGAGCAGCGCACCCGCGGCCAGTACCTTGACCAACTCGGTCGGGCTGACAAATCCCGCGACAGGGCCATTCCTGCCCCCAGTGGTGGATCAGGCCTGCCCAGAGCCCTTGACAGGCAGATCCTGCGCGAGCACGCGAATTCCGACTGCGGCCAACATCACCTTGAGCAAACAGGGTCCCACCATAGTGGCACCGGGACGCGCGCTTTCATACAGCATTGCACTGGGTAACAGCGGAGAGACTGTCAGCGGCACGACGTTGACGGTGACCGAATTGCTCCCCGCAGGTGTCGCGGCCCAAACTGTGGTGCCGGGCAACAACGTCCAGTCAGTGAGCTGCCTGCCTGCACTGCCGCAAACGGGCACTGCTTTGACTTGCACCTTGACTCTGGCAGCGCCGCTGGCCGCTGGCAGTGCCAACGGAGCAGCTTCCATTCAGGTCAATGCCTTCGCACCTCAGGGAGACGGACAGGTGGTGAACTATGCGTCGGTAGATCCGACCGGTGGCACTACCCCTCCAGCACCAGGCCCCACGTGTGCGCCAGAGGGCAGTTGTGGTTCTGCGACAACCCAGGTGGCAACATCAAAACTGGAGCCGATTCCAACCGCATCACCATTGGCTCTGGTCCTGATGGGCTTGGCTCTGGGCTGGGCTGGACATTATGAAAACAGGCGCCGCCGTCGCCAGAGATGAGTTAATACCAACGCCTGATACCCTGTGGCAGGCGTTGGGGTAATTTCAATAAGGCCTGGATTTCTGACTCGGACGCAAGGACAATCGCGTGCATGCAGGCGTCAAGACCGCTTGCGCATTCATGAAGTCAAAGGTCGAGGGAGCTGTATGCAGATGGCGATGATGGTGAGCGCAGGAGAACTGCAGCTTTCCGGGTTTCTGATTTCCGGCTGGCGCGTGAGCTTCCAACAGCCAATTTTTCCGGGTTGAACACATGTCCGCCGAAGCAAGTACAAGCGACCTGATCAGTGTCGTCAGTTTGTTGGGCGCTGCCGTAGTCGCAGTTCCTATTTTCAAGAAGATCGGACTGGGTTCGGTACTGGGCTACCTCGCGGCAGGTCTGGTCATCGGCCCTTTTGGGCTCAAGCTGTTCAACGACCCGCAAGCCATTTTGCATGTGGCTGAACTTGGGGTGGTGATGTTTCTGTTCGTGATTGGGCTGGAGATGCAACCCTCTCACCTGTGGAGCTTGCGGCGCCAGATTTTTGGCCTGGGCAGTATGCAGTGCCTGGTCTGCGGAGTTCTGCTCACACTGGTCGGCATCAGCTTTGGCTTTCCGCTCGCAGTGTCATTCGTGAGCGCCATGGGCTTTGTGCTCACCTCGACTGCCATCGTCATGCAGTTGCTGGGCGAGCGCGGCGATATTGCCGCTCCACGGGGCCAGCGCATGGTCTCCATCCTGTTGTTTGAAGACCTGTTGATCGTGCCGCTGCTGGCCATTGTGGCTTTCATTGCACCTCCTGCGCTTGACGCCTCAGCCGTGGCAGCTCCCTCTCGATGGGGCGTGATTGGACTGGCGCTGGCCTCGTTGGCGGCCCTGGTGGCCGCGGGGATATGGCTGCTGAACCCATTTTTCCGTGTGCTTGCGAACGCCAAGGCGCGCGAGGTCATGACGGCTGCGGCGCTGCTGGTGGTGCTCGGAGCTGCTCTGCTGATGCAACTGGGGGGGCTGTCTATGGCAATGGGGGCATTCCTAGCGGGGGTGCTGTTGTCCGAGTCCACTTTCCGGCATCAACTGGAGGCTGATATCGAGCCTTTCCGTGGCTTGTTATTGGGCTTGTTCTTCCTTGGCGTGGGGATGTCGTTGGATCTCAGCGTCGTTGCCGCGAACTGGCAACTGATCGTCGCCGGTGTGTTGGCTCTTATGGCCACTAAAGCATCGTGCATCTATGTCGTGGCACGGCTCACCAAGAGCTCGCACACGGACGCGCTGGACCGCGCGGTCCTGATGGCACAAGGTGGTGAGTTTGCCTTCGTTCTTTTTGCGGCCGCCCTTGGAGCACGCGTGATTGATGCGACCGTCAATGCCAATATGACCGCGATCGTGGTGTTGTCCATGGCCCTGACACCGCTGGTCGTGCTAGTGCACCAACGTTTCGGTCCACGCGCCAAGGTGTCCATGGAAGGCGTGGAAGCGCCCCAAGACCGGCAGTCCAGCGTGCTTGTGATTGGCTTCGGCCGGGTCGGCCAGATCGCCAGCCAGGGCGTTTTGGCGCGCGGCGCTTCCCTGACTGTGATCGATAACGATACGCAGGTGATTCGAGACGCGCAGGCCTACCTGGGCTTCAAGGTGTACTACGGTGACGGTGGCCGCTCAGATGTGCTCCATGCTGCAGGGGCGCACACCGCCAATGCCATCCTGGTTTGCGTGGATGACAAGGCCGCTGCCACGCGCATTGCCGAAAGCGTCCGCTCCGAATGCCCGCACGCGCGCGTATTGGTGCGAGCCTTCGATAGAGAGCACGCTGTGGAGTTGTTCAAGACCGATGGCGCTGATGTCGTGATTCGCGAGACCTTCGAGTCAGCCATGAAAATGGGCTACGAAGCCATGCTGGCGACTGGTGCAACAGAGGAAGAGGCTCAAGCTGTCGTCTCAGACCTTCGGCGCTTGGACAGCGAGCGATTTGATCTGGAAGTCGCTGGCGACGCATTTGCGGGTCGCGCCTTGTTGAGGGCAGGCTTGAGGCAAAAAGACATTCCGGATGCGAGTGCGCAAGCGCACGTCTGAGCTGAGCGCCAGTCTTCATAAAAAAACCCGCCACGCCAGAAGCGTCGCGGGTTTTTTTGCGGATATGCAATTAGGGCTGTGATAAGCGCAGTGCGCGCGCGTCCTACTTGTTGGCTGGCGGCACCGCACACTCAGCGGCTGTTTGCTCGTCCGCATCTTTGCCGCACGCAAGCTGCTTGTGGAAGTCAAGCACACGTGCCTGGGTAATAGCTGCGTGACACATGCGTTGTCGCATCGGTTGAATGCTCCCACCGGCAGATCGCATCACCTGAAAACTGCACTCAGCGTCCCGAAAGCTTATCCATTTGCGTTGCGCGTCCACCAGCAATTGACGGGCCTTCTTATCGTTTCCAAGGCGGTCGGTCATTTGTTTGAAAAGACTATTGAGTTCGTTGTCAGCGCGCTTCAAGCCGTCTGTAGCGCACGCATTCAATTGAGCTTGGGTTTGCGCTTTCTCGAAGCACGGGTCATCGGCTGCCTGTGCAGCGCAAGGTAGTGCGGCTACAAGCGCCGCCAGCAGAAACATCAAGCAGTTTTTACGCATCAGTTGAACTCCAGTCGCTCTGACCCCAGTGTTACCAGGTGTTCTCGGTGTTGGGGGGCATCCCATCCGCATTTTCCATAAGAAAAAGCCCGTATGCATTTTGCATGACGGGCCTTACGGTGGGGAAGGGGCGTGCGTTAAGCCTGTGAAAGCAACAGCCTAAGAGTGGACGCTGCTGCGCGACATGGCCCGCATCCTGCTGCAAGCTTCTTCGAGCTCACGCACCAGGTTCTTCATAAGTTCGGCCGCGGGCTCCAGGGTCTTCACAAGCCCTGCGGATTGGCCAGCTTCGACTTTTCCCCACTCCACATCGCCGTCCAGTGCCGCTTGCTTAAGGGTGTTTTTCTTGAAGAGCGCCTCGTATTCTTCCTGTGGAACGTCGCGTTGTTCGGCTGCGAAGATCGCTTGAGCAAAGGCATTGTTCAGTGCCCGCACCGGCAGGCTGCGTTTGCCGACCAGCACAGCGTCGGCGGCACGAGCGCCCAAGACCGCCTCTTTGTAGGCCGCGTGGACCGTAGCTTCATGCGTGGCGATGAATCGAGTGCCAAGTTGAACGGCGTCCGCTCCCAGGGCCAGAAGCGCAGCGATACCCCAGCCGTCGGCTACGCCACCACCGGCAATGACCGGAATGGACACCTCTTTCAACACCTGGCGTACGGTAACGAGTGTGCTGACCCCGCTGACGGGGGGGTGCCCACCGGCTTCAGCACCCACAACCACCAGCGCGTCAACCCCTGCCGCCTCCGCCTTCAGGGCATGCTCAAGCGTGGAGACCACATGAATCCACTTGGCGCCGTATTCACGAAAACGTGGCAAGTGGACCTTGGGACCACCCTGAGAAGCAATGATGACGGGCACCCGGTGCTCAAACATCACGTCCAGGATCTCTTCTACCTTTGGGCGGTACAGGGGGATGTTGACGGCGAATGGCTTGTTCGTCAGGGACGACATCTCCTGCAGCACACTCTTGAAGGTTTCGACATACATGGGCCCGGCGGCAATGACCCCCAAGCCTCCCTCGTTGGAGACGGCTGCCGGCAGCGCAGCGCTGGAGGAAGCCCAGCTCATTCCCGCTTGTACGATGGGATGCTCGATGCCGAGCATTTCGGTAATTCTTGTCTTCATGTGAAGCTCTTAACTCAAAAGGATACTGAACCTGGGGGGACCGGAGCGCCTGCGGAGCATGCGGTGGCTTACTCAATCTTGATGCCAGATTCCTTGATGAGTTTGCTGTACGCGTTGCGCTCTTCTTCGACCAGCTTCGCCAGATCCGTGCTGGAACCTGGCAGTGCGATGTTGCCTGACGAAGCAAACTGGGCTTTGAGTTTTTCCGAGTTGAGTGCACGTCCGATGGCTGCATTCAAAGTGGCGATCGCAGCAGGTGGGGTATTGGCGGGTGCGAAGACAGCGAACCAGTTGCTTGCGGAAAAGCTGGGTACTCCGCTCTCGGCAATGGTCGGAATCTCGGGGAACAGGGGCTCCCTGGTTTTTCCGCTGGAAGCGAGAGCTGTGAGTGCGCCCGAGCGCACTTGTCCCAGCACCGTGGGAACCGAATCAAAGAGCAGGTCAATGGTGCCCGAGCGCAAATCAGTCAGGGCCGGGCTGGTCCCTTTGTACGGTATGTGCCTGAGTTGAATACCCGCAGCCTGTTGAAAAGCAGCGGCCGCCAAGTGGGTGTTGGAGCCATTGCCTGCCGAGCCAATGGTGAGCTTGCCCGGTTGCTGACGTGCGAAGGCGATGAGTTCAGCCACAGTCTTGAACTGCAGGCCTGGGCGTCCGAGCAGAAGGTAGGCGAACCGCGCAACTCCGCCCACCGGCAGGAAATCCTTCTGCGGGTCATAGGGAAGATTGGGCATCAACACAGGGTTGATGACGAAAGTGGCGGCGCTGCCCAATAACAGGGTGTAGCCGTCCGGCTCTGCAGAGGCTGCTTGCTGGGCCGCAATGATCCCGCCTGCACCTGGCCTGTTTTCAATGATCATGGCTTGGCCTAGAGGACCTTGAATTTCCTGGGCCAGGGCGCGCGCGACAAAATCACTGCCGCCACCTGCTGCAAAGCCCACCACCAGTTTTGGCGGTTTGACCGGCCATCTGGCTTGTGCCAGAAGTTTCGGGGTGGCCAGCATGGACGCGGCAAGCGCGCCAAATGTGCGTCTATTGAAGTGGAGCATTTGCAAATTCCTTAAGTGGAGCGCGGCGACTGGCCGGGCTTGTGCGCAAGCGCGATGGCGCGCTTGAACAAGTTTTCGATGTCGGCCGGGGAGTAACCCAGTTCACGCAGAATCTCCTCCGATTGCTCGCCGATGTGCGGCGCGTGGTGCCGCAGCTTCGCTTGAAAGCCGGACATGGACACTGCAGGCTTGATCCGCTTGATCGCACCTTGTGTGGGATGGATGTCGTTTTCTATCAAGCCCACGTCCTGTAGGTGAGGATCCTGCAGAAGACTCTCCAAGGTATGGCAGGGCATGATGGGAACGTCGTGCTCCAGCAAGCGTTCCATCAGTTCTTCCGTGCTGAACTGACGCACAACGTCTGCGCGCGCAGAAAAGAATTCGGAGACATGTTCGATTCGAGCAAGCGATGTCGCGTACCGGGCATCATTGGCCAGCTCGCTCCGCCCCAGGGCCTCAAAAAGGCGCTTCACCTGGGCATCTGTGTTGGTTGTGATGCACACATAACCGTCCCTGGTTTGCACCGGTTTGGCGTTGGCATCCAGCAGCCGCTGATCGCCCAGTGGCCCGGTCGGTGGATCGAAGGTATGACCATACATATGTTCGCTGAGCAGCAACGCCGCAAAGCTTTCGAACATCGGGATTTCCAGCGTTCTACCCGCCCCATCTCTTTGGTGGGCGAAGAGTGCAGCAAGCACCGCGTTGGCCACCATGAGCCCTGCAGTCCGGTCTACCACCACATAGGGCACGTAGCGCGGCTCTGCCCCATGGGTTGCGAACAGGCTGGCCAGGCCGGTCCCTCCCTGCAAGATGGAGTCGTACGCTGGTCGTCCGGCATAGCGTCCCTTGCTCCCAAACCCGACTATGGATGCATGGATGAGCGCGGGGTGACGCTTGCACAGGGTCTCGGCATCCAAACCCAGGCGAGCCAATGCAGCGGGCCTCATGTTGTGCAGGAAGACGTGAGCGGTGTCCACCAGTTTGAGCAGAGCCTGGCGGCCTTCCTCCTGCTTGAGATCCAGGCAGATGCTGCGCTTGTTGCCATTCATGTGCAGAAACTTGCCCGGCATGCCCGGTGTGGGTGATCGGCCGCAGATCCATCGGATCACGTCACCGGAACGCTCCTCCACCTTAACCACATCGGCGCCGTATTCCCCCAGAACCTGTGTGGCGTAGGGGCCTACGACTGCGGAAGTCAGATCAACGATTCGAATGCCGGCTAGCGGCGCGGATGTGTTTTGCGTCACGGTGTGTCAGGTATCCAGCTTGATGCCGCGGTCCTTGATGATCTTTCTCCACGTCTCAATCTCTTTGCTCAGAAACGCTTCGAACTCTTTGGGCGTGGTGCCACGCACACGAATGCCTTCCATGGCCAGTTTGGGCGCCAGGTCTGGTGCCTTGACTGCGTCGATGATGGCCTTGTTCAATCGCTCCACGATCGCTGCAGGTGTATTGGCAGGCGCGGCGAAGGCCCACCAACCCTCGATGTCGTAGGTGGGGTAGCCCGCTTCAGCGATGGTGGGGTAGTCCTTGAAAGCGGGAGAACGTTCCGCGCTTGTAATGGCCAGCACGCGCACGCGGTCGGCTTTCAGTGCAGACGCTGCACCCGAGTAGGTACTGAACGTGTAGTTCAACTGCCCGCCGATCAAATCATTGATCACGGGCGCCGTACCTTTATAAGGTACGTGCAGCATCTTGATACCTGCTACCGACTGAAGCAACTCACCCATGAGGTGCGCGTTGCCGCCTGTGCCGGATGATCCGAAAGAGTATTGGCCCGGCTTCTCTTTGGCCAACCGCACGAGTTCCTTCACGTTCTGCACGGGGGAATCCTTGCGCGTCAGAAGCAGAAAAGGTGCGCTTGCTGCGAGCGTGATGGGGGTGAAGCTCTTGACGGAGTCGTAGGGTAGATTGCCTACCAGGCTGGCGTTGATGGCGTGAGCCGCAGGCATCTGGAGCAGGGTGTAGCCATCGGGCTTGGCGGTCGCCACGGCCTGCGTACCGATCAAGGTGTTGCCGCCGGCGCGGTTTTCGACGATGACCGACTGCTTCAGTGACTGCGTCATCTGGTCTGCAATGGCGCGCGCCAACACATCATTGATCGCGCCCGGAGGGTAGGGGACCACGATCTTGATGATGCGGTTGGGAAACTCCTCCGCATAGACGCCAGCGGAAATCGCGGCAAGGCTGGCCCCGAAGGCTTGGAGAATCGTTCGGCGAGAAGCCAGGGTTGACTTGTTAGGCAAAGATTTCATGTGGTTGTCTCCCAGGAAATGGATGTTTGATCAGGGCCGGAGCTATTGAAGTCGACGCCTGTACCCACGGCGTCGCACACGGTGATGGATCCGTCATGAACGTCGAATCCAGAAAACGGGTCGTCCAGAATGTGTTCGGACTCAGCCAGCTCAACCCCCAGGCTGGGCGCGGGAAGAATGCTTGCCATGTGTGCTGCCTGAGCAGATGCCAGGCGAGGCCCGAAGATCGCCCCGACTCGGCACTGCTTGCCCGCCGCCTGGCATATGCGGGCAGCTTGCAAGGTGTCACGCAAGCCGCCGAAGTAAGGCACTTTCAGGTTGAAGGAGTTCGCCGCCTTCAACTCAATGAGCTTGAGCAAATTCGCAAGCGATCCTGCAATGCTTTCATCGGCTTCGATGGGAATGCTGGATTCGCGTGTGATGCGAGCCATGCCTTCCCAATCGGAAGCCGCGACCGGCTGCTCTATCAAGCTCACACCGAAAGAGGACAGCATCCTGCACAACTCCAGCGCTGAATCCGTCTCATAGGCCTGGTTGGCGTCCACTGTCAGCAGAGCGGCCGGCCCGGCCGCTTGCCTAATGGCTTGAACTCTTTGCTTGTCGAGATCCCATTCACCGCTCAGCTTGATTTTGAGGATTCGGTAACCCTCGGCAGTCAACTTGCTCGCGGCCTGGGCCATCTCTACGGGCGCTTTGATCGGTAGCAATCTGGCAGCCAGCGCGCTGCGAGTGATGGCGCCGCCCAGAATCTGATGCAGCGGTACACCATGCTGTTTGGCAATCAGGTCATAGACGGCACCCACAATCCCGGCTCTCACTGGCGCCACTTCTGGGCACACCTCGTACAGCGTACGATGCATCCGTTCGGTTTCCAGCAGCGTCTGGGCTTTCAGCGCGCTCAGGCTGTCCTTCAGTGCAGCCAGGGTTCGTGCGGGGTTGGGCTTTCCGATTGGCGTAGTCAGCACATACCCATAGCCCACCAAACCCTCCGCCGTAGTGGCTGATACCAACCAGCCGTTGACGTGCTCGATGTGGCCTTGAGCGAAGCGCCAGGTAGGGTCCTCCTGACGTTGACGCAGTTGTGCAAACGCAAAACGAACATCAGCAGAGCTCAACTCACGCTCCTGCGTTATGAAGCCTGGCCTGGGCATGGGCTTGCCGCAGTGGGTTCAAGCCGCTGCGACCCACACGTCCATCCAGTTCGCGCCCCAAGGCTGCCTCGCAGGCCTCCACGGTCTCCAGCAGACGGTCCAGGTCGATGCCCGTGCGTATACCCATGTTTTCGAACAGGTCGATCAAATCCTCGGTGGCCACATTGCCCGTGTGCCCACTGCCATACTTGACCTTGCTCGGATGCCCTCCCACCCCGCCCAGTGCGCTGTCGAAGTAACGCACGCCGGCATCGTAGGCTGCGACGTAGTTGGCAAGGCCAGTTCCACGCGTGTCGTGGAAGTGGGCAATGAGCGTCGCATCAGGAATAGCTTCGCGCGTGTTCTGGAACAAGGCGCGTGTGGTCAAAGGTGTGGCGGTGCCGGTGGTGTCTGCCAATGTGATGTGATGCACGCCCAGATCAAACATGCGTTTGGAATCTGAGATCACTTGCGCGGGTTCTACCCAGCCTTCAAACGAGCAGCCAAATGCCATGGAGATCGTGCCAATCAAGCGGAAGCGGCCCTGAGCAGCGGCGATCATCTCTTCGATGTTGCGCCATTGCTCTTCCCGGGTCCGGGCCAGATTCTTCTTCGAATGGGTGTCTGTGGCAGAGACCAGCAAGCTGATTTCATTGGCTCCGAAACCTGCATCTGCATCCGCCAGAGCGCGCTCCACCGCACGCACGTTGGCGCATGTCGCCTTGTAGAAGACGCCCTCCTTGCGAGGCAGCGTGCGCAAGAGCTCGCTCGCATCTGCGAACTGCGGCACGACCTTCGGATTGGAATAGGAAGTGGCCTCCACGCGCTCGAATCCCAGGTCAGCCAGGCGGCTGATGAGCTCCACTTTCTTGGGTGTCGGCATGAATTCGGATTCATGCTGAAGACCGTCGCGCGGAAAGCATTCGCAAAGAACGACGTCGCGGTCAGAGGGTGTGTTTGTGGAGTTCGTCATGTCGTGGGCGCGTTGGTTTCCGCGGTGATGTTCCAGAGCCGGATGGCGTGTTCGCGAAGCTTGTTCTTCTGAATCTTGGAGCTGCCGGTCATGCCGATGTGCTCAAAGGTGTCCACCACGTCCAGATAGCGGGGCACTTTGAAATTCGCTGAGCGATCTCGGCACCATTGGATGAGTTCAGCCCTGTCAGCGCTGCTGCCCTCCTTCAGCAGGATGAACGCTGCGGTGACCTCGCCCAGGCGGGCGTCAGGCACACCAATCACCTGGGCTTGTTGCACGGCAGGGTGTGCGTGAAGAACCTCCTCGACTTCTGCGGGGGCGACGTTTTCACCGCCTACGCGGAACATGTCCTTGAGCCGCCCGACCATGCGAAAGCGGCCGTGTGCATTGCGTTCGCCGAGATCGCCGGTCTTGAGCCATCCATCAGCTGTAAAGGCCTTGGCGGTCGCTTCTGGCTGGTTGTGATAACCCTTCATCACGTTCCAGCCGCGCACCTGAATTTCACCTTGTGCTCCGGCCTTGGAGAAAACTTCGCCCGTGCCTTCGTCTGCCAGCCTGACTTCGACACCAGGGTGGGGCAGCATGAAACCGTCGCGGCGATCTTCCAGGCTGTCGTCCCAGTCTGAAAGCAAAACATTGGGCGATGCTTCAGACTGTCCGTAGGCGTTGCACATGTGCGCTACGCCCATTCGTTCACTGATCTTGAGCATGACTTCAGGCCCCGCTGCAGCCCATCCTCCGCGAAGATGAATGCGGCTTTTGTCAAACTCAGGGTGACCGATCAGCATCAGGAAGATGGTGTCGTTGCCGGAGGTCAGCGTGCAGCGCTCGGTGTCCAGCACCTGCAATGCCTGGGCAACGTCGAACTTGGGCAGGCTCAGCAGGCAGCAACCCGAGACCAGGCTGACCAGGATGGACAAGGTGCTTCCGGCCACATGGAAAAATGGCCGAATGCTGAAGTAGCGGTCAGTAGCCTGTACCCCCATTCGGCGCGCGACAGACGCCGCGTCGCCGATCATGTTCAGGTGGCTCAGCATCACACCCTTGGGGAACGACGTGGTGCCAGAGGTGTACTGGATCAGCAAGGTGTCGTGTGGGTCCACCTTACCCATGGCTGATTCAAGTTCCGTGGGGCTCGCCTGTTCCCCTGTAGCCATGAACTGCTGAAGGCTGATGGCACCCGCAGGGACAACTTTGCCGCCCACCTGAACCGCTACTTTCAGTGAGGACAGGCCACTACCAGGCAATCTGGACAGGACGGCGGGTTCCACCTGTTCCAGCATGGCCTGGAAATCGATGCCTAGGAAGTTGCTGGCGTAGATCAGCAGCTTGACGTCGGCTTGGCGAAGGCAATACTGAAGCTCATCAGCCTTGAACCTGGTGTTCACAGGCACGGCGACCGCACCTATCAGCGCGCATCCGAAGAAGATTTCTATCCAAAGGCTCTCGTTGCCGATCAGTATGCCGACATGGTCGCCACGCCGTATGCCCGATGCATGCAAGCTGGCCGCGATGCTCTGTGCACCAGCCTGAAGCTGTGACCAGGTGCGTCGTTCGCCAGGCCCTACATAGGCCTCCTGGTTGCCGCGGCTGGCCACTGTAGAGGCCAGGACTTCGGCCAGGGTGTGCGGCAGGGGAACCTGTTTGGAATCAAGCAGCACCCTGAGCTCCTGATGTTGATGCCTGAGCTGAGGGAGTGGCGGAACCGTCAGAGGCTGAACCGCCGAATCCCGAAATCGCCTTTTTCCAGTCGCTATGGCGCAGGTTTTCCTGAATGGCGAGCAGCTCCTGGGCCATGGCGCCTTCCCTCGTGGTTTCCAGACCCGTGTCTATGCTGCGCTTGGTAAGCGCCACCGTCAGAGGATTGGCCTTGGCAATGCGCTCGGCAAGTTCCTGAACGCGCGCATCCAGTTCGCCAACCGCATAGACATGATTGACCAGGCCGAGTTCAAGCGCTTCTTCGGCTCCCACCTTGCGTCCGGAAAACAGCAGTTCTTTCGCAACGCGAGGCCCCACGATGCGGGGTAGGCGCTGGGTAGCACCAATCGTGCCCCAGCCTACTTCCGGGTAGCAAAAGACTGCCTCTGTACTTGCCAGGATGAAATCGCATGCGCCTGCGATTTCGCAACCTGAGCCGTAAGCAGGGCCATGGACTACCGCGATCACGGGTTTGGACAGGCGTTCCAGCGACGCATATGCCGTGAAACCGTCCACCCTGCGCGCCAATGTCTCGGCGCCACTCATGGTTTGGCGTTCCTTGAGGTCCGCACCAGCGCAGAAAGCCACCCCTTCGCCGCGAAGCAAGATGACACGAACGTTTTCGTCGGCCTCCAGAGCTTCGCATGCCGCAACGATTTCGTGGCACATCTGCAAGTTGAGCGCGTTGCGGTTGTCAGGTCGGGCCAGGCGCAAGGTTGCGATGCTCCCCGAAGTGGTCACTTGAATGGCTTGAAAATCAGGCTTGCTCATCACGTATTACTCTTGAAGTTTCATTCCGGTGTCTTTAACCAACTGCGCAAGGCGCTTGCCATCCAGGGCCGCAAAATCTTTGGCCTGGGCACGCATCTGAGGCATCAGCTCGGAGTTCTGTCTGTCCAGGGCAGCACGAAATTCCGGTGAAGCCTTCACTTTTTCAAGCGCTTGGGCCAAGCGTTCCACGACCGCTGCAGGGGTTTTTGCAGGGGCAGCCAGGCTGTACCAACTGCCGGTTTCCATGCCTTTGAGGCCGGCCTCTGCAAACGTGGGCACATCAGGCAGCTCTGGAGAGCGCTTGGCGCCACCGTAGGCCAGAGCCTTCAGGCGTCCGTCCTTGATGAATGGCACCACCACAGACACGTTGAGCATGCCCGCCTGTACTGTGCCCGCCACCATGTCTGTGGTTGCCGGCGCTGCGCCTCTGTAGGGAATATGAACCAGGGAGATGCCGGCCGTATGCTTGAACATCTCGAAGGCGATATGCGGTGAGCTGCCCATGCCCGCGGAGGCATAGCTGAGCTTGCCGGGCTGAGGCTTGACCAGAGCAATGAACTCCTTGAGCGTGCCAGCCTTGACGCCGGGATTGATCGTCAGGATATTCGGAACGTTGGCGATCATGCCGACGAACTCGAAATCCTTGATACCGTCGTAAGGCACCTTGGTCGCCAGGGGTGTGACCGTGTGCGCGGCGGCGGTCCCCATGAGCAGCGTGTAGCCATCGGCGGGCGCACGCGCCACGAAGGCTGCGCCTACCGAAGCACCTCCACCGGGGCGGTTGTCCACAATCACTTGCTGGCCAAGAACATCTCCCAGACGCTTGGCCAGCTCACGACCAAGAATATCTGCTGGGCCCCCTGCCGCGTAGGGATTCACCATGGTAATCGGCTTGCTCGGAAATGGGTCGCCCTGGGCGTTCGCGACGGCTGCCACTGCGACCAGAAGGCTGGCGAGCAGGCGTTTGTGAAAATTTGGCATGACGGGCTACTTTCTTGAAGAGTGTCGAAAGGGAGTCGGAAAGTTGTCGAGCAGGAGAGGTGGATCAGATGGCGCGCTGGGTGCGCAATGCTTCGATCTCGGCGGGCTTAAGTCCCAGCACTTTCGAGAGCACTTCCTCTGTGTGTTCGCCAAGGAGCGGCGGCCGCTCCGTCTTCGGGTCATCCAGGCCGTCGAACCGGAAGGGAACCCGCAAGCCCTTGAATTCGCCTATGAGCGGGTGGTCATACTTGACCACCATTTCGCGCTCTGCGACGTGTTCGTTGCCCAGTACTTCGCCGACGTCAAGAATGGGCCCTGCGGGCACGCCCACGGCGTCACAGCGCCGGCACAGTTCTTCCTGGCTGAGCTTTTTGATGGCATCGCCCAAGCCTTGCATGACCTCTTCTCGTCTGGCTAGCCGGTCAGCGTTCTTCAGCAGCGTTGGATCAGTGGCCCAGGCCTCAAGGCCCAGCAGTTCGCACAAGGGTTTCCAATGCTGATCACTTCCCGTAATCTGCACCCACTTGCCGTCGGAGCACTCAAAGGCTGCCGATGGAATTCGCCCAGGGTGTTCGGTGCCAAGCCGCTCTGGCACTTCGCCCAGGGTGAACCAGCGAGCCGCTGCCAACGACAGCAGGCCCACTTGGCCGTCGAACATCGAGAAATCCACATGGCTGCCGAGCCCGCTGGTGTGGCGGCCATTGATGGCAGAAAGAATGGCAATGGCTACCCACAAGCCAGAGGTGAGGTCTGCAACGGGCAGCCCGGGTTTCACAGGGCCGCCACCGCGCTCTCCTGTAAGGCTCATGATGCCGCCCATGGCCTGGAAGACGGTGTCGTAGCCTTTGCGATGCGCGTAAGGGCCGGTCATGCCAAAACCGGTGCAGGACACGTAGACCAACCGGTCGTTGAGTGGCTTAAGCGTTTCGTAGTCCAGCCCATAGCGCTTCAACGTTCCCGTGGGGAAATTTTCAAGCAGCACATCGGATTGGGCCGCCAGGCCGCGAATGACTTCCTGGCCTTGGGCAGAACGAAGATTGACCGTGACTGACTTCTTGCTGCGGTTGAACGCCAGGTAATAAGCGGAGACATCGCCTTGGTCGCCGTGCACGACGGGTTCGAAGGCGCGGGTTTCATCGCCCGTGCCGGGCTGCTCCACCTTGATGACTTCGGCACCGAGTTCTGCCAGGATCATGGACGCGAATGGACATGCCAGAACACGCGAGAGATCCAGGATCTTGAGTCCTTCGAGCGGGCGCATGCTCAGTGCTTTCCGTTTGCAGAAGCGGAAGTTGAAGCAGAAGTACTAGCGGCGGCAGAGCTTGCCGAACGAAAGCCTCTCATCATCACGTTCGCGTCCCGGCCCACATCGAGTGCATCGCCCAGAGACAGATCGCTGGCGCGGTGAAAAGTGCGCTTGGTGGTGGCCATAGCCAGAGGGCTCCAGCCTGCCATCTTGGAGGCCATTTGCATGGCGGTGTCCAAAACATCCTCGTTAGGCACCGCACGATTGACCAAGCCCAGCGCCTTGGCTTCGTGACCATTAATGGGTTCTGCCATCGCAACCAGTTCAAAGGCCTGCTTGCGGCCCAGTTGCCGAACCAGGTTGGCAAGTACCACGGCAGCCACGATGCCGTGCTTGAGTTCCGGATAGCCGAAGCGCGCGGTGTCTGACATTACGACCAGATCACACGCCAGGGCGAGACCCGCGCCGCCGCCCAAAGCATTGCCGCGAACCGCTGCGACCACAGGCTTGTTCATCTGAGAGAACACCAGATGCAGCGACGTCGTGAGATCAGCTCTGGCATTGACGGCGCGAGGGTCATCAGGCGTCAGGGCAGAGAACTCAGTGGTGTCGGCACCGGCACAGAAGGACTTCCCGGCGCCTACCAGCACGACCGCGTTGACAGTGGGGTCCGCATCCGCCGCGCGCAAACCGTCCAGCAGCTCCTGCGTCAGCACGGTGTTCAGCGCGTTGTGCTTTTCTGGCCGGTTCATGGTCAACACCCGAACAGGGCCGTGATTTTCGATCAGGAGGTGTGTCTCTGAGGTCATGAATATTCTTCAATACAGCTGGTTGATCAGTTCTCGTGAGTGCCTGCTGGTTCGTGCGAGGAACCACTTGGCACGCGCCTTAATTTGTGGACAATGTAAACTAACAAGTTGAGATCGTCAACTTATTTGCAGGCAGCTCAAGTGGTTGTTGATGTCAGCGTTGATCTGGATCAGATCGATAAAATGGGCCAGCAGTAGATGATGAAAGCCGTATGAAGAAGCAAAAAGTACCCAAAGAGTCCGAGCTCGCGTTCGGAGAGTTGGTGTCGACGCGCCTTCACGCGCTGGCAGGCATCTCCGCGACCGTGACGACCCTGCGGATGCGCAGAAAACTCAATCTCACCTTGCTCGAGTGGCGCGCCGTCGGCCACCTGGGGAGTTACGGCCCGCTTTCGCTCAAACAACTCGCTCAGCGAACCGGGCTGGACAAAAGCTACGCCAGCCGAACCGTGACCGCCTTGGTCAATAAGGGCGCCATCGTGAGCGAGCGAAGCGAAGAGGACGGCCGGGGCGTGGTGCTTTCGCTCACCGAGCAGGGTGTCAAACTCTTCCATCAGGGCATGGATGACGCCCTCCAGCGCAACGAGACCTTGCTGTCCACCCTGGCGAGCGGGGATCGCGAGAAGCTTCTGGCGCTCCTGGACATGCTGGCAGTGCAGGCCAAAGCCATGCTGAAAGACGAACGGGCGATTTCAGGCGGGTGAGGCCGCGCGCCGGACCCGACCCCAAAGTCCGCCTTCTGTGGGAGGCAGGGGCAACCGATCTAGCATCGCTGAACCCCCAAAGATGCGAAGGTCTGCTTGGATACTGATCTCTCCAAGCTCTCCGTCATTCCCGCGCAGGCGGGAATCTAGGGTTAAGAAGCGCAGCTTTTGCCAGTCACCGCGGTTGTTAGTCCCGAGTTTTATGCTGTAGTGCTGGGAAGCTCGCGATTAACGATGCATAGCACCAGTTAACCCTGGATTCCCGCCTGCGGGCAGGGCCGGCCGTCCGGGAGTGACGGGAATGACAAACCCCCGGAATCTCCGGCTTGTCTGGGAGGCGACATCCACGGTCAATTCACTGTGAGAGGATGCGTGCAAGGCGCACCCAAAGCCCAAAATTCCAACGTCCCCCTCCCAAGAAGCAGGAGCCTCTTTCATGGATTTTTCCCTCTCGCCGGAAATTATTGCCCTGCGCGACAAGACGCGCGAGTTCATTGCCGAGCAGATCATTCCCCTGGAAAACGATGCGCGCACGTCCCATCACGGCCCTAGTGAGGAACTGCGCCGTGAATTGGTGGGCCGCGCCAAGGCGGTTGGCCTGCTGACACCCCATGCGTCCAAGGACATGGGCGGCCTGGGCCTCAGCCACATTGCCAAGGCAGCGGTTTTTGAGGAAGCAGGTTACTCCTGGCTAGGTCCTACAGCTCTGAACATACACGCGCCGGACGAAGGCAACATCCATCTCATGGAAGAGGTTGCCACGCATGAGCAAAAAGAGCGCTGGCTGCGCCCTCAGGTAGCGGGGCAAACCCGCTCCTGCTTTGCCATGACCGAGCCTGCTCCAGGGGCGGGTGCGGACCCTTCCATGTTGATGACCACGGCAGTCCGTGATGGCGATGACTATCTGATCAACGGCGTGAAGTGGTTCATCACAGGGGCTGATGGCGCAGACTACATCATCATCATGGCACGCATGGAAGATGGCTCCGCCACCATGTTCCTCTCAGACATGGACCGCCCGGGCATAACCCTGGAGCGCAATATGGACGCCCTGGACGCGTGTTTCACAGGCGGGCATGGCGTATTGCGCTTTGAGAATCTCAGGGTGCCCGCCAGTGATGTCCTGGGCGAAATCGGCAAGGGTTTCCGTTATGCCCAGGTTCGCCTTGCACCGGCACGCCTCACGCACTGCATGCGCTGGTTGGGTCAAGCCAGGCGCGCGCACGACATCGCTCTCAACTACGTGAGCAGGCGTCAGGCCTTTGGCAAGCCCTTGGCAGAGCACGAAGGCGTGGGCTTCATGCTGGCAGATAACGACATCGATCTTCAGACCGCTCGCCTGCATATCTGGCACACCGCCTGGCTGCTCGACAAAGGGGAGAAGGGCAATTACGAATCCAGCCGGGCCAAGGTAGTTTGCTCTGAAGCGGAGTGGCGTGTGGTGGATCGTTGTGTGCAGATGCTGGGCGGGCAGGGGGTGACTGGGGAGTCTCCTGTGATGCGGATCTTCACCGACATGCGCGCCTTCAGGGTCTATGATGGCCCCAGCGAAGTCCACCGCTGGAGCATGGCTCGAAAGCTTGTGCACGCCGCAGGAAAAACATCCAACTGATCGTTAAGAAAGGGGAGACAACCCATGTTGAAGCTCTGCGGTTTTGCCGCCAGCAACTACTACAACAAGGTCAAACTGGCGCTGCTTGAAAAGGGCGTGCCCTTTGAAGAGGTATTGGCCTGGATCGGTGAGACCGATCCCGAAGCAAGCCCACTTGGAAAGGTGCCCTACGCCATCACAGACCAGGGGCCGATAAGCGAATCCACGGTCATTCTGGAATACATCGAAGACCGCTATCCCGAAAACCCGCTCATGCCTGCCAGCCCGTATGAAGCTGCCAAGGTGCGCGAGCTTCTGCGCTATATCGAACTACATCTGGAGTTGCTTGCACGCAACCTCTATGCTGAAGCGTTCTTCGGCGGCAAGGTGAGTGAAAACCTGAAGGAAAAAATTCGCCCTCAACTAGAGAAGAACGTGGCCGCCTTCGCCAGGATTGCCAAGTTCTCGCCCTTCATTGCAGGCGATAACTTTACTCTGGCTGATTGCGCTGCGGCTGTGCACCTGCCTTTGGTCAGCAGTGCCAGCAAGATCATCTACGGGCAGGACATGCTGGCCAGCTTGCCTGTGAAGGACTATCTAAAGCGCCTGGGCGAGCGACCCGCAGTGCAAAAGGTCAACGCGGATCGAAAGAGCAATACCGAGGTCATGATGGCTCGGATGAAAAAACCTTGAGCTTCTAGTGACGGAGCTTAGGGCGGGGTAAGCCCTGGGTCAGATAGGGGTTGCGTGACTTTCGGTACTCAGCTTGGTTGACCAACATTCTGGCACCTTTGAGTTTGGACTCGAGA
>JAECRA010000020.1 GCA_015999985.1 Comamonadaceae bacterium
AGGAATGCCGAGCAGGAGCTCGGCGGTCCCAGGGGGCAGCCATCGAGCCACGCAGCCTTACCCGTACTGAAAACAACTCTTCAAGAGCGGCTTCTGTAGTACAAATTCTGCGGGTGCTGTCCTTCTGCGAAGAAGCTCCAGCGCTCTGCCAGCATGCCAATCCACTGCACGACAAAGAGCAGTGCCAGCAAGAGGGCAGAGGAGGCACCCAGGGTGATGGCCAGCACAGCTGCGGGAATCGCGAATCCTAGAACGACAGCGCTCCAGCGTATGGTCTTCACGGCTTGCGGTGTTTTTCCGTGAAAGAACTCGCGGGTGTTGAACGAGCCACCCATGGCACCCTGGGCCTTCTGGTCAATCTTGGGGTGCCGCACACCAATGGCGGTTTGCGTGGTGGTGGTCGGCACAAGGCGCAGATTACGCCAGAGGGTGGCGCCCCGGGTGGCAGCGGCCAGAACGATGGCACCTATAGTGAGCTCGGCAAGCAGCGGAGTGAAATGAGGCGCCAGCCATGCAGTCAATGCGGTCGAGAGCAGCAAGCCTGAAGCCAACCCCAGCAGGGCGTAGTTGACTGGCGTCATTGGCGTGGCCCATTCCTTGATGGCTTTGATCGCCGCGTAGATCATCCCGGTGCACAGATAAAGCAGCAGCGCCAATACCGCAGCGACGATTGCTGCCACAGTGCTGGGCGTACCCAGCCAATGAAACCCGCCCCACACGGCCACCGAGGCCATGAAGGCCGGCAGAACAATGACCTCACGCGACAGCCAGGACGTGCGCCACATGGCCGCAGAGCGCCAGGCGCGCATGGGGCGACCCAGGTGAAATGTTGCCGCGACCAAACCGATGGCAGACAACACCAGGACGACGGCCGCGCCCGCGATGAACAGCGCCTGGGGCGCTTGCGCCAAACGCCACTGCACCGAGAACTGAATGCCCACCAGCACCAGCAGCAACCCCTGTGCGGCTCCCGCCAGAGTGGTGAAGAAAATCATTGAAAACGGAGGATGCATATCAGTTATCCATAACGCTGCGTTTTACTCGCAGCCTACAAAAATAGCAGAGGTGTTCGGGTGCGCCCCCAGCGGCGAGCAAGCCATGCCAGCGCCACCGCGGAGCTGGCTTTGCCAGGCCGCCAGTGGCGTCCCCCCAGGGGGAAGGCGCGCATGCGACTCAGGGGGGGGCTCAAGCTAGTGTTCCCAGTCCGCTTCGAGCGGCCCGCCAGAGCCGTACTTGGGCTCACGGCCTTCCACGCGCAGCGGGTTCTCTTCACGGACGATCTGCGCGGGGTCTATGCGCAACTCGGCCTTGCGGCGAGGCAGGTAATGGTTGGCCGGCAGCGTGCCCTGTTCCGGCATGAGCGCATAGCCTCCGCGCTCGCGAATGGCGGTAGACACTTCGGACTCGGGGTCATGCACATCGCCGAACAGACGCGCGTTGGTCGGGCATGCGATGACGCAGGCGGGCTTACGCTCTGCCTGTGGAAGTTTTTCGTCATAGATGCGGTCAACGCACAGGGTGCACTTGGTCATAACCTGGCGCTTCTCGTCCAGCTCACGAACACCGTAAGGGCAGGCCCAGGCACAGTACTTGCAGCCTATGCATTTGTCATAGTCGACCAGGACAATGCCGTCTTCCTTGCGCTTGTAGCTCGCACCTGTGGGACATACCGGAACGCAGGGTGGTTCTTCGCAGTGCAAGCAGCTCTTCGGAAAATGCACTGTCTGGGTATTGGGAAACTCTCCCACTTCGAATGTCTGCACCCTATTGAAGAAGGTACCGGTGGGGTCAGATCCGTAGGGGTTCTCATCTACCAGTGCGCCCGCACTGCCAGAGGTGTTCCATTGCTTGCAACTGGTCACGCAGGCGTGGCATCCCACGCACACATTCAGATCGATCACAAGTGCCAACTGGCTCATGACTGGCCTCCTTCTTTTTCTCCGCGTCCGGCAAACCAGGCTC
Organism: Comamonadaceae bacterium; assembly: GCA_015999985.1. Taxonomy (GTDB): domain Bacteria; phylum Pseudomonadota; class Gammaproteobacteria; order Burkholderiales; family Burkholderiaceae_C; genus Ottowia. The sequence continues at coordinate 1,963 of JAECRA010000020.1, forward strand.
GCCACTTTGGCGCTCGCGCTCGCCCGGGTGGCGCAGGTACGGCGTCGAACTGAGGCCAGGTGTGTTCTGGCTCGCCGGCATCCGCCTTGCGTATGCTCACACGCACGTCGTACCAGCCAGCCTGTCCGGTGACAGGGTCTGAGTTGGATACTCGCTGGCCATGGGCGTCCGGGGGCAGTTCTTCGCTGATAAGGTGATTCAGCAGAAAGCCGAGTTGTGATTCATTGGCGTCATGAGACAGCGCCCAGGCGGTCTTGGACTTGCCAATGGCGTTCCAGGTCCATACGGTGCCAGGTTCCACCGCCTCGCTGTGCCGGCACATGCAGCGCACTTTGCCCCACATGGACTCCGCCCACATCCAGTCGCCATCTTCAATGCCCTCGGCGCGAGCGGTCACGGGGTTCACGAACAGATAGTTATGTGCGTGAATTTGCCGGAGCCAGGCATTTTGGGAATCCCAGGAGTGGTACATCGCCATCGGGCGCTGGGTGATCGCCGCAAGCGGGTAACGTTTCAAGTCAGTCGTCTGAAGTTCCAGCGGTGCATACCAGACGGGCAGAGGATCGAAGTAAGTGGCGACCCGCTCGCGCAGGCGCTCCGGCGGTTTGCGACCGGTGCCCTTGCCCTGTGCGGCCAATCGGAAGCGCTGCATGAATTCTGAGTAGATGTGGATCACGATAGGATCCAGGTCGCGCCGCAGACCGACCTTCTGAGCCCACTCCAGATAACCACGGTTCCAGTTGCGCATGTACTGGTATTCCAGCGGCATCGTGACGTGGTGCACACAATTATTGGCGGCGTATTTTTCCCACTGATCCGGGTGTGGCTTGCCACGCAGAGATTGGTTGCCGTCTTCGCCGCGCCAGCCAATCAAAAATCCGATGCCTGAACCCGGCGCGGTTTCGTAGTTGACGATGAAGTCTGGGTAGTCCCGATACTTGCGGGAACCATCTGCGTGAGTAAAGGCTGGCAGTTTCAGCCTTCCGCCCAGCTCAATGAGCACTTCCTGGAAGGGCTTGCACTCCCCACGTGGGGGCAGCACCGGCACCCGAACAGAATCGCACGGCCCATCGAATTCGCTGATGGGGCGGTCGAGCATGGACATCACGTCGTGGCGCTCCAGGTACGTGGTGTCCGGCAGGATCAGATCGGCAAAGGCCGTCATCTCCGACTGGAAGGCGTCACAGACCACAATGAACGGAATGCGGTAATCGTTGCTGCCCTCACGCTTGTCCGTGAGCATCTGCCTGACCTGGGAAGTATTCATGCTGGAATTCCAGGCCATATTGGCCATGAACAGCATAAGGGTGTCGACAGGGTAGGGCTCACCGCGCCACGCGTTGGTAATCACGTTGTGCATCAGGCCGTGGGCAGAGAACGGATATTCCCAGGAGAACCCTTTGTCGATGCGAATCGCCTCACCATCTTCGTCCACGAAGAGATCTTCTGGCGATTCAATCCAGCCGAGCGGCGGGGCATCCAGCGGTTTGCCTGGTTGCACAGATTGGGGTCCCTTGGGTGGCCGGGCGTTCGGCGGCACAGCGCGAGGGTAGGGCGCTTTGTGGCGAAACCCCCCTGGCCTGTCAATCGTGCCCAGCAAGGACATGAGGATGGCGAGCGAACGAATGGAATGAAAGCCATTACTGTGTGCAGCCAGCCCTCGCATGGCGTGAAATGCCACGGGGTTGCCCTTGACGCTGGCATGTTTGCGGCCCCACCAGTCCGTCCAGGGGATGGGCAGTTCGATGGTTTGGTCCCGGGCCGTCACACCCATTTCGTGGGCGAGGCGCCTGATGGTCGCAGCCGGAATGCCGGTGATCTCTGCCGCCCATTCTGGCGTGCAATCGTGCACGCGTTCTTCCAGAAGTTGAAAGGCTGGCACGGCGGGCGTACCGTCGGGCATGGTGTAGTCGCCGAAAAGGGCCGGGTCTGCCCCTTCCGCATGATCGGGAACAGCCTTGTTCGCATGGCGGTCCCACCACCAGAAATTGTGTGGTCGCAACGGGTTGACGACGTCGCCTTCTTCGTTGCGCAGCATCATGCCGAAGTCGTCGCTGGCTTCATCGCGGTTGACCAACTGTCCGGCGTTGGTGTAGCGGGCCACGAAGTCCCGGTCGTATAGGCCCAGCGCGATCAACTCGCGAATCAAAGCCATGAACAGGGCGCCGTCGGTGCCTGGGCGAATAGGAATCCACTCATCGGCGATCGCTGCATAGCCCGTGCGTACCGGATTGATCGCAATAAATTTGCCGCCCGCCCGCTTGAACTTCGAGAGAGAGGCCTTCATGGGGTTGCTGTGATGGTCTTCAGCCGTGCCAATCATCACAAACAGTTTGGCGCGTTCCAGGTCGGGCCCGCCAAATTCCCAGAATGAGCCACCAATGGTGTAGATCATTCCGGCGGCCATGTTCACCGAGCAGAAGCCGCCGTGCGCGGCATAGTTGGGCGTGCCGAACTGGCGGGCAAACAAGCCTGTGAGCGCTTGCATCTGATCACGCCCGGTAAAGAGCGCAAAGCGCTTGGGATCGGTCTCACGCAGATGCGCCAGCCGTTCTTCAAGAATCTTGAAGGTTTCTTCCCACGAGATCGGTTCAAATTCGCCCGCGCCTCGCTCGCTGCCCGGTTTGCGGCGCAGCGGCTGCGTCAGGCGCGCAGGCGAGTACTGCTTCATGATGCCCGAAGATCCCTTGGCGCACAGAATGCCTTTATTGAGCGGGTGCTCAGGGTTTCCTTCTATGTAGCGAACCTCGGGGCCATCGCCACCGTCTCGCAAATGCACGCGAATGCCGCAGCGGCAGGCGCACATGTAGCAGGTGGTGGTCTTGACTTCTGTGGTGGCACCGGGCAGCGGAGGCGCCAACGGGTTGTGTAACGGCGATGTCTCGGAACTGCTCATGGTTTGGCGCTCCATTCGTGGGCTTATTACTCTTATGCCTATGAATGGTATGCCGGCGTCATAAAGAATAAAAACGGATAATTGCGTTCAGCCTGATCGATAAACCTGGTCAATCGGCCCTTCCATCCTTCCCATGACCCCTCCCAAGCTAACGCTTCGGCAACTCAGCATCTTTGTGGCCATGGCCCGTACGGGCACCACCCATGCGGCTGCGGCTCAAATGTCTCGGTCGCAGTCGGCTGCCAGTGCCTCCCTTGCTGAATTGGAAGAGGCACTGGGTGCACCTTTGTTTGATCGCGTGGGGCGGCGGCTTGCGCTCAATTCCAACGGCAGAGCGCTGCTGGCTCCTGCTCAGGCCATGCTTGAACAGGCCAGCGATATGCAATCGCTTTTCCAGACCGAGCGAGGCGCCCATATCCGTGTGGCGGCCAGCTTCACCATCGGTGAGTATCTTCTCCCGGATCGAATTGCTGCCTGGGTTCAGGCCTGGCCCAAGAGCCTGATTCAAGTTCGCGTCGGGAACACCAAGGAAGTGATAGAGGCCGTGGCTGACCTGGAGGTGGATGTCGGGTTTGTGGAGGGGCCGCAAACCCATACGGAAGTCACTATCCATCCCTGGCTGGACGACGAACTGGTCATTATTGCGGCGCCAGACCACCCTTTGGCAGGGAGTACTGCCACGCAACAGCAATTGGCGCAATGTCACTGGGTGTTGCGCGAATCAGGATCGGGCACGCGTCAGGTAGCCGATGAATGGCTTCTCAGTCACCTCACGCAGGTGAGAGTGACCATGGAGTTGGGCAGCACGGAGGCCATCAAGCGGGTTGTGGCTTGCGGTGACGGCATATCCTGCCTGTCCCGCTACGCGGTAGATCAGTCTCTGAAGGATGGCCGGCTGGCCTTAGTGCACGCCAATCTGCCCCAGGCCAGGCGACGCCTCAGCATCGTGCTTCACCGCCGGAAACATCAGGGGCAAGCGGTACTCGATTTTCTAAGGCACTGTGGGGCCGATACTGGCGCCATGGCTTGAGTCTTAGGGCTTAAGCCTTAAGCCTTCTTTTCCTTGGGTATGCGGCCCATCAGATAGAACTCGGCGTTGGGCTGCATGCCGGTGACGCTCGCCAAACGGTTGGACAAGCCAAAGAAGGCAGTGATGGCCGTGATGTCCCAGATGTCTTCATCATCGAAGCCGTGCTGGTGCAGCGCCTCAAAGTCGGCATCTTCCACTTCATGCGAACGCTGACAAGCCTTCATCGCGAAGTCAAGCATGGCCCTCTGGCGCGGACTGATGTCGGTGGCCTTGCGGTAGTTCACCGCGACCTGGTCCGCCACATTCGGCTTTTTCTCATAGATGCGCAGCAGCGCCCCGTGCGCCACCACGCAATACAGGCATTGATTGGCTGCACTGGTGGTGGTGACGATCATTTCACGGTCACCCTTGGTGAGATGACTTGTTCTTCCCGTGCTTTCGGGGTCCATCAGCGCGTCGTGATAGGCAAAGAAAGCGCGCCACTCCGCGGGGCGGCGGGCCAGCGCAAGAAACACATTGGGCACGAAACCCGCCTTGGCTTGCACGTCAAGCACCTTGGCCTTGATGTCATCCGGTAGGGTGTTGATGTCAGCGAGAGGGTAGCGGCTCATGGATGCCTTTCTTAATGGTATGCGGGGACATGCCCAATGATTATGGGCCGGCAGCTTGGCTAGGTCTTAGAATGTCCCGCGGTTGCACATGTTGGAGGCTTTCAATTGAACAAGATATTTCCTTCGGCTGATGAGGCGCTCAAGGGCGTCGTCAAAGATGGCCAGATGCTGGCTGTCGGCGGATTCGGCCTTTGCGGTATTCCCGAGGCTCTGATCCAGGCCCTTCATGACTCCGGGGTCAAAGACCTTACATGCGTGTCGAACAACGCCGGGGTAGATGGGTTTGGCCTAGGCAAGCTCCTGGAAACGCGGCAGATCAAGAAAATGATTGCCAGTTACGTGGGTGAAAACAAGGAATTCGAACGCCAATACCTGGCGGGCGAATTGGAACTTGAGTTCACACCCCAGGGGACCCTGGCCGAGAAGTTGCGTGCTGGCGGTGCGGGCATCCCTGCTTTTTTCACCAAAACTGGCGTCGGCACTCTGGTGGCCGAAGGCAAGGAATTGCGTGAATTCGACGGCGAAACCTACGTCATGGAGCGCTCCCTGGTGGTTGATGTGGCCTTGGTCAAGGCCGAGGTCGCAGACCATGCGGGTAACTTGCGCTTTAACCTGACCGCGCGCAACTTCAACCCGGCTGCGGCCATGGCGGGCAAACTCTGCATCGTGGAGGTGGAACGCGTGGTAGCTACTGGCGAATTGGCTCCCGACGACATTCACTTGCCGGGCATCTACGTGCACCGTATCGTGCACAACCCCAATCCCGAAAAACGCATCGAAAAGCGCACGCTGCGCGAAACCAAGTAGGAGTAGACGACATGGCTTGGACGCAAGATCAAATGGCTGCGCGTGCGGCGCAGGAGTTGGAGGACGGCTTTTACGTCAACCTGGGTATCGGTATCCCCACGCTGGTGGCTAACCACGTGCCTGCTGACAAGGAAGTCTGGCTGCAAAGCGAGAACGGGATGATGGGCATCGGTCCTTTCCCTACGGAAGACGAGGTCGACGCCGACCTCATCAATGCCGGCAAGCAGACCGTGACTACCATCAAGGGCAGCAGCATTTTTGCCAGCCATGACAGCTTTGCCATGATCCGCGGCGGCAAGATCAACCTCAGCATCCTGGGCGCCATGCAGGTCAGTGAAACCGGCGATCTGGCCAACTGGATGATTCCGGGCAAGATGGTGAAAGGCATGGGCGGCGCCATGGACCTCGTGGCCGGTGTGAAGCGTGTGATCGTGCTCATGGAACACGTGGCCAGGAAAAAAGATGGCACCACGGACATGAAAATCCTGCCCAAGTGCAATTTGCCGCTGACAGGCGTGGGCGTGGTCGACCGCATCATCACTGATCTGGGCGTCTTTGACGTTACAGAGCAAGGCCTGAAAGTGGCTGAACTGGCTGACGGCGTGACTTTCGACGAAGCGCAGTCCAAGACCGGAGTCACGCTTCTTAAGTGAGCGGGCGTCCTCCATGCACTTAGGATCTTGGGCCAAGTTCAAGGGTGCATGATGGGCAGGGAGACGTCTTAGATCGTAAACACGTTCTAAGAGGCATCCCTGCCTTTTTTCTTTTCATTGGCAGGAGAAAACGTGATGAATCTCAAAGGTAAAACCGCTCTTGTGACAGGTTCCACCAGTGGCATCGGGCTTGGCATTGCCATCGAGCTGGCCAAGCAAGGGGTCAACATCGTCATGAATGGTTTCGGCGACGTCGAAGGCCCCAAAGCTCAGATCGCGGCGACCGGCGTCAAGGTGCAACACCACGGGGCGGACATGAGCAAGCCGGCCGAGATCGAAGCCATGATGAAGTTCGCCGCAGACAATTTTGGCGGCGTGGACATCCTGGTCAATAACGCCGGCATTCAATACGTGGCCAACGTGGAAGATTTTCCCACCGAGCGTTGGGACGCCATCATCGCTATCAACTTGAACTCGGCTTTTCACACCACCCGCCTGGCCATGCCCTATATGCGCCAGAAGAACTGGGGCCGCATCATCAACATCGCTTCTGCGCATGGTTTGGTGGCCTCGGCAGGCAAGAGCGCCTATGTGACCGCCAAGCACGGCCTGGTGGGCATGACCAAGTCGGTTGCGCTCGAGACTGCCACCACGGGCATCACGGCCAACGCCATTTGTCCTGGCTGGGTACTGACGGCTCTGGTTCAAAAGCAGATCGATGACCGCGCCGCACGCGAGAACATCAGCGTTGAGCAGGCGACTAAAGATCTGCTGCAAGAAAAGGAACCTTCTCTTCAGTTCACCACGCCTGAGCAGTTGGGCGGCATGGCCGTGTTTTTCTGCTCACCCGCCGCGGATAACGTGCGCGGTCAGGCCTGGGCCTCTGATGGCGGCTGGACGGCGCAGTAACCGACATTGAGAAGGGTCGGGGCCCGAGAGGCCTCGTCTTGGTACAAAATCCAGGGCATGCTGTTTCTCCTATCTCCCGCGAAAGCGCTCGATTACGATACCCCCGTCCCGGCCGAAGTACCTCATACGCAGCCGTTGTTCACCCGTCAATCCGCTGAGTTGATCAAAGTGCTGCGCGAAAAAACGCCGGCTCAGATCGCTCAGTTGATGCACCTTAGTGACGCGCTTTCCACGCTCAACGTGGCTCGCTATGAGGCTTGGTCGACGCGATTCACGGCCCGCAATTCCAAGCAGGCTGCCCTAGCCTTTGACGGCGACGTCTACGGTGGCCTGGAGGCCAAGAGCATGACGGTCGCTGAATTGGAATGGGCGCAGGAGCACGTTTGCATCCTGAGTGGTCTCTATGGGGTCTTGCGACCTCTTGATCGCATGCAGCCCTACCGCTTGGAAATGGGCACGCGCCTGCAGACCGACAAGGGCTCCAATCTCTACCAGTTCTGGGGTAGCGCCATTGCTGAGCACCTCAATGAGCGGCAAACCGGTGAGCGAACGCCTATCGTGGTCAATCTGGCCTCGCAGGAGTACTTCAAATCGGTCGACCGAAAGGCTCTCAAGGCGCGCGTGATTGAATGCGTGTTTGAAGAATACAAGTCTGGACAGTACAAGATCATCAGCTTCTTTGCCAAACGGGCTCGCGGGTTGATGGCGCGCTATGCGGTGCAAAAGCGCGCAACCACGCCCAAAAAGCTCGAAGGATTCAATCTGGAAGGCTACGCGTTCGATGCGTCCGTTTCTGAAGCTGACCGCCTGGTATTCCGCAGGAAGGTGTGACCACAACCCCCTTGCTGGCTTGCTCCCTCAACTGCAGTTCACAGCTTGAAATTCATCTTTCATAATTCAGTTTATGAGCCAGCACATCACTCCCGAACTAAGACAGTGGATTGTTTCCCAGGCCCAGGCTGGCTTCAGCCCTGAGACGGTGCTGGAATCCATGAAATCCTCCGGCTGGGATGAGGACGTCGCGACCGAAGCCATGGAGTCCACGCTGCGCGATCACCTTGAGAAGCAGGCAGTTGCCCAGGGTATGCCGCCTGCAGTGGCCGTGCCAGAGCCAGATCTGGATGAATCCCCTCTGTATCTCGACGGTGGCGATCGCCGCGTAGCGGTGCTCAGCACCATGGTACTGCCCAGGTTGGTGGTGCTGGGCGGCCTGCTCTCTGACGAAGAGTGTGACCAACTGATCGCCCTGGCCACGCCCCGTTTGAGCCGCTCCTTGACCGTGGCCACGCAGACCGGTGGCGAAGAAGTTCATGCCGACCGCACCAGCCAGGGCATGTTTTTTCAGCGTGGCGAAAGCGAACTGGTCAAGAAGATCGAAGCACGGATTGCCAAGATCCTCAACTGGCCCGTCGAGAACGGTGAAGGTCTTCAGGTGCTCCAATACGTGCCGGGCACCGAATACCGCCCGCACTACGATTATTTCAACCCCAGCGAACCTGGCACGCCCACCATCCTCAAGCGCGGAGGCCAGCGGGTCGCTACGGTAGTGATGTACCTCAACGAGCCTGAAAAGGGTGGTGGTACGACCTTCCCAGGGGTGCATTTCGAAGTGGCGCCCAAGCGCGGCAACGCCGTGTTCTTCAGCTATGAACGCCCTCATGCGTCCACGGGAACCTTGCATGGCGGGGCACCTGTGATTGCAGGCGAGAAGTGGATCGCTACCAAATGGCTGCGCGAGGGCGAGTTTCGTTGAATGACTGTAGTCGCAGGCCTGACAAGGTTCAGAACTCATCTTTCCCATTAAAGGGAATGACTAACTATTCGAAGGCCGAGCGCAGCAATGGCCCGAGTCAGGTTTCCCACCCCTTTGGCCGTGCCGAGGAGCGGAGAGCCAGGGGCGGGCAAGAGCACTGCAAGATGCTCTTGCTTCGTGAACTAGCTTGCGGCAGCTGTTTGAGCGTATTGAGCGAAGCGAAAGCAGCGAGTTCTGCCGCACCGCCCCTGGACCGAGCACCACAGGTTGCCCGGAGCGAAGCGCAGGGACACGGACAGCGGGGCCGCCTTTTCTTGGGTTACGTTCTTTTGGCGGAGCACCGGAGCGCCGGCCGAAAGAAGGTGACTACGCTGCCGGGCGCACTCCCCGGCCTCCGACCTCGAAGCAAGCAGAGAAGGCAATTAGTAACCGCAGCGAGCAATCAACCGCTGCTTGCCCTCACCTCCAACCCTCTCCCAGAGGGAGAGGGAGTGAAAGCAACCGCCGCTTGCCCTAGTCGGTTGGCCGGCACCCCCAGCCTCTCCCAGAGAGAGAGGGTGCTAACTCAGTCCCGCCGCCCGCAATCGAGCTTGACTAAACCATGAAACTCTCAGTCAACGGCATCACCATAGAAGCCGAAGACACCGGCGGCCCCGGTGACCCCATCCTCCTCATCATGGGCCTGGGCGGTCAACTCATCCATTGGCCCGCCGGTTTCACCCAGGGCCTGCTCGACGCAGGTTATCGGGTGATCCGTTTCGACAATAGAGATGCCGGCCTATCCACGCACTTCCCGGCGAAATCAACACCCAACCTGCCCTGGATTGCAACGCAAGCCTGGCTGGGCCTGCGGCCCCGTCTTCCCTACACCCTGTCTGACATGGCCGCCGATGCACTCGGCGTCATGGATGCACTGGGGGTAGAGAAGGCCCACGTGATTGGCCTGAGCATGGGCGCCATGATCGCGCAACGCGTCGCCTTGGCCGCGCCACAAAGAGTTCAAAGCCTCACCTGCATCATGGGAAGCAGCGGTGCCCGCGGCATCATGAAACCCACTTCGGCCGTCATGCGGGCAGGCGCAGGCAAGCCACGAGGCCAGGCAGATGCCGAGACACTCGCACGCTACTATGTGCGCTTTCTGCAAGCGATCTCGAGCCCAACGCTACCGCCTTCCCGAGAGGCGTTTATGGAAGTGTTTGAACGCACCGCCGCGCGGCATAGTCCAGACGCGGCCGCCACTGCCCGGCAACTTGCTGCCATCCTTATCGACGGGGCAAGGGCCAAGCAGTTGGCGAGCATCTCTGCTCCCACCTTGGTCGTCCATGGCAGTCAAGACCCCTTCGTTCCACCGGTTTGCGGTGAAGACACAGCCCGGCGCATTCCGGGCGCTCGCCTGCAAATGATCCCCGACATGGCGCATGACCTGGCGCCTGCGGTTCACCCTGAAATACTGCGCCGCGTCCTTGCTGTGCTATTGCCTTTTCTCGCTGAGCATCCCTTGGGGCTCGAACCTCAAGTCCCCACCTTACGAGCTCAACCACGAGCTGAATCATGAGCCATTCACCAGATACAGCGAATTCGCCGCTAGGCAAGTCCACCACCTATGTGGATCAATACGACGCCAGCTTGCTCTACCCCATCGCACGAGCCCCCCAGCGTGCTGGCATGGGCATTCATGGCCAACCCATTTTCTTTGGTGCGGACCTTTGGACGGCTTACGAACTTTCCTGGCTGAATGCGCGTGGAAAGCCGCAGGTGGCGATTGCTCAGGTCATGGTGCCGGCGGAAAGCACGCATATTGTCGAGAGCAAATCATTCAAGCTGTACCTGGGCAGCTTCAGCGGCACCCGCATCGCCAGCGCCGAAGAAGTCCGCCAGCGGATCAGTCAGGACGTGAGCCAGGCCATCTGGGGTGGTGGTGAGAAGCGCTCTTCCGCTGGAGTCAAGCTCGTGTTGCCCGAAGATTTCGATAGTGCCCCTCTGCACGAGCTGGACGGTGTCAACCTGGACCGCCTTGACATCGAATGCGATCATTTCCACCCGGCGCCCGAGCTGCTGTCATCTGTCGTAGATGAAAAACCAGTGGAAGAAACGCTGACCAGCCGTCTGCTGAAAAGCAACTGCCCTGTGACTGGGCAGCCTGACTGGGGCAGTGTGCAGATCCGCTACACCGGCCCGCAAATCGACCAAGAGGGTTTGCTCAGGTACATCGTCAGTTTCCGTGGGCATGACGACTTCCATGAGCACTGTGTGGAACGCATGTTCATGGACATATGGGCTCGTTGCCGCCCAGCCAAGCTTTCGGTCTATGCCCGCTACACCCGCCGTGGCGGCCTGGACATCAATCCCTGGCGTACCAGTCATCCTGGCCCGCTGCCGGCAAGTATTCGCACAGCTCGCCAATAGACCGTAGAGCCTGTTCAAAGCGACCCGGCGGCGCTGGGACCGCCACCGTTCTTAATTGAATTCGCTGAAATTCTTCAGTTCGGCAAGCGGCGGAAACTCTGCCGCCCGTTTCTCTTTCATCGCGGTAACGGCCTCGCGCACATGCGCATTGCTCCAGATCGTTCCTTGCAGCCAACCCATTTGACGCAGGCTGTCTTCCACGGAATGATCACGCGCGTAGTTCACCGCCTGCTTGGTGCCCCACACCGCGACGGGCGGCTTGGCGACAATTTCCTTTGCGCATTGCATCGCTGCGGCCAGCGTGGCATCCGGCGTTTCGAACACTTCATTGACCAGTCCGTACTGCATCGCCTTCTGCGCGCCCAGGCGCCGCCCGGTGTAGGCCAGTTCCTTGACCACAGCCAGTGGAATCAGCTTGGGCAGACGCTGCAAAGTACCGACGTCGGCCACCATGCCGATATTGATTTCCTGTATGCAGAAGAACGCGTCTGCGCTGGCATATCGAATACAGGCAGCGGTCACCATGTCCACTGCTCCGCCAATGCAGCCGCCGTGCAGGGCGGCAATCACTGGTATGCGCAATGACTCCATTTTGCTGAAGGTGGCCTGCATATTCGTCAGCAGATCAAAGATTGCTGCGCGGCCTTCTGAGCTCTGGTCGTCCATCTGTATGGCACCACCGAAAACGTCCAGAGCCATACCGGCAGAAAAGTGCTTGCCCGTGCTGGAGATGACGAGAGCCCTGGCTTCTCCACCCCGCTGTAAGTGCGTCAACACCTGGTCCAGCTCGCGCCAGAACGCAGGGTTCATGGTGTTCAGCTCGTCAGGGCGATTGAGCACCAAGTGAGCGATGTGATCGGTGATGTTCAGTGAAAAACAGCTCAGTTGCAAAGCCATGTCAATGTCTCCAATATTGTTTAGAACAATCTTCCGGTCAGCGTGTCATGCGCTGCTGATTTTGGTGCGGATAAGAGCAGCTCAGCTGTCTTTTCTCCTGGATTCTGTGCGGACTTGTTCGCTTCATCAAGCTTGACCAGGGAGCCAACCCGTACGCCCAGCAAGCGCAGGCGACGCGACAGATCTGCACGCTTGAGGCACAGTCCCGCGACACGGCGTATGAGCTTTGGGTCCGCGGTATGGCTCTCAATGCTCTGATCCCGCGTCATGATCTTGAAGTCATCAAAACGCAGCTTGATGCCTATGGTCTTGCCTACGTATCCTTTGCGAGCCAGATCGCTGGCAACCTGTTCACACAGTCGCGTAAAAATAGCGCTCAAGGTTGAACGGTCATGCACAGCATGCAGGTCACGTTCGAACGTGGTTTCGCGGCTCATGCTCACGGGCTCGCTTTCCGTCACAACGGGTCGGTCATCCCTTCCGTGCGCAGCCCGGTGAAGCCAAGGGCCATACGTCTTGCCAAAGTTCGCCATCAACCATGGCAGATCGCGTTGCGCCAGTTCACCAATGGTGCGCACACCGTGGCTTTGCAGCCGCTCGTCTGCCTTGGGTCCGATTCCGTTGATCTTTCGGCAGGGCAGGGGCCAGATCATCGTCTCAAGATCGCTCTCTCGCACAATGCTGATGCCGTTCGGCTTGTTGAATTCGCTCGCCATCTTGGCCATGAGCTTGTTGGGTGCCACGCCAATGGAGCAGGTCAAACCCGTCACGCTGGCAATGCTTTTCTGAATCAGGCGCGCCAGCACACGCCCACCATCCCGCTGCCCGCCGGGTACATCGGTGAAATCGATGTAGACCTCATCTACGCCTCGGTCTTCCATCAGCGGGGCAATATCCCGGATGGTTTCTTTGAACATGCGCGAATACTTGCGGTACTGCTCAAAATCTACCGGCAGCAAAATCGCCTGCGGGCAGAGCTTGGCTGCTTTCATCAGGCCCATGGCCGAACCAATGCCGAATTGGCGCGCAGGGTAGGTGGCCGTGGTGATCACGCCGCGCCCAACGTAGTCGCGCAGCAGAGGGAAGAAATCGACCGGAATTTCGGCCAAGTGCTCTGGCGTCCATTCCCGCTCAGGGTGGGCTGCGTTCAGCCGGGCAATCAGGTCATCTTCGCGCCTGCGCGCACCGCCAATCACCATCGGCAAGCCTCTGAGCTGCGGATAGCGCAGCCATTCCACGGACGCATAGAACGCGTCCATGTCCAGGTGCGCAATGCGGCGGCTCGGGGTTGGCGGCACGGCAATCTCCCGGGGGTCCGGATCGGGCCTCAGTTGGACGGAAGCACGGTTCCTACGCATTCTCCGAAGCCGATGCGTGCCGTGCCAGGCTTTTCGCACCAGCCACGCAAAATGACGGTGTCACCGTCTTCCAGCCAGGTCCGGCTCTCCCCATTGGGGAGTTGGACAGGGTTCTTGCCTCCAGAGGTCAGCTCGATCAGTGCGCAGGCTTGGTCCAGGCTGGGGCCGGAGAGGGTGCCGGTACCCAGCAGATCGCCCGGCTGCAGGTTGCAGCCGTTCAGCGTGTGATGGGTCACCAACTGGGCGGCCGTCCAATAGGCGTGGCGGTAATTGGTGAGGGTGATGCGGGCCGGCTCGGCCTTGTCACTGCGCATCTGAGGCGTTTCGATCAGCGCTTCGAGCTGAATGTCCAGGCCACCTGCTGCGCTGTTGGTGGCGCTGCTGAGGTAGGGCAGGGGTTGGGGGTCATTCGCAGGGTGAGCGAAAGAGGCGCGAAAGGGCGCCAGTGCTTCCATCGTCACGATCCAGGGCGAGACGGTCGAGGCGAAATTCTTGGCCAGGAAGGGCCCGAGCGGCTGATATTCCCAAGGTTGAATGTCTCGTGCTGACCAATCATTGAACAGCACGAGCCCGAAGATGTGTGATTCGGCCTGCTCGATAGGAATGGACTCACCCAACTCGTTGCCTTGCCCGACAAAGATGCCCATTTCCAGCTCAATATCAACACGTGCACTGGGCTTGACCTGCGGCGTATCCGCATCTGGTGGTTTGATCTGTCCCCGAGGCCGCTTGAAAGACTGTCCCGAGATGCCAATGCTCGATGAGCGTCCGTGATAGCCGATGGGCACCCATTTGTAATTGGGCAGCAGCGGGTTGTCCGGGCGGAACTGTTTACCGATATTGGTAGCGTGGTGTATGGATGTGTAGAAATCGGTGTAGTCGCCAATGCTGGCGGGCAGTGCATATTCAGCCTGTGATTGGGCAATAAGGCATGCTCTAAGCGCAGCTTCGCCCTTTGAACCGGTTTGCAAGGCTTTCGAGAGCGCCCGCCGCAGATGTGAAAGCGCCACGGCCCCCAGTGCCATCAGGTGGTTGAGCGTATTTTCGGCCGCAGCACGTGCAGCGGGCAGGGCGTCGCCTTCGAAGACGCCAGCGCCCAGGGCGGCTTGCATGTCGACGATCTGATCACCAATCGCGACACCGCCACGCCATGCTTCTTGAGAGCCCTGCCGGCGGAATACAGCAAACGGAAGGTTTTGAATGGGAAAGTCTGTGCGTCCGTCATTCGCCGACGCCACCCAGCTTGTCAGGGCGGGGTCGTGCGTTTCGTTCAGTAGTGTCATGAAGCTTCCTGTAGCCTGGAAAATGCGAGATGGTCGAGATGGTACCTGTGTCTATAAAACCTAGAAACGTCAGTTGACCGCTTGTAATCATAAGGAGAGCCGCATGAGCACTGAATGCTGCTGCTTCGATCACATTCACCATTGAAGTGAACTGGCGCATTCCCTTGCGCAGTTCAAGCCATGTGCTCTTGGCCGGCGAATAGGACATCTTTTTATGAAAAGCTCGGGAAAACCCTTTCTCAAAAGGCTTCTTTTTCCGCAGTTTTTGTGGTGGTTGCGCCAATCTTCATTTGCAGTGATAATCGAGGGCTTCGCGCTAGCCAAAGAGTTGGCGCGTAGCAGATACATCTCCCTTCTCGCACGCTGTCACCCGCCTATCAGGCTGGATTGACTCAAAGGTGAAGGACAGGGATGCAGGCCTAGTCTCTTGAAGGAAAAGGCCGCATCCTTAGTTACTCACCCGGCGTTACGCCGTTTCTTTTGCTTGCCGCGTTGTTGGATGGTTGGTGTTTTTTTAAACCCCGGGTTCTATAAGTACCCGACCATTTGACATGCGCGTCCGCGCCGTCCTGCCCAAACCTTTCATAAGGGGCTAGGTTCTGCCGCTGCATGCCGGAAAGAAACATGATGGACTCCTTTGATCATTTGACGGCACTGCCGTCCCAAGAAACTACCGCTGCGGATTTGATGGCACGGCTCATTCAAGACGCCGTTCCTTCGGAAGTCGCTGCGGCTGAAGCTGCGGCTGCGGCTGCGTCCGCCGCTCCAAAAGTGAACGCTTTTGCAGCCATGGGCCTGGCCCCAGAATTGGTGCAAGCCGTCACGGATATGGGCTTCACTGATCCCACCACCGTGCAAGCTCGCGCCATTCCGCTCGCGCTTCCAACAGATGCCAAAAACCTGGCCGATCTGATGGTCTCCAGCCAGACCGGCAGTGGCAAGACTGCGGCGTTTTTGCTGCCAGTGCTCCACACCCTGCTCATGGCTCAGAAAGACGCTTTCGATCAAGAGAAAGCCGATTGGGATGCCAAAGTCGCCGAAGCCCTCGAACGTGGAGAGCCTGCTCCCAAGCGGCCGCGTCGTAAAGACCCTACCAGTTCGCGTAACTTCAAGCCCGCTGTACCCGGCGCGCTGATCCTTTGCCCCACACGTGAGCTGGCGCAACAGGTAGCTGCTGACGCCATCGACCTGGTACGCCATTGCCGCGGCCTTCGCGTTGCCAACATCGTGGGGGGTATGCCTTACCAACTGCAGATTGCCAAGCTGCAAAACGCCGACCTCGTGGTGGCGACCCCTGGCCGTCTTCTGGACCTGCAACGCTCTGGCCAGATCAAGCTGGATGAAGTGCGTTTCCTGGTGGTTGACGAAGCTGACCGCATGTTGGATCTGGGCTTCTCGGACGATCTCGCTGAAGTCAATAATTTGACTGCCCAGCGCCAACAGACCATGATGTTCTCCGCTACGTTCGCGCCGCGCATCCAGCAATTGGCCATGCGCGTGATGCATGACAACGGTTCACGCCTGCAGCGCATTCAGATCGATTCTCCACGCGAAGCGCATGCCAATATTCGCCAGGAACTCTACTGGGCAGATACCCCAGAGCACAAGCGTCGCCTGCTGGACTATTGGTTGCGTGACCCTGGCATCAATCAAGCCATCGTCTTTGCCTGCACGCAAGTCGAATGCGAGCAATTGGCCGAAGAATTGCAACAAGCGAACTTTGCTGCGGTTTCACTCCATGGCGCCCTGAGCCAGGCTGTGCGTAACCGTCGCCTGAGCGCACTGCGCGACGGCCGGGTACAGATTCTGGTTGCCACGGACGTGGCGGCACGGGGTATTGACGTACCCACCGTGACCCACGTGTTCAACTTTGGCCTTCCTATGAAAGCTGAAGATTACACGCACCGTATCGGCCGTACTGGCCGTGCCGGCCGCGACGGCTTGGCTATCACCCTGGCCGAGATCCGTGATCGTCGCCGCCTGGCCGACATCGAGAGCCATACTCAACAGCCCTTCCGTCCTCTCACGATCGACGGACTGGAGCCAACGAAGTCCTTCCCAGCCGTAACCGGCCCCAGAGAGTACGGCCGTGGTGGCAAACCAGCTGGTCGTTCACGTCGTCCCGGTGGCCGTGAAGGCTTCGGTGGTCGTGAGAGCTTTGGTGGCGGTGGCGGTGGTCGTGGCCGCGAGGCTTTCGGTGGCCCACGCGGAGGTGACTCTCGTGGTGAGGCCCGTGGTGATTCCCGTGGTCCCCGCCAGTTCAAGCCCGAAGGTGCGTTCGATCGCAGCGAGCGTGGTGCGGCCCCTCGCCGCAGCGAAGGTGGTGGTGGTAGCTTCGGCAAGCCTTCCCACGGCCAACCTGCTGGCCGTGTGAAAGCTGCAGCTTTCGGCCAGAACCGCAAGCCGGGTGGCGCTCCGCGCGGCCATGGTGGACCTGCTCCCCGCACAGCGAAGCCTTATTCGCCGCGCTAATAAATAAGCGCTGAGCAAACAAAAAAGCGGGAGCACGAAAGTGTTCCCGCTTTTTTTTGCGTTCAGCAGAGGCGCAACTGTGAGATAAAAGCCTCCCGTGAGCGGATCACGCCAACACGCCAGCTGAGGTCTATTCATTGCCCCCAACCCCATCTACCCGTAAGCGCTTCAGGGGTGACGGGATTGACTTAACCGCTGAATTGGCCAAAGCCATAGCGGCTTTCCGGATCAAGCACTTAGAACAGCTTCGGCGCAGAGTCGACCAAGGAGGGGCGCCAGGATCACGCCGGGGTGCGCGATCAACGCGTATAAGCCTTCGATCTTTCCCACATAGCCGCAAAGTGGTCTGCCGTTGGCCGTCATAGGACGTTGCGCAGCGTTGATGGAAAGAAGGGATGGCGCCGCTGCGATCCCAAACAGATGGGCAATTGCTTGGCCGGTTAGCGCGGCAAGTGCGGGCAAGCCGGTTTCGCCATTTTCTGGATAGTCGGCGGCAGAAACAAGGCCCCCTCCTAAGGATGGGCGAACCTCCATTTCATGCGCACAAATTAGGTGACGAAGGCCATCTGCTTCGGTGCCAAATCGAAGCAAAACTGCCGGCGACTCATAGATCGGAAGGTCTACGCCGACCGTCAAGGCAAGGCTGCGCGAGCTATAGCCATTGGCGAGCACGACAGTATCGGCGGGAAGAGTTTGCCCTTCTACGACGACACCCGTGATCCGGTTTCCTGCGGCTTTGATAGCTTCAACCGTACCCTGGCGGACATAGGCCCCGGCAACCTGCGCTCCTGCTAGCAGTTGCCGTGCAAATGCGGTGGGTTCCAATGCGAAGTCGCCGGGCGCCCAAGCGGCGAGCGATGGCGGGTTTGCAATCATCGGCTCCTTTTCGGCGATCTGGGACTGAGCAAGCCGCTCCATTCGTGTGCCGGCGGCCCGATGCTCCGTAATCATTGCCGCCGTTTCGTCGTCCGTAGATCCCCAGAGAAGCGCGCCGCGCGCTGCGATCGGCAATGGGCCGAGTTCGCGCTCGATAGATACGAATTCCTCCAATGCCTTCAATCTCTCAGCGAATGCTGCCTGGTTTTCAGAAGGCGTGCTCGCACTGGCACCGACCCAACCAAAAGAAGAGGCGGTCGCAGTGGTGAGGCAGTTGGGGGCGCGTTCGATCAATGTGACTGCTGCGCCTGCCTTGGACAGATGCCAAGCTGCCGACGCACCCATGATGCCGCCGCCCACCACGATGACCTTGCCTTTACGTCTTAAAGCCGGGGTGTGATTGAGAGATGTGGGCATTTTTTGGGCTGGGGAGTTCGCCAGCTTCCGCGGTGAACGCGGACCACATGGCCTGTACGTGATTCGGGATGGACATGACGGGTGTTTCTGTGCGGCCTAACGCCTTGGTGTTTGCGGGATTAAAGGATCGATTTAAACGCTTGATCCGCAGGCATCCTGGTGAGGGTTTCTTTTGCTGGGTTGCATGCTCTAACTTGGGTGTTCGCTACGGCCCCGAGATGTCCCTGCTTGCCCCAAGCAGATGCTGCGTTACCAGGCTTAGGGTGGGGTAGACACAACGGTCAGGCTCATCGGTTGCACCATGAGGCCAGAGCTTTCACGCAGCGCCTGCGCAGCCCCTTCGGGGCGAAAGCCACACGCCAGATACAAGCGCATTGCTGGTGTTTCTGCTGCGGTGACACCTAAATTCACCCGATGCGCGCCGACGCGTTTGGCCCAAGCGATGGCCTCTTCAAGCAGGGCGCGTCCTGCTCCCTTTCCGCGCGATGCTGGATCAACCCACATCTGGAATAAATTCGCAACCGTCGGCTGCTCGGCCGACAACTTGCACCATACGAGACCACAAACGCTCTCGCGATCGCGTGCGAGAAGAACGTGGTCCTGACCGGAGGAAGCCGCGGCAGCCATCCTGGCCGCCCACATGGCGTCCGTTCTACCGACCTCTTCTTCATAGGTGCTACCAAATGCATTTGGAGAATCAAGCAGCGCCTGAAGGCGCACATCTCGATAGATTCGCCATTCATTCGGTTCCGCTGGTCGAATAGAGATCACCACATAAACTTTCTTTTGAAACCAACTTCCAGGTGCCATTGGCGTCGTCTTTGTCTTCAAGACGCGAACGCCTTGCGCTGCTCCAGCAGGAATGGTCGATCGATTTGCCCAGCCAGGGATTCGATGTCGGCCGCGACCACGCCCTCACGCGCGAAGTGCTCTTTCCACCCCGATACGGCCGCACACACCTGGCGCACCTCTGATATGGCCTCATCCAGCCTCAAGCCGAATTGCCCGTGCTCCGAGAGCGCGTTGTCCAAAGTCGCATCCATCGCATGCGTACCCACCCGCATTTGCTGGTAGCCCAGCGCCTGACCCGAGGGCAGTACGTCGAATGCTGGCGAGAGTTCGTATTCACCGCTGCCTGTCATCAGTAGCGCATGGTTCTTCTCGTGGTCGTCCGTGTTGTCAATCAGAATGTTGAAGACCATGCGGCGGAACAGTTCGCGCATTTGTATCAGGTGGAGCCCACCCGCAGTGATGCCACGCCGACGCAGCCATTGACTGAGCTCGGGATATCCCAGAGGTTCACCGGCAGCCTTGAGCGCTACGTTCACAGAAATAGCATGCCTACGCAGGCCGCCCGCTTCGCGGTCGAAGCGCTGGACGGCAACCGCGTGGCCTTGGCGCATTTTCACAGGCAGCGTACGTGCAGCGCGAATGCCGGCTTGCGTGGTCAGGGTCATCGTGGCGTGTTCTACCAGCGGCGTGTCAATGGGCTCGCCAGGTTCGTTGAACTTCAGTACCCAGGGATGGCCGTGCAGTTCAATCAAAGCCTTGGGACGCGCGCCGCCCAGCGTGGTGCCGGGGGTGATGAGTCTGCGTTTGGCTTCTTCCACGGGCTCACCAGCCAGTATCTGGTGAACTAAAGACTCGACCTCTGTAGCCTCTCCAAGCTGGGGCAGCGGGCCAGTATCGCGCGCCAAGTACTTGCTGGCGGAAACGGATACTCCCAGGGCGCCAAAACGCTGGTCTCCAGCGAAGAAAAGGAAATCGAGTACAGCCAGGCGTGGCGGCTTGTCCAGTGCGCGGATGACGCGCTCGCCCCAACGATCTGGGCGGGCGTCATCCACCGCGCCAGCTGCAGTTTCTTTCTCGTGAGGAAAAAATTCTCCCTCAACCAAGGGAAGATCTTCACTTAACGCAAAGCCGGAGGTCAGCCATTGCGGCGCATAGACCAGCGACACACCCTTGCGTGATCGCGCCATTCGTAGCTCCCCGATAAGGCGGGGGGCAGAGGGGTTGGCCAGCCACCATAGGTAAAGCACGTCACCGGGCTGGTAATGCCTAAGGTCGAAGGGGGTCATGGCTTGCCGTTCTCACTGTCCGAGTCCGGAACTGCCACAGTGGCATAAAGCGATGGGCGCTTGCGGACCGACCGCGCTTTCGCCACTCGCACCGCATCTTCCAGCGCGCCCAAGTCGAATTCGGGCGATGCGCACTCCGGCAAGACTTGCGCGCGGCCCATCAGCCAGAGGGCTGTAGCGTAAACGCCCATGGAAACACTTGGATCGCCCTTCTCCATACGCATGAGCGTTGGCTCGGATACGCCGATGCGGCGGGCCCAAGAGGCAAGCGGCTCGTGCCGACGTTTGCGCGCAATGCTGAGGTTCTCCCCCAGCGCGCGTAAGTGAGCCAGCACGGCGGAGGGCATGGCGTCAATGGCCTTAGAGCGCTTTGGCATGGTATATATGTTAGATCATTTAAAGAAATACCAACATATATATTTGTTCAATAGCGATTCTTTGCTTCTTTGCCTGAGATCGCTAGTGTGCTGTACCGTAAATACCTGAACAGCACACTAGTGCATGGATCCATATAGCTAAAGCCAAGGCGGCACCGAAGCCTTAGACCCGATTGCTGAGCACCCGCCCCGGGTTCATGATGCTTTGCGGGTCAAGTGCTTTCTTGATTGCACGCATCATGTCCAGCGCTACTGGAGACTTGTAGTCGGGCAATTTCTCAACCTTCAAGCTGCCAATACCGTGCTCGGCACTGATGGAGCCCTCATGTTTTGCTACCGAATCGAAGACCAGCTTGTTGATCTGGTCTTCGTATTTGAGAAGGAATTCCCGGGCATCTCCACCTTCGGGTGTCTGGACGTTGTAGTGAAGATTTCCGTCGCCCAGATGACCAAAGTCGACCAGCCGGACACCTGGAATTTCTCTGGTGAGCGCTGCATCAGTCTCCGCCACGAATGAAGGAATACGCGATATGGGCACGCTGATGTCCTGTTTGATATTCAGCCCTTCTTCGGCCTGCGCCATCGGAATGCTCTCGCGGATATGCCACAGAGTGCCGGCTTGAGCCAAGCTTTCTGCCACTATGGCATCAGCCACATAGCCTGCCTCCAGCGCTGCTTCAAGCAGGCCTTCAAACTGCGTGCGGGCATGTTCCTCACTCTCGTGATCCGAGTTCTCAACCAGCACGCACCAGGGGTAATCGCGCCAAAAAGGTACGCGCAGTTGAGGCAGGTGTTTGTCGACCAGGCTCAAAGCGAATTGGTTCATCACCTCGAATCCTGTCAACCCTGCGCCCAGATGCTTGTGCGCCAGCCCCAGCAGATCCACGGCTGCCTGCATCGAGGGCACAGCCGCCCAGGCTGTAAGGCACGCCGCGGGCAGGGGATACAGCTTCATAGTGGCCGCCGTAATGATGCCTAGCGTGCCTTCACTACCGATAAACAGATCACGCAGATCGTAGCCAGTATTGTCTTTGCGCAGGCCAGTGAGGCCGTTCCATATTTCGCCCTGCGCTGTCACCACTTCAAGGCCGAGGCATAGCTCGCGTGCATTGCCGTAGCGCACCACCTGGGTACCACCTGCATTCGTGCCAAGGTTGCCACCAATCGTGCAGCTGCCTTCAGCGGCCAGGCTCAAGGGGAACAGGAAGCCGGCGGCTTCTGCGGTCTCTTGCAAATTTTGCAGGATGCAGCCCGCTTCGACGGTGATGGTCAGGTTGGCTGGATCCATGGCGCGAACCTTGTCCATGCGCCTTAAGCTGAGCACCACCTGTGAGCCGCTTGTGTCCGGCACGGCGCCAACCGCCAGGCCTGTGTTGCCACCTTGCGGCACGATGCTGGCGCCATGTTGTGCGCAGGCGCGCACCACGGCTGCTACCTGCTCTGTATCCGCAGGGCGTACCACCGCGAGCGCTGTGCCGTCGGCGCGCTTTCGCCAGTCGCGGGTGTAGGCGCTCAGGTCACCCTCGGTTAGCACATGGGCGGTCCCTAAGATTTGGCGGAGGGCTTCAAGAAGGCTGGAATGGTCCATTGGAAAATTCTCTCAATCAGGAGTTCGTGGCAGCAGTTTGCTTGGCATTTCTTTGGCGTATGCGTATGTGCAAGGTGCAGGCTGTGAACAACGCGACGCAAAGCAGCACCTGAACCATTGCCAGGTAATTGCTGGGGGGGCGATCACTGGCTGCGCGCACAAGTCCTTCAGTGGCGTAGAGCCACACGAATAGTGACGTCCAGCGGTAGGTATACATGCGGTTTCGGAGCAAGCCTGGCAGCGGAAGGATCAAAGGCAAAGCCTTGAGAACCAACCATGAGCCTCCGGGGCGCAGCGGCGCCAGCCACAACTCCCAGGCCACGACGAGCACTATCAGTGCAATGAGGCTGGCAACGGCCACCGCGCGCGTCCTGCGCACTTCTGGGGGCGCTTGTGCTGGCGCGGGGGCAGGAACAGGCTTTGACATGCGGATGTTATTCTGGAGATCGGAAGGAAACCAACTCTGTGTGGTCAGACCGACCGCTTTGGGCGTTTTTCTAGCATTTGAAGGTTAGCAAAAAGCTCAATCGAGAGTTGGCGTGGCCTTTAGGGGGCGCAAACCGTCAGCTGTGGGTGGAAGGGGTTGTCACTGAAGAACGGCCGAGTGCGGTGAGTTGCACGTTCCCGGAACAATTCCGCCGAGAATCGGCGCCATGCGGCCTCTCAACTCCTCGCGATACCAGTCGGTATCCCTGCGATTTGCTCCAAGCCTGACACCGATTTCGACAGATTTGTTTTTTTCAACGAACATCCACCTCACGACACTGCGATGATACTGGTATGAAGTTGAACGCTTTGCGGGCGCGTGCGCACGAATTTATCGACGGAGTGACCGATTTTCCGGTCCTGCCCACAGCCGCGACTTTGTGGCAGCGTTTTCAGCAAGACAGGTTGGGGCTGACGGCCAGTTCGCTGACCTTCACGTCCACTCTGGCGTTGGTTCCATTTTTCGCCATCGTCCTTTCGGTATTCACGGCGTTTCCGTTGTTCTCGGAACTTCAGGCTGCGCTGGAGCAGTGGCTGATTGAAAGCCTGATCCCGGCCAGCATCGCGAGCAATGTGCTCGATTACCTGACACAGTTCGCAGGCAAAGCGAGTGAACTGGGTGTGGCCGGGGGTATTGGTTTTTTCATCACCACCCTGATGCTGGTGCTCACGATCGACCACACCTTGAATGATATTTGGCGGGTGACCATTCAGCGTCCTTTAGGGCAACGCGTGTTGGTGTACTGGGCTGTGCTTACCCTGGCTCCGCTGGTCATGGGTGGAAGCCTGGCCATTACTTCGTACGTGGTAACGCGTTCGCGCGGTGTCTTGCCCGACTTGCCAGGCGGCGTGAACTTTTTGCTCGACACCGCTCAGTTTTTCCTGCTGGCAGGTGGTCTTGCTCTGCTTTATCGTTATGTGCCGAATACGCCGGTCAAATGGAAGCACGCTTTCGCGGGAGGCCTGTTCGTGGCTATCTGCATCGGCCTGGTCAAGCAGATCCTGGGTTGGTATCTGTCCCGAATCCCGACATATTCGTTGATATATGGCACCTTTGCGGCAGTGCCCATCTTGCTGCTCTGGATCTACATATGTTGGCTGATTGTGTTGTTTGGGGCCGTGATCGCGGCTTATCTGCCTAGTCTCATATCCGGGGTCGCGCGGCGTGGCGGCGGACCAGGGTGGGAGTTTCAACTGGGGTGTGAAGTCTTGCAGGTGCTGGCCGACGTGCGAGATTCCAAGTCAAGGGGCATGACACTGCCGGACCTGGCTCATGCCCTTCGCGTCGATACCCTTCAGCTGAGCCCCGTGCTTGAAACGCTGCAAAAGCTGGATTGGGTCGGGGAGTTGGCAACTTTGAAGGAGAACGAGCAGCCTCGTTATGTGCTTTTGACCAACCCCGATCAGACCCCTCTTGCTCCGCTGATGGAGCGCTTGTTGCTGGTGCCCGATGAGGGGCTTGAGTCCTGGTGGCGCCATGAGGGCGTAGCCGCCTTGAAGGTAAAAGACGTTCTCGAACAACCCCGGCGCACCTGAAACTGGTTGACTGTTGACGGTCTTATCATTTGCGGCCTCCTAGGAAGCCTTCATGCCATCTTCTGCCTCCCTTGATCTCATTACCATGACTCAGTTGAACCCTGACGGAACGGTCCCGGTTTCTCCCACACCGGCGCAGATGGAGGCCCGCGTGGAAGAATTGCAGGAGCAGCTGGAGGATCTCCAGGCCGTCCTCGCCAAACCCTTGAATGAAATCCTGGCTGACACCGAGAAGTCGAAAGAGGCCGCTGCCGCCTGGGATGCATACAGTGCCATGTGGATGTTGTCGCAACGTGCAATGCGCCGCGTGGCCCTGGACCTCGCTGTGCAGCAAGGTGTTAGCGAGGCCGAGGTCGTGGCGCGCGCCATGTCGTTTGCCAACGACGTGCTCAACGGCGACGGGGTGGATCTGGGCGGCACTATTTCCGCACCGCAGATGGAACACATCGCTCGTCACAAACCGTTTCTACGCAAGCAATTCCGAAAGAGTTGAAAGGCCGTTTGCGCGTGCCAAACCTCCGCGGAGCAGGCCATGCAGGTGCAGCCGCAGTGCTGGCGGTGTCCCCGGGGGGATGGCGGGCAACCACCTCAGGGGGCGTTACCCTCACCCCCGCCCTCTCCCGCCTGCGGGAGAGGGAGCTGATACCCTGACCCGGTACCGCACCCGTCTCTTCCCCGGCAACAAAAGACATAAGGCCGCGGAGCAGGCCATGCAAGTGGAGCCGCGCAAGCAGTTGAAAGTCTGATGCTGCAGGACGTTATGGAGAGGGCCATTCGTTCCTGAGCGCTTAGTGGGCCGGTGTTTCTTGCTTATCTCTTTTTCTTGCGGTGCCCGTAATTCGTGGGGACACCGTTCATCCGGATTGCAAGACCGCCAATAGGGAGTCCCGTAGCGTGGCAATGTGATCAGACTTTGGGGACCCTTTGAGCCAGGCCAATCCCACAGGCGGCAATGAATAAGGCAACACGTGCGGCAATATCTCAGCGGCGCCACCAACGCAAACCGCTTGCGCGATATCGTCCGGAAGAATCGTGATGCCGCGCGGGAGTGTGCGCAAGGCTGAAGCCATTGTGCGTACAGCGTACGCTTCCAATGCTGGAACCGGCAGTTTGCGGCCTGCGGCAGAAAAAATGGCTTCGATCATGTGGCCGATGGGTGTTCCAGCTGGTGGAAAAATCCAGTCCATTTCATGTAGCCGTGCAACGTCCAATTCTGAATACCGTGTGAGCAAGGCCGCACTTGGACGAGCCACCACCAGACGAGCCCGCTGGTGATAGAGCAGCACATGCTCAATATCGTCACCGGAATCACCGCTGTCCGGCGAGAAGCGGCATATGGCGCAATCCAGAGTGCGGGCGCGCAGGGCCGCCAGCAGTGGCCCGGTCACGTCTTCGGTGGCGGTCATGCTGACCCGTGGACGCAGCGACAACAGGTGCGCCCACGCTGCGTCAAGCACACGGGTGGAGGCATAAGGAATAACACCCAGACGCAGTCTGCCCTGGAGACCGGCTTGCACGCTCTCAAGTTCACCCAACAGCGCCTGACTTTCCGAGATTGCGTGCGCTGCCCGGGCTATGACCACTTTACCTGCTGCCGTAGGCTCCAAGCCTCTGCCAGTGCGGACAAAAAGCGGAGTTCGAAAGACCGCTTCAATGTCTGCAAGTGATCGCGTCACCGACGGCTGGCTGATACCCAAGGTCTCGGCTACACGTGTGACGGACCGAAGCTGATCAAGGGCCACCAGGAGACGGTAGTGGCGAACCTTGATACGCGACTCAAGTGCGTTTTGTATGAAGAAGCTAGGGTTATCCATGGCTATGAAATAGCGTTTAGTGCATGAATCTATGCAAATTCATTGCCAATAGTCTATTTCAAAAGCGTACAGTTAAAGAACAAAAGGACCACTCACTTAGCGGCAACAAATGAGCGAATTCACCACACGGCCGGAGATTTCCGGAACCTTCGGCGTCGTATCTTCAACCCATTGGCTCGCCTCGCAGGCGGCCATGGGTGTTCTTGAACGTGGGGGCAACGCCTTCGACGCGGCCGTTGCCGGTGGGTTTGTGTTGCAGGTTGTGGAACCTCATTTGAACGGGCCGGCCGGCGAAGTCCCTATCCTGCTTTGGAGCGAACGTTTGGGCAAAACGCTGGCGATCAATGGTCAGGGCGTGGCACCGATGGAGGCTACGGTTGAGGTTTTTCGGCGCATGGGGTTTGAGCAAGTGCCAGGCATCGGTCTATTGCCTGCTACTGTGCCCGGCGCATTTGGTGCCTGGATGACTTTGCTGCGTGAGCACGGGACATGGTCTTTGGCCGACGTGTTGGCTCCTGCCATTCGATATGCAAGGGACGGATTTCCGCTGATTCCGCGCGCCGTACAAGCCATCTATGCAGTCCAGGAGCTGTTTCGCACGCAATGGACCAGCTCAGCCGATGTATGGTTGCCGGGTGGCCGCGTACCCGTGCCTGGGGAGCTTTTCCAGCTACCTCAATTGGCAAGAACCTATGAACGCCTCGTTCAAGAGGCGCAGGCAAGCAGCGAAGACCGGACCACGCAAATCGACGCAGCGATCGAACTTTGGTATCAGGGCTTCGTGGCGCGCGAGATAGATCTTTACTACCGGAGCGCCAAAGTGCAGGACACCAGTGGTGAGCTCCATGGTGGACTGCTGCGCTACGAGGACATGGCTGCATGGTCCCCAACAGTGGAGTCACCTCTGACGGTTGACTTTGGCCGTTATACGCTGGCCAAGTGTGGGTACTGGAGCCAGGGGCCGGCTTTTCTTCAGCAGATTGGAATGCTGCGTCACGCGGGCTTGGAACAGTTTGCACCTGACACCGCAGGTTTTGTCCACCGCATTGCCGAGGCCGCCAAACTCGCCATGGCTGACCGCCTGGCTTGGTATGGCGTGGCGCCTGGCGCGAACACTGAAGTGCAGATGGCGCTGCTGTCGGACGAGTATTTGGGCGCACGTTGGGCCGGAATTGGCGAACTAGCCTCTAACGAACTGCGTCCCGGTGATCCGCTTGGCCGGAGCGCTCGGTTGCCCGACCTGGACGTAGCTCGCCGCACATTGCTGACCGCTGACACCCGATTCGGCATTGGCGAGCCTACATTCGCGGCGCTACCACCTGTTTCTCAATGGGCAGAGCGCGAAGTGTTCGTTGGCGACACCTGTCACATAGACGTGATCGACCGGCATGGCAACATGGCAGCTGCCACACCTTCGGGCGGGTGGCTTTCCTCCAGTCCGACGGTACCGGCTCTGGGCTTTGCTATCAGCACGCGGCTGCAAATGACCTGGATGGACGATGGTCTGCCCAACAGCCTTACGCCAGGGGTCGCCCCTTGCACGACCTTGTCACCGTCGCTGGCGCTGCGAGACGGCGAGCCATACATGGTCTTTGGCACACCTGGAGGGGATCAGCAGGATCAGTGGTCGCCCGCCTTCTTTCTTCGTCATGCCGTTCATGGCATGAATCTCCAGGAGGCTATTGATGCCCCCGCCTGGCACGTCGATCATTTTCCCGCTTCATTCTGGCCGCGACAAACCCGCTTGAACCAACTGACACTTGAATCGCGGTTCATGCCCTCGGTAATCGATGAACTCCGGCGTGCTGGACATGAGGTCAAGGTTGGCCCGGACTGGTCAGAAAGCCGCATGTCCGCATGCAGCAGAGAGCGCGACTCGCGTGGCCGCCTTCTGCTGCGTGCTGCGGCTAATCCGCGCGGCATGCAGGGCTATGCCGTAGGGCGTTGAACCGTTTTTAACCCTTGGAGTAAACCCATGACTTTCATTCGCCTGAGACACTTACTCGGTGCTTTCCTGCTCGGAGCTGCCAGCATCGCAACAGCAGCGTATCCTGAAAAGCCCATTACTCTGATCGTTCCCTGGGCGCCGGGCGGATCCACGGACATTCTTGCGCGCGCACTCGCCGAACAGCTCGCCAAATCGCTTGGCCAATCTGTGATTGTCGACAACCGCGCCGGTGCGTCTGGCAACATCGGCTCTAACATGGTGGCCAAAGCGCGTCCTGACGGCTACACGTTGTTGGTGGGGTCAATGAGTACGCACGCGATGAACCCGGCATTGATGGAGAGCATGCCCTTCAAGGGTGTTGAGGACTTCACGCCGATCGCTCAACTGGCAAACGTTGTCAACACACTCGTCGTGAGCAACTCAGTGCCGGCAAAGAACGTCCGCGAACTCATCGCCTACGCCAAGGCCAACCCCGGAAAGCTCAATTACGCCAGCGCCGGTGCCGGCTCAACGAATCACCTCAGCGCCGTGTTTTTTGAGCGCGCTGCCGGCGTGCGCATGACCCACATTCCTTATAAGGGTGGTGCTCCGGCTGTAGTGGATACCGTGGCCGACCAGACTCAAGTGCTGTTTTCTGCAGGCACCCAAACACTTCCGCACGTCAAGGCGGGCAAACTCAAGCTGCTCGCTGTGACGGAGGCCAAGCGTTCCGTTCTGCTGCCGGAAGTGCCCACTGTGGCTGAAACATTACCGGGCTATGAGCTCGGAGTCTGGTATGGCTTCTTCGGCCCGGCTCGCATGCCTAAAGACCTGGTCGACCGCCTCAACGCTGCTGCAAACGCTGCCATGGCAGATCCGAATGTGAAAGCTCGGATGGACAGCATAGGCGTGGAGGTGTCTAACGCGACGGCTGCGGAGTTTGCTGCCACCTTGCGTAGCGATGCTGACCGTTACGGCAAGATTATTCGCGAGCTCGGGATCAAGAATGAGTGAATCTGAACGAGGTGAAGTCCTCGTTAGTCTGCCTGCTGACGCGTTCTCTGTCTTGTGCGAGCGCTTGCCCAGAGCCGAAGGTTTTGAGGACGCCATGGGCATTGCAGAGCGCTTTCGTCAAGCGGTGTTGGGCAAGGGGTTGATGACCGTCAATCGCGTTCATGCGGCTTCGGAGCGAGATGTGCTATTGGAGCGTATCTGGTCTTCCAGGCCGCACGAATATCCTGTCGGTGGTACGAAGCTCAAGTCCATGACGAACTGGACTCGGCAACTGCTGCTGCGTGGCGAGCTTTTTATCGGCGAGGGCCTGGGTGCGCTGGAAGACGTTTTCGATGACGCTCAATTGATTACATCCATGGGCCTGCGGGCAGTCATGAATGTACCTTTGGTGCGGCAGGATGGCAGTTGCTTCGCGACCTTCAATGTTCTCGGTACACGCGAACGTTGGACACCTGGGGACCAGGTGGTGATCAGGCTCCTTGCTGAACTGATGCGACCTCAGGCAGCCGGATATTTGGCGGATAGGGCGGCCTGTGCGCTGAGTCAGCAGAAGGCAATGTCTACGCATTTGTGATGTGCGGAGTGCAAAAACCGTTCTGAAGCTTTCATCACCCGGTGGCAGGGTAGAAAAGTCGCTGACTCCTGCCAACCACGGCCTTCACGCTTGTGATGGTAGTCACTCCGCCAGAAATTCCCGCAACGCGACCAACACTTCGTCCGGCGCTTCAGTCATGAGCGAATGCCCGGCGTTGACCTCTTTTACCTTGGCGAGCCGCGCATGGGCTGCCAACGCTTTGGCGGACTTGGGCGGTGTCATCTGATCGTTGCGCCCAACCAGAAAGAGGGTAGGGCAGTGCACGGCTGCCATGGCCTGCTCGCCGCCTGCGTAGCTGTCGCATGCCTTGAAGCCCGTGTAGAACACGTTGGTCTTGGAGTTGCTGGCCAGCATCCGTCGCATCAGGGCGCGTGAGCCGCCGTAAAGCCATGTTCCGGGCCCCAGTGCGGAAGGTGGCGGAGCCAGCATCGAATGCGAAAACTGATTGACCATGGCAATCGCTTTTTCTGGCGCCTTGACGGAGTTTTCCAGAAGAGCGGGTGATACCTTCATGGGGTATGCGGCACCGGCCAGCACCAGATGGCTGACGAGCGCAGGTGCGCGTGCGGCGGTCTCCAGCGCAATCAACGAGCCGAAGCTGTGGCCTACCAATGCGACTTGGCTAAGGCCTGCTGCAGCACTCAGCGCAATGATCATGTCCGCGGCTTCCTCCACTGTCGCAGGGGGCTCGCCCATGCTCTTGCCTTGCCCTGGCAGATCAATGGCCAGCACGTTCCACCCATGATTGGCCATGTACCGGCTTTGCAAGATCCAGACGCTGTGATCGTTCAGAACCCCGTGGATGAAAATGACAGTCGGCTGCGCGGCATTGAACGCCTTGCCACCCGTATAAGCGTAGATTTTTTGTTCGTTGACGGTCAGGAACATATCTTTATTCTCCAGCGCCTAGCGCCCTTGGATGCGCTGCCGGCCCTCACCCCAACCCTCTCCCGCTTGCGGGAGAGGGGGCAGAAGCCCGGAGGCGCACATGAAATGTTGTGCAGTTTTTCCACGCGCTCCAGGGTAGTACCCCAATCAAAAGGTCGCGGAGCAGACCATTCGTGAGTAGCAGCGGAGCTGGCTTTGCCAGGCCGCTGGCTGCGTCCCCTCGGGGGGAAGGCGCGACAGCGCCTCAGGGGGGTGCTCATCCTGCAGCAGCCTTGAGCGCCCGCTTCAAATCGTCGATGAGGTCATCTGCGTCTTCCAGGCCAATCGACAACCGAATGGTGCCGGGTCCAATGCCGGCGCCAGCCAGCGCGTCGTCGCTCATGCGGAAATGAGTGGTGCTGGCAGGGTGGATAACCAGGCTCCGGCAGTCACCCACATTGGCCAGATGGCTGAATATCTTGAGTTGCTCTATGAAGCGTTTGCCTTGCTCCCTGGAACCCTTCATGTCGAAGCTGAACACACTGCCCGCACCTTTGGCACCATGCTTGAGCAGCTTTTCAGCCAGCGCGTGGCTGGGGTGAGATTCGAGCATGGGGTGGCGTACGCCGGAGACGAAGGGGTGCTCGGACAGGAATTGAACGATTTTCTGGGTGTTGGACAGGTGTTTTTCCATCCGCAGCGGAAGTGTTTCAATACCTTGCAAGATCAACCACGCTGAATGGGGGCTCAGGCAGGCGCCAAAATCGCGCAGGCCCTCGCGCCGGGCACGTAGAAGAAACGCTCCCACGGTGCTTTCCTCGCTAAACACCATGTCATGAAAACCATCGTAGGGTGCTGTCAGTTCCGAAAACTTCCCGCTGGCGTCCCAATCGAATGATCCACCGTCCACGACAATGCCGCCGATGACCGTGCCGTGGCCGCTCAGGAACTTGGTGGCCGAGTGGTAGACCAGGTCGGCGCCATGGTCGAACGGCTTGAGCAGGTAGGGGGTGGTGAACGTGGAATCCACCAGCAGAGGCACGCCGGCTTCATGGGCAATGGCTGAAACCGTTGGGATATCCAATACGTCGAGGCCGGGATTTCCTACGGTTTCACCGAAGAAAAGCTTGGTATTAGGCCGAATGGCGGCGCGCCAGCCGTCAATATCACCCGGTTTGACGAAAGTGGTCTCGATGCCGAAGCGCCGCATCGTGTAGTGCAGAAGGTTCTGGCTACCTCCATACAGGGCGGTGCTGGCCACAATATGACTGCCAGCGCCCATCAAGGTAGCGACGGTCAGATGCAATGCCGCCTGGCCGCTGGAGGTGGTGATCGCTCCTATGCCCCCTTCGAGCGCCGCAACCCGCTGCTCGAGTACAGCGTTGGTTGGGTTGCTGATGCGGCTGTAGACATGGCCCGAACGTTCCAGATTGAACAGGGCCGCAGCATGGTCGCTGGATTCGAAGACGAAGGATGTGGTGAGGTGGATCGGTACCGCGCGTGCGCCCGTGGCCGCATCAGGTGCGGCACCGGCGTGAATGGCCAGGGTATCGAAGCCGGGATCGGCGTAGCCGGACATGCAAAGCTCTCCTGCTGAAAATTGTTACCGGCCGCTGGTGGCCGTGCCCCATTGTGGGCTATATTTGTTTGGACACGATCATTGGTGCTGGAAGGAGAAGAGCATGAGAGTCAGCGATATCTTGCGCGTTAAGGGTAACGTCCTGTTTACGGTCACGCCCGACGAGCCTTTAGCCAATGCAATCAGTGTGATGTCTGAGAAAGATATCGGCTCGCTGGTGGTCATGGAACATGGCGATCTGGTGGGCATGCTGACGTTCCGCGAAATCATCCTGGCGTTGGCTAGAACCAACGGACAACTGGGAGATGTGCCGGTACGCACCACCATGGATGACCACCCGCTCACCTGTACGCTCGAAACAGACATGGACGAGGTCCGTCGCATGATGCTGGACCGCCATGCACGCTATATGCCAGTAATGGACAAGAAAATGCTGATGGGCGTTATCAGCTTCTATGACGTGGCCAAGGCCGTGGTGGACAGCCAGAATTTCGAAAATCAGATGCTCAAGGCCTACATCCGTGATTGGCCTGAGGACGAAGCCCGTCCTTGAAGTTTCAAGGATGACGGCCTGTGCTTGGCCCGGGTACCGCGACTCGCGAGATAATCGCCACCTATGAGTGGCAATACCTTCGGCTCCCTGTTCGCAGTTACAAACTTTGGTGAATCCCATGGCCCTGCCATTGGGTGCGTGATAGACGGTTGTCCGCCCGGCATGGCGCTGGCGGAGAGCGATATCCAGCCTGATCTGGACCGACGCCGGCCAGGAACTTCCAAGTTCGTGACCCAGCGCAATGAGGCGGACACGGTCGAAATTCTCTCCGGTGTGTACCAAGGCCGAACTACGGGCACGCCCATTTGCCTGCTTATTCGCAACACCGACCAGCGCAGCAAGGATTACGGCGACATCGTCCAGACTTTCCGTCCCGGCCATGCGGACTACACCTACTGGCGCAAATTCGGCATTCGGGACCCTAGAGGGGGTGGACGTTCCTCTGCTCGTCTGACCGCGCCTACGGTAGCTGCGGGCGCTGTGGCTAAAAAGTGGCTGTATGAGAAGTACGGAACCATCTTTCGCGGTTGCATGACCCAGGTGGGGGATTTGCCCATAGTCTTCGAAGACTGGGCGCATGTCGAAAACAATCCTTTTTTTGCTCCAGTGGCTGACGTTTCCTCTATTGAGGACTACATGAATGTCCTGCGCAAATCGGGCGATTCTTGCGGCGCCCGGCTGCGTGTCATGGCTGAAAAAGTCCCCGTGGGACTGGGAGAGCCCCTATATGACCGCCTGGATGCGGACATTGGCAAGGCCATGCTGGGTCTGAATGCAGTGAAGGGCGTCGAAATCGGAGATGGCTTTGCCAGCGTCGCTCACAAGGGCAGTATGCATGGCGATTCACTGAAGGCCGGTGGCGGCTTTGCCTCCAACCACGATGGTGGGGTACTGGGAGGCATCAGTACCGGCCAGAATCTGGAAGTGGGCATTGCGATCAAGCCCACCAGCTCAATCCTGGTGCCGCGTGAGTCGGTCAATACTTCCGGTCATCCGGTCGACGTCATCACCAAAGGAAGGCATGACCCTTGCGTTGGCATTCGTGCCACGCCCATTGCACAGGCCTTGTTGGCGCTGGTGGTCATGGAGCATGCCCTGCGCCAGCGCGCGCAGTGCGGTGATGTGCCGGTGCCTGCGGGCTTTGAGTAGCGCTGCATCTGACAGGGCTGCTGTGGACAGGAAGCCCGATGCGAATGTAGTCCTTCCTCCCGAAGGGCAATGGGTGGAGGCCGCCGAATACGGCATGCTTGTGGCTGGTGCGCGTACCACGCAGGTGGCGGCACTCTTGGTAATAGGGCTGATGTGCGCGCTGCTGTACCGGTATGTGCCGGTATGGCAACTTATGCTGTGGGCCACCGCCGCCTTGGCAGCTTCGGCCCTGCGCCACGAGTTTGGCCGCCGGTTCGCCAAGCTTGAGTCGCAGTCTATTGAAGCCCAGTTAGATTTTGCGCGGCGATTCAGCTGGGTCTGGTGGCTGTATGGCGCAGCGTGGGTGGGCAGCGCCTTGCTGCTTTTGGAGCGCCTGCCGCCCAGACTGGAGGCCGTGTGCTGGATGCTGGTCGCAGGGGTTTGCGGGTCTGCAGTTTTGTGGATGTCTGCTCATTTGAAAACGGCACGCAGCTTCCTCTACGCCACCATCGTCTGCCTGGTCGCGAGCATTGTCTTGCACCATCTGTTCGATTGGCACGCTGTCCATAGCGAAGGCAGTTTTTGGTTTTCCGGGCTGCTGCTGGTCTTTTTGCTGATGATGCTGCCCGTGGCAAGCAAGCAGCACAGAATGTTTTCCAGCAGAATTGATCTGAGCTATCAGAATGCGCGCCTGATCTATTCGCTGCGTCTGCAGGCGAGCGCCTTGCAAGAGGCCCTGAAATTCAAGGACAGATTCCTGGCGGCTGCCGCGCATGATTTGAAGCAACCGGTTAATGCGCTAGGTATCTACGCCGAATGGTTGATGAAAGAGCCTGAACTGAGCCCTGAGCTGAGCCCGAAGATTTTTCGAGCGACGACGGCTGTGAATGCCTTGTTCGACTCTATGTTTGATTTCGTCAAGCTGGATGCAGGACAAGTCAAAGTCGAGCTGCAGCAAGTGGATGTTCAGCGGCTGCTGGCAGACCTGGAAGCACAATTTCACCCCATGGCCTCGGAGCGCAAACTGTTCTTGCGCATACGTCCATCGCCTGTGCAGGCTCTGCGCACCGATCCCGCCATATTGCAGCGTATTCTCGGAAACCTGCTCACCAACGCCTTGCGTTATACCCGCCAGGGCGGTGTCCTCCTGGCCGTAAGGCGAGAACCGCAAGCGGTGCGATTCGAAGTATGGGATACGGGTGTGGGGATACCACCTGAGGAGCTGTCGCGCATATTTGGCGAGTTCTACAAGGTGGAGTCCGCGGGCACTGAAGAGGGCTTTGGACTGGGCCTGGCCATTGTGCAGCGGCTGACGAGCCTCTTGGGCTACAGCGTCAGTGTCCGTTCACGGCTGCACCGAGGATCGGTTTTCTCTGTGCGCGTCCCTCTCGCAGAGAGCGGCGTATCTGGTGGTACGCTCACTCCCATCGCACGCTAGCACCACGCTAGAAGCCGAGCATGCCGTTCAAGCGCGCGTAATGCAGGGTTTGCGTCCGGCTCTTGACACCCAGGCGCCGGAACAGGCGCCACAGGTGTACCTTGACCGTATGTTCGCTGATACCCAGACGTTCAGCGATGTCGCGATTCGAGAGTCCCTCATCCAGCATGAGAATGAGTTGTTTCTGCCGCTTGGTCAGCTTGGTGGGCTGACCAGGTTCGCCGTCCTCGGAATCACCGTCTTGCCCTTCGGGCTGCATCATCACCCGCAGAGTGGCAGCAATTTCACTGGCTCCGCTGGATTTCTCGATATATACATCCGCTCCGGCCTCACGGCACCATTCTTCTACGTCCGAAGCGGGTGTGGCGGAGATGACAGCGAGCGGAACGTCTGGATAATTGGCCTTCAGCACCTTGACGCCTGAAATGCCGACGGTGTCTGGCAATTTCAGATCAAGGCAGAAGATCTCTGGCGCACCGCGTACGGCGACGGTTTCTTCCAGGTCGGAGAGTTGCGACAGCTCAACTACTTCAGAGCCGGGCCTGACCCGACGCAACAGCATCACGATGGCATCGCGCATAAGCGGATGGTCGTCGATTACATAGATAGCCACAATGTACTCCCGAACAAGCTTTGTTCTATTTGGTGAGTCATTTTGGCCTATTCAAGTCGTGAAGTTGTCAAATTACTCAGTTCAAACACTATCAAAACCTCACAATCAGGTCGTATTTCACGGGTTTGTTTCATCAAGCAGACGTTTTAATGCGTCAGTAATCATTAGAGTGCTTGCTTCGGTGATCGGTTCCAATACGTTTTCAAGTTCCTTCAAAGCGGCAAAACCCTCGGTTTGCAAGCGTTTTACAGCTTGTCCGGCTTCGCGCGGAGACTCAAAACCTGTGCTTTGTAGCAAGACCTGACCATTGGCTTGTGCAAACTTAAAGTAAAACCGTCCGTCTTTTTCACGATATTGCTTGAACTGCGGCAACGCGTCTTTTTGCTGATTTTTGTTCTCAGCTTTCGCGGTGCTGCCGAGTGCGCGCAAGCCCACTGCAGAACGAAGGTCTCGCAGAAAGGGTGCTGCAGTGGTCCGAGCTTTCTCAGCGCCAGCGATCAAGATCGCCTGGACTTCCGCCGGGTGCTCAACAAGGTGTTGGTAGCGTTCACGCATGGGCCCGATCTCAAGGTCAATGCGCTCGAACAACTGCTGTTTCGCATCTGCCCAGCCAATGCCGTCCGCGAAGGCCTTGGCAAAGGATTTCGTCTCTTCTTCACTGGCGAAAGCGCGGTAGATTGAGAAGAGCGCCGAACCTTCGGTGTCCTTGGGCTCACCAGGTGCCTGTGAATCCGTCACGATGCCCATGATTTGCTTGCGCATTTGCTCACGTGGCCCGAACAGTGGAATGGTGTTGTCGTAGCTTTTGCTCATCTTGCGGCCATCCAGGCCAGGCAGCAAGGCGACGTTATCGTCAATGGCCGCTTCGGGCAGCACCAGATGCTCACCATACAAATGGTTGAAGCGCTGCGCGATGTCACGCGCCATTTCGATGTGTTGAACCTGATCACGGCCCACTGGCACGCGATGAGCCTTGAACATCAGGATGTCTGCCGCCATGAGGACGGGGTACATGAATAAACCGGCCGTGACATCGAAATCCGCGTCCTGGCCGGCTGCCTCGTTCTTGTCCAGCGCTGCTTTGTAGGCGTGAGCGCGGTTCAGGATGCCTTTACCGGTGACGCAGGTGAGCAGCCAGGTGAGTTCAGGGATCTCGGGGATGTCGCTCTGGCGATAGAAGGTGACCTTTTCAGGGTCCAGGCCTGCTGCCAGCCAACTGGCTGCGATCTCGAGCGTGGAGCGCTGTATGCGCGCTGGCTCATCGCACTTGATAAGTGCATGGAAATCAGCCAGGAAATAGAAATTTTCCGTCTGCGGTTGGCGACTTGCACGTACCGCGGGGCGAATGGCGCCAACATAATTCCCAAGATGGGGGGTGCCGGTCGTGGTGATGCCGGTAAGCGAGCGTAAGAGTTTTTGAGCGGTCATGAAAAGCGCAGAAAGAGGTAGGGCGTGCTAACACACCCTAGTTGAGCAGAGCAGCCAGGGGTGAGAGCACCAGATCGAGAAAACCGAAGGTCAGGGACATCAGCGGACGCATCCACAAATTGCTGATGACCCCAGCCACGACCAATGCCATGACGATGAAGAAGCCCCAAGGCTCTAACCGGCTGAATGGAATGGCCAGTCTGGTGGGCAGCAGGCTGGTCATGATGCGACCACCGTCCAGCGGTGGCAGCGGGAAGAGGTTGAAGACGAACATCACCACATTGACCAGCACGCCTGCGCGGCACATCTCCAGGAAGAAGCGCTCATCCACGTCGGCACCACGCAGAAGATACAGCGCTATGCCCCATCCAATGGCCTGAATCAGGTTGGCGCCGGGGCCGGCCAGAGCAACCCAGACGGAGTCCCAGCGTGGGTTCCTCAAGCGGCCAAAATGCACGGGGACTGGCTTGGCATAGCCGAACAGGAAAGCCCCTCCCGTGGCGATATAGAGAAACAGCGGCATGGCGATGGTGCCGATGGGATCGATGTGCTTGAGCGGGTTCAGCGTGACCCTGCCCATCATGGCGGCCGTGTTGTCGCCGAAGTAGCGCGCCACATACCCGTGGGCGGCTTCGTGCACAGTAATGGCAAAAAGCACCGGAATGGCGTAGATGGCAATGGTTTGGATGATGTTGGCGATGTCCACAGTCGGATTGTCTCAGAGAGGCGTTGAAAGGTGACGTATTCAGGAGAACGCAGTAAACGGGCTGACTAGCAGGCTTGAACATTTCACACCCAGGTTCACGCCTGGGTGGTCAGCCTGAAGCTGGTGAGGAAATGCGGCGGGTCTCAAAGACCCAGTTGTGCGAGATCGCCGCGCCCCTGGCGAAGAACTTCAGGGGGACTTTCGGTCAGATCGATCACCGTGGTGGGCTCCGAAGGGCAGCCGCCAGAGTCGATCACGCCTGCAATGTGCTTTTCCAGACGATCTCGAATGGATTCCGGATCGTTCAGGGGCTCCGTTTCGCCCGGCAAAATCAGTGTGGTGGCCAGGAGCGGCCCGCCGTGCTGTTCAATCAGATCGAGCACGACGCGGTGGTCTGGTACGCGCAGCCCAATTGTCTTGCGCTGGGGGTGGCTGAGCCGGCGCGGCACTTCCTTGCTGGCTTCCAGCACAAAAGTGAACGGTCCCGGTGTTCCAAGTTTAAGCAGGCGAAACTGTGTGTTGTCTACGCGGGCGTAGTTGGCCAGTTCGCTCAGGTCCCGACAAATCAAGGAAAGCGGCTGCTTGTCGTCCAAGGCCCGTATGCGCCTGAGTGATTCGGCTGCGCTCTTGTCGTCGAGCTGGCAGACCAAGGCATAGCTGGAGTCTGTGGGAATGGCCAGGATGCCGCCTTGGCGGAGCAACTCTGCAGCCTGCTTGAGCAGTCGCGGTTGTGGGTTGGCAGGATGAACGCTGAAATACTGTGCCACTATGAAGAGTCAATCAATGAATGCGGTCGCGAAGCTGCGACCACACAGGAGTAAGCCCCGCGGGTAGGGGAGGGAGTTTGCCAAGATCGACATGGCTTTCAGTGGGGCTGTGAAAATCACTGCCGCGCGAGGCCAGCAAATCCAGTTCAAGCGCCAGCTCGCCGTAGCGAATGGCCTCGGCCGATGAATGGCTCCCCGTGACCACTTCCACGCCTTGGCCACCATGCTGTTTGAATTCAGTAAACAGCGCGTATTCGATGGTCGGTGAGAGGTTGTAGCGCGCGGGATGTGCGATGACGGCGATTCCGCCACCTTGCGTGATCCAGCGGACGGCGTCGCCCAGTTTTGCCCAGCGGTGTTCCACGTATCCGGGCTTTCCTTCAGTGAGATATTTACGAAACACTTCGGACGTGTCGCGGCATACGCCTGATTCGACCAGAAATCTGGCGAAATGCGTGCGTGAAATCAGTTTGGGGTTTCCCGCGTGCTTGAGGGCACCTTCGTAGGCGCCATGAATGCCAACCTTGGCAAGTTGGTTGCTCATTTCCAGCGCACGCGGTCCTCGGCCATCACGGGTATCTGCCAGGCCTTCCACCATTTGCGGGTCTGTGTGATCGAATCCCAGTCCGACGATATGCACGGTGACATCTGCAAACGTGACGGAAATCTCGACCCCAGTCAGGTATTTCATTCCCTGCGCCTGCGCGGCTTCCAGGGCTCGTTGCTGGCCACCTAATTCGTCGTGGTCGGTCAGCGCCCATAGTTCTACGCCATTGGCTTTGGCACGGGCGGCCAGAACTTCAGGCTCGAGCGTGCCGTCAGAGACGGTGGAGTGGCAATGGAGATCGGCGTTGATTGGTACATTCACAGCCCCATTTTATGGGTCTGTGCGAATTCATTCATCAAGACCGGATACAACGGGGTGGCAGGCCTGTTTTCACAGGTCTCGCAAAGGCCAGTCTTTCTGCGGACCGCGCAGTTGCTCGAAGGCCCGCGCCATTTGAAGCACACCCAGATCATCGAAGCGCTGGCCTGCGATTTGCAGTCCAATCGGCCACAGTTTGCCATCGCCCGACGACGAGTCTGCGTACCCGCAGTTGATGGAGATTGCAGGTTGCTCGCCCATGTTGAATGGCACCGTAAAGCCGATGTGCTCCAGGCCGCGAAGTGGATCATTGGTGGGGGATGCCCAATCAAATGGGGCCGGGCCAACGGGCGCGGTGGGGGACAGGACGTAGTCAAAATCCTGGAGGGCCCCCTGCGTGGCCACACGCGTGGCGTGTGTGGCATTGAAGGCGCGGAAAACATCCGGCCCGCTCATGCCTCGCGCACTGTCGGCCCACTCGCGGATCACAGGCAATACAGCGGCGCGGGCTTCTGAGGTGAGCGCATCGATGTCCAGCATGGAGCGCATTCGCCAGAAATGATCCAGACCGGACAGCAGCTCGGGTGTCATGATGGGATTCATCAGCGTGACGATGGCGCCCTGCTCCTCGAATAGGTGTGCCGCATGTTCAACGGCCGCGCGGATGGCAGGCTCAACAGGGAGACCGCAGCCGGCCTCCAGCCACAAGCCGATGCGCACTCCGGCCAGGGCTTTGTCTTGCCTCCAGGCCAGTGACCAGTCAATGGCCTGCGGGGGCAGTGCCATACAGTCCCTTGAGTCCGGGCGGCTTAGCACCTGCATGAGCAAAGCCGCGTCGTCGACGGTTCGCGTCAAGGGGCCGGCCGCACGGCCCATGTAGGGCGGATCAATGGGCACGCGGCCCAGGCTGGGCTTCAGACCGACGAGGCCGCACCAGCCTGCCGGCAGTCTGATCGAGCCGCCTATATCGGTTCCCAGGTGCAAGGGGCCGTAATCGGCCGCGGCCGCCGTAGCTGCGCCAGCGCTGGAGCCTCCGGGTGTGCGAGCCACGTCCCAGGGGTTGCGTGCAATGGCATGGTAGGTGGAAAGTCCTGAAGACAGCATGCCGTAGTCAGGCATGGTGGTCTTGCAGACAATGACCGCACCAGCTTCGCGCACCCTGGCGGCGGGCGGCGCATCAGTTGGCGCGGGTGAAAGCGTGACTGCCTTGGTGCCCAGCGGCGTGGAGTCGCCCTGGGTTGCTATGTTGTCCTTGATGGTGATCGGCACCCCATCCAAGGCGCCACAAGGCTCTCCTCTGAGCCAGCGCGCCTCCGCAGCACGAGCCTGTTCCAGGGCAGCCTCAGGCCGCAGAAGATAGGTGGCCGCAAGATGCGGTTCCCAGCGTTCGATTTGTCCGAGCACAGACTGTGTCACTTCCACCGGGGAAAACTCGCCGGCCTTGTAGCCCGCAATCAGTTCGTGCGCGGAAAATTCATGCAAGGCCATAGCGGGCAAGCTCCTTATCTATCAAGTCCAGCCAAGGGCTGCCAAGTCGTTGACGAACACCGGCATGTCTGTCCAGAGCCCTGTCAGGCGGCGGTTAGCCACCGTCAACCACTGAGGCTGGTAGAGCCAGGTCAGGACAGCGTCGTCGGCCAGCATCTTCTGGGCTTCGCCCAACAGCTTGTTGCGTTCGGCCACATTGGGAGTGGTCTTGATCTTGTCAAAAAGTGCGTTGAACTTGGGGTTGTTGTAGCCCCAGTAGTAATCCGGCTTGGTAAAGTTGACCAGATCGAACGGCTCCACATGGCTGATGATGGTCATGTCGTAATTGTGCGCCCCGCCATAAGTGTTGGCGAGCCACTGGGCCCATTCCACGTTCTGAACCTTGGCAATGATGCCGACCTTGGCCAACTGAGCCACGATCACTTCGCCGCCCTGACGTGCATAGGGAGGAGGGGGCAAGACCAGGCTCAGTTCCAGGGGCGCGGTGATGCCGGCTTCCTTTAGTAAGGCGCGAGCTTTTTCGGGATCGTAGGCGTTGACTTGGGTGGTGTCCACATAGCCAGCCGCGCCGGGCACGTAGTGGCTGCCTATGGCTACCCCGAAACCGTCACCGGCTCCGGAGATCACTGCCTTGCGGTCGATGGCTGCCGCAATGGCGCGCCGAACACGGACGTCGTTCAGGGGCTTTTTTGCATTGTTGATGGCCAGCACCGTCTTCGCTCGAGAGCCGCTGACGATGGTTTGCAAGCGGGAATTGGCCTTGAACTGAGACGCACCCCGCGGAGTCACGCGCACGAATGCGTCCACGTCGCCTGAAAGCACAGAAGCCACCTGCGCCGCAGGGTCACTGATGAAGCGGAACGTGGCGCGCTTGATCCGCACTGCACCGGGCGCTCGGTAAGTAGAGGAGGCTCGCAGGATGATCGAAGACCCCTTGCTCCAACGCTCCAGTGCGTAGGGGCCCGTGCCCACGGGGGTGGCGTTATTGGTGTTGGCGCTCTTGGGCTCGACGATGACCGATGTGGCCTGGCCCATGTAGAACAGGAAGTCCGGGTCGGGCTCCTTGTTGATGATGACCAAAGTGTGTTCATCCACTACGCGGACACTTTCCATGGAGGCGAAAGTGCGTTTGTCCTTGTTCGTGCTTTTTTCAGCGCCTGCCCGTTCAAAGCTGAACTTCACTGCAGACGCGTTGAAGGGTTCACCATTGCTGAACTTCACCCCTTTGCGCAGGAAGAACGTGTAGGTGCGCAGATCGGGTGAGACTTCCCAGCGTTCGGCCAGGAGGGGCGTGACGCTGCCATTGGCGTTGATCTTGGTAAGCGTCTCCAGAATGTTGTATTGCACGATCTCGGCAATGGCCGAAGCTGCACCTGCAGTGGGGTCCAGCCCTGGCGGCTCAAGGGTGATGCCCATCACCACCGCATTCTTGCGCTCTTGTGCGAAGGTGGGTTGCCCCACAAGCGCAGCAGCGGCGGGAATGGACAAGGCAAATGCGCGGCGTTTCATTTTCTAGAGTCTCCTGATCGTGAGCTTGAGGCCGCATCGTAGCTCAGGAGGATCAGCGGGGCCAGTTCGTGGTTGCTGGTTCAATGGCTTTTATTGAGACTTTCTAAATCATGACAAACATCCGTTCGGGCTGAGGTTCTGTGGTTTTCGTCAAGCGAATATTGGCATTCGAACTAACCAGAACCGTTCGGCCTGAGGTTCTATGGTCTTGATCAAGCCCTAAGTACCTTCGGGGTGAACTTTCTTGGTTCAGTTAACCCCCAAACACCGTTCGGGCTGAGGTTCTATGGTTTCTGTCAAACGTTGAGTGGCGTTGAAACAAAAAAACCGTTCGGCCTGAGCTTGTCGAAGGCTTGCGCAATGCTTCGACAAGCGCGAACGGATTGGTGTGGATCCCGACTCTTTGCCTAACCTGCGGCTGCGAGATGGGGAACAGACTCCAGCAAGGTGCGCGTGTAAGCGTGACTTGGTTGCGTTAACACCTGCCGCACCGGCCCCTGCTCGACGATCAGCCCGTCCTTCATCACGGCTACATCGGCGCATAGGTGGCTCACCACCGCCAAATCATGGCTGATGAAGAGAAAAGTCACGCCCTGCTGGTCTCGCAGGTCTGCCATCAGGTTGAGCACCTGCGCTTGCACAGATACATCCAGCGCACTCACGGCTTCGTCGGCAATGATCAGTTTGGGCCGCGTCACAATCGCGCGAGCAATGGCAATGCGTTGTCGCTGCCCGCCAGAAAACTGATGCGGATAGTGGTCAAGCATATCGGCGCGAAGTCCAACTGAGTCGAGCACAGCTGCAGCCTGTTTCCTCTGCTCGGCGTGAGATAGCCGCACTGTGGCGAACATGGGCTCCATAACGGTCTTCCACACCGGTACACGAGGGTCCAGAGACCCGTAAGGGTCCTGGAAGATCATCTGGAAGTCGCGCCGAGCAAGGCGCAGATCGGCCGCAGGCAGGGTATTCAGATCCCGCCCTTGAAAGCGTACTGATCCGCTTGTTGGCCGCTCAAGCGCCATCGCCAGACGAGCCAGCGTGCTTTTGCCAGAGCCGGACTCTCCTACGATGCCCATGCTGCGGCCAGCCCGTATGCTTAGCGTTACACCTCGCAGTGCTTGGACGGAACGTGCAGGCCTGAACAACGAATCCCTCGGCAGTAAATAACTGCGAGTGAGGTCGGTGAGTTCAAGCAGACTGGGGGAGTTGTCCATGTCCGCCATCAAAAATGGCTTTCCGTGAAAGAGGTAGGGGCGATCGCTTCAGGAACGACACAGCGCACCTTATGACTGCGTGCCAGCGTGATCTCGGCGGGAATGGCTACATGACAGGCAGATTGCGCGAACGCGCAGCGAGTGGAGAAAGGGCAGCCTGCTGGCATGTGCAAAAGATCCGGGACGGAGCCCGGTATCGTAGGCAGCCTATCACTGCGGTGAGCGATCAGCCGGTGGGCAAGGCTGGGACGAGAAGCCAGCAATCCACGCGTATAAGGGTGAGCGGGGCGGGTAAAGATGTCTGATGTGGAGCCGCTCTCAACCACATGGCCCCCATACATCACCAGCACTCTCTGGACGTTCTGTGCAATGACTCCCAGGTCATGGGAAATCAAGATGAGCGACATCCCTCGCTCAGCGACCAAGCTCGCAATCAATTGCAACACCTGCTTCTGCACGGTCACGTCCAGTGCCGTGGTGGGTTCGTCGGCAATCAGCACTTCA
Source organism: Comamonadaceae bacterium (assembly GCA_015999985.1). GTDB lineage: Bacteria > Pseudomonadota > Gammaproteobacteria > Burkholderiales > Burkholderiaceae_C > Ottowia. The sequence continues at coordinate 46,405 of JAECRA010000020.1, forward strand.
GGGTCTGCTGCCAAAGCCATGGCGATCATGATGCGCTGACGCTGACCGCCAGAGAACTGGTGCGGGAAACTGTCCACTCGCCTGGCGGGGTCAGCAATGCCCACGCGTTCCAGCAGCTCGATGGTTTTGCGCTGCGCGGCCTCTGCGCTCATATCCAGGTGCAGGCGCATGGGCTCGGCGATCTGCTGACCAATGCGGTGAACTGGGTTGAGCGCCGTCATTGGTTCCTGGAAGATCATGGCCATGCGCCGACCGCGCACCTCGCGCCACGCGTGATCTCGCAAGCCCAACAGTTCTGTGCCGTTCAGGCGAATGCTGCCGCTGGCCGCACCGTTGCCTGGGAGCAGGCCCATCAAGGCCAGCGCGGTCATGGATTTCCCGCAACCTGATTCGCCCACCAACCCCAGCGTTTCGCCGCGATCGAGCGTAAAGCTCATCTCGCGCACCGCCGTCACGCTGCCTCGGTGGGTGCTCAGGTCGACACGAAGTCGATTGGCTTCGAGTAAGGGCATCAGGTATTTTCGTAGGGTGCGCTTGGTCGCGTTTGGGCGTGATCGGAGGACGTGCTTATTATTGCGTCGTGAGGCGTTTTGCGGCTATCAGGTGAGTTAACGCCACGCTATGCGAGCCGCCGGTCGAGCAGGTCACGCAAACCATCGCCCATCAAGTTGAGTCCCAAGACCGCGAGGGCAATCGCCAGCCCAGGCCACACAGCCAGCATCGGGGACTGGAACATCAAAGTCTGAGCTTCAGCCAGCATCCGGCCCCAACTGGGCTGCGGCGGCTGGGTGCCCAGCCCTAGATAGGACAAGGCTGCCTCGGCGAGGATCGCAATGGCAAAGCGGATCGTCACCTGCACGATCAGCACAGGCAGGATATTGGGCAGCACATGCTGCCAGGTGATGGACCAACTGCCTTTGCCGCACGCGCGCGCGGCCAGCACATAGTCCCGGCTCCAGATGGCGTTGCCGGAAGCGCGGGTGATGCGCGCAAAAGTTGGAATGTTGTAGATACCTATGGCGATGATGGCATTGACAATCCCTGGGCCATACACCGCCGTCAGCATGATGGCGGTAAGGATGGCGGGAAATGCCATGCCGAAGTCGGAAACGCGCATGATCAGCTCTTCCATCCAGCCGCGTCGCGCCGATGCCAGCAGGCCAAGGGCGGTGCCCACCACCAGGCCTATGCCGACGGCGATCACGCCCACCAGTATCGAAGCGCGGGCGCCAACCAGCAGCAGCGAACTGACGTCGCGCCCGAATGCATCGGTGCCCAGCCAGTGTTGGCCGCTTGGCGCAAGGAGTTTGGCGTCCATGTCCACTTCAAAGACGGAATAGGGCGTCCAGAAATACGAAACCAGGGCTGCCAGCACTAGCAAAAAGGCCAATATGCCGCCAATGACGAATCCAGGGTGACTGCGGGCGCGCAGCCAGAAACCGGGTGCGGCGCTTGCAAATGGAGGGTTCACGGCGCTCATATTTCCTGGCCCCTGACTCTCGGATCGATCCGTGCATAGAGCAGATCGACAAAGAAATTCACCACCACCACCATGGCCGCCAGCAGCATGACGCAGTTGCGCACCACAATCAGGTCCCGGTTGGCGATGCTTTGGAAAATAAGGCGGCCAAGGCCCGGCAGGTAGAACACGCTCTCGACCACGATGGTGCCCGCAAGTAGCTCCGAGAACTGCATGCCCATGACCGTGATCACCGGGATCAGGGCATTGCGCAGCACGTGGCCCCAGAGTGTGGCGCGGTGAGACAGCCCCTTGGCACGGGCGGTGCGAACAAAGTCTTCGCGCAGGACTTCCAGAACTGCAGAGCGGCAAAAGCGGGCCAATATGGCCGCCTGCACCACCGCCAGAGCGATGGCCGGAAGAATCAGCGCCTTCAGGCCTTCCCAGAGGCCGAGCCAAAAGCCCTCTTCAAAATACCAGCCATCGAAGCCGCCGGCCGAAAACCACTGTAATTTCACCGAAAAAAGCAGGATCAGCAAAATGGCGAACCAGAAATTGGGAATGGCGATGCCGACCTGCGCCACCGTCATGAGCCCGACATCCCCAGCCCGGTTGTGATTGGCAGCCGCGTAAATGCCTACCACCAGCGCCAGTACAGTGGTCAGCAGCATGGCCATCAGCGCCAAAGGCACCGTCAGCGCAAGCCGCTCTGCAATCAATTCGGAGACTGGTGACCCATAGACATAGGACTGGCCCATGTCGCCGCGAACCAATCCACTCAGCCAATGGAAATAGCGTTGCAGGGCAGGCTGATCAAGGCCCAGTTCCATCGCCTTGGCGTGTACCACGGAGGGGTCGGCGTCCGGGCCCATGAGCACCTGAGCTGCATTGCCGGGGAGAATTTCCAGCACGGAGAACACGATGACCGAGGTGGCCGCCAGGGTGGCGATCAGGGTCAGGACGCGTTTGAAGAGAAAGTAACTCATCGTTGCGCGGCATTATCAACACAAAAGGTAGCGGCTTTGCAGTGACTGATGAGCGAAAAGTCCGCGCGAAGCGGATAATTCACACATGAAACCCGAAAGGTCCGCCGGAGTCGCTTTATGGCACTGATGATCACTGACGAATGCATCAACTGCGACGTCTGCGAGCCAGAGTGCCCGAATGATGCGATTTCCATGGGGCAGGAGTTCTACGTTATAGAGCCCTCCAAGTGCACGGAATGCGTAGGTCACTTTGACGAACCGCAATGCGTACAGGTTTGTCCGGTGGAATGTATTCCCCTGAATCCCGAATGGTCAGAGGACAAAGAGACCTTGTGGGAGAAATATCGGCGCTTGCAGGCCGCCGCACGGGCGAGCTGAAGGCACCTCTGCCCCGCTGTGCTGGGAATGATGAGCATGCCATCGGGGCCAGTCCGGCGCACGCCAGGCTTTCAGGCCTGCTTGGCACCGTCGCTCACAGCGCCAGGATTTTCCTTTCGCGGAGGTTTCTCGCGGGGCGGCTTTGAGGTGTGAATTTGCACCGTGGCTCGCTCCACATCGCCAGTGGCCAGCAACGGCAAAGCTATTGCGGACCGAGCGACGGCCTCTTCAATCGCCGCAAGCTCTTCTGAAGGCGGTTTTTTAAGCACCCACCCCACCACCTGAGACTTGTCTCCGGGGTGGCCTACACCCAGGCGAAGCCGCCAGTAGTCCGACGAACCCAATTGGGCATGGATATCGCGCAGCCCGTTGTGGCCGGCATGGCCTCCGCCTTTTTTCAGCTTGGCTTGCCCTGGCGGGAGGTCCAGTTCGTCATGAACGACCAGAATCTCTTCTGGTGCGATTTTGTAGAAACGCGCCAGTGCTGCCACCGATTTGCCAGACAAATTCATGAAAGTCTGGGGTTCCAGCAGCCAAATGGTGCGCCCTTGTACGTTCGCACGTGCCATTTTTCCGTGGTAGCCACGCTCCATCACCAGGTTGACGCCTAGTGCGCGTGCTACGGCGTCAATCCACCAAAACCCGGCGTTATGCCGGGTATCTTCATACTCAGGGCCCGGATTGCCGAGGCCTACGAACAGCTTGATCATGTGGTGATTATCGGGCGAGGAATGAGCCGTGGCCGTTGGGTGGCACTATTGCAATGCGATACCTGCGTGAGCGGACTGCCCAGCGAGCCCCCGTGGCTACGCACCCTCCATGGAGTGGCTCGGCAAGGCTGCGCCTCTGCGCCACTGCCCAGGTGTCTCGCCCGTCCAGCGCTTGAAGGCGCGCTGGAAAGCGCTCTGTTCCGAGAAGCCGAGAAGAAATGCGATGTCCACCAGGGACAGCCGCGTGTCGCGTATATAGCTGAGCGCCATTGCCTGGCGCAAGTCATCGACAAAGGAGCGAAAGCTCAGATCGTGTTGTGCGAGCAGTGCTTTGAAGTCGTCGGGCGTGACGCCTATGGCGGCGGCGATCCTGTTTGGTTCGGGGCCTCCGCTCCGGAACGCATCCAGAGTGGCGCGGCGGGCGAGCTCCAGCCAAGCCGGCTCGAATGCGCTGGCGAGCTGTTGCATCAGCTTGGCACACAGGTCTTCCATCATCCGCCGCACCTGCGGATCGGCGTGTGGCAGCGGCAGACTGGCGATGCGTGCATCAAAGGCGATGGCCTGTGTGTCCTCGCCAAAGCGCAGCGGGCAACGAAACAGGGCTTCATACTCCGCGAGATCATCCGGTTGCGGATAGCGAAACGACGCCCAGAGGGGGGTGGCGTCCTCCCGGTTTGTGATCCAGCGGCCAAAGGTGATGGCAATCGCGTGCTGTAGGTCTTCGCAGATGCGCCCTAGCGGCGCATTGCCGGGCAGGTTGCTGTGGATGGTTCGCACGAATTCGTCACCGCGTTGCTCGATGACGTTGCAGCAGGCATCTATGGTGAGAGCCGAGTAGCGCGCCGACTGCCGCGCCAGATCCAGTGCGTCGGTGCAATTCATGAGTGCATAGCCGTGCGAGCCGAGATGTCCTGGCCGGATCGAGGCACCCAGGTGCAGGCCTAGCGAGGGGTCGCAAAGCAGCTCTGCCGCCGCATCGCACAGCGCGCGAAACACGTCAAAGGGTACGCGGCCGTTGGCGTCGCCTCGCGCGGCGGAAGTCGGCAGGCCCGCTCGCGCCAGGAGCACAGGCATGGCCAGACCTTTGCGCTCGGTGTAGTCAGCCAGCAGTTGAAAGAAGTGCACCGCCACAGAAAACCCCTCACCGGGTGGTGCCGGTTGGTGCGGTGGGGAGTGGTTTGCGAGCTTGTCCATGGGAAGTTCAGTCAATTTTCCCGCAGATTGGTCAATACGCCCCGCTCGCTTCCACCTAGATTAGGGCCACAAGGATATGAGGAGACATGCATGCCACTTGGCTATACGCCCGAACCTACGGGACCTCTCGACCGGCTCTACCGCAACATCTCACGTTACGCCTCGCACCGGATGGCTGGTGGGGCCGACCGCCAGGCTACGGCCGAGGCATTGCAGGGCTTCCGCCGCGCGCAGCGACTGGCCTATGACGCTGTTGAGCATGTGGCGGCCCAACTGGTGCCGGGAATGACTGAGCGCGAGGCGGCCAGCCTGCTCGCCGATTACCTGCGAGAGCGCGGCACCGAACGCTTCCTGCACCGCCCGTTTGCGTGGTTTGGCGATCATTCGCGGTTCGACGGGTATTCGGGCTATGGCGACTACCACCCCAGTGACAGGCCGCTGGAGCAGGGTGCAGCAGCCATCCTCGATGTATCACCTGTCCTCGACGGCTACATCGGGGACGTGGGCTATGCGGTGTCTGTTGGGCCGAATTCCGAGCTGGAGAAGGCGCGTGAATTCATGCTGGTCTTGCGTAGCGAGCTTCCTGCGATGTTCGCCAGCGCGATGACACCGGCTGAGATCTGGCACGCGGTGAATAGACGCATTACCGGTGCCGGTTATGACACCGTCCATGCCAAGTACCCGCACTGTGTGCTGGGCCACCGGGTTTTCCGGATGAAGGTGCGCAAGGGAAGCTCGGCCAGAGTGGGTTTCCGCGCCTTCGGCTGGTTTTCGCTGGACACCAATCTCGTATTCCTGCGGCTTGGGCCGTCGGCAGCGCTCTCGCCCGAACACATGGGACGCAAGCTGGGGTTGTGGGCGATCGAGCCGCACATTGGCTGGCCGGGTGGGGGATGCAAGTTCGAGGAGATCCTGGTTGTCGAGGAAAAGCGCTGCTACTGGCTTGACGATGACGTACCGCATGTGCGAAATGGCAAGAGGGCCGCGCCATGAAGAAAGCAGGCATCTTCACCATCGCCGCCATAGCAGCCATTGCCGCTTGGTGGGTGGCTGCCGCCCCGGCGCCACACCATTCACCCACGGTGGCGCTGACCATTGACGGCGAGGCTGAGCGCGCAGCGCTCGCCGTAGACAGGTCCGCCGACTTCGCCGCTGGGCTGGAAGTGCTGGAGGCCACCGTCCCGGGATACGACGACGTCGTGTTCCTCGACCAAGGTAAACGCTGGCTGTTGTCTGCGATGGACGGGCGCATCTGGTCATACGACCCGGTGGCCCGCAAGGCAGAGCCGTTCGTCGACACGCCCCTGATGGCAGCCGGCCTGCATGAGTCGCCCACAGAACACGACACGGTGTACTTCTGCGCTTCGCGGCTGTGGGGGAGCACCTATCCAGAAGGCGAGCGCGTCGGCCTGTATCGCCTCTCGGTGTCGACAAGGAAGATCGAGCCGCTGGTGCTGGACGTGCCAGACACGGTCATCGACGGCCAGAGAGCCTGGGGTCTTGCCGATACCGGCGCGCCGCAGGCCGTACGTGGTGTTGCAAGTGGCAAGCAACGCCCGCTCGCCTTCTGCAACGATCTGGAGGTCTCGGCCGACGGCAAGCGCATTTACTTCTCGGAGCCTTTCGCGTATGGGGGCGCTTCCACGGGCGGCGGCGCTGTGCCTGAGGCTGTGGCCTTTCGCGGCAACGGCCGGATCTGGATGCACGAGGTCGTCACGGGGCAAACGCGCCTGGTTGCGCAGGGCATGCATTTCCCAGACGGACTGCTGGTGGACCTTCACCCCGGTCAAGACCAGGAGCAGACTATCCTCACTAGCCTGACGACCGGCTTTCAGATCGCACGTGTCCACGTGAGTGGACCGAAAGCAGGGCGCATCGAGCTTGTGCAAAACGGCCTCGCGGGAATGTGTGACGGCATGGATCGTGACGCCGCGGGCCGCATCTGGTGCGGTATGTATGCTCAGCGCTCGCCCCTCATGACCTGGTTGCATGGCAAGCCTTGGGCCAAGGAGGTGCTGTTACGTCTGCCCCTCAACTTGATGCCACAGCCCAAGACCACTGGCGTTCTTGTGCTGAGCCCCGATGCCACCAAACCGCTGTATAGCGCTTGGTACACCGGCGCCAAGCTCGTGCACAACGCCTCAGCCTTGCCGGGGCCTGACGGTTACGTCTACATGGCGCCGTTCTCAAGCAAGCAACGAGGGATTGTGCGCATCAAGAACCCTCTGGGGGATCTGTAGCATGGCTCTGCGCTCCTTAGCGCGCCGCGTTAAGACGGTACTTGCAGATCGGCGCTCCGGAGAACCGCGTAAGGTTCCTGCACGTCAACATCAACACCCCTGATTGGCAGCGTACGCTGGATCAGTCTTGAGGCAGCCGGATTCAAGGGCGAACGGGCAGACGTTTCTGCCCGGGTGATGCGAGATGGGAATAGCAACCGGTTGCTGATGTTTTCGCGTTTGCCGTGAAATCTGTCAAACCCGCACCTGAACGCGGACGTCATGTACATCTGTAGCGGTCAGCCTTCCCGGCCCCACCAAAGGCTACCTCATGATGACGGTAGCTCAATCAAACTTGAAAGCGGTACAGAATCGATTCGCTCGGCGCTTGCGATCACGATTGCGCGGCCGGGTTGACCAGCGCTATCGGAGAGGACTCGCCACAAGAAACGAATCGAATTGGCATCGAGCGCTGAGGTCGGTTCGTCGAGCAATGTGAGCGCGCGTCCTGAGGCGAGCGCAGCCGCCAACCAGACTTTTCGCTTCGACCCTGTCGAGAGCATGTACATTGGCTTTTCAAGATGCGGCGTTAGAGAGAAACCCTCTGCAAGTGCTCGCCACTTCTGCGCGTCGAAACGCGAATCCCCCGCACTCAACGACAAGGTGCATTCAGTTGCCGAGACCTCATTGAATGCATCGGTCCCTGGGTCAATAAAGAACACGTTCTGTCGATAGGTTTCGGGTTCTTCGTGTAGACGCGCGCCGGCGACGCTCAGTTGGCCTTCGCCGAGAAGCTTGCCTGCAAATAACCGGAGGATCGTCGACTTTCCGCTCCCGTCGCCACCATAGAGCTGGGTCAACCCGGCACCGACGCGAACGCTCCAAGCTGACAAAAGCGCAGGCCTATTTGCGTAAGCGAAGCTTAAATCTTTGACGACAAGAATGGAGGCGATGGCCGCTGAGTTCATGCCTCAACCTTACAACAAAACCGGGGGCGCTCCTGTCCAGAGCTCTCCTGGAAGCGGCATGCGTGCCGCACAAGTCAGGAGCGCGCATGCTGGCAAAGGGTCCCCGCGCTTATCGGCAGAACGCGTGGGGTAGATCCCAAAGGAGGCAGACAATGCATTTGCCGTCTCCAAAAAAAATGCCCCGCATGAGCGGGGCATTTTTTTCGCCGGTCGCTGACTAATTGCTTAGCCTGCGAGACGTATCGGCAGAAGCCGAAAAAGAATTACTTCTTCTCAGGAGCAGGAGCGGCTGCAGGAGCGGCTGCTGGCTCTGGCTCAGCTTCTTCAGCAGCTGGGTTCACCACGGACACCAGCACTGGGTTGTCTTTACCGTGCAGGACAGCTTGGACACCTTTAGGCAGCGTGACGTCGTTCAATGTCAGCGTAGCGCCTTTTTCCAGTTTGGACAGGTCAATGTTGATGGCTTCTGGCAGGTCGGCTGGCAGGCAGGACACTTCCAATTCAGTCAGCACGTGGTTGACCAGGCACTTGTCGATCTTGACAGCGGTGGACTCTTCTTCACCAGAGTAGTGCAGTGGCACTTTCATGTGAATCTTGGTCTTGGCCGAAACGCGCTGAAAATCGATGTGCAGTATTTGCTGTTTGTAGGGGTGGATCTGCAGGTCACGCAGCAGCACCTGACTGGCTTTGCCGTCCAGGTCCATATCGAGAACTGAAGAGTGGAAAGCTTCTTTCTTGATGGCTTGCCACAGAGCATTGTGGTCGAGCTCGATCAGCTGAGGCTCGCCTTCGCCCCCGTAAACAATACCGGGCACTTTGCCGGCATTACGCAGACGGCGGCTCGCACCCGTACCCTGCTTGGCGCGCTCAAAAGCGACAAATTTCATAACTAACTCCTTGGATGAAGCCGACCGCGACCAGTGCAGCTTCGGTTTTAAAAAAGCCAGACCCCACTAACCGTAATGGGTGGGGCGCTAGCCGTAGGTGTTCTTAAAACAGGTTGTCCTGTTCGGAGAACAAACTCATTACCGATTCACCGCGTGCGATACGCTGGATCGTCTGTGCAATCAGAGGCGCCACCGAAAGCTGGCGGATCTTGCTGCAGGCCGAAGCGCTGTCGGACAGGGGGATGGTGTTGGTCACCACGACTTCATCAAGCGCGCTGCCTTGGGCAATGCGTTCAATGGCGGGGCCAGAGAAAATAGGGTGCGTGCAATACGCGTAGACTTTTTTGGCGCCGCGCTCCTTGAGCACTTCTGCCGCTTTGACCAGCGTGCCCGCAGTGTCGATCATGTCGTCCATGATGACGCAATTGCGGCCTTCGATGTCGCCAATGACGTGCATCACTTCGCTCACGTTGGCCTTTGGCCTGCGTTTGTCGATGATGGCAAGATCGCAGCCGAGTTGCTTGGCGAGCGCTCGTGCACGCACTACACCGCCAACGTCTGGGCTGACGACCAACAGGTCTTCGTAGTTTTTCTGCCGCAGATCACCCAGCAATACGGGTGAGGCGTAGATGTTGTCTACCGGAATGTCGAAGAAGCCCTGGATCTGGTCCGCATGGAGATCCATGGTCAGCACTGCGTTCACACCCACTGCTTGCAGCATGTTCGCCACGACCTTGGCAGAGATGGGCACCCGCGTGGAACGTGGGCGACGATCCTGGCGTGCATAGCCAAAGTAGGGGATGACTGCACTGATGCGCTCAGCCGATGCGCGTTTGAGCGCGTCGACCATGATGAGCAATTCCATCAGGTTTTCGTTGGTGGGCTGGCAGGTGGACTGCACCACGAACACATCGCGAGCGCGAACGTTCTGCTTGATCTCTACCGTGACTTCTCCGTCAGAGAAGCGGCCAACGTCGGCGGCGCCGAGCGTGAGACCGAGATTGCTTGCAATCTCAGCAGCCATGGCGGGATTGGCGTTGCCAGTGAACACCAGAAAGTCGGACGAGGTTGACGGCTGCATGAGCTTTCCGGTGGTTGCGCGGGCGGCAAACTTCTTTTTTTATCGAACTATGAACCGGGTGGCGCCTTTCGGCGCGCGCCCGGTGTCTTCTATAACGATAATGGTTTGGCAGGGGAGGAAGGACTCGAACCCTCGCATGCCGGAATCAAAATCCGGTGCCTTGACCAACTTGGCGACTCCCCTACACTGGCCACCACCTCCGAAGTAGGAGGTGACTGCCTTCAATCGTCGCTGGCAACCCAACCGACTAGCGGATGACTTGCCATATTGCTACAGCCCCTGATTTGCCAATTTGCCGATTCTAGTAAATGTACCAACTCAGTTGGAACACCGTTACTTGAACGGGCAAATATAGCGCTGCCTGAGCCAGTCATTCTGCCTTGAAGGCCATGTGCTTTAAAAGCATCTAGACCTTCTGCAATAAGCGGACAAAGCCGCTCTGCTACTGGCTGCAGATCGTTGTGGCCAAAGCCCCAGGGGATTGCAGCGAAGCCTGCGAGTATAGCAAGTTTTGTGTCCCTCTTTAAATTCTCGTCAGAAAAAATTACTTTAGTTTCGAGACCGGCGGGCGGCTTGGCTACAACAAACGAAGCGGATGGCAATTCTATAGGAGTAATTTGCTCGCCGACGCCCTCAACCCATGCATTTCGCCCGCGCAGGAAAAAGGGCACATCGGCACCCAGCGTGAGGCCTATGGATTCGAGTTGCCGGCGTTTGAGGCCAAGACCCCAAAGCCGGTTGAGCGCCAGCAAGGTTGTGGCCGCATCTGATGAGCCGCCACCCATACCTGCCTGGGCTGGGAGCTGCTTCTGCAGCACGATGTGGACGCCATAAGGGCATCCGGTGGCCGCTTGCAATGCCCGTGCTGCGCGGGTGCACAGATCGTCAGCGGGCAGGGCTTGGGTGTTCAAGTCTTCTCGTGAGATGGCGCCGTCCGATCGGCGTTCAAAATGAAGTGTGTCGCACCAGTCGATCAGCATGAAGACTGATTGCAACAAGTGGTAGCCATCCGGGCGGCGCCCATTGATGTGGAGAAATAGATTCAGCTTGGCCGGTGCCGGCACGTCGAAAAGAGCGCGCATGAAAAAAGCGTCAGGACTCGTCGTTCTTGTCAGTCGAAAACCAGGCGCAGTTCTGCCGTAGGTAGAGGCTGCAGGCGCTGCGCATACAGACGGCCATCGGGCAGGGAACGGAGGTCTGCTTGCCAACCCTCGACATTTTCAGTCTCGCCACGCAGCCAGGCGAACAGGGCGCGTATGGGAATAGGCGTGCCACTGGTTTGCGTGATGAGTTCTTCCAGCGAACTGAAGCGCTGCTCCTTGCCGCCTTGGTTCAATATGGCTGAGCCAGGTTGCCAAAGCATGGTGGCCAAAATGCTGCCTAAAGGGGAGCTCAGGGAGAGCTCGCCAGCCTCCGCGTTGCCATTCAAAGAGAAACCAGCAGAAAAGGATTGCGGAGGTTCGGACGCAATGTTCAACCCGAGCCGGCCCGTCCACGACGATCTTTCCTTGTCGATGGCAACGGGCTCTTTCCTTGCGGTGGCGCAACCCGAAAGCAAGGCTACTGAGCCCAGTGCCAGAGCCTGGAGGGCTTGGCGGCGCGCTCTGACCACGGGAAGGGCAGATGTGCTTGCCGTACTCACGGCAATAGTCACAGCGGAATTCACAGCGAGATCTGCAGTCGCTTGAGTGCTTCCTGCAATGTTTCGTTGTCCGCAGCCAGGCGCAGGCCTTCTTTCCAGACTGCTTTGGCCTCGTCCTGGCGGCCCATGGTCCAGAGTACTTCGCCCAGGTGGGCTGCTATTTCGGCATCAGGCCGTTTTGCAAAAGCCGCTTGCAGTATGCGCAGCGCTTCTGCGTGATTGCCAAGGCGGAATTCAACCCACCCCAGGCTGTCCTGGATGTATTGGTCATCTGGGGCCAGCTTGACGGCGGTCTCAATGAGCTTTTTAGCTTCAGGGAGCCTGACATTGCGCTCAGCCAGCGTGTAGCCCAGAGCGTTGTAGGCACTTTGGGATTCAGGTTTGAGCTCTATGACCTTGCGCAGCAAACGTTCCATCTCGTCTACAAGGCCCACCTTTTCCGCGGCCATGGCTGTGTCATACAGCAGATCTTCGTCGGACGGGTTTTTCTCTAACGCTGCCTTAAGCAGCTCATAAGCCTGCTGCGGTTGCTTGTTGTCGCGCAGAAGCTGAGCTTCTGCAGCGAGCTTCATGCGTGCATCTTCTGGCCGAGTGATAGCAATGTTGCGAATCAACTGCCTGGCTTCGTCCAGGCGACCTTGCCGCGCCATGATGGAGGCTCGGCGCAGCTGAACGCTCATCGCTTGTTCGGTACCGCTGACACCTGAGAGCAGGCTTTCTGCTGCTGCGTAGTTGCCGGCTCGCTCAGCGATCTGCGCCAGAGTCATGCGTGCCTGATTAAGGCCATTGGCTCTGTCTACGCGCTCATCGGCAGGCGCGTCTTGCGCCAGTTTCAGATATCGGGTGAGAGACGCCTCTGCTTGCGTGTCGTGGCGCCCCTCGGCCAAAAGCAGACCTTGCGCCAGCCAGCCTTCAGGGTAGTCTGGTTGGCGACGAGTCAGGTCAGCCAGTTGCTCGCGTGCCTGCTGGCCTCGGCCAGTATCGAGCAGCGCGCGTGCATAGCCGATTTGCACTTCGGGTTTCGGGGAAGGTTCACGCAGATACCGGACCACCAAGGCCTCTGCTTTTGATTCCCCGGCGTCTCCCATGAGCTGGAGTGCCAGCAAGGCAGGCCATTCGGAACTGGCGTTGGCCGATTGCGCCAAGGTTGCAGCCGCCATGGCCCCTGCGTTGTCACCCACAGCCAGCCGCATGCGTCCGATACTTGTCCAGGCAGCGGGGGCCAGAGAATTGGTTCGAAGGGCAGTTGCCAGGCCTCTTTCGACCGCTTGCAGCGCTTCGGTTTTGTTGGGTACGCGGGCATACAGGCCGGGAAGGGCCGTGATGAATGCTTCCTGTTCGCTAGCTGGCAATGCGGCCAGGGTTGCACTCATGGGAACATCGGATTCGCCGACGCGCCCCAGGGCCACCAACAGTTGCAGCTCCATCCGGTTGGAATCGACCGACTTGGGCTCCGCACGGCGCCATGCACGAACGGCTTCAAGTGCCATGGGGCCTGAGCGCGACTGGATCGCCATCTCGACGGCTCGTTTGTAAAGCGCGGGGTCGGTGGTTCGCCTGGCGGCATCGAGCATTACCTCGACGCCCTGCGTGGCCGCGCCTTCCTGGAAGCTCAGCTCACCTATCAGCAACTCATACAGGAGCCGCGCGGTCAAGGCGGAAGGGCGGGGCGTCTCGGCTGGCGCGGTGGCCGACGCGGGGTCAACCGGCGCCGACGCTGGCTGGGAGGGCGCCGTTGCCTGGGCAATGGCCATTCCCGGGATCAGCGAGATCAGCGGAAGAACACGGAAAAAATGCTGCATGCAATCATAATAAGCCATGCCTGAAATAGATGTTTGCCCATGCCTGAGCTACCCGAGGTCGAAGTAACCCGCCGCAGCTTCGCAGAACGAATCCGCGGAGCGCGAATACTGTCGGCCACGATGGGTAAACCCCTTCGTTGGCCGTTGGGGGTGGATCCCCAGGAGCTTGCAGGCCTCACGGTGCATGAGGTCGGCCGCCGGGGAAAATACCTGCTTTTGGAGCTGGATCAGGGCGTTTTGCTGGTTCATTTAGGAATGTCCGGCAGTCTGGCGTTCTCTCCGTATCCAGGCTCGCCCGGATCGCACGATCATTTTGATCTGGTGACAACCGCTGGCACGCTGCGCCTGCATGATCCGCGCCGTTTTGGCGCCGTGGTGTGGGCGGAGAGTCAGCACGTCGATCCTGCGCGAAAGCTGCTGTCTGGGCTGGGGGTGGAGCCTTTGGGTGAAGAGTTTGATGCCGCACGCTTTCACGCCGGGCTCAAGACCAGGCGAGCGCCCATCAAACAAGTGCTTCTGGCAGGGGACGTGGTGGTCGGCGTGGGCAATATTTACGCCTCCGAGGCGCTTTTTCTGGCGGGTATTCGCCCCACGGTGCGGGCTAGTCGCTTGTCCCGGATTCGCTCAGATCGCCTGCACGCGGCCATCCGCCAGGTGCTGGCGCGCGCGGTGGAGCGCGGTGGCAGTACCTTGCGCGATTTTTCCAGCGCTACCGGCGATACAGGCCATTTTCAACTCGAAGCGGCGGTCTACGGCCGGGCAGCGCAGCCCTGCCATGTATGCGGATCGCCCATCCGGATGATTCGCCAAGGGCAGCGTTCTACGTTTTTCTGCCCTACTTGCCAGGCGTGACATTGACCAATTCTGAAGCAGTTTCACCGTGAAGTGCTCAGCAAGAGCATGTTCAAAAGCTATACGGCGGTGCACATATGCCGTTGCAGATGGAGGGCAAAGTGCGCCGACAGCCAAGAGCTGGGCAATTGGTAACGGTCTTGGCCGTTAGCTTGGCTATCAGGTTTGCAAGGGTTGGGCGCAACGCGACAGCTGAGGTGAACACGCCCTGATTGGCCACTATTTTGAACTTTCCTGCGCATCTGTCTTCCACAGGCCACGGATATTCATCGCTGCCAAGCAGATCTGTAGCGCGATCAGCGCGAGCGCATTTGATTTCAGACCCCACGCCACCCAGAGCACATTGCTGGTGAGGAATACCCAGAATCCCAAATTGCGGCGAGCGGGTGCGTTTGAACCCACTAACCATGCCGCGAGTACAGAGGCGGCGAACGCAGGCCACTGTGCGAATTCGATCCACTCGCTCATAGACAGTCCCTGAAGAAGCAATTTAAAACGAAAGGCGGAAATTGGATGGTCACGGAAGTCGCCCCTGTAGGTTGGTGCGATAAATTTATTGTTAATACACCCTAACCATGAGTCCCCGCGAATCGTGTAAGACAGCTTCCGAATGCGATGTCCATAGTTGCTTATTTTTCGACCTACGGCAGGAAGCGATGGAAGTCGCGTGGCGGTCGCTCTAAATCGTCGGAAACTGTCGGGCCCTACGATGACCCTCTCAAAGCCTCCCATTAGACGAAAGCCGCACCGCGCCCACGCTTGCGCACCAATTCTGATCGGCACCGCCGGTTGGGGGCTTCCGAGTGCGAGCCAGCATCGCTTTGCGACATCAGCTCCCACAGGAACACATCTGGAGCGGTATTCGCAGCACCTGCCCGCCGTTGAAATCAATTCATCGTTCTATCGGTCACACCAGCGCGTCACGTACGAGCGCTGGGCTGCTGCCACGCCTTCCGATTTTCGGTTTTGCGTCAAGTTGCCGCGTAGCGTGACGCACTCGGCGCGGCTCAAGAATGCCGATCCCTTGCTACAGGTATTCCTGCACGAGGTCGGAGGCTTGGGCTCTCGCCTGGGCTGCCTACTGGTCCAATTGCCGCCCAGCCTGGCGTTCGAGCTATCGGTGGTCGAGCCGTTCCTGCGCAGCCTGCGGTGTTTGCATGGTGGGGGAGGCGTTGCAGTGGAGCCGCGCCACGCTAGTTGGTTCACACCAGAAGTGGACGTGCTGCTGGCCCATTGGCGAATCGCTCGCGTTTTAGCTGACCCTGTGTTGCATGACGCGGGGAGGGCCCCCGGTGGCTGGCCCGGGCTGGTCTATTGCCGGCTGCACGGATCGCCGCGTGTGTACTACTCAGCCTATGACGCTGTGTTGATCGACGAGCTTGCTGCAAGGCTGCAATTAGCCACTTCCCAGGCGAGCAGCATCTGGTGCATGTTTGACAACACGGCGAGCGGCGCGGCTACAGATAACGCGCTTGATCTCCTGAAAGCGTTGCGCGCATAAGTTTTTACTCTCGTCCCCTGGTGCACCGCGATAGCCGTATCCGTAGCGGCGCAAGGAATTCGCGGGCTATTCGCGGGGCCAATGAGCCTTGACTTCACCATCAACTCGAAGTTTTGTGTGCCTGGATAGGCGATAAACACGTTCCAAGTCCTAATTGTTCACATTTGACCGCGCCAAAGCTCATATATGAAGTGTTACAGATAACTTCGCGGTGTAATATGAACCGCAAAACGAGGGGTCGCGGTGACTGGCTTTAACGAACAGTTTGATCGGTATGGTGCCTGGCGCAAGGAGGCAGCACTGCGCCTGAAGAATTTGACTGAATGGCTGGAAGAAGCAGAGCTTCTGGATTCCAGTTCCCGGGAGCGTGTGCAAGGGCTTTCCGAGCAGCTGCGATCTGACAAGGTCATGGTGGCCTTTGTAGCTGAGTTCTCGCGTGGCAAGTCCGAACTGATCAACGCTGTGTTCTTCCCAGGCTATGGTCGCCGCATCATGCCTGCCAGAGCAGGCCGCACGACCATGTGCCCGACAGAGCTGGGCTATGACCCCCATTTGGCTCCTTGCCTGCGTTTGCTCCCCATTGAAACCCGTTTGCGGCCGCAGTCGCTGCGCGAATGGCGCATGCTGTCCGAACAGTGGTCCCATATTGATCTGGATATGAGCGATTCAGAGCAACTGGCGGCTGCGATGGAGAAAGTGTCGGAGACCATTCCGGTCAGCAAGGAAATGGCGAGTGCGCTGGGTTTTTGGCATCAGGAGAGGCAGCAGGACAATCCTTTTGTTGACGCTGATGGAATGGTGAGCATTCCTCGCTGGCGCCACGCGCTGGTGAATATGGTGCATCCGCTGCTTAAACAGGGGCTTGTTGTACTGGATACGCCTGGCCTCAACGCTATTGGTGCAGAGCCCGAACTGACCGTCAATCTGATTCCGCAAGCTCAAGCTGTGGTGTTCATTCTTGCGGCAGATACCGGGGTGACCAAATCCGACCTCACCATATGGCGAGAACATCTGGCGCCGGCGGACGACGGCCCTGGGATGCGCTTTGCCTTGCTGAACAAGATAGACACTCTGTGGGATGGCCTCAGTTCTCCACGCGAGGTCGAAGCGCAGATCGAACAGCAGCGTCAGCAGGCTGCTCAGATTCTTGAGATGGAGCCTTCAGCTGTGCAGGCCTTGTCCGCGCAGAAAGGCTTGCTGGCCAAGGTGAGAGGCGACTATGCACTGCTGCAGCAAAGCCGTCTACCTGACTTTGAGCAGGTACTCGGGCGTGACATGCTGGGCTCACGTCAGCGTTTGCTCGACGGCGCTATTTTGAAAGGCGTGAATGAGCTTCAGGCGCAAGCACAACGCACGCTTGGGGTTCGTAGGCGTGAGCTGTTCGAGCAGATGCAGGAACTGAGAGGCTTGCGCGGCAAGAACCGAACCGTGATCCGGCAGATGCGCTTGCGTGTGGAGCAGGAAAAAGCCGAGTTCGACCGCGGCGCGGCCAACGTTATGGCGGTGCGTTCTGTGCATACCAAGCTACTTCGTGATGTGTTCAAGCTGCTTGGCAGCACATCTACCAAGGGGCAACTGGTACCTTTGACGGCGGTGCTCCGCGAGCCTGGCATGAAGCTTGGCGTAAAGAGAGCCTATGGCGAGGCGTTTGTCAATCTGCATGGCGTGATCAGGCAGGCGCGCGCTCTCGAAGCAGAAATCGAGTCGATGCTCGCGGTGGCGTTTCGCCAGCTCAATGCCGATTACGGTTTCGCATTGCAGCTTCAGGCCGTACCTGAGCTTGAGCGTTTTGAAACTGATCTGAAAGTAGTGGAGCGCAGCCACCTGCATTATCTGGGCCTGGGCAACATGATTCAGCTTTCGCGCCCGGAATTTGCTGAGAGATTGGCGCGCGCTTTATTTGCGCGCGTGCGTTCCATTTTTGATGCTGCACTGGGTGAGATTGAACTTTGGAACAAGGCAGCATCTGCCCAGCTTGATGTTCAATTGCGCGAACGCCAGCAAGGCTTCGCGCGCCGCATTGAGGCCATTGAGCGGATTCAGGAAGCTGCCGGCGGTCTCGATCAACGCCTCGGCGAGATTGAACAGCAAGAGGTTGCGCTGAACGTCCTGGATGGTCGCCTGGCGATGCTGACGAGCGAACTGCGTCAGGCTCGGCATGTGCCCATGTCCAATTCAGCTTCCGAGGCCGTGCCGGCGTGAGGGGCGCCGGACCATCATTTTCTGACCGCATCATCGTCTGGCAAGGCAGCCACGGGCGGCACGGCTTGCCGTGGCAAGCCATCCGCGACCCGTACCGCGTCTGGTTGTCAGAAATCATGTTGCAGCAGACGCAGGTCTCTACGGTGCTGGACTACTACCCCAGGTTCCTGGAGCATTTTCCCGATGTGGCTGCGCTCGCGGCAGCGACTGAAAATGAAGTGATGGCTTTGTGGAGTGGCTTGGGCTATTACTCTCGTGCTCGAAACCTGCATCGCTGTGCTCAGGAAGTGGTGTCACGTTTCGGCGGCCAATTTCCGAGCAGCGCAGAGCTTCTTCAGACTCTGCCAGGTATAGGGCGCTCGACCGCAGCGGCGATTGCCGCGTTTTGCTTTGGGGAGCGTGCTGCCATTCTCGATGGCAACGTTAAACGCGTCCTGGCTCGCCACCTGGGCATGGCCGACGACCTCTCTGTCGCTGCGAATGAGCGTGCCCTGTGGAGTAAAGCCGAGGCGCTGTTGCCCACGGAGAATCTTCAGCAGAGCATGCCCATTTACACGCAGGGCCTGATGGACCTGGGCGCTACCGTTTGCACTTTGCGCAGGCCGGTTTGCCTGCTGTGCCCTTTATCTGCAGATTGCATAGCGGCGCAGGAGGGTGAGCCGGAGCGCTATCCGGTCAAGACCCGACGCGTCAAGCGCTCGCGCGCCGATCTATGGCTGTTACATGCCGTAGATGGGCAAGGGCGGGTGGGCCTGGCTCAGCGCCCTGCGCCTGGCATTTGGGCTGGGCTGCATTGCTTGCCGGCCTATGGCTCGCTGGAAGAGCTGATGAAATGCATTCCTGAGGAGCTGTGGGATGAGGTTGTGGAGCACGCACCGTTTGTGCATGTGCTGACGCATAGAGACTTGCATCTGTATGTGGTGACAACTCATCTTCACTCAGTTGCAGTTGACGCTCTCTCGGTCGAGGCGATCGAATGGTTCGATGAACGGCAATGGCAAGCCAAAGGATTGCCCGCACCGGTGCGGCGCTTTCTTGAGCAGTCCCTGGTTGAGGGGCCTTAGGGCAATGCTGAACAAGTTCTCATGCGCGGCGCATCCCTGGACTCGGGCGATCTGCGCGGTTGCAAATGCTCGCGATACCACTCGGTATGACTGTGCTTTGCGCCCACGCATCTCATCCCGATTCACGGCGCGTCGTACGCGACAACTTTTTCAGCATTGCCCTGGAACGAACTGCGTTCAATTGGTAAACACTGTTCGGGCTAAGGTCCTAACGTTTGCGAGCTGGCTGTTGACCTGGGACCGCCGAGCTCCTGCTCGGCATTGCGGCGATAAAAGAAACACAGATGCCGAGCAGG
>JAECRA010000085.1 GCA_015999985.1 Comamonadaceae bacterium
TTTCCGGTCTCTTGGTGGTTACCTGGGATATGCGCCATGACGAGCGGGGCTACTTCAAGCAGACCTATCAGCATGGCGAATTGGCGCAGGCCCTGGGCCGCGAGCCTCGGCTGCGACAAGGCAATCACTCGCGTTCGCGACCCAAGGTTCTGCGCGGGTTTCACATCGAACCTTGGGACAAACTGATTTACGTCCCCCGCGGCCTGGCGACCTGTGTGGTGGCTGATGTGCGCCCTGATAGCTCCACCTTTGGCGCGACCGAGCAGTTCCTGCTGGGCGACAGCCCTGGCCGCTTGGACAGGGTGTTTATCCATCGTGGCTTGGGCAACGCCTTTTATGCCCACGCGGAGACCGATTATCTCAACGATGTGTCTGAGGAATACAGCCCCAGCGGCAGGGGAGGTGTGGCTTGGAACGATCCGAACTTGAACGTGGCCTGGCCAGACCCGAACCCAATTCTGTCTCAAGCCGACCGACAACAACCCAGGCTCAGAGCGCTGTTTCCCAATCACCCTTTACTGGCGTGAATCCGGCTTACTGTAGCTAAGTAGGCGTTTTTCCTTTTCTCGTGTCCTCTGAAGGCGCTGCTTCCAAAACTAGGGGGAAATTTTCTGGACAAGCCTATTTCTGTCCAAGACAATTGAACTCGAAAGGTTCCACATGCGCACTACTCCGTACGTCGTTTCCGCGTCGCGGCAACCCCCTTCGCGCAAACGCCGCTTAAGCCTGTTGGCGCTGCTGGTGGGAAGTACCGCCTTGTTCGCGGGCTGTTCCAGCATCGGACCACCCCCAGGCGTCGCAGCGGTGACGCCATTTGATCTGCAGCGCTACCAGGGGCGCTGGTATGAATTGGCGCGGCTCGACCACCGCTTCGAGAGGGGCCTGACGGATGTTTCTGCCACCTACACACCTCAGCCGGATGGCAGCGTAAGTGTTGTCAACCGCGGTTTCGAGACAGATGCCAACCGATGGCGCGACGCCGTTGGAAAGGCCTTGTTCACAGGCGCGCCCACTACCGGTTCACTCAAGGTGTCATTCTTCGGACCGTTCTATGGTGGCTACCATGTGGCTGCGCTGGATCCTGACTATCGCTGGGCGTTGGTTCTAGGCCCCGATACCGAATACTGCTGGATATTGGCACGCGACAAGCGAATGGATGCGGGTCAGCGCGCGGCCATTGTGGCGCGTGCCAAAGAGTTGGGCGTTGACACGGCTGCGCTCATATGGGTATCGCATGAGCGCCAAGATCCAACTCAATGATCGCCAACGCGCGACGCTGAAAGCGGTGGTTTCCAGCCACCTGTTTTTGGGCTGAGGCTGGTGTCAGGTGCTGATGAAGCGCTTACGCGTTTCTGATGTCGTCTACAGGTTCCGCACCAAAATCAGGCCGCTGCAGCCAAGCCAACACGCGTCGCGCGGCGTCTTCTGGCGAGGTGAGCTGGCCTTCACTCTTCAATCGCTCGAAGTTGCCGCGATCAGGGAAGCCGGATTGATCAGCACCGCGCAGATGGCTCTGCATATCTGTATCGATGACGCCGGGCGCGAGGGAGCACACCTTGGCGCCGTTGGCCTGTCCGGCCTCATCCAACGCCAGGCAACGGGTGAAATGATCCATGCCAGCCTTGGCTGCGCAATACGCCGCTTGCGAGGCCATGGCGCGACGACCAAGACCCGAGGAGATATTAAGGACCCTGCGCGGGGCATGCCAGCTTCGCGTACCACCCAGGAATGCCGCCGTCAACTGCATGGGTGCCTCCAATCCCACCCGCAGGGCCTGGGCCAGATCTGTTGGATCGGAATCGCGAAGCGGGACGATGGCCGGGATGACGCCCGCGTTATTGATCAAGCTGGCGCTGGCAAAGTCGCTCGGCTGCTGTGTGCTCAACCACTCAGTTAATCTTGCGCTGACAAGTGCGCCATCGCTCAGATCGGCAGGCCATTGGGTCAGGCGCGCGCCCGCTTTATCCGCGAGCGATTGCAAGGGATCTGATACGCGGCGCGAGATGCACAGCAGGGTGTGACCAGGTAAAAGTAACTGCTCCGCCATCGCACGGCCCATGCCACGTGATGCGCCAGTGATTATGAAAAGGTGCTGAGGGGAGGGGGTGTGGGTCGAGGACATGCGAGTCATATTAGTGCATTGTTCTAGCGCTGAGCATTGGAGCGGGGAATGGATCCGCTTGGCATGGACGTCTTCTGTGGATACTCTCGTCACACGGGTCCAGACGGTTTCCAAGACAGTCGTTCTTTAGGGTGGTGATGCCCAACTTCGACCTGACTGCCATGGCTCTAAGACTGGTAGGCTACTTGGTCAACGACAAAGTGGTGGTGTACGACCACACGCGTAAGAACATGCGCCTTCACAGAACCCTGCCACTTTGAGAAGTCATCAACAAATCCAATCAACGAAACCTTGACACGCAGTCCCTATATGTCCGCCACAGTAGCTCTGGCGATGAGTCCCCTTGCCATCCCGGGTGGCAGCGCAGTTGAAAACTTTTTAAAGGCGGAGCCAGAAAGTCTCCTATCGTGACGACATCCATGCAGTGGCTGGAGGCCGCATTGCTTGGGCTGATTCAAGGCTTGACGGAGTTCCTGCCTATATCGTCCAGCGCCCACCTGCGCATCATCGGTCCGTTGCTCCCCTCGGGGCAGGATCCGGGCGCGGCTTTTACCGCCATCACGCAGTTGGGCACCGAGGCTGCGGTCCTGATCTATTTCCGGCATGACATCATGAGGATTCTGCGCGCATGGACTGCGTCGCTCCTGAAATCAGGACCTTATTCCCAACCTGACGCCCGTTTGGGGTGGCTCATCATCGTTGGCACTTTACCCATTGTCTTTTTCGGTGTGTTGCTGAAGGACTGGATTGAGGGGTCGCTTCGAAATCTCTATCTCACGGTGGTCATGCTGATTTTCTTCGCACTGGTGCTGGCCGCTGCGGATAGGTATGGCCGGAAGGTACGCACGCTGAATCAACTGAGCTGGCTGCAAGGCGTAGCTTTCGGTTTTGCGCAAGCGATGGCTCTTATCCCCGGTGTATCACGCTCCGGAGGAACCATCACGGCAGGGCTGATGATGGGCTTCACGAGAGAGGCGGCCGCCCGTTACTCGTTCTTGTTGGCCATACCTGCGGTCACTGGTTCCGGCTTCTATCAAGTCTTCAGAAGCTGGGAGCTTGGCAGTCCGATCGCCGCAGGGCCCACTGCACTGGCTACGTTTATTGCCTTTGGCGTGGGCTACGGTGTCATCGTAGCCTTCTTGAAATTCGTGTCGAGTCGAAGCTATATGCCGTTTGTCTATTACCGATTGGCTCTTGGCCTGCTCGTACTTGGCCTACTGTCTGGCGGCGTATTGAGCCCGCTGTAGGTAACCAGATGGATGTCGCGCCTGGATGGGGAAAAAAAAGGCGCCATCACTGGCGCCTTCTATAGCAGAGCTGGTCAGATTACATTGAGATCTTGTTGATCTTGGCACCCTGCACAGACACGCCCACTTCCAGGCCCACATTGGTCAGCACGAAGCTGGTGACAGGTTGTTGGATGGTCTGTGTGTCCACGGAACCATTGGCGCCCACGCGACCCATGGTGACGGTGGCATCCGCACCAGCACTCCAACCATTGCTAGCGCGGAATTTGTTCAGCGCTTCTGTGGAATTAAATACATAAACGATGGCTTTGGACTGGCCGCCAGCCTGGAAGCCAATAGAGCCTGCAGTAGTGCTGTAGTAGTCCGTTGTACGGCCGCCGACGCGCAGTGCACCGCGGCCATACTCAGCACCCACCACGAAGCTGCCGCCCACCACGGACGGGAACACCAGTACGCCTGCGGCTTTCTGAACCATCTCGCGTGAGCCCGGCACTACGTTGTACAGGCGTGCGAGCGTGGCGTCGACCTGCGAATCCATCGAAGCCTTGTCAGCACGCGGCGCGCCTTGTGCGTTAGGTGGCGTGTTGGTGCAACCCACGATGGCGAAACCACCCAGGGCAATAGCGGCCGCCAGGCAAGCAGAACGGAAGGGCGTACGATTTTTCATCTCTCTAACTCCAATTTGTTTTGTTGACGGGGTTATTGTGCGGTAACAAAATTCCGGCGGATGTCAGAAAAAGCCGCGAGTTGTTTGCAGTCAAATATCTAGTGATGGGGTTGTGGCTGCTTTCTAACGCTTGCAGGGCTCCACGTTTTCGTCCTTCCCGGACAGCTGCGTCGGCCTTGCGGAGCCGTGGCTGAGACGAATAGCGCTGCAACAGTTCCCAGGGCATCTGGACAGCTTTGCAAGTGCCTTCGAGTTCTTGGCTGCTTCCCACTTCAAAACGGCACTTGACTGACAAAGTGCAGTTCCACGCCGGACTCTGGGTGCGAGAGCTTCAATTCGCAGGCGTGCAGCATCAGTCTTTCGGAGTCATCTTCGTGCCCATAAAGCGCGTCGCCCACAATAGGATGGCCCAAAGCCTGCAAGTGAACCCTTAATTGATGGGACCTGCCGGTAACGGGCTCCAGCATCAAACGTGCTCTTTGATCTGCCTCATCACGTGCCAGCACTCTCCATCTGGTCTGACTGGGCTTTCCGTTTTCAAGATCGATCTTGCTACGCGGCCGGCGTGGCCAGTCCGCCATCATGGGCAGGTTGATTTCGCTCCAGCCGTCATCGGATTGCCGCGCGATGGGCAGACCATGAACCACCGCTATGTAGCGTTTGTGGATCTGCCGCTCGGCAAAAGCCGCAGAGAGGCGACGTTGCATGTCCGCGCCGCGTGCTAATAGCATGAGGCCACTGGTGGCTTGGTCAAGTCTATGCACTACCAATGCATCCGGCCAACGCCCTATCGCCCGGGTGGCCAGGCAATCACCTTTTTCCGGGCCGCGGCCAGGTACTGCCAAAAGGCCTGCCGGCTTCTCAAGCGCCAGCAGATGGTCGTCTTCGTACAACACTACGCCATCGAACATAGGCTAGCCTGACCGCCAGTCAGTCAATAGTGCTCCGCGATTCGGCTCGCATGCTGTGAACATCCAGTACCGAGACTTCCGGCGCCTGGTTACCCCAGCTGTTGCGTATGTAGGTGAGCACGGCAGCAAGTTCCGCATCTCGAAGCTCCAATACGAAAGGAGGCATGCCGAAAGGTCTGAGGTGGCCGGAGGTCGAGGCTCCAAACCCTCCGTACAGCACCATCTGCATCAAGTTTTCAGTTCTGTTCAGAGTCACGGCACGATTGCCAGCAAGGGGTGGATATGCTCCTGCAATACCTTCGCCCTGGTTGCCGTGGCAACTGGCGCAGCGGTTCTCGTATATTTTCTGGCCCGCGATGGCTCCGCCTCCTGCCCGCCTGTTGATTGACGCAGGGAGTGACGAGCCACCGTCTTGCGGCAGCGATTTTAGATAGACCGCCATGGCGGTGAGATCTTCTGCTGAGAGATACTGGGTGCTTTGGCTCACAACTTCGGCCATGGGGCCGCTGGTAGACGCATTGCGGGCGTACCCCGTGCGCAAGAGTTGAACAATGTCCTGCACAGGCCAATCACTCACACTCGCCTCGCGGGCAGACACCAGTGAGGGCGCGTACCAGCCTTGAGCGGGCATCAGACCACCGGAGAGTTTCTGCCAGTCCGCCCCTGCCAGTCCATCGCGAGGAGTATGGCAGGCTGAGCAATGCGCCACACCGCGCACAAGGTAGGCGCCGCGATTCCACTGTTCATCGCGCTGCGGTTCATTGCTGAAGCTGCCAGGCTTGAAGTAAAGTGCGCGCCAGACGGCCAGCGCCGCTTGCGTTCCATAAGGCCAGCTCAGTTGATGCTCGGGCACTGAGGAGCGCACTGCCGGCAAGCTCTTCAAGTAAGCGTAGATGGCGTCCGAGTCACCTCGGACCAACTGAGTTGTATGGGTATAGGGAAAAGCTGGATACAACAACCGCCCGTTCGCTGAGCGACCGTTATGTAGCGCGCGCCAGAAGGTCGCTGCATTCCACTGACCAATGCCCGTGGCGGGGTCCGGCGTGAGGTTACTTGAATACAAGGTTCCAAACGGAGTAGGAATTCCGCGCCCACCTGCCCATGGGGCTCCCCCGCGCGTCGTGTGGCAGGCCATGCAATTACCCGCGCGGGTAAGGTAGGCGCCCCGCTCCAACTGCCCCACTTGATCACCCCCATGGGGCATCTCCACTGCCCCGGAAACGTCTATGCCGTCGTTGTAGTTCACATGCCATAGCCAGCCCAACGTGCCCAGAACCAGTAAAGCGCAGAGCAACAGAGCTTTTGTGATCAGCCCCCTCACCGCGGTGCTCCCGGTGCCGACGCGCTGCCGCATTTGAGATCCTGGGGCCCCTCTACGCGCAAAGCAAGCCCAGAAGCATTGCCCGCATCCGCAGGAACTGGCTGGCTAGCGAGCCAGGTAATGGCCGCATAGGCATCGCGATCGGACAGGCGCTGAACAATGGTGGCCATGCAATCTGGCGTGTGTGCCCGACGCTGTCCAGTTCGCCAACCACCAAGTTGAGCCATCAGATAGTCCACCGGTAGGCCAAGCAAGCCGGGTACATTGGGCTGCGCACCGGTCAGGGCTTGCCCATGGCATTGGACGCAGGCAGGCACACGCAGGCTGCTGTCGCCATGCAATACCAGTGTTTGCCCGCGCTCCATTACAGCGGTCGCTGGCGGCGTCGCCGGGGCTGTCGGCGGCGGGTATGGCGCCTTCATGGAAGAGAAGTGCTCGGCTATTTCCATGAGGTAGGCATCGTCGAGAAGGTCCACCATGCGCGTCATCAGCCCATAGTGCCTCCTGCCATCGCGGAAGTTGAGCAATTGGTTGTACAGATATCCCGCAGGCTTTCCTGCCAGCCGCGGGTAATAGCCGTCCGGGCCTGCGCGACCTTGCTCTCCATGGCAAGACACGCACGCCAGGGTCCGCTGGGCGATGCTGTCTTCAAATGCAGGCGCGGCGCGAGCAGCGCCTGCGGCCAAGACCATTCCCAAGGCAAGCGTTCCAGCCACCGCGAACGGCATCATCAAGGCATCCGCCACTCTGCGAAGCCTGCCCATGCCAAATACTCCAAATTTCATTCCATCACTGTAACGGGACTTTAGGGGGCGCTCCGTCAAATCCATCGCGGATTCGGCCCTTTATCGCCTACAACGTGGAAAGATTTTGACGGAAAAAGCGAATCAGAGACAGTGATTACCCCTCTCCAAGGCACACACCGATATCACGTGCCGTTTCCAACAGAGGGTGATCGAGGGGTACTTGGCGAGTGCGGTCAGCAACCTCAGCGAGCGATATGCTGCTCATCGTGCCGTGCTCCAGTGTCACCATGCGATTGAATTGCCCCGTTTCCACCAATTGAGCCGCGTGGTTGCCAAACTGAGTGGCCAGGACGCGGTCAAACGGCGTAGGGGCGCCACCACGTTGGACGTGGCCCAATACGGTTGCGCGGACTTCGCTGCGCAGCCGGGGCTCAAGCAGTGCGCGCAAGTGGTGGGCCACCCCACCCAGGCGTATGGGGTCTGGGCTGTTTTCGATGGTGCGTTCGACTGTCATCTGGCCGCCACTTGGCTTGGCGCCTTCAGCAATACAGATCACGGTGTAGCGAGGCCTGGCCTCGCGCTCACGGCAGAGTTCAATGAGCACTTCTGGATTGAAATCTATCTCAGGCAGCAAAATGGCATCGGCTGCGCCAGCAATACCAGCCTCCAGCGCAATCCAGCCTGCGTAGCGCCCCATGGTTTCCACGATCATGACGCGGCCATGGCTTTGACCTGTGGTTTGCACGCGCTCCAGTGCCTGAGTGACCGTCGCCACCGCGGTATCGAAGCCAAAACTGCGTTCGCAGCCTTCAATGTCGTTGTCTATGGTCTTGGGTACGCCGACAATGTTCAGCCCCCGCTGTGCAAGCCCGTGGGCGATGGTCATGGTGCCGTTGCCACCAATGGCCACCAGAGCATCCAAGCCCAGCCTGCGAGCTTGTTCGAGCGCCAGTTCGGTGCTCTGCTCGTCCGCTAGTGGGTCTGCTCGGTTGCTGGTTCCCAGGATGGTGCCACCGGAAAAAAGAATGCCGCTGACTGCATCCCAATCCAACGGGCGTGTCCGCCCCTCCAAAAGCCCTGCGAAGCCGTCTTCAATGCCTATTACTTCAGCCTTGCAGCAGCGCACCATTGATTTGGTCACTGCGCGAATAACCGCATTCAGGCCTGGGCAGTCACCGCCACCTGTCAGTACACCTATCCGCATTTTCAAGAAATCCGATTCAACGTACGACGATTTCAACCCGCCGGTTTCGGGGTTCGTTCACCCCGTCTTCTGTCGGTAAGGCAAGCTCGCGCTTTCCGCGCCCGACGGCATGTACAAGAAGAGGTGGAAAGCCGCGTGCGATAACCTGTTCACGAATGACGGCTGCCCTTTGTTTGGACAGCCTGTCGTTCACTTCCAGGGTCCCCACGGTGTCGGTGTGCCCAACGATCAGGATTTCGCCTCCGGGGCGGGCAACTGCCTGTGCAAGAATTCCGCTCAACGCGCCTTCGGATTCCGGTGTCAACGCAGAACCACCCGCGGAGAAGTACAAGATAAAACGCTCCGGCGGAGCAGGTTGCACCGCCAGCAGTGCAGCATGCCTCTGCTGGACATCGGCCGCAGTGGTTCGATCAGCGGAGATGGCGCCGCGCGCTGTGACATTGGCGACTTCGAAGGGCGCGGTCATGGCCCAGGATTCGTTGGTCGTCTTGACTTCTACGGAACTTGGCTGTTTGCTCGGCAGGGGCAATAGCGTTACTCGAGTAGCTGGGGCGCACCCCAGCAATGCAGCGAGCAAAACTACAGCGAGTAATATCTTCATGGAGCTTCGGCCTCCACGATAAAGTCTGTTCCGCGTACGCCAATGACTGCCGTGGGTGTTCTGACGCTGACTTCTTCCGGTTTTAGCTTGGCGATCAAGCCGGTGACCATTCGCAGGCTGCCCCGAGCAAGTCGCACCATGATGCTGCCGTGCTGGGTAGTGGGGTCATAGCTGAACTTTTCCAGATCGACTTCGCTGTCAGGGCCTACTGCAAGCGTGGTTCCATCCTGCAAGGTCAAGGCGGCGGCGCTTTTGGCGCCGACCAGTAGTTTGTCAGTGTGCAGAAAGCCGTCACCTGACTTCGCCGGGCGTCGCGTGTCACCGCGCAACAGGGTCACTTCTCCCTGTACGGACTTCAATGTTCCATGTCGAGTGTCGGCAGGCGTGAATTGAACCGCCGCTGACGCCGCTGCTTCCGGAGCGGGGCTAGCTTGAACAGATGGTTCCTGGGCCCAGGCTGGCGCGGATACCAATAGGGCCACCATGAGCGCACATGGGCTGTAGTTGGATCTTTTGGAGGCGAATGGCTTCATTTGAAAATCTCCCTGGCTTGGCCTGGTGTCGGGACCTGACACCAGCTCGAACTCCTGTCAGCGGTGCTCGGAGGCTTTGCTTATCTACCATCGTACCTTAGTACGTGAGAGCTACTTTGTAGATATTGCGCGTTGCGCAGGTGACAATACCGCTTAATTCCATTTTCTGAACTCAACTTTGGCAATCCTGCTCGCCCCTATGGAGGGCCTTCTCGATCACACTCTGCGTGACGTGCTCACTCGTGTCGGCGGCGTGGACCGGTGCGTTTCCGAGTTTATCCGCATCACGGACCAACTTTTACCCAAACGGGTCTTCACGCGCGTGGTGCCTGAGCTGCTGAACGGCAGCCGCACGCCAGCCGGTGTGTTGGTGCGACCTCAATTGCTGGGGTCGGATCCCACATGCCTCGCCGAGAATGCGGCGCGCCTCGCCGAACTGAAGCCGGCGGGCATTGATCTCAACTTCGGCTGTCCGGCCAAAACTGTGAATCGGCATCGTGGAGGGGCGGTGCTACTGGATGAGCCAGAACTTATTCATCGCATCGTGGCAGAGGTGCGCGCTGCGGTGCCAGAACAAGTAGCCGTATCGGCCAAAATTCGCCTGGGTGTTCAGGACGACTCGCGCGCTATCGAATGCGCGCAGGCTATCGACCTGGCGGGGGCCAGCGAATTGGTTGTTCACGCGAGGACAAAAGCCCAGGGGTACAAACCTCCGGTCTACTGGGAGCGCGTAGCGGAAGTTCGGGAGGCGGTAGGTCTTCCCGTAGTGGCCAATGGTGACATCTGGAGTGTGAAGGATGCGTTGCGATGCCGTGAGGTGACGGGCTGCAAGGACTTGATGATTGGCCGCGGCATGGTGCGTGACCCTGGCCTGGCGCTTGCCATTTGTACACAATCCTTGGCAGGTACCCCAGGTGTGCTGGAGACCAATGCAGAGCCGAAAGTCTCCTGGAGCGAGCTGCTGCCTCTTATCGCAGAGTTCTGGCGGCAAATCAGCCTGCGTGTGGAACCGCGCCACCGGCCGGGCCGGCTCAAACAGTGGCTGAGCTCACTGCGTACTCGGTACCCCGAGGCGCAAGCGGCATTTGACGAATTCCGCACAGTGCATGACTGCGCGCGCATTGATGCCTGGCTGGCGCATGCTGTGGCGCCTCGCGCACGAGACGCTGTGAATGTGATAACAGAAGCGCATATGGCGCACTGATGGGGCAACGCGCTGGCCAAGCTTGCACCCCATGACCATGGGCCCGGACAAGCTTAGGCAGTGGCCCTTTTGCGCAGTCTCAGAGCGCCCAAGCCTGCCGCGAGCAATCCGGTCAACAACAATGCCCACTCGCCAAGTGACGGCACAGGCATCACAGGCAGCGCCTTGAAAGTCACTGTCACAGTGCAATCTGCCGTGACAGGGCCTGCGGTGAATTGGTTGCCCACGCGTGAACCTCCGCATGTGCTCAGCAGAGTGTCTACCGCGTATGAAATGTTAGGCATTGCAGTAAACACCATGGTTTCTCCCGCAGTCACTGACTGTGGAGTGGGCGGCGTGATGGATCCCCCGGGACCCGCACTAGGCGTTACCAGGTAGGTCACCGCCCTGAAGGTCACGGTCACCGTGCAGTCTTGCTGAACCGGGTCGGTTGTGAAAACATTGCCCGTTAGAGTTCCTCCGCAAGTGCCTCCTGTGGTGTCGATCAGGTAGTTTGCATCTGGCACCAGCGTGAAAGAGGCGGTTTCGCCAGCCAGCAAGGCGACCGCTGCTGGCGCATCAATGCTGCCACCAGTCCCGGCGCTGGCTGCGGCGAGAAAGCCCGGGGTGCACCATCTGGACCAGTCAAGTTCAGACGTTGCTGTACTCCATTCGGTGTCGGTCGGGGAGGGCGCGTGTAGGTAGTTCGGGCACAAACTGGAGCCGCCCGGGATCAAACCTGTGGGAGCAGCTGGCGGGATGCCTGTGAGTTTGTTGGTACTGACCCGGAAATCCTTCAAGGACGTCATTCCTGAAATGTCAGGTATGGGACCCACAAACTGGTTGGCACTGGCGTAGAAAAATTCCAATGAAGTCAGGCCTGAGAGTTCGGGAAGATAGCCTGTGAACTGATTGTCATTGGCCCAGAAGCCGACCAGCGCCGTCAACCCTGTCAGACTGGGCATGGGGCCTGTCAGACTGTTGTAGCTGACGTTGACTCTCTGCAGTGATGTGAGGGCAGTGAAGCTTGTCAGTGTGCCGGTAAGAGCGTTATTGCTCAGATGAAGCTCAGAAACATGGTGCTCGGGCCCCCCAACGCAAACTACTCCTAACCAGGCATCTTCGCAAGGGTCCCCGGTCAACCAATTATTGCTGTTGGTCCAGGCTGGTCCGCCAGTGCTGTTGTAAATCTCCACCAAAGCAGCTCTTTCAACCGGTGGTACGGTGGCGCTGGCGGGTACCGTGAAGCTGGCCAGGGAAATAGCAGCCAAGGCGGCGATCAACCATCTAAAACGGGTCATGAGTACGCCTTCGCGGGTGAGTTCGATGTCCATGGAGTGAGCGAGGGCGTACTGCATTACCCTGCATGTTTGGCCTAATCATTCTCATACCAATCCGGCGCCTTTCCATAGGCGTTTTCCCGCGAAGCCCTGGGAAGTGCAAAGCTCTCGAACCTGATCTAATCCAAATACCTTAACCCCCATCTTTCTGCCATGGCCTCCAGCTTGCTCGCCCTTCTTGACGATATTGCTACTTTGCTAGATGACATTGCGGTCATGGCCAAGGTTTCAGCCCGCAAGGCAGTCGCGGTGTCGGACGACGTCGCCGTGCTTACAAAGCTTTCCGCCAAGAAAACGGCCGGAGTCCTGGGAGATGATCTGGCGCTGAATGCTCAGCAGGTCACCGGTCTCAGTGCTAGCCGCGAAATCCCTGTGGTGTGGGCCGTAGCCAAGGGTTCTTTTGTAAACAAGCTCATTTTGGTGCCTGCTGCCCTGGCCATCAGTGCGTTTGCGCCATGGGCTGTCACTCCGCTTTTGATGCTAGGCGGTGCATTTCTTTGCTATGAGGGGTTTGAGAAGCTCGCCCACAAGTTCTTGCACAAGAATGAAGAAGAGCACGTAAGTTCTGCAGAGGCGCTCCGTACTGCGAATTCCGAAGTAGACCTGCTGCAATTGGAGAAGGGGAAAATCAAGGGTGCCGTTCGAACCGATTTCATTTTGTCTGCCGAGATCATCGCCATTACGCTCGGAACGGTAGCTGGTCAGCCGTTTCTGACACAGGTTGTGGTGATGTCCGGTATTGCCCTTTTGATGACGGTTGGCGTGTATGGGCTGGTGGCTGGCATTGTCAAGCTCGACGATCTAGGGTTGCATCTAAGCCAGCGGGCTGGAAGTCTTGCGCAGGCAATGGGCCGAGGAATTCTGGTGATGGCGCCTTGGCTGATGAAGTTTCTCTCTGTTGCCGGGACTGCAGCCATGTTTCTCGTCGGTGGCGGCATTCTGGTTCACGGGGTACCGGCGTTGGCTCATGGGGTGGAGTCCTGGGTGGCCGGCATGGGAACTGTTGCAGGCACACTGGCCGGGATGGTCATCAATATGGTGGTGGGATTGGCTGCCGGGGCTATGGTGGTTGGCTTGGTGGAGCTGGTAAAGCGCGCCCGCCGTTGAACGTTTCGTCGCATTGGCTTCATCTAGGGCGTGTTAACACGCCCTAATGGAACTCTTTGCCGTGTTCTGTTACTTATCCAATATTCTCAGCCGGTGCTGGCGATGTTGAGTTTTGGCTGACCTATCCCAAGGCTGAGATGTAGATCTGCACCTGAGATTCCACTCCAGCAAGCGCTTAAGCGCCAATAAAATATGCCGATCACTCCACCAGCCAGCCCCAGCCCCTCAGTTACTCCGGGGTTGATGGTGGACCTGCCGACGGACTCGTCAGAGCACTGGGAGTCTTCTTCTTGCGCTATCTGTGTGAGCGCGACCGAGTATTCGTTCGGCGAAGGGCGTATCAGAGCGCAATTGCTAACTGATTGTGCGGAACATTCAGATGATGGGTGCTGGCAGACAAGGCAATCTTTGGCCTTGACGATGATGTCGCGGTCATCGTCCTCTCCAGTGTCGCATCAGTCTTATCGCCCAAAGGCAACGACCACGATATCTGTTGACGATTCTGCAACCTATCCCTGCGAGCAGGTTTCTTCCTCGGAAGACAGTGTTTTCGAGGAACGTGACGGGCAATTTTCCGTTTCATCTTCTCCTATGGAGACGCTATCTCGTACAAGCCGTCACTTCCTCTTTGCGAGGCTCTATGAGCGCGAGGGGCGTGATCTTGAGGGGAGCGAGTCTGACTCATCCGTGGCCTTGACGTACGACTCAGACGACGCATCACCCGGGGCCGTGTCTCATGCTGAGGCCGAAAGTTGGTATGTGATGAGTGGCTGTTCCAGCGAGGCTTCGGACTACGACCAGGCGGCGGCTGACGTCGTCCGGATTGCGCCAGCACTGACTGCGTGCGTACCTGGCGTACTGGCGGACCGAGCCGAGCTTGTCGGTCTTGCGCGGCAACAAGTCGAGAGTTTCTACGACGGCTATGTCGCTTCTAACAAGCTCGCATCAGAGGCTGATCTGATTGCTCGCGAGGCTTACGAATGCTTGACTGAGCCAAGCGCACTGAGCGCAGCGGCGTCCCAGCCTGATCGACTGAAAAGGGCGCACCTTGAAGCAAAACTGGGTGCCTCCACGCACTTGGAGGCCGCGGCGGCCGCAAGGACTTTGCGTGGTGCTTGCGCAATCTATGCGACTTATGCGTTTGGAGCTGCGGACAAAGCCACTGCCACCCGCGTACCGTTGTTGGTTCGGGGGAGAGATGCCTTGCAAGTGGTTGGTCTGGCGTTGTCCAGGGAGCTCCAGCACAGCATGCTGGCTGCCATGTTTACAGGGGTGACCAAGACAAATGATCCTTGCCAGCCACTTGCGCTGGGTCACTCGTTCAAGTTCGCGAGCCCCGAAATACTTGAGTCCATGGTGCGTAGATCGCTACGGCCCGCACCTGACCTGGATGAACATGGTCGGCCTGACCAAACGACTCCTGAGAGCGCGACAAGCTACCAGCAGGTCCTTGATGCTTCCGAGAGTGCCGCTCCAAGTTGGCAGGCACATCTGGACAATGTGAGCGCCGTCGAAATCTTGATCAATGATTTCACAGAGGCCCACAACAAGCATGTCGAATGGATGCGGGTCTTCTCTGGGCATTTTGCCTCCGCCTCAGTGACGGAGCACGAGTCCTTGGCGGTATTGAAAACCAAAATCGTCACTGCCGTGCAGCAGAGCCTGTTGGCAGATGTTCCGCCGGAGTTGCCGGGCGCACAGGCGCACCTCTTGGCAGCAGCCTCCTTGGCCGTGACCACGGCTGCAAGCACTTATGCCCTCCATTTGGAGCATCTGATCCTTATCGCATTCGCCACTTCTCAGGGCCATCTTCCCGATATGCCGCAGAACATTGAAATGCCAGCGGTGCTGAGGTATTTCACTTCCAGTGCGGATTCGGTGTCAAACGCTAGAAACGTTCATACGAACGTTCTGGCTGCTCGTGACAAGATTGCCGATCTGCTCGGAAAGCTGATTTCGGCATTCCAGGAGGTTCAGCGGATTCCTGCATTCCGGTTCAAGGACTTATCCGAGCTTTGAGATTTCGATCTTTTAGCGAACCAGGGGTCGCATCAGCAAGCTCAACGCCCCGCGAACAGTGATTCGAAGCCGCCCGGTGGCTCGAAGCGCTTGTCTTTCCATAACAGCCGTGTCGGCGTAGGCAGGGCTCGCTCGCTAACTGAATGGCGTTCATCGCCAGGGTAGCAGAGCACGCGCGTACCGTTTTCGTCAAAGGACTCGGGTTCCACCAAGGGTGGCGTGCGGCTGAGCGCGTCGGCCCGCGCTTGCGCCACGTTGGAAAAGCCAGCCAAGTGTGCCAAACCGATGATCTGAGGTGGCGCCAAATCAATACGCCCAGCCTCGTACTCGAGCAGTGCCGTGCGCGGCGTGAGCCACAGCGTTTCAGTGGTTTCAAAGTCGTCGTGTTGTGCTACTTGACCCTCTGGCGCCGCTGCCAGGAAAAACCTGGTGTCAAAGCGCTTGTTCATCACCGATGGCCGACGAGGCGTGATCCAGCGCGTCCAAGGTATCAGAGCGTCGGTATCCAGCGTCAGACCCAGACGGGTCAACAGCGAACTGAACGATTCGCCGGCATTCAGACTGGCCCGGGCTGCGGTGTCCACAGTGGCGACCTCGGAATTTCCCACCTGTTGATAGAGCACGCCTGCTTCTTCAAACGCTTCTCGTGCTGCTGCCACGTACAAGGCCGCAGCTTGTGTGGGTGATAGCGCTGGCTCGCCCAGCCTTGCATGAAGTTCAGACGGTGCGCGGTCCAGGCGTTTGAGCACATCTTCGCTGCTGTCGGCTATGTCCAGCTTGCCACCTGGAAAAACGCAGGCGCCACCCAATACATTGGAATCGGTGTGGCGCCGCACGAGCAGCACCTCCAGGCCTTGCGCCCCGTCGCGGATCATGACCACGCTGGCAGCGTCGCGTGGGGGAGTATCGATGAGGTCTGATTTAAGTTCCATGGCGCTCATTTTGCGCGAATCAACTTGGATTCCTATCGATTCAAGGTCGCCTATGCGTCTTTTGGGACAGGCATTCAGGTTACATGCCGCATGAAACTGTAGATCGTATTTCCTGATCGTGTAGCGATGTCCTCGGAAACCGTTTTGCGTCAACCAGATTTCGAGCATGATCTGGTTTTGTTCCAACATACTGCTAGGGCGTGTTAACACTAAATTCACCCCCGCGTGGGGCACTGGCTTGCCGCAAT
>JAECRA010000086.1 GCA_015999985.1 Comamonadaceae bacterium
ATGCACCTATCATCGCAACATGTTTAACCCGTTGCGACGACCGGTTGAATCCGCCCTGTCCGTGTCCCTCCGCTGCGCTACGGGCAACCTGTGGTGCTCGTGCAATGGGCGGCGCGGCAGAACTCCCTTCGTTCACTTCGCTCTCTTCGGTCAAACAGCTGCCGCAAGCTAGTTCACGAAGCAAGAGCATCTTGCAGTGCTCTTGCGCGCCCCCGGATGGCCGGCCCCTTGCCCTGCGCTCCTCGGCACGGCCAAAGGGGTGGGATACCTGACTCGGGCCATTGCTTCGCTCGGCCACCGTCAATTAAAGCATCTGCCTGAGTTCTCGCGCTGCTTCACGAAGCCGATCCAGCGATTTTTCGAGCTTAGGCGCTTGCTGGATCTGACCTTCGGCAACGATGACATTGAGTGCGGCCACTACGCGGCCTTGTGAATTTCGAAGCGGCACGGCCAGAGCGTGTACGCCTAGTTCATGCTCCTCGCTGGCCAGGCAGTAGTCTTGCTGCGCAGTCTCTGCCAGCAGGGCCTTGAGGGTACGCACATTGGTAGTCGTGCGAGGGGTCAGACGTGGCAGGGTGCGGCCATTCAGCCAGGCGGTCAGTTCAGGCTTGGGCAGTGCAGCGAGCAAGACTCGGCCTGTAGAGGTAGCGTGCGCAGGAAGCCTGGCTCCGAGATGCATGCCGTAGGCCAGCAAGCGGGTGACGGGAGCCAATCCAGATCCGCGCGCGATGATGACCACTTCATCGCCGTCCAGTACCACGGCAGAGTAGACGTCCTGCGTTTCGGATGCAAGCCGGTTCAGCGTGGGCTGGATCACGCGGGGCAACCGGGCTGAGGCGAGATACGCGCCGGAGAGTCGGAGCACGCGAGGACTCAGCCAGAAATGGCTGCCATCGGTTTCAAGGTAGCCCAGGTGGGTAAGCGTGAGCAGGTGACGTCGTGCGGCGGCGCGAGTCAGCCCTGCACGCTCCGCAGTTTGCGTGGCGTTGAGGCGCTGGCGCTCGGTGTCAAAGCTCTCCAACACGGCCAGGCCCTTGACGAGGCCATCTATGGTGTCTGCGCGTGCGATGTTCATAGGAGCCAGTCGAGCGTTGTTCTGCGCGATGATCGCACATTTTTGACGACGATCGCGCAATGGATGAAATTGGCTCTGGTGAATACGAATGGTCGGTCCTAAGCTCCTGGAAGTTCGATGGTTGGTCAAGTGCCCCTTGATCTCTACGGTCGGCCGGCCCTGCCCTACCCCCTCCCAGAGGGAGAGAGGGAAAAGCAATGAAAGGGCAGGACCGTCCTCCCCTGTTTAAATAAGGAATCCTTCATGCGCACTCAAGTCGCCATCGTTGGCGCCGGACCTTCCGGCCTGTTACTCGGGCAGTTGCTGCACAAGGCAGGCATTGATGCCGTCATCGTGGAACGTGTCTCAGGTGAATACGTGCTGGGGCGAATCCGCGCGGGTATTTTGGAGCAGGTCAGCATCGATTTGATGGACGAGGCAGGCGTTGGAACGCGCATGCACAAGGAAGGGCTTGTGCATGGTGGCTTTGAGATGCTGTTTGCCGGCGAGCGCCACCGCGTGGATTTGGACAAACTCACTGGCGGCAAGCACGTGATGGTGTACGGGCAGACGGAGCTGACCAGAGATTTGATGGAAGCGCGCGCCGCCGCTGGCTTGCCTACTGTGTATGAAGCCAGAAATGTGAAGGTGCATGACTTCGACGGCACCCAACCCTATGTCACCTATGAAAAGGACGGCAAAAGCGAGCGCATTGATTGCGATTTCATTGCCGGTTGCGACGGCTTTCACGGCGTGTGCCGCGCCAGCGTGCCGCGCAGCGCCATCAAGGAATATGAAAAGGTCTACCCCTTCGGCTGGTTGGGGATGCTCTCTGACACCCCCCCGGTCAACCACGAGCTCATCTACGTGAACAGCCCACGGGGCTTTGCGCTATGCAGCCAGCGCAGCGCCACGCGCAGCCGCTACTACCTGCAGGTACCTCTTACGGACAAGGTGGAAGAGTGGACGGATGACGCCTTCTGGCAGGAACTGAAGCACCGCCTGGATGACAAGGGCCGGCGCGAGTTGGTCACTGGGCCTTCACTTGAAAAAAGCATCGCTCCGCTTCGCAGCTTCGTGACCGAGCCTTTGCGTTTCGGCCGCATGTTTCTTGCTGGAGATGCAGGGCATATCGTACCGCCGACTGGTGCAAAGGGCCTGAACCTGGCCGCCACCGATGTGAAATTCCTGCATGACGCGATCGTCGAGTTCTATCGTGAGAAAAGCGAAGCAGGCATTGACGATTACTCCCGCAAGTGTCTGGCTCGAATTTGGCGTGCAGAGCGATTTTCTTGGTGGTTCACGCAACTCATGCACCGCTTTCCCCACGATGAGGCGATCACATCCAAATTTCAGAATGCCGAACTGGACTACTTGATGCACTCGGAAAATGGACTGAAAACCATTGCCGAGAACTACGTCGGCCTGCCGCTGGATTTTGGTACCTCCAGGCGCTGATTAATCGCGTGGGGTTTCAACATGGTGGCCTCCTGCGCCAGGTGGTTCGCCTATTTTGAAGGCAAGAAAGTAACCAATAGCGTGACTTCAATCAGATAGTCGACGGCGATACTCTCATGGTTGGTGCTTGGGCATACGACTCTGCGATACAGTGGCGGCCGCCCATTCCCTGATTTCAATTCGACAGTCATCGCTATGACGCTTTATCTTCAAACGGCGCGCAGTTATCTGCTAAGCCATCAATTCGATACATGCGAAGCTTGGTTGCTCGGCCTGCATAACGAGTACCTGCGTGATCCGGACAGCGAGGCTGAAGCAGCAGCCATGGCAGCAGGCGCCAGCGCGCTTCGCTCGATTGACGAAGCCACAGCACAATGGCTGCGGAAGTCTCCTGACAGCTATGCTGCGCTGATGATGCGGGGCCAATACCTGTGGGCGTGTGGAAAGCTGGCTCGTGGAACGTCGACGGCCAATCAGGTATCGCAGGCCCAATGGGCTCTAATGAATGAGTCATTCAGCGAAGCTTGCCGGTTGTTTTACCGCGCCGCACTGAATGTTAAAAACCCCGGGTTAGCCCTTTCCATGATTGGCCGCATGGTGTGGATAGGCGGTGATTTCGTCGCCAATGGACTGAGCTTTCCCCAGGGGCAGGACTGGTATCGCTATGGCTTATCGGTAGACCCGAGCTCCTATGCACTTCACGCTGCGCGGCTGCACAGCTTGCGCCCGGAATGGGGCGGCTCAATACAAGCGATGGAGAAGTATCTCGCTGCACCGGAACAAGCGTCACTGACACCTTTAGGCCGGCAACGGTTAGCGCGTCTATCGAAATCCGTACTTGGTTTTTATCGTGCCATGTTCCAGGGCGAACGGGACGCTGGCCGGCGATTGATTGATGAAGCCATAGCGCTCTTGCCGCAAGATGCACTTGCTTATTACTGGCGTGTACTCGTCGACCGCTGTGAAGGTCGTCATCAGGACGCCATCCAATACACCGAGAAGGCGCTGGCGCTGGACCCCGAATTTACGGACATTCTCTGGGAAGACACTCAGGCGCGCTGGGCGCAGGACAAGAACGATCCTCAGATCCTGCCTCAACTGAAGCGCTTGATAGGGTTAGGGCACGAAGATGCTTTTCTCTCTCTGGGCGACTACCTGGACACGGTGCTGGACGAGCCCGGCCCTGCTTATGACGCTTGGAAAAAAGGCGCAGACGAAGGTCTCGCACTTTGCGCTTTGCGGCTTGCCGAAGTCGCTTACGGCCGGGGACGTGGCGTCAAGCAGGACGGTGATCAATCCTTGTTCTGGTTTTTGCGTTCGTATCAGCTTGGCTGGCATGGCGCCGTGGCCAACGCCTACTGGTGGGTCGTCCAAGGGCGTGCCCCAGGCTATAGCCTTCTGAAGCTTGCCCCCACTCTGATAGAAGCAGCGAATGTTCATGACGAGCCGTTCTCACATGGCCGCTTGGCGGACGCCATAGAGGACCAAGGCCTGAGGTACGACGAATCGGGCAAGGTGTGGCTAACCCAAGTGCCTCTAGCAGACGACCCGCAAGGCATTCAGCTGTACCTTGATCACCTGACGACCGCCGCAGAGAACTCTCACGCCTACTCCCAAGTCAAGCTGGCACAGCTTCATCGTCAGGGAAATTTGGTGGGGAAGTCTTTCGAACAGGCAGAAGGCTGGCTGCAGCAGGCCCTTGAAGATGGCGAGGGCCCCGTAGCGGCTAACGCGAAGCGGCTACTGGCGGAAATGATTCAGGCCGGTGAAACCAAAGATAGCGGCAGTGAAGAGCAAGTCCAAGCCTTTCAGCTTTTGGAGGAAGCTCTGGAGGAAGCCGGCGAAGAAGACGTTGCAGGCCGGTGGGCCTTGGTCGGACTGGCGCGCGCATATGACCGCGGCCTGGGTGTCAAGAAAGACCGCGACACAGCTCTTAAGCTGGCGGCACGCGCCGAAAAATCGGGTCTGAGTCTGCCCGATGACCTGAAGCACCTGTCATTCAAAAGCAACCACAGCGAATCGATAGGACGCTCGCTGCTGATGCATGTGATCTTTGGCCCCATTGCACTGTTATGGGCTTTTCTGGTGGGCCTTTTCGGCAAGCGCTTTCTGGGCAAAGTGATCAAGTGGTCGCTTTTGGCCGCATTGCTACTTTTTCTTCTATTCTTTTCCATAGGCGCCTATCAAGCATGGAAGAATCCCGGAGCGCGCTCCACGCCGGCGTCGACCAGGGCCCCCATGAATCCGGAGGCCACTGACGAAAAGCCAACGCTCGTTGATCGGGTGAAAAATAATGCAGAGAAGCGCAAGGCGCAGGAAGCTGGCAATCCGTAGGCAACGCTGAACCTATTTGAGAGAGAAAACCATGGTCAACCCTTCATCCATCAAACCCTTGCGCGGCGTTCGGGTGGTCAGCCTCGCACTCAACCTGCCGGGTCCAGCCGCCTTGATGCGCTTGCAGGCATGGGGCGCTCGTTGCACCAAGATTGAGCCTCCTGCCCGCAGCGGCTCGCCGGCCGACCCCATGGGGCAATATGCTCCCAATGCTTATGAGGCCATGCACAAGGGGGTGCGTGTCCTGGAAGCTGATCTGAAGAGCGAGAAGGGGCAAGCTGCCCTGCACCGCGAACTGGCTCGCGCCGATGTGCTCATCACATCCTTCAGGCCCTCTGCGC
The DNA here is from genome assembly GCA_015999985.1 of Comamonadaceae bacterium. Classification (GTDB taxonomy): domain Bacteria; phylum Pseudomonadota; class Gammaproteobacteria; order Burkholderiales; family Burkholderiaceae_C; genus Ottowia. The sequence continues at coordinate 5,188 of JAECRA010000086.1, forward strand.
TCGTCAAGCTTGGACTGGGTTGGAAAGCGCTGCATGCTCGCCACCCTCAACTGTCATTGGTCAGCATTGTCGGTGCCCCTGGAGAACGAGCTGAGGAGCCAGGGCACGACCTCACCTACCTGGCGGAAGCCGGTTTGGTGCCCGCGCTCGACTTACCCGCCACTTTGTTCGCAGATATGTCAGGCGCGCTGATGGGCAGTGAGGCGGTGCTGGCAGCCGTGCTCACCGCTCGTGCCTCCGCAAAGGGTGTGCGGCAGGAGATCGCACTCTCCGACGCGGCAGGCTGGCTCGCTCTGCCACGTGGCTGGGGACTGACCCAACCCAAGGGAGCAGTGGGCGGCGCTCATGCAGGCTATAGCGTGTATGCCTGCAAGGACGGGCGGGTAGCGGTGGCCGCGCTGGAGCCGCACTTTGCAGCCGCGCTCTGCCGCGTCGCGGGGCTTGCGTCTTCAGACGTCAAAGCGCTTCTCAAGCCATCCTCACGCAAAGCCATTGCGCAATGGGCAGCAGACAAGACTCGCAAGCAGTTGGACGCCCTGGCGCGCGAGAACGATATACCGCTGCACACCTTACCGAGGACATAAGACGGTAGCTGGCGACTTGCCCCCTTTGAACAGGCTCTTAAGGAGCGCACGCTAAGATGGAGCCATGCTGCCTGGCCACTCCGGCAGCAGCAATCTTTGGAGTTCTGCCGTATGAGTCTGCATCCTCACCAGAAAGAAGAGTTGGCCGATCTGGCCGTGGCCGCCATGCGCGAACGCGGACTGAAGCCGGAATTCTCGGGTGCGACATTGGAACAGCTGCGGGGCATTACGACCTCTGACACGAATGAAAGCGCCGGCCTGCCCGACCTGACCAGCCTGCTCTGGTGCTCCATAGACAACGACGATTCTCGCGATCTGGACCAGCTTTCAGTGAGCGAAGTGCACCCCAATGGCGACGTGAAAATTCTCATTGCCATCGCGGACGTCGATATCCTCGTAGCCAAGAACACGCCGATCGACCAGCACGCTCAAGCCAACACCACATCGGTGTACACCTCTGCGCGCATCTTTCCGATGCTGCCGGAGAAACTATCCACCGACCTGACCTCGCTCAATCCTCACGAAGGTCGAGCGGCTACCGTGACCGAAATCGTGTTCAAGCCCGACGGCACGCAAACAGCATCGAACATCCTGCGCGCGCGAGTCCACAACAAAGCCAAACTGGCCTACGACTCGGTGGCCGCATGGCTCGATGGCGAAGGGCCCCTCCCCGAAGCGGCAGCGAGCGTGCCAGGCATGGACCAACAGTTACGCACGCAGCACTCATTGGCGCAGCAGCTTCGCGCCGTCAGGCGAGAAAAAGGATCTCTGGAATTTCAGACCTTCCAACCCAAGGCTGTTTTCGAGGGCGACAAAGTGGTCGATATCCGCCAGCAGGTACAGAACCACGCTCGCCAGTTGATCGAAGAGTTCATGGTGTCTACGAACGGAGTTGCGGCCCGCTATCTGGCGGGTAGGCACCGCTCATCCATCCGGCGGGTCGTACGCTCTCCCGAACGCTGGGCTCGCATTGCCGAGATCGCCGCAGAGTACGGCGAGACACTACCGGTGGAACCTGACTCTCTGGCGCTGGAGAGTTTTCTGGCGAAACAACGTCGGCGAGACCCCGAGCGCTTTCCGGACCTATCGCTGACCATCGTCAAGCTGATGGGGCGCGGCGAATATGTGATCGAGAGACCGGGGGGACCAAAGATCGGCCATTTCGGGCTGGCGGTGCGCGACTACTCCCATTCGACCGCACCCAACCGCCGTTTCCCGGACCTGATTACGCAGCGCCTGATCAAAGCCGCCTTATCCGAAGCGCCATCACCCTACTCCGATAGCGAGCTGGAATTCCTGGCGGCGCACTGCACAAGACAGGAAGACGCTGCCAACAAGGTCGAGAGGCAGTTGCGTAAATCCGAAGCGGCCATGTTGCTGGAGTCACGCGTCGGCGAAATCTTCAATGGCGTGGTCACCGGCGCCTCCAAGGGCAATACGTGGGTACGCATCTTTACGCCTCCCGCGGAAGGCAAGCTTTTGGTGGCTCGTGGCCAAGCAGTCAAGGTAGGCGACAAGGTGCGTGCGAAGCTGCTGTCGACTGACATCGAGCGCGGGTTCATTGACTTTGAAATGACGGTCTAGGGTGTGGTGAACACACCCTAGACTGCACCCTGTCCGTGAGCGCTCTCCAAGCCACGCTACGATATCTGCTTTTACGCTGCTTAACGAGAATTACGCGCCATGCTTGAGACTGAAAACTGCGATGTTCTGGTGGTAGGTGGTGGCCCCGCCGGATCGACCATTGCTGCGCTGCTGGCCCGCGAAGGGCGCGACGTTGTATTGCTGGAAAAAGACCATCACCCACGCTTTCACATTGGTGAATCGCTTCTTCCAGGCAACGTGGAACTGTTCGATCAGTTGGGCGTACGTGAAGAGGTTGAAAAAATTGGCATGCCGAAGTTCGGCATCGAATTTGTTCGACCAGATCTTAATTACTGCAGCTACGTTGATTTCGCGGAGGGTTGGGACCCCGCTAAAGGCTCTGCCTGGCAGGTTCGTCGCTCAGACCTCGATCAAGTTCTGTTCCGGAACGCAGGCAAGGCCGGTGCCCGCACCTTGGAAGGCGCGAAAGTGCGGGATGTGGACTTCACTTCGGATGGCGTGAAGGTGCAGGCGCTTCTCGATGATGGAAGCAAGCGGCAGTGGCGTGCGCGCTTTCTGGTCGATGCCAGCGGCAGGGACACGCTGTTGGCGAACAAGTTCAAATGCAAGAACAAGAACCCTGACCACAACAGCACCGCCCTCTTCGGACATTTCACGGGTGTACGGCGGCTGGAGGGCAAGCGCGAAGGCAACATCAGCATTTGCTGGTTCGAGCATGGCTGGTTCTGGTTCATTCCACTGGCAGATGGCACTACCAGCGTAGGCGCCGTTTGCTGGGCGTACTACCTCAAGGCCCGCAATAAGCCGCTGAAGGAGTACTTCTACGACACGATCGCGCTGTGTCCTGAATTGGCAGACAGGCTCAAAGACGCGACCTTGGTGGACGACAAGGTTCACGCCACGGGCAACTTTGCGTATTCCAGCACGCACGCCACTGGCGATCAGTATTTGATGATCGGCGATGCATTTACCTTCATCGACCCGATGTTCTCCTCAGGCGTCTATCTGGCCATGCAGGGCGGCTTCGACGGTGCCAAGCTCGTGGCCACCGCCCTGGACCAACCTGCAGAGCTTGCCTTGGCCAGGCAGGCCATGGAGGTACGCATGCGAACAGGTCCCAAGGATTACTCATGGTTTATCTACAGAGCCACGAACCCGACCATTCGCGACATGTTCATGCACCCGAGGAACATGTTCAACATCAAGCAAGGCCTGATGTCGCTTCTGGCTGCAGACCTTCACCACGGCCCGGCTTACCGTCGGTCGCTGTTCATGTTCAAGGTGTTCTATTACCTGATCTCCCTGCGCTACTTCAAGCGGACCTATGCAGGTTGGAAGCGGCACAAAGTCAACATCCGCGATACAGGTCTATTGCGCGGAGAGACCATCATGAAGGCAGAGTAAGCCAGACGGCGGCCAGGGCCCCTAGCCACCGCCCGCGCGCGCACTCATGCGCTGGCGGAGCTCGGTTAAAAGCCTGACCCCGGTTGCGCAAGATACTCCAGTTCAGCGGGAGTGCTTGCGCGCCCTGTGAATGCGTTTCTGTGTGGAAAGCGGCCAAAGCGGCGAATCACATCGCGGTGGCGCTCTGCATAATCCAGATTCGAACGAAGAGTGGCCAGCACTTGCTCTGGTGCATTTGCCGACTCCGCATCAGCCACCAACTGCTCGAACACCGCGACACTTTGGTCTTGGCGTGCGAGATCTTCGCAGTGTTCCAAAGGCAGATAGGTGAATGGACGAGCCATGAACGGCAGGCTGCGATCCCAGCCTTCGGCCAATCCTCGGTCGGACCAGCGCAAGGCAGAGCTGTCTCCTGAGAAGCTGGCAGGCTGGCCACGATACACATTGCGTGTGAACTGATCCAGCACGATGATCAAAGCAAGCCACCCCAATGGTTCAGCGGCCCAGGAATCCAATTCACCTTTGACAGCAGCTTCTATCGTGGCGCCAAAACGCGTGCGAATCTGCTCGTCGAAAGCGTCCGATTTGGTAAACCATTGGCTTTGCACCTGAAGCGAACCGGCGTCGGTGGGAGGCATGGAGCCAAACCAAAAGGCCAGAACGTCGGAGACTGCGGGCAGTGTTGATGGTGACTGTGTCATGTGTACATGGGTAATTGAAGTACAGCTGGTGGGAGTACAGACCTTTTAGTCTACACACCGCCTCCAATTGGCCGTCTGTTTTCCGTCTCTGGCGAGTTAATCAGGTTTTTTCGGCAGCCGTTTGGCAGACTATTTCCGGGGCCCTTGTTTCTCAAAAAATGCGATCAACGGCGGGTCGAATTTCTCATGATCCAGCTGCCACAGGCCCAAGGGGCCTCGCAAAAATGGAATGGAATAAGGGTGCCCATCCTTGAATTGATCCCAGTATTCTCTTGACTTGGGGAAGCGCAGTCTGGGCAAACCCAGAGCTTCATCGGCCGGCTCCAGACGCGACGGCTGATTGACTCGATAAGCGTAGTTCTTGCTGGGCTCGGCCGCAAGGACTTGATCCACACGTTTGGCAACGGGCAATGCCGCGAACCCGATCGCGCTAATGACAAAGAAAGAAAGCACCAGCGACTCACGGGAAGGGACTTGTCCCGAGAGCATCCACCTGTAGGCGCCGATGGCACTGACACTTCCAATTACTGCCGCACCTATCCAAACGCCGGGATGAAAAAGAATGCGAAACAATTGTTGGTCAGTCAGTTCGTAGCGCGAGATGAAGAACGAATCGATGATCGCGTACGCAAACAAGCCAAAGAAGAACACCATCGCCGCAATGCTGCGGGAATTTTTCTCCAGGGCAAAGTCCCGGTCCGCGTCCTCAGGTAGCTCCAGCTCTGGAAAGATGGACGAGAAAATGTCTTTAAGGCTTTCGCGCGACGGCAAGGCATAGACCCCCGTATCGGCGGCAAACAGCATGTCCCCTTTAGGGGTTCTCAACTGCCCCCAATACATGTTGCCTGACTTGATGGAACGGTTGCCAAGCCAGCTAGGCTGGCACTCCGCCTTTCGCAGCACAGATTCAAATCTTTTCCTGTTGCTGCGCCAATAGCCGCGCACGCGCAATTGAGAGCCCTCTTCAATCAGCACACCCTTGGCCTCAAAAGGCATTAAATTGAGCCAACGTTTGAAGAATGCGGGCCGAGCCAGATTCACGCGCCAGAAACGCACGCCCTTCAAATCGGCAACCAGCTCGTTCTGCAGGCGCTTCATGACGCGCTGGCTCCAGAAAAGATACAGGATCCACACAAGGACCGCCAGATAAACAATTGATACCAGCACTCATTCCTCCTCAAATCTTCCCCCGCGCACCTGCTCCGGGTCGCTTGCGGGCTCCTAACAGCTTGTCGTCAGCCTATAGACCGCTCATGCTGAGCCGCTCAAAGCACTGCGCAAGGCTTCGACAGGCTCAACCCGAACGGAATTTACCAATTTAACGCGATTCGATATCACGCAACTTGACGCATACGGTTGGCGCTGCATAGATAACACCGCTCGAGTTTCATTGAGCGCAAAGCGGTATAAGGCTTTCGAAAAAAAGGCAGCTATCAGCTGCCTTTCTTCATTCTCTACAGGATTATCGCTGCCCTGATGACGGTCCATTGTCTGGCGTCTAAGGCTGCTTTCTCGTTACCGCTCGCGATCGACCTTGAAACCCGCCGGAAGCCGCGTCACGCGACGAAGCTGCGCGGGGTCGACAGCCATGATGCGGTTGGCGGCGAAACTGTTCTGGGAATCGGGCTCCAATGCAGCGCTGATGAGTCCCGCCTGCGGTTGACTCATGGACACATAGTAGCTGCCCCTGGCTGGTACGGCCTTAGCGGGCTCCGTACGTACCGTCAACTGGCGGATGCCCTGCCCATCATCAGCGATAGCGCCACGCGCGTCTTGCCGCTGTCCGGAGGATTCCGATTCGACGACATAGTTCTCGACGTCCCAAAGCTTGCGCGAGGGCGCCGTGTTCAGTGCCTGGACCTTCACGCCAAGCAAGCGCAACTGCTTGACAGCCTCTTTCTGCTCGGAGCCGATGAGGTAGCCGCACGGCCGTGTTCGCTCGCGCACCTTCTCCAACTGCAATGCGCTTCGCCAGTCGACGTCGATCTCACGAACTTCGCCCGTCTGCGCGTCGAGAAAACTAAGTGTGCGACGCTCCGGGGTCTGGCGCACAACCAAGGTCATATCGCCGCGGCACGCCTGCTGGGCATTGTCAACTCCCGCCTCCCTGCGGGTCCGCACCAGCGAGGCGCCATCCTTGGCGGCTTCCTCGATGACACCCATGGCCGCAGCCACGTGTGCCTGCACCCGGCGCCCGAAATGCGCCCGGCCCAAACCAACGCCGCGCGTTTCGAGCAGGATGCTCACCGAATTGTGCAAGCCACCGACGTTGCGCCCCGTGTCGACATTGACGCCACCCATGGACACCGTCTTGTTCTTCGGATCTGGCGACGTCGTGTGATAGTCGGAAACCTGCTGTCCGGAAGCCTCTATCGCTGAGCGCGCGGCGGCCAGATAACGGTCTTGCAACGATCGAATGGTCGGGTTCAGATTGCCCACCGAGGCCGCTTGCAAAAGCGCGTCGTAGCGCATCATCGAACCGAACTTGTCGACCCAACGCCCTGCAACGGTGAATTCGTGCATGTCCAGTGTGACTGCAGGCTGATAGCGCTGCACCGCGCTGGCGATCGCCAGGGCCTCCGGCGTACGCAATAGCAGGTGATCGCGATTGACGTCGATGCCGCTCGTCGTGACTCGCCGGAAGTGCTCTGCAGCGTCCGGGTTCGCGCGTGGCACGATCAATACATTGACTTGCTCCAGCAGCGAGCTGCGTTGCGTGGCAAGCGTTTGCGCAAGAACCAAAGCCGCCTCTCCCCCCGCTGGTTCATTGCCGTGCTGTTGGCCCAAGAGCATCACCGTAGGCAGCGCTCGGTTGAAACCCCGCGTGCCCGTGAGCAACACAAGCGCCATGGCACGGCCTTCCTGCGAGCGGCCCATGGTCTCGATAGCTACTCTGGACGATTGACGCGCCAGTTCATCGATGAAGCTGAAGACTTCTGCATGCGAGGTGAAGTCTTTGCGCCCTGCAGCAAAACCGGGTGTTTGGTAGGCCTGCGCCGGATCGGGAAACTGGCGAGCGATCACCTCTGGTTCGACAACAACCTTGGCGGGGTCGAATTGAGCCCAGCTCGGTGCTGCGCAAGCAGCGAAAGTGGTAACAGCGAGTGCGAGACGCTGTAGCGAAGTTCGAGGGTTATGCCGCATGGTGGAAACCAGTCTACCCGAGTTGGACAGTTCAGCGCCAGGAGGCTGTCGGGCTTGGAGCCCCGAAAACGAAGATAGGCGCTAGCGACTATGCCACTTTTAGAGCAACGTTGGATAGATGGACAGGAAGGCATCCACCTCCGTCATTCCCGGATGGCCGGCCCTTAGCTTCGCAGGCCACTACCCCTGCTTTGGGTCAAGAAGCCGAAGAGAAATGGACCGCGGCGGTCCATTTGCAGCGGGCGACTTCCAAGTCTGACAAGCTCCCACGGCCTTCAAACCCTAAGGCGCCCCGGAACGGACTGCTCACCTCGGCTTGCGATTAGGCGCTTTTCGCTTGCCACCCTGGCCCGTCGAACGCGGTGGAAGGCCAGTGTGCTGCGTAAGCATCTGACCGGGTGTGGGCCGGCTAGTGCGAAACCGCACGTCCTCAACCGGTTCCATGGCCGCCATGTCAGCATCACGGCGCCCTACCTTGCCTGCTGCGGAGGAACCTACACGCGGCTTCGCGGAACCGGATGCACCTGACGCGGAGGTGGTGGCCGGTGTACTATTTTTTCGCCGGGCTGTCTGGTAGCCGCCATCGGAAAGAGGCTGCCACGAGGGAATGAGGTGGTGCTTGCCATTGCCTACGAGATCGGCACGGCCCATGTCTTTCAGTGCTTCGCGCAACAGCGGCCAATTATTGGAGTCGTGGTAGCGCAAAAACGCTTTGTGCAGGCGCCGGCGGCGTTCACCCTTGGGTGTTTCCACTTTTTCAGCGCGCTCGTCGCGGTGTATACCTTTCAGGGTATTCAGCCCGGTGTGGTACATGGTGGTCGCAGTGGCCATGGGCGACGGGTAGAAAGCCTGCACTTGATCTGCACGGAAGCCGTTTTTCTTCAGCCAAAGGGCAAGATTGAGCATGTCCTCATCGGTCGTACCGGGGTGCGCCGCGATGAAATAGGGAATCAGGAATTGTTTCTTGCCTGCCTCTTCGCTGAATTGTTCGAAGAGTTGCTTGAACCGGTCGTAGCTGCCGATACCCGGCTTCATCATCTTGGAGAGCGGCCCCTCCTCCGTGTGCTCGGGCGCAATCTTGAGATAGCCTCCAACGTGATGCTGCACGAGCTCTTTGACATACGCCGGCGATTTCACCGCCAGGTCGTATCGCAAGCCGGAGCCAATCAACACCTTTTTGACGCCGGGAAGCGTGCGCACGCGCTTGTAGATCTTGATCAGGGGATCGTGGTTGGTGGTGAGGTTCTGGCAAATCCCCGGATAAACACAGCTGGGCTTGCGGCAGACGGCCTCTATCAAGGGAGATGAGCAGCCCAGTCGGTACATATTGGCCGTGGGGCCGCCGAGATCGCTCACTATGCCGGTAAAGCCCTGAACCTTATCGCGCATTTCCTCGACCTCGCGCACGATCGAGTCTTCTGAGCGAGACTGAATGATGCGGCCCTCATGCTCTGTGATGCTGCAGAAGGTGCAACCCCCAAAACAACCGCGCATGATGTTCACGGAGAAGCGGATCATCTCCCAGGCCGGGATCTTGGTCTCGCCATCATGGCGGCCTCGGGCATCCGCATAGCTAGGGTGCGGACTGCGCGCATAGGGCAGATCGAAGACGAGATCCATCTCCTCCGTGGTGAGCGGAATGGGAGGGGGATTGATCCAGACATCGCGCGCGGTGGTTCCTTCCCCGTGGGCTTGAACCAGGGCACGCGCGTTGCCAGGGTTTGTTTCCAGGTGCAGCACGCGATTGGCGTGGGCATAAAGCACCGTGTCTGATTTGACTTTTTCGTAGCTGGGCAGGCGGATGACCGTGCGCTCGCGCGGCGGCCGAAGAACGGCTGCAGCCGGGGCTGCCGCCTCCACTTGCGGCGCGGGGCCCGAAGCCACTGGCGCCACTGATCCGGTGGTGGACATGCGCCCGGCCCCTCGAACAAAGCGCAAGGGCTGTTCGGCAGCCAGCGTATTGGCTTTGGAGGCGTCTTGAGTGCCGGACTCAGCCTCGCAGACGCTTCCTTGCGCAGCCGCTTGCTCGCTGGTGGTCTGGTAGGGGTTGATGTGATCTTCCACCCGACCTGGGCGATCGACCTCTGTCGAATCCAGCTCGAACCAGCCCTCGGGCGTGGCGCGCGCCACGAAAGCCGTGCCGCGCACGTCTGTGATGTTTTCAACCGGTTCACGCCGCGCCAGCCTGTGCGCCACCTCTACCAGCGCGCGTTCGGCGTTGCCGTAGAGCAGCAGGTCGCACTTGCTGTCCACCACGATGGAGCGGCGGACCTTGTCGCTCCAGTAGTCGTAGTGGGCAATACGGCGCAGGCTGCCTTCTATGCCGCCGAGGACGATAGGCACATCCTTGTAGGCTTCACGGCAACGCTGGCTGTACACGATGGCGGCGCGATCAGGCCGCTTGCCGCCGATATCGCCGGGAGTGTAGGCGTCGTCACTGCGAATTTTTCGATCAGCCGTATAGCGGTTGATCATGGAATCCATGTTGCCTGCCGTGACACCCCAGAAGAGGTTGGGCCGGCCCAGCGCCTTGAAAGGCTCGCTGCTTTGCCAATCAGGCTGGGCAATGATGCCGACCCGAAAACCCTGGGCCTCCAGCACACGTCCGATGACGGCCATGCCGAAGCTGGGGTGGTCGACATAGGCGTCGCCCGTCACCAGGATGACGTCGCACGAATCCCAGCCGAGCATATCCATCTCTGCCCGGCTCATGGGTAGAAAAGGAGCGGTGCCGAAGCGCTTGGCCCAGTAGGGCTTGTAACTGGGAAGGGGCTTGGCGGCGCGCGGGAAAAAGGAAACGTCGATGGGGGCGTTCACGTAGGCCAGTCTTGAAGACAACCCCATAGTGTACTTTTTCAGCCGAATCTTTGCTGAAAAAGGGATAGAATGCCCGCCCCCCGGGGGCAGGAACGCCTGAATCTGTGGTTTTTGATCAGTTTTTGGGAGGCAAAGCTGTTCGAGGGCCGCTTGTCGATCAGTGCTTCTCGATCAGTTGGCCGCGGATTTCCCCTTCTGGGTACTTGGCGGTGCTCAGATTGACATACCACTGGCCTGTAAGCAGATCGGCCCGCTGGGCAGGTGTAAGCATGGCCCTGCCTTCGCTGGGGCTTAAAACGCCGCGTTGGCCTAACGCGATGCGTGGGTTGGCCACCTCGCCATCCATGGCGGGGCCGTGGAAATTCGCGCGGACGACCGGTCCGCTCAATCCTTCGAAGCTCAGTTTCCAGCGGAAAAGGCCGGTTTTGCGGTCGAGCACGGCGACCATTTGGCCTTGCGCGCCGCTGTCTGAACGTGGCACGACGCTTCTGCCGTTCAGCTGCGCGCTGAATGCGGCCATCTGGGGCTCCCGATCCGGCGTCGGCGGTGGCGTGGATGACTTTATCGGCGGAGAGAGGGTGGGCTGGGT
>JAECRA010000021.1 GCA_015999985.1 Comamonadaceae bacterium
CCACAAGCAACTAATGCTTGAAAAGACTTGATTTCGAACACAGTTGCTCTCCCGCAGGCGGGAGAGGGCGGGGGTGAGGGGGCGGCGTATCCATTGCGAACGTGGTCCCTTAAGCGCGCATGCAGTCCGAAATAATCCTGCCGAGGTAGACCTTAAAAGGACGGTGGTGCTTGACACGCTGACCCTCACCCCTGCCCTCTCCCGCCTGCGGGAGAGGGGGTAAAACCCTTCGCTTGCGACTAATCGGTTCAGGGCCGAGCGAAGCAATGGCCCGAGTGGGTATCCACCCCCTGTGGCCGTGCTGAGGAGCGCACAGCGGGGGGCGGGCAAGGGCACTGCAAGATGCCCTTGCTTCAAGATCTAGCTTGCTGCGGATGTCTGAGCGGCGTGAACGAAGTGAACAAAGCGAGTTTCGCAGCACCGCCGCACGATGGAGCACCGGAGGTTGCCCGTAGCGAAGCGAAGGGACACGGACTTGGGGCCGCCTTTCTTTTGCCTACTTTTCTTGGGCCGGCCATCCGGTGGCGGAGCAAAGAAGAAGTAGGTGCGCTGCCGGGCGCACTCCCCGGCCTCCGACTTCAAGGAATGAGCTGAAGGAATTTAGAGAGTACAGCCAACAACTCAACCGCCCCATGCCCTCACCCCAGCCCTCTCCCAAAGGTAGAGGGAGAGAGCTGCCCCCACCGGATGGCCGGCCGCCGGTTGGCTGGCTGTGCTGGTCTGGCTGGCCCCCTCTCGCCCTGAGGGAGAGGGAATTCAAATGATGGCGCATCGGTCGATCATCAGAAACTGCCGAACGCAGTTCCAAGAGCAATCACAGCCGCCAACGCGATCAAAGGCGCAGCTATGGTCATCGCAGCCAGGTTGAGATAGGACTCCCTGTGCGTCAGTTTGCAGATAGAAAGCAGAGTAATGACCGCGCCGCAATGCGGCAGGGAATCAAACACCCCAGCGGACATAACCGCCACCCGGTGCAGCAATTCCGGGTTGATCCCGGCTTCATTGGCCATGCGCAGGTAATCCGCCCCCAGCGTCTGCAGAGCAATGGAAAGCCCGCCAGAAGATGAGCCAGTGATACCGGCCAGCACATTCATGGCCACCGCCTCTGAAATCAAGGGATTGTTGGAGACGTTCAGAACCGCATCACGGATGATCGCAAACCCTGCCAGCCCGGCAATGACTGCGCCGTAACCCACTTCAGAGGCGGTATTGAAGATGGGCAGCATGGAGCCCAGAACGCCTTTGTTGATGCTTTCACGCAAGTTGCCCCAACGACCCAATCCCACAAGCAGCACCGTCACAATGGAGGTCGTCAATGCAATGATCAAGGCCCAAAGGCCCGCTTGCCGAGCCGGCGCGAGATTGGGGAAACTTGCCTGCAGAAAAGTCCAGTCCTTGCCCGGGAAAACCGCGTACGTGAACAGCGCATTGATGCCAATCACCAGCACCAGAGGCAACAAGGCCAGCACCAAGGGCATGGAACGGCGATGGTCCCCGGCTTGCCCCGCGGCGTTTTCAAGGGCCACCTCAGCTGCCTCATTGTCCTCGTGCTGACCATAGCCCTCACCAGCAAGGCGCGCCTTGCGTTCTCGCGAAAGCAGCCAAAGGTAGCCCAGTGTGAACATGATCACCCCCCCAATCAGCCCCAGGCCGGGGGCCGCGAAAGTGTTGGTGCCGAAATACGGGATGGGCATGGCGTTCTGAATGGAGGGTGTGCCAGGCAGCGCGGTCATGGTGAAGGTAAACGACCCTAAAGCGATGGTTGGGGCGATAAGTCGCTTGGGGATATCCGCATCCTTGAACAAGGTCTTGGCGATGGGATAGATGGCAAAGGCCACCACAAACAGCGACACCCCGCCATAGGTCAAAATGGCGCAGGCCAGCACGACGGTCAGGCTGGCGTATCGGCTGCCCAGCGTGCGCTCTATCCACTGGGCGATGGCCATGGCAGCACCGGAATCGGCCATGAGTTGGCCAAACAAGGCTCCTAGCAGGAAAATGGGAAAGAACGCGAGCATATAGTTGCCCATAGCGCGCATGAAGGTCTCTGTGTAGATGGGCAGTACCTGGGCGATATCTCCTGACAGGAATACCGCCAAGACGGCCATGACCGGTCCCAACAGCAGTACGGTGTAACCTCGGTAGGCGAGGAACATCAAAATCAACAGCGATAAAACGATAGCGAAAGTGCTCATGTACAGCAATGTTTGGCAGGCAAACCTATGATTATGCGCAGAATTTCAGTCTTAGAGCTTACGAAGAACGTATTCAAAAATTAAGTCGAAACTACGTTTTTTCCAAGACAAGAAAGAGCCCTTAAGTGGCTCCGACAACTCCAACCGATCCATGCAAATCGTCCACTCCATCGCAGAACTACGCCACGCGCTTCGCCATACCGCCCGCCCAGCATTCGTTCCTACAATGGGAAATCTCCATGCCGGCCATCTGGCACTGATCAGTGAAGCCAAGCCACTGGGCGATGTCACCGTGGCCAGCATCTTTGTCAATCGGCTGCAGTTCCTGCCGCACGAAGACTTTGACAGCTACCCCCGCACCTTCAGCGAAGACTGTGCCAAGCTTGAGCGCGCGGGCTGCGATGTGCTTTTTGCCCCGCGTGAGAAAGATCTGTACCCAGAACCCCAAGTATTCAAGGTACACCCTGATCCAGCACTGGCCGATCTTCTGGAAGGTGAGTTTCGGCCCGGGTTCTTCACCGGGGTGGCTACTGTCGTCATGAAGCTCTTCATGGCCGTGTTCGCCGGAAAGTCCCACGGCACCGCCGTTTTTGGCAAGAAGGACTATCAGCAGCTCATGGTGATTCGCCATATGGTGCGGCAGTTTGCACTGCCCATTGACATCGTCGGCCATGAGATCGAGCGCGCGGCCGACGGCCTGGCACTCAGTTCACGCAATGGTTACCTCAGCCCCACGGACCGCGCTCAGGCCCTCCAGTTGCCGCAAGCCCTGCAGGGGCTGGCGCATGAAGCAGGCAGCGCAAACCCGGGGCAGCTCTTGAAACTGGAATCTGCAGCCATGCAAAAGCTGGCCGCACTAGGATGGCAACCGGACTACCTCACGGTACGCCGGCGCACTGATCTGCAGCCACCTCAGGAAGGCGATACCGCTGGGCAGCTTGTGGTGCTAGGTGCAGCCCGGATCGGCGCCACTCGGCTGATAGATAACTTCGAAATCTGAACAAGCGAGCGGGTGTTCACACTAAATTCACCCCGCGTGAGGTTCTGGCGGGCTGCAATCAAGGCGCAAACCGCAGCGGGGTTGAACATCCGGCGAGCATTTGCGCGGCCGGAGTAGGCAACGCCGAATGCAGGTTGCCAGTGCCTCACCCTTCGGGCCAGGGGTGAATTTAGTGTCAACACGCCCTAGAGCAGCTCGCCCTTCGGATCACGGCCCATCAGGGCAGCGACCGCTTCAACCGGCTTGAGCTCTCCATTCAGAAGGGCGACCACGCCCTCAGTGATGGGCATTTCCACGCCCACATGGCGAGCTCGTTGCAAGACAGTACGCGCACAATAAACGCCTTCGGCGACATGGCCTAGCGACCGCACGGCGTCATCCACAGACTTGCCCTCAGCCAGCAGCAAGCCTACTCTGCGATTGCGGCTGAGATCCCCCGTGGCGGTCAGGACCAGATCGCCCAGGCCCGAGAGCCCCATGAAGGTTTCAGGGCGTCCGCCAAGTGCTTGACCAAAGCGCGACATCTCGGCCAAGCCGCGCGTAATCAGTGCCGCTCGCGCGTTGAGCCCCAGGTTCATGCCATCTGCCAGACCGGTGGCGATCGCGATCACGTTCTTGACTGCTCCACCGACCTCGACACCAGGCAGGTCGTCGTTGGCATATACACGCAAGGTAAGGCCATGGAACGCTTGCACCAAAGCCTCCCGAACCTGCGGATGGCGGCTGGTGGCTACCAGCGCTGTCGGCTGGCCGCGTGCGACTTCTTGCGCAAAGCTGGGGCCGCTGAGTGCTCCAGCGATCAAATCGGGGGCCACCTGACGCTGCACTTCGTGAGGCAGCAAGCCAAAGGGAAAAGGTGCCGTCTCGTCCTGCGCAGGCTCAAACCCCTTGCAAAGCCAGGCTACAGGCGCCGTAGTGCCACGCAGTGCTGTCAGCACCTGCCTCAACCCGGACATGGGTGTGGCCACGACCACCAGATCCACACGGCCGCTGTTGGCGGCCAGGGTGGCTGCATCGCCACCGCGCAGCACTAAATCGTGCGGCAGCGGTATGCCCGGTAGATACCGCGTATTTTGACGTTCGCCGTGCAGGACAGACGCCTGGGACTCACTGCGAGCCCAGAGTTCGACGGAGTGCCCCACTGGATTGCGGCAAGCACTTACCGCCAGGGACGTACCGAAGGCCCCCGCGCCAATAATGACGATCTTCATGCCTTCGCAAATCCCGCCTGGACAGAATTACTGGGTAACAACAGGCGTGTTGGCGCCCTGTTGCTGCTGCTCGTACATCGACTGGAAATTGATCTCAGCCAGATGCACAGGCGGGAAGCCTGCGCGTGTGATGAGG
The DNA here is from genome assembly GCA_015999985.1 of Comamonadaceae bacterium. GTDB lineage: Bacteria > Pseudomonadota > Gammaproteobacteria > Burkholderiales > Burkholderiaceae_C > Ottowia. Next base: position 4,543 of record JAECRA010000021.1, read on the forward strand.
TCTGCAACGTTGCCACGCAGGTACGGATAGACGATTTGCGGACATGCGATGCCCACCACGGCGCCCATTTGATCTTCAGGGATATCGCGAATCTCAAAAATGCCCGCTTGCTTGCACTCAGCCAGGAACACGGTCTTGTCCTGAATGCGGGTCTGTACGGTGGCCGTCACGCAAATTTCGAAAATGCCTTCGGTCACGTTCTCGACGTTGACGCCCAGATTGATCTCGACTGCAGGCTGCTCGGACTCCAGCAGGATGGCTGGTGAATTGGGTTGCTCCAGTGAAGCCTCTTTGAGGTAAACGCGCTGGATATTGAACACTGGATCAGCCATAAAAACTCTCGGTTGGTATTTGAAAAGAAACGTGCCACAGCGATGCCCGCTGAGGCGCTGGCCTGAAAAGCACTCAAGCGTGTTGAACTACCCGGAGAGGTAGCCTTCAACATAATCTCAAGCGCCCGAAGCGTCGGGGAGCATTATCTCAGCAGCGCGTGACCACCTGCGGAGCAGCGCCATTGCGCCAGATTCAACGGCCCGCGAGCATGGGGTCAAGCCCCCCGCGTGCATCGAGTGCCACCAGATCATCGTGCCCACCTACGTGCTTGCCACCGATGAAGATTTGCGGCACGGTACGCCGGCCCGTGATTTCGGCCATGACATTGCGCTGCGAAGGGTCGAGATCGACGCGGATCTCCTCGATGTCGGCGACACCCTTGCTTTTTAGGATCTGCTTGGCGCGGATGCAATAAGGGCATGTGCCCGTTGAATACATTTTGACTATCTGCATGGCTTTGGCTCTTTCGGGCTGCTGTGCGGCTGCCCATGATGCACCGAACAGAAAAACACTGACGGCAGCAGCGATTCGAAGACGGCTTCGCAAGGAGTGTGAAAGGGAATGCGCTTCAGGAAGAGAAAGACCGCTCTGCACTTTCCGGCTACTCACGCTTCAACCGGCAAATTGGCATCACGCCAGGCTTTCATGCCTCCGCCCAAAGACCGCGTATTTTCATAGCCCAATTTCTTGGCTACCGCAACCGCGCGGGCCGAGCGCGCACCTGAAGCACACACCAGGATGAGCGGCAGCGCCTTGTTCTTGACCACAGCAGGCAGCTTGGCTTCGAGTTCGGACAACGGAATGCTCTTGGCGCCCGTCACGTGGCCAGCGGCGTATTCGGCCGGCTCGCACACATCGATGACCACTGCCTTTTCGCGGTTCATCAATTGCACGGCTGCTGAGGGTGTCAACGCTCCCGCGCCACCGCCAGAAATCAGCGGCCACACCAGCAGGCCGCCGGAGACGAACACCAGCAATATCAGCGTCCAGTTCGCGATCACGAAATCCACTTGGTTATTCCTTCTAGTAAAAAAACGAGCCGCTCAAGCGGCACTTCAGGCGTGATTCTAGTGCGCTACCCCGAAAAGCCACGCCGGAAGGAATCGATGCATTCCTGTTGCGTACGAGGCGCGTTTCATCGCTGCAGCAACTCCTAGCTCCAGGAATTGCCATTCCCGAGGAGGATGGGCGGAAGAAGAAGGGTCTGCTTCAGCGCGTGAGAAACGTTCCATCGCAGTACTAAAATGCTGTGTTCCTCTCTGCCGTCCTGGCCTCAACTGTCCTTTCCCAATGCACAAGCTCGTTCTGATTCGCCACGGCGAATCCACCTGGAATCTTGAAAACCGCTTCACCGGCTGGACAGACGTCGATCTGACGCCGACCGGCGTAGAGCAGGCCAAGCAAGCCGGCCGCTTGCTCAAGGCCGAAGGCTACGAGTTCGACGTGGCCTACACCAGCGTGCTCAAGCGCGCCATTCACACGCTCTGGCATACGCTGGACGAAATGGACCGCGCATGGCTGCCTACAGTCAAGCACTGGCGCTTGAATGAGCGTCACTATGGCGGTTTGCAGGGCCTGAACAAGGCCGATATGGCCAAGCAGTATGGAGATGAGCAGGTGCTGGTATGGCGGCGCAGCTACGACACGCCTCCACCCGCTCTGGAAGCTACCGACCCCCGCAGTGAACGTGCTGATATCCGTTACGCCAAACTCAAGGCAGAAGAGATTCCTCTGACCGAGTGCCTGAAAGATACCGTGGCACGCGTACTTCCGTTCTGGAACGAATCCATGGCCCCTGCCATCTCGGCTGGGCGGCGGCTCGTGGTCGCTGCGCACGGCAACTCCATCCGCGCGTTGGTGAAATACCTGGACAACATCCCCGACTCCGAAATCGTGGGACTGAATATTCCCAATGGCATCCCTCTTGTCTATGAACTCGATGCCAATTTGAAACCCATCCGGCATTACTACCTGGGTGATGCTGAAGCTGCTGCCAAGGCTGCGGCAGCCGTCGCGAGCCAAGGAAAAGCCTGATTCCCGTGTGAGCCAAGACCTCGTTTGACGTCAACCTTTGGAAAAAGCCTAAGGAAATACGGGAACTAAGCGAGGGTTCGCGCACCCGAAGACAAGCAAGCATGTATATTGGATCGTGACATCTCTCGATCAATCCAGGAATCGCAACGCCATGAGTCAAAAAGTCAAAATCGCCGGCTGGATCGCCGCGGGGGCACTGGCTGGCGCACTCGCCACCGTTTCCCTGCAGACCGTCGCGCGCGGAACGCTGTCACCCCTTCCGCTGGAGGAACTGCAGCAGTTGGCGGCCGTCTTCGGCATGATCAAAAGCGACTATGTCGAGCCGGTGGACGAGAAAAAACTCATCACCGATGCGATATCTGGCATGGTAGCCAGCCTCGACCCTCATTCCCAGTACTTCGACAAGAAGTCCTACAAGGAGTTCAGAGAAGGCACTACCGGTCGCTTCGTGGGCGTTGGCATTGAGATTACCCAGGAAGACGGAGTGATCAGAATCGTCTCGCCGATTGAAGGCTCACCTGCTGATAGAGCCGGTCTGAAGCCAGGCGATCTGATTACCAAGATCGACGACACGGCAGTCAAAGGCCTGTCCATGAACGATGCCGTCAAACGCATGCGGGGCGAGCCTGGTACCAAGGTCCTGCTCACGGTCTTCCGCAAGGACGAGAGCCGCACCTTCCCGGTCACCATCACACGCGAGGAAATCCGCACTCAATCGGTCAAAGGCAAGGTGATTGAGCCTGGCTATGCCTGGGTACGGCTGTCCCAATTCCAGGAACGTACCGTCGACGATTTCGTAGCCAAGATCGAAGATATCTACAAGCGCGAGCCCAATCTGAAAGGTCTGGTGCTAGACCTGCGCAACGACCCAGGTGGCTTGCTTGACGCAGCTGTGGCCGTGTCTGCGGCCTTCCTGCCGGCGAATGTGACCGTGGTTTCTACCAACGGCCAGATCGAAGAGAGCAAGTCCATCTTCAAGGCCCGGCCTGAAGACTACATGCGCCGCCGAGCCGCCGATCCGCTTCGTCGCCTGCCCGCCGCGCTCAAGACCGTACCACTGGTGGTTCTGGTGAACGAAGGTTCTGCATCTGCCAGCGAAATTGTTGCTGGCGCTCTGCAGGACCACAAGCGCGCCACCATCATGGGTAGCCAGACTTTCGGCAAGGGTTCCGTGCAGACGGTCCGCCCCCTTGGACCGGACACCGCGCTGAAGATCACGACTGCACGCTACTACACCCCCAGCGGCAAGACGATCCAGGCCAAGGGCATCGTGCCTGACATCATGATCGACGACACCGCTGAAGGAAGTCCGTACGCAGTCCTGCGGACCCGCGAAGCGGATCTTCAGAAACACCTGGTGGTGGGCAGCGAGCCGGAGAAGCCCAATCCAGCGCTAGAGCGCGAGCGTGAAGAAGCTCTCAAGAAGCTTGAGGAAGAATCACGCAAGCCCGCTTCACAGCGTCGCCCGCCTGAATTCGGCAGTGACAAGGACTTCCCGTTGCTGCAAGGATTGGCCCAATTGAAAGGCCAGACAGTCAAGGTCAGCAAGACCTTGGTCGAGCGCAAGGACGAGCCCAAGACCGAGTAACGTCCTTCACGGCAGTTCGATGAATGATCAACAACTGCTGCGCTACTCCCGCCACCTGCTCCTCGATGAACTAGGCATCGAGGGGCAGCAGAAGCTGCTGGATGCGCACGCCTTGGTTCTTGGGGCCGGGGGCCTGGGCTCCCCGGTGGCGATGTATCTCGCGAGTGCAGGTGTAGGCCAGTTGACCATCGTTGACGATGACACGGTTGATCTCACCAACCTCCAGCGCCAGATCATCCACACCGAAGCCAGCGTTGGCCTGCTCAAGGTGGATTCTGCGCGCGCGACCATCGCTTCGCTCAACCCTGGCGTGAAAGTCGAGACCATAGCCCGGCGCATGGATGCCTCGCAACTCACCGAGCTGATGAGACACGCTGACATCGCTATCGACTGCACGGACAACTTCGCCACCCGGCAGGCGCTCAACCAAGCGTGTGTAGCAACGCAGAAGCCCCTTGTTTCCGGAGCGGCCATTGGGTTCGACGGCCAGATAGCGGTCTACGACCCCCGCAGCGAAGCGTCACCCTGCTATGCCTGTTTATTTCCCCCTACTCAAGAGGTGGAAGAGGTGCGTTGCTCCACCATGGGCGTGTTCGCACCTATCGTTGGCATGGTGGGCACACTTCAAGCAGCCGAGGCATTGAAAATGATTTGCGGAATTGGCACACCCTTGGTAGGGCGTTTGCTGATGATCAATGCCTTGCGTACGGAGTTCAACGAAATGCGTTTATTGCGCGATCCAGCATGCCCCGTTTGCGGATCATCGAAGCCCAGTTAGACCCATCGTCATGTCGGCCGCAGCGTGAATTGCAAATCAATGAAGCCCCAGTGAGAACGAAAGTTCGAAGTCGATCTGATGCTTATCGGTAATCCTTACGCGAAGTAGGCAAATTCCTACACGTGCAAATCCTGACTGCTGGCAGGATAGCCCCCTCAGGACCCTTACATTCGAAGACATAGATTCGGGTTTTGCAGGTAGAGAACCCATCGCAAAAGCCAGATCAGTCTTTATTAACTTCTAAATCTTATCTTTCAAAAGCCGCTCAGATCCCCTTTTGTAGTTAAGTAGCATTACGTGCGCGCATACATCATTGAAGACAATCCAACCATCCGAGAAAATCTAGTGGGAACGCTGGAGGAACTGGCTGGGGTTAAATCCGTCGGATTTTCAGAGACCGAGGGCCAAGGCGCGCAATGGCTGCAAGATCACCGCGACAAATGGGACGTTGTCATAGTGGATCTTTTTCTAAAGCAAGGGAGCGGGTTGGGAGTTATAGAGGCGTGCAAGCAGCGCGATCCACGCCAGCGGGTCATCGTGCTTACCAACTACGCCACGCCGGACATTCGAACCCGGTGCTACCAGCTAGGGGCTGATGCCGTGTTCGATAAATCGACGGACATAGATTCCCTCATAGATTTTTGTGTCGATCTGGGCGGCGTCAACTAAGTGAACGCTCACGCCCCGAGTTCACCGGGGCGAATGTGCGCTTCAGGAGTGACAGATGCCCCCTACCCCGCAAGTGGCAACGCTTGCGGGGTTGCTTTGCTGTCAGTCGATCAGCCTGTTCTTGAGTGCGTAATAGGTCAAATCGCTGTTGGAATTCAAGCCCATCTTTTCCATCAAACGAGTGCGATAAGTGCTCACGGTCTTCACGCTGAGCGAGAGCGACTCTGCAATATCACCGGCAGTCTCACCCTTGGCCAATTTGAGGAACACCTGAAACTCACGCTCGGACAATTGCTCATGAGGTGGGGCATCGTTCTTCCGATTGAGCTGCTGGGCCAGCAGTTCTGCGACGGAGGGAGTGATGTAGCGCTTACCCAGTCCAATCGTGCGAATGGCCTCGACGATTTCCGCGGGGTCGCATTCCTTGTTCAAATACCCACTGGCGCCCTGACGGATGAGGTTCATGGCGTAGTGCTCTTCCGGATAACCGGAAAGGATGAGGATTCCCACATCTGGCGCCTTGGCGCGGATCATCGCCAAGGCGTCGATTCCACTTTGCCCGGGCATGGACAAATCCATGACCAGCACGTCAAGTTCTGTTGTGCGCACGAGATCAATGGCCTCGCGCCCAGTACTGGCCTCCCCTGCCACGCGGAGATCCACGTGTTCCGAGAAGAACTGTTTAAGCCCGGTACGCACAATGGCGTGGTCGTCCACAATACCGATTCTGATCACCGCGTACCTCTTCGGATGTTAATAACAAAAAAATCGAATGAATACCAATTCTAGTTCGCCTGGCGTTTCACCTCATCAATCATCCGATGGTTCGGCCCTCAAACGCTATTCGGCCCGCAATCTGAGGCTTGCGTTGATGGTTGCTGCGTTGTGTGCGCTGGCTATGGGATTCATTAACGAAGGCACGCATCGGCGGACCAATGAGGTCATGGCCGAGATCCAGAACGCGCATCATCTTCGCTCCACGATCAATTCTTTAGCCCGCGCGCTCAGTGAAGCTGAATCCGGCCAACGTGGCTTCATCATGACGGGAGACCGTCGTTACCTGGCTCCATACGACGCTGCCTTGAACGAAATCGCGCGCATGAAACGGGTTCTGGATGCGCAACAGACCGGCATGGTCGTCAGCGTGGACAAGATCATGAGCTTTCGCAACTTCATGTCGCAAAAAATGGCCGAGATGGCGCTCACCATCCGCATGAGAGAAGACAACCGCCCAGAAGTGGTGGACTTTGTGATCACGAGCAATATTGGCCTGGAGCAGATGGCGGCATTCCGTACTCAAAGCGATGCTCTGCTCGCAGACGCGGATAAATTCGTAAGCGACCGACGCGTGGAACTCAAACGCCTGCTGAGCTTTTCACGCTTCGGACTGGCCTTGGGTGTACTTGCCGCCTTCGTCGCATTCTTTTTGCATGTAAGACAAACCCGCGCACTCCATCGCCAAGCTGAAGCGCACCAGCGTGCACTGGAGGCCGAGCGCGACGCCCTTGAAACGCAAGTTCGCGAGCGCACCAAACGGCTGGGTGAGTTGGCCACGCACCTGCAGCAAGCCGTCGAAGAAGAGCGAGCGCATTTGGCACGCGAGCTCCATGACGAGTTGGGAGCACTGCTGACGGCTGCCAAGCTTGACGTGGCTCGCTTGAAATCCCGTATACCCAAGGATGCGACCGACCTGACTGAGAGGCTACAGCATCTCACCGAGACGCTTAATCAGGGCATTGCTCTTAAACGCCGGATCATCGAGGACTTGCGTCCGTCCTCCCTATCCAATCTGGGCCTGGTAGCCTCTCTGGAAATATTGGCGCGCGAGTTTTCCGAGAGATCAGGCATTCCGATTGAAACGGTGCTGGAGCCGGTCGATCTCGATCCCGCTTCAGAATTGACGATATACCGCACCGTTCAAGAGGCCTTGACCAACATTGGAAAATACGCAGAAGCCCAACACATCCGGGTATCTTTAAAGAACTACGTCTATCACGCGGAAGTCTCCATCACCGATGATGGACGGGGCTTCGATCCCAAAGTTCTCCCCCAGACATCTCATGGACTTGTGGGAATGCGTCACCGCGTTGAGGGGGGCGGCGGCCGGTTGGACATCAACTCAAGCCCTGGTCGAGGCACCCGAATCATCGGCACAGTCCCCCGGCAACACGCCAGAGATCAAGAAGATCTGGCAGTGGCCTCCAACGCCATGTCGGTAAATTCCTACGCAGCAGAGGCCCAGAGGCCGACACCTGACAGCGCGCCCGGCTGATCCCTCATGCTCGCGGATCCTCGTAAGCTTCAAACCAAGTAATCGGAACAAACAGAGGCGAAGAACGAAAGCCCTTCCTTCCTGGGCATGCTTCCTGATTGCGACTTTTGAAATAGCAAGATTACAGAGGAATCCGACATGGGCAACCGAAACATCAGTTCTATCGACAAGCTCGCCGACACTGCCAATACAGCAACTGAAAAGCTTGCAGACAAGGCAGAGAGCACCGTGGATTCTGCGCGATCCATGGCCAATGACGCCCTGGACAAAGCTGATGCCAAAGTGCGCTCTTTGCGTGATGACATCAAACCAGCCATCGACGCAATTTCTGCTCGAGTGCATGACATCGCAGAACACGGCAAGGCTGTTGCGTCTGACACCACAGCTCAAGCGCGTGAGAAGTTGAATGACATGACGAATAAAACCAGCGCTTATGTGGCAGAACAGCCTATGAAGTCGATGGCCATTGCTGCAGCTGCTGGCGCCTTGGTCGCCATGCTGCTCGGTCGCCGCCGTCGTTGAAAAAATCCCTGAGGAGCCTGAAGGCTTTCAAGCCGGGCGGCTTCCAGCCAGTTCAAAAGAGTTTTAAAAGAATCAAAAGGAATCCATCATGAAACCCCTTCGTACGTTTGTTATTGCCGCCATGACCGGCCTGACTTTAGTAGCCGCTGGTTGCTCCGTCTTTCGCGGTCAGGAAAGTGTGGGCGCCTATGTCGATGATGCTTCCATTACGACCGCTGTAAAGGCGAAATTCGTGGCTGATAAGTCAGTGGACGCCGGTGCCATCAATGTCCAGACCTTGAACGGCGAAGTGTCCCTGGCCGGGTTTGCCAAGAATGCAGAAGAAAAGTCCAAAGCTACCGAGATCGCTCGTGGTGTTAACGGCGTGAAGAGCGTGCGTAATAACTTGGCGATTCGCTGATGATTCTGCGAAAAATCGCTTATTCGTTATAGATCTAGCGGATTTTTTATAAAACCCCTGGCTGCTCTGCGCAGTCAGGGGTTTTGTTTTGGCAAATATCATTCGCGCACGAATCCGCTTGTCCTTATAGTCTCTCCACTTGTTTCGGGTTGACGTAGCCTTTTTAGATGAGTGCGCGACACTTGCTGATGCTTACCTGGCGTAGCATAGCGACATGCGCATTTTCTGGTCCCGTCTCATACCAGCCCTTCGCTGGCCGCGTCCGAACTCTGAGATGCTGAGAGGCGAAGCCATGGCTGGCCTCACAGTCGGGCTGATGGTGATTCCCCAAGGTGTGGCCTATGCAGCGCTAGCGGGCATGCCTTTGATCACTGGCATCTATGCGTCCATGCTGCCGGCGCTGTTCGCCGTGCTTTTCTCTGCTTCCTCCCGCCTATCGGTAGGACCGACTGCGCTCAGTGCGCTTTTAATCTACGCCTCTTTGGTAGGCATGGCGGAGCCGGGTAGTCCGCAGTGGGTCGAACTGGCGGTATGGCTGGCGCTTCTGTCTGGCGCGCTGCAGATGGTGCTGGGATTTGTACGTTTTGGCTGGCTGCTCAATGTCGTCAATGCCCCCGTGCTGATGGCATTCACGCAGGCGGCAGCGGTTTTGATCATCGCCTCGCAGCTACCGGCTTTGTTGGGACTGCAGTCCGGTTGGTCTGACTGGTCTGCATGGCATGGCGTCTCTACAGTCTATGGACTGATTGCCTTCGCGTTGCTGATGGGTGCGCGTCGTTGGCGCCCCACCTTCCCTACCGTACTGGTGGTGGTTCTAGCAGCAGCTGCAATCAGTTGGATCAGCGGTTTTGAAGCTTCAGGCGGCAAGGTGGTGGGTGAGCTACCACAAGGCCTGCCTGCCTTGTACATTCCCGGCTGGCCGGGATGGGCCACCATGGGGCAACTGGTCATGCCTGTACTCATCATTACCTTGGTGAGTTTTCTTGAAACAGCCTCCAGCGCCAAGGTGGACAGTGAACGCAAGAATGAGCGCTGGGACCAGGATCAGGACTTGATCGGTCAGGGCGTAGGCAAGATTGTTTCAGGATTTTCAGGCGCGTTCCCCACCAGTTCGTCCTTCTCACGCTCCGCGCTCAATCTGTACGCGGGGGCGCAATCCGGGTGGGCCACGGTGTTTTCCGTCATTGTGGTGCTGATTGCGCTGGTCACTTTCACCCCTGTGCTGCGGTACGTACCACAGCCCGTACTGGCAGCCATTGTGCTGGCAGCGGTGGTGGGTCTGCTCAAGCCCCAGGAGTTCAAAAGGCTATGGCGCATATCTCGCGTCGAAGCCCTGATTGCGGCCGTGACGTTTGTGGTCACAATCCTGGCTGCCCCTGCTTTATATTGGGGGGTGCTGGCCGGCGTGCTGATGATGCTGTCGCTGTTTCTCTACCAGCATTTGCACCCTCGCATCATCGAAGTTGGCTTGCATCCGGATGGCAGCCTCCGCGACCGCCACCTTTGGAATCTGGCACCGCTGGCCACGCAGACCTATGCCCTGCGCATGGACGCACCGCTCGATTTTGCCGCCGCGAGCCAGTTCGAGCGGACCCTGGTCGAACATTTAAGCGACCACAAAGACACTCGCCACGTGTGCCTCTTTGCTCAGCCCATCAACCGCATCGACGCCACGGGCGCGGAAGTTTTCACCCGCCTGCTGAGAATGTTGCAAGGCCAAGGTATTCACCTGCACATCAGCGGCCTGAAGCTACCAGCTGAAAAAGTACTGGTTGCAGCTGGAGCGCTGGCCGAAGGCCCTCTGCTGCATCTGTATCGGACCGAAGTCGAAGCGCTGGCTGGTATCACCCGAGCCGCCATGCCTGGGGAGGAAAGCGCTTAGAAGCACGCGCTCCACAGTGAAGGGAAAATCAAATCGGTACGGGTCTGCCAAGCTCATCCGGCGTCATTGCTGCCTGAAATGGACTATTTCACGCGCTCATCAGTGCCCTGGCCGCCTTTTCAGGCAGTTGGTGGGGGTATCTAGCGTCCAGGATGGCCGGCGACGCTGGCGGTCGCCATCAGCTCTTCAATCAAGGCCATGGAGACTTTTCCAGTGACCAGGTAAGGGTTCAGTTCAGCCTGCTCGCTGTATTTCAGCAAGGTACTGGGATTGATGCGGCTGGTATTGACCATTCCCATGGTCCAACCTCCAAAACGCCTTTCCGTGATTTCCTCGTAGTGCAACAGCACCACATCCTTATGGCGCGCATCACGCTGTATCACGCCATAGAGGTCGCTGACAATCTGACGGCCGCCTTCCAGCACTTGCATGAAGATGCTGCCACCAAAGACCAGCACGCCCGTCACGCCCTGTTCAGCATTGTGCTGGCGTGCACTGGCGCATATGGCATCGATGGCAGCCGGCGTGGTATCAACGGCGCGGCTGGCGTAAAGCAATCTTACGAGCATAGGTCAATCACCGTTTCTAAGTTCAGCGTTCACGTGGAATGAGTGCAAGAAATTCGCGCCGCAGATTCACATCCTTGAGGAACACGCCGCGCATGACCGAATTGATCATCTTGCTGTTCATGTCCTTGACACCCCGCCAAGCCATGCAGTAGTGCGTGGCTTCCATCACCAGGGCCAAACCATCAGGCTTGGTTTTTTCCTGAATCAAATCAGCCAGTTGCACCACGGCCTCTTCCTGGATCTGAGGTCGCCCCATGATCCACTCCGCCAGGCGCGCGTACTTCGACAGTCCAATGACGTTGGTTCGTTCATTGGGCATGATGCCGATCCAAAGCTTGCCGATCACGGGGCAAAAGTGATGGCTGCACGCAGAACGCACGGTGATCGGTCCAACGATCATCAATTCGTTCAAGCGCTCGGCATTCGGAAACTCAGTGATCGTAGGCCCTTTGACGTAGCGGCCATTGAATACCTCGTTGAGATACATCTTGGCCACCCGGCGCGCTGTGTTGGCCGTGTTATGGTCTCCAGCGGTATCAATGACCATGCTGTCCAGCACGCCTTGCATCTTGTGCTGGACTTCGTCCAGCAGCAATTCCAACTCTCCGGGTTGGATGAAATCTGCAATATTGTCATTGGCGTTGAAGCGGCGACGTGCCGCCTTCAAACGCTCGCGGATTTTGACCGAAACGGGGACGCCGACATCGTCGGAAGCGGCCTCGCTGCTGGAGATAAGTTCAGGCAGGGATTTCATGACTGCCTGAATGGTAACAGCGCCGCCAATGCCTTGTCTTGTCAGGCTCCATGCAGCCTGAATTCCGCGATCAGCGGCAGATGGTCTGACATCCGGCTCCAAGCCCGTCCACGCGGCGCTCCGAGACTGAGAGGCTTCATGCCGCGTGCATAAATATGGTCAAGCTGGACCACTGGCAAGCGAGAGGGATAAGTGAAGGTACGAGGCCCTTCAAATGAGTGCAGCGCTTCGGCACTGAGCAGTTTCTTGACCTGAGTGCCCCAGTCATTGAAGTCACCCGCCACGATGACAGGAGCATCCTGTGGCACTTCACGTGCAATGTAGCGCTGCAATTGGGCTGTCTGCCGCAAGCGACTGGAAGGAATCAATCCGAAGTGCACCACGATGGCATGAAGGCTGACTTCACCGACCATGATTTCGACATGCAAGAGGCCTCTTTGCTCGAAACGATGGTCAGACATGTCTTCATGCCTGTGCCTGACGATGGGCCAACGGGAGAGCAAGGCGTTGCCATGCTCTCCATGCTTGGTAACGGCATTGGTGGAGTAAACGGCCTCATAGCCTTCCGGCGCCAGGAACTCTGCTTGAGGCACCTGCGGCCAAAGCGAAAAATACCCGGCTTCACGCCGGTTATCCATGCGGACCTCTTGGAGGCAAACAATATCTGCATCCAAGGTATCGACCGCCAATGCCAGGTTATGAATTTCCAGCCGCCTGGCGGGGCCAATACCTTGCACACCTTTGTGAATGTTGTAGGTGGCGACGCGCAATACCCCGTCGTCCTCGTCTTCTTCGATGGAATGGGCTAAGGCGGCCATGAAAATCAGGAAATAAAACGGGGCAGCATCAAGCAAGCCTCGGCATTGGACGGTGAAAAACAGCGGTCAGCAGCAGCTTGCCACGGCAACCACGCCCAATCCGTATGCTCGCGCGGATTAAGCGTTACCAAAGTACTGCTCTCTACACGCAGACCAAACACATGTTCGGTATTGGAGATGACGCCTGGCGCATAGCGATGGCGCCACCAAGGATAGATTTCGTACACATTCTCAAGTTCCCAATCTTGCAGATGACAAGAGGGATGGCGTGCGTCTATACCGGTTTCCTCGAAAACCTCGCGAACAGCAGTGTCCTCAAAAGACTCTTCTTCCGCGTCTTTGCTACCGGTCACTGACTGCCAAAAATCTTCAGCGCTGTCCGCCCGGCGAATTAGCAGGATATCCAGTGAGGTGGTGTAGATCACCACCAGAACCGATTGCGGAACTTTGAAGGAGTGTGGCAAGGCGAAAGCCCCAGCCATCTTCATTCCCTTCAAAAAATCTGGCGCAGGAAAGCGTTGGCCACAGGGCGAACACGCTGGAACATCTGCCAGCCCGACCAAGCCCGAAGGCCGAGCCCCATCATCGCTTTGGGACGGGCCGCCGCGGCACCCAGTAAAGCAGCTCCCACCACTGCGATCAGAGCAGGATTGGATTGCACCCATGACGCACCTTCGCGCACCTTGTCGGCAGCGCGAAACGCAGGTTGAACCACCCGGGACCGATGAGCCAGTTGTTCACGCAATTGGGCGGACCGCAATAAGAGCTGTTCGCGGCGTGCAGCTAATTCGGCTCGTTGACTCATGACCGCAACCGTTCCTGGTCTCGTTGTGCTTCGCTGCGAGAGCCTGAGAACATCTGGAACCCTTCCTTGAAGCGCATCCAGGCCAAGCCAAACAATGCGGCGCCTCCACCCAGGAAGACTACGGTACTGATACCCAAAGCAAGCAAGCGATGGGTATCCCAGAACAGCACAGTCAGGAACACAGCAAGGAAAATCAATCCAAAACTGAGAAAGACCACTGCAAATGCCCCAAACATGGCCATTTGCGCCAAACGCAGCAATTCTTCCCGAGCTTCTACAGTGAAAAGCTCAAAGCGAACCTGAGCTAGCTCAAGCGTATCCGCCAGGAGCGCACCTAGGCGCGCCGCTGTGCCGGGTTCCTCAGAAGCCGAAGATCTTGCCATGCTTAACTGGAACAATCAAAAAGCAATCAATACTTAGCGGCGGCCAAGCAGCACGCCTACCAGGATGCCCAATGCAGCAGCTGCACCAATGGACGACCATGGGTTTTCATGGACATACTCGTCAGTCGCAGCGGCTGCGTGGCGAGCCCGAGCGCGCAACGCGGCTTCGGCATCAGCCAGCTTTTCACGCGCAACTACCAGGTTTTCCTTGGCGCGGCTGCGCAACTCGGCCATCTTGCTGTCAGTCTGGCCGGCCGTCGCAGAGAGCAGATCCTCGGCATCAGCGATGACACGACGGAGGTTAGCGACCAGATGTTCCTTGGTTTCTACAGCGGAATCGACGATATCTGACATGATGGGTCCTCTCACGTTATGTTTGAAGAACCCATCCTAGCAGAGCGCGAGAGCCTGTCGCGTAGGACGGCTTCGCTGCGCGGTATTTCAGGCCGCCGGCGCAGTGTTGCGCAGCTTGATGTGAAGCTCGCGCAACTGCTTTTCTTCCACCGGGCTAGGTGCCTGGGTAAGCAGGCATTGCGCACGCTGAGTCTTGGGAAACGCAATGACGTCACGGATGGAATCCGCTTTGGTCATCAGAGTGACCAGACGATCCAGACCGAACGCCAGCCCGCCGTGCGGTGGAGCACCGTACTGCAGCGCGTCCAGCAGGAAGCCGAATTTCAGCTGAGCATCTTCGCGCGAAATCTTCAGGGCGTCAAACACCTTGGCCTGCACGTCAGCGCGGTGAATACGCACCGACCCGCCACCCAACTCCCAACCGTTCAGCACCATGTCGTAGGCTTTGGCGATGCACTTGCCTGGATCGGAATCCATGTAGTCTTCGTGACCATCCTTTGGCGCCGTGAAGGGGTGGTGCACCGCATTCCAGCGGTCTTCCTCTTCGTCGTGCTCGAACATCGGGAAATCCACCACCCATAGTGGCGCCCAACGGTCTTCGAACAGGCCAGACTTGCGTGCGAGTTCGCTGTGACCAACCTTGAGGCGGAGCGCTCCAATGGCATCGTTGACCACCTTGCTCTTGTCTGCACCGAAGAACAGGATGTCCCCGTCCTGCGCACCGCTGCGCTCGAGAATCTGTGCGATCGCCGCGTCATGAAGATTCTTCACAATGGGTGATTGAAGGCCATCCCGGCCTTTGCTGACTTCATTGACCTTGATCCATGCCAGGCCCTTGGCGCCGTAGATCTTGACGAATTCGGTGTAGCCGTCAATTTCACTGCGGCTCATCTCGTTGCCACCGGGCACGCGCAATGCCACGACACGCCCGCCAGGTGTAGTGGCGGGCCCACTGAACACCTTGAAGTCCACGTCTTTCATGACGTCGGTCAATTCGGTGAATTCCAGTTTCACACGCAAATCGGGCTTGTCAGAGCCAAAGCGGTGCATGGCTTCTGCATAGGCCATGACCGGAAACTCACCCAGATCCACGTTCAAGGCGTTCTGGAAAACAGTGGTGATCATGCCCTGGAACAGATCGCGAATTTCCTGCTCGTCCAGGAACGAAGTTTCGATGTCGATCTGAGTGAATTCGGGCTGGCGGTCCGCGCGCAAGTCTTCGTCACGGAAGCACTTCGTGATCTGGTAGTAGCGATCGTAGCCCGCCACCATGAGCAACTGCTTGAACAGCTGAGGCGATTGCGGCAGCGCGAAGAACATACCGTCATGTACGCGACTCGGGACCAAATAATCGCGGGCGCCTTCAGGAGTGCTCTTGGTGAGCATGGGCGTCTCGATGTCGATGAAGCCGTTGCTGTCCAGGAATTTACGCGCCTCCATGGCCACCCGATACCGCAGCATCAAGTTGTTCTGCATGTAGGGACGGCGCAAATCCAGCACGCGGTGGGTAAGACGCGTGGTTTCGCTCAGGTTGTCGTCGTCGATCTGGAAAGGCGGGGTGATCGAGGGGTTGAGAACGGTCAGCTCCTGGCACAGCACTTCAATGCCACCGCTCTTGAGTTGATCGTTCGTGGTGCCATCCGGACGGGCGCGTACCACGCCTTGCACGCGCACGCAAAACTCGTTGCGCACGTCTTCGGCCACCTTGAACATGTCGGGACGGTCGGGGTCGCACACCACCTGCACGTAGCCTTCGCGGTCACGCAGGTCAACGAAAATCACGCCACCATGGTCGCGGCGGCGATTTACCCAGCCGCACAGGCTAACGCTCTGACCGATCAGTGCTTCAGTCACCAGGCCGCAGTAGTGGGAACGCATCGACATACCGTGTTTCGCTTTCAGGATTCGGATCTGGCGGCTCCATCGGCCGCCGGAGTTGCAAGAGGGAGCACGTTGGGCTCCCCAGGAGTGGAAAAGGGTTGCGCCGGCTGAACAGTCGCCGAAGTGGGCAAGGACGCGGACGCCGGCGGCGACACAACACCCATGGAAATGACGTATTTCAACGCTTCATCCACGCTCATCTTCAATTCGACCACGTCAGCGCGCGGAACCATCAGAAAAAAGCCGGAAGTGGGATTGGGCGTGGTGGGCACATAGATGCTGATGTAATCGCCATCCAGATGGCGCGACACCTCTCCACCGGGCCGGCCCGTCAGAAAAGCGATGGTCCAGGCGCCATGACGGGGATACTGCACGAGCACGGCCTTGGAGAAAGCCTGGCCAGAGCCAGAAAACAAAGTGTCGGATACCTGCTTGACGCTGCTGTAGATGCTGCGCACAACAGGGATGCGTGTCATGACTTTGTCCCATTGGCGCAACCACCATTGGCCGAACATATTGGCAACAAAGAGGCCAGTACCCAGGATCACGAGCACGACCAGAATCACACCCAGGCCAGGAACGTGGCGAAGTTTCTCCGCCAGGACACCGGCATTCGGCACCATGGCCTCGGCGGCGGCAAGCACCCCGAGGAATATGCCGTCGAGTATGCCCACCAGCCACATCAGCACCCAGACGGTGACGCCCATGGGCAGCCACACCAGCAAGCCGGTGATGAAGTATTGCCTGACGAGCTGCATCATATTGGTGCGAAAGTGGAGGTCACAGAAAGTGGCGCTCAGTTCTTGGTAGATGAGCCGCTAGAGCTGCTGCCAGAAGCAGCAGGAGTTGGTGCTGCTGCCGGCGCTGATGCAGGCGCGGCGGCCGGTGCCGGTGCCGGTGCGGAGGCCGGTGCAGGGTCGCTGCCGGCGGCCTTGCCGGCGCCTTCGCTTTTGGCGTCTCCATCAGCTTTGGAAGCAGCTTGGGAGCCGCCACGAAAGTCGGTGACATACCAGCCTGAGCCTTTGAGCTGGAAACCAGCTGCGGTCAATTGCTTGCTGAAAGCCGCAGCTCCGCACTCCGGGCAGACCGTAAGAGGAGCGTCGGACATTTTCTGCAATACATCCTTGGCGTAACCACAGGAAGAGCATTTGTAGGCGTAGATGGGCATGGCAATCAAGCTCAAGGCGGTGGGGCCATGGGCAAGTCGAAAGGAAAAACCCTCAATTATAGGCTTCTGGCGAGATTTCCAGTTGCTTGGGAGCCGGCATGGAGCAACTGGGGGCGTCGTTGGCGTCACAACCTTTGGTTCTGAGGATCAAGTCGGCAGGCACGACCTCACCAATCGCTCCCGCACGCGGGAGAGGAGCGAAGCGAAAGCAGTGGTTTCTGCCGCACCGCCCCCTGCCCGAGCACCAGAGGTTGCCCGTAGCGAAGCTCAGGATCACGGACAGTGGGGCCGCCTTTTCTTGCGCAACGTTCTTTGGGCCGGCCATCCGGTGGCGGAGCACCGGAGCGCCGACCGAAAGAAGGTGGATGCGCTGCCGGGCGCACTCCCCGGCCTACGACCTCAATGCAAGAGCAGAAGGCAACTAACAAACACCGCGAACAACTCAACCGCTGCATGCCCTCCCCCCGCCCTCTCCCAAAGGCAGAGTGAGTAAGAGAAGGCGCGATTCGCTCACACCCTCTCAGCTCAAGCCTTCCAGCTTGCGGGGGGAAAAGCGCGTATCGCGCAGCAGCTGGGGGCACAGTGAGCCAGCCAGCATGCCCACCACCGCCGCCAGCACTCCAGCGAGCTGCGCGGGAAATACCGCACCGGCGGGCGTGAGAAGCAACGACAGCCAGGTAAGGCACCCCAGGGCAATGGAAAGCACTGCACCTTGCGTTGTGGCACGCTTCCAATACAGGCCAAACACCAGCGGCACAAACGCTCCAACGAGGGTGACCTGATAGGCGCCAGAGACCATCTCGTAGATGGAAGTCCCCTGCATGCGGATGGAGTAAATCAGCACCAGCAGGCTAAACACGAGCACAGTTATACGCATGGTCAGCAGCTCCTGCCGGTCAGTGGTCCGCGGACGGAACTGGCGCCAGATGTTTTCCACGAAAGTGACGCTGGGCGCCAGCATAGTGGCGGAGGCCGTGGATTTGATGGCCGAGAGCAGCGCACCAAAGAACACCACCTGCATGATGAACGGCATCTTGTCCATCACCAGGCGTGGAAGCACCTTTTGCGGGTCATCTTGCAACAGTTGAGTGGTCTGCTCGGGCATGATGATGAGCGCACTGGTAACCAAAAACATCGGAATGAAGGCGAACACGATGTAGAGCGAGCCGCCAATGACCGACCCCCGGGTAGCGGCCTTTACACTATTGGCCGACATCACACGCTGAAAAACGTCCTGCTGCGGAATGGAGCCAAACATCATGGTGATCGCCGCAGCGATGAAAAAGGTGATGTCATGCCAGGTCGGTTCAGGAAAGAAATTGAACATGTCGCGGCTGACCGCAAGTTCGATCACCTTATCCGCGCCACCAGCCAGGCCCCCGGCATAGATGGCGAGAATGATGAGGCCGGTCACCAGAATGATCATCTGGATGAAATCCGTGATGGCGACCGACCACATGCCACCGAACAAGGTATAGGCCAGGATGGAAACCACGCCAATGGTCATGCCCATCGGAACGCTGATGGCACCGCCTGAAAGCACGTTGAATACCAGGCCCAGCGCAGTGACCTGAGCCGAGACCCACCCCAGGTAGCTCACCATGATGAACAGAGAGCACACCAACTCGATCACGCGACCATAGCGCTCGCGGTAATAGTCGCTGATGGTGAGCAGGTTCATCCGGTAGAGCCGGGCTGCAAAAAAAATCCCCACCAGAATGAGGCAGAAACCCGCGCCAAAGGGGTCTTCCACCACACCGCCCAGCCCGTCCTGGACGAACTTAGCCGGTATACCGAGCACAGTCTCCGACCCGAACCATGTGGCGAAGGTCGTGGTCACGATCATGATGAGCGGCAGATTGCGCCCAGCAACCGCGAAGTCGACCGTCGTCTTGACCCGCTTGGCGGCAATCAGGCCGATGGCGATGGTGACCAGTAAATAGGCGAAAACCAATGTCAACAGCACGGCAAGCGCTCCAAAGTAGGTGGGGGGAAGCCTTGAGGAAACGCGGATTCTAGTGCGACATTGGCGAAGGATCCTCTACGTCCATGCTCAAGCCGATTCGGTGATGTCGACTTGGCCACAGGCCGGCACTTCATATTTTCAAATTGCGACAAAGTATACCTTTTGACGCAAAACGACAAACGAGAATTCGCTCTCAAGAGTGGAGCAATGCGGACCTCAAGTCCATAGGATTTCCGCTGCAAATGCGCCTGCAAAAACTCGGCTATGCCGTGCCGGAACTATTTTGAATGTCTGGATTTCAAGCCGCGGAATTCAGACCGTTCAGACCCCAGTGGTGCAGGAGCTCTCGCACCATGATTAATCGCGCTGAGTACTCGCTATCCACCGGCAAATGATCCTGTACCTCAGGACGCCCTTCGGAGCGAGCGATCAGGCGGTTAAATAGTGCCTCGACTGCATCAATGCTCAGCCAGATAGATGAACTCCATGGTCCACTCAAATTCAGCCCCATGAGGCCTGGCGTAGCAATAGTGCGATGGGTCGACTTGAGGCTTTGGTCAAGCGCGGCCTTGGGGCCCTCGCCAAGGGATTCGGATGCCAGGCCATACAGCAACTGATCCGCACTGAACAATTGAAGAGCTGCAGGCAATCGGACCCGGGCCGGCATGACGGCATCTTCCACCAACTCTATGGCCTGCTCTATCTCCAGCGGACTAGGGGGTGCATGTCGCAGAACGTTGCGGGCCAAGGTGCCAACTCCCACAGGCATGGAAAGCTCAATCGAAAGTTCCAACCCCGGCATGGACCGCACCCAGGTGACGTCATCTTGAAACTCAAGCATGAGAGTGACAGGCTGGGCGTTCAAGCACATGCTCCGGTGAAGACATGAAAGCTCATCCGCTGGCTGGGACTGTGCATGGCATCACAAAACAAGTCATGACCGGATCAAGGCCTGATGAACGCGAGTTGAGAGACCCATCATACGTGAGGCTTTTGGATTGACTGCGGGTGCTACGAAAGTTAACCAGGATGGAACTTGCGGCTGCGCTTGGTGACTCACTCTGTACAGGACACGGGAAAGGATTTCCAGATGCTTCCACAGATAGACGGCCAAACTCACGTCAACCCCTCGTCAGTGGGGTTTCAGAAGTCTGGCGCCTTGCCTGAGCCCAACGGCAACATCAGCGTCGGTGTCACCGAGGTGGGCCAATCGCTTGCAAGAGGGCGTGATGAAAGCGTTCAAGACGTCGATGACTCCCTTGCGCAGCTTGGCGAACCGGAAGAGGGGCATTCCTCGGCCATTTCGAATTTCCCGCAGGTCAATGGCTCCTCCGTGGCAGCGCCTTTGAGCTCCAGAAGTTCCATCAGCCTCTTGCCTTACAAAATAGTTGTTTCCCTTCGCCCCAATGACGCTAGCCGCGCCTTGTGCAAGACGGTTGCGAAGGGGCATCTGGATGACATGCGGGCATGGCTCCATGCCGGCGCGCACCCTGATTCAAAGAACGCATCGGGTGAAACCGCACTGGCACTAGCGGTCCGGAACAGATCTACACAAGCCGTCACCGAGTTGCTGCGAGCCGGTGCATGCATCAATCTAGTCGACAGCTCAGGCCGCACCCCGTTGCTGCATGCGATACAAGAGGCTCATATTGGCGTCGTCGAAGTTCTGCTGAGGTTTCAAGCGGAGATTGATGTGTGCGACAACAAGGGCTTTGCCGCGTTGACGGTAGCAGTCCAGCGCGGGAACGCAGATACCGTGCGGCTTCTGTTGGAAGCGGGCGCCAGCGTCGACCTGCGTGATAAACATGGACTCACTCCGCTGATGTGGGCGGCGCTGAACAAACACCCGGAGGTGGTGGACATGTTGCTGAAGGCTGGAGCAGCCATCGATGTTCAAGATGGCAGCGGCCGTTATCTTTTAGACCATGCCGTGAAACCACGCAATGTGCAGGTTCTGGATCGCTTGCTGAAAGGGGGAGTGCATTTCAACGCGGCATCGTACGCCTCCGCGCGTCTTCCCAGTCTGAGAACGGCTATCGAAAACGAGTGCTGGGATGTGGTGGAGTCGCTCGTTGGCGCCCGTGTCAAAGCCAGAATTTCCCAGAACGATTTAGCTGCATGGGGTCTCTGGCCAGTGACCAATGTCAATCAAGTGCACCTCGAGAAGCGTCTGGAACATGCGCTCCAGGCTGGACACCTGCACACCAGCAGGCTGCTGATTGCGGCACTGAATGCAAGTGGCGATGCATTCGTCACGAACGGTGCGGCATCGATCGAGGGCATGACCCATTCAAGGCCGCTGACCTGGCTGGAGTTAGCGGCTCGCTGCGCACCACTGCCCATCGTGCTTGATTTGCTCGAGGGCCTCAAGCCTGAGCCCATCGGCGATGAAAGCGGCGCGGAACAAGGCGGCAAGCTGTCTGCCCGTGTCCGGCAGACTCAAACCATTGCCACCCACTTAGGACTAGGCAACGAACTTTTCGAATTGCAAGCCGCGCAGCAGATGC
Organism: Comamonadaceae bacterium; assembly: GCA_015999985.1. Classification (GTDB taxonomy): domain Bacteria; phylum Pseudomonadota; class Gammaproteobacteria; order Burkholderiales; family Burkholderiaceae_C; genus Ottowia. The sequence goes on from JAECRA010000021.1 coordinate 26,226, forward strand.
CGCAAACCTCCCACAGGCTGCAGGCAGATTACGTTGAACATCTCAACCGTGCATTGGCGTCTGCCGCACAAGCCAATCGATGGGACGTCGTTCGCTCTCTAATTGAGCTCGGCGCAGATGCTCACGCACACTTCAATGACCAGGCGTCTGCAATCAGCGCGGCCATAGAAAACGGAAACTTGGACATGTTCCATTTTCTGACAGAGTCTTGAGCCCGATGGGTCATTCTGCCTGGCCAAGCCTTTCCGATTGGAAGGCCTCGGAGCTTCGAGGCTTAGAGCCTTAGATGCCCGTTCTTCCCTGCCCGCCCGGAGCCAGCCGCTCCATCCATTCCAGCATGGAGTCCGCCGTCACGGTTTCAATCTGATTGGCAAAGCGCTGCGCGCTGGGGTGATCGTCAAAAGCAACGTTGGCGGCAGTCGCCCTTCCTCCCAGCCGAGTGAGCGCACGGATTTCCAAAATGGCAGGCTTATAGTCTTTCAGTCGCAACCAGCCTTGAGCTTGTTGGCGGCTCAGCATGCCCGGTTCAGCTGCCAGCGCCAGCGTCTCGGCAGCCCATTGATTGGATTGTTGATAGCGTGTGCCCCAGGCGTAGCTGACCATGCTGTAGCGGGGCTCGTGCAGAGCCACCACGCGCGTGTTGTTCTGCAGCAGACTCCATAGCGCCTCTTCCCAGGCTTTCGGCACCGTATGCCAGGCAGCCTGATGGCGCCACAGGTCGTCCAGGAAGAACTCGCCCAGTCCATGGCGCATGACCATGGAACGGTCGGATCCGCAATCGTTCAGCTTGTGCACCACCTGCCACCCTCCGGTGGGCACGCGATAAGCCCAGGCCACATGCGACCACGTCTGCTGGTAGCGCGTGAGATCTTGCCCGGCTCGTGCCAGCAACACGACGCGCGTTCCGTCTTTTTCGTAGGCATTTTCGAGCGCGCTGGCAGTCTGCTGGGCAAGCGTCAGGCTGCGTTCAATGGCTTGCGGGCTCAGTTTGGCCGCAGTGCACGAGCGTCCGGCGTAAGCGTTGCCACTGGCCAATGCCACAAGCACAGCCACGAGAGCCGCACACAGGCTCGCAGAAAAGCGAGACAAATTTTTCAAGGTCTTTTCCACTCTCTGGCCTTAGATCAATCGTTCGCTGTGGAGCAAGGCTTGACCCACCTCATTGGGAACGAACGCAATAGCCTCCCCTGCTGCGGACAAAATCGTGCCGCTTGCAATGACGGTCGTGACCAGAGCGGTGCCCACACTGGCAGACGCGCTGGAAACCGCTCTTTCACTAAGACGCACACTGGCCGTAGCGCCATCGCTGGCGCGTTCCAGCACATACACCGTTCCGTGGGCAGACACTTCGACAGCCTTGATCGTCAGCACTGCACCAGACACCGCCAAAGCGACCGGTACAGCGACTGCAGTGCGCGAGACAGCGCCTGCAATCGCTCCCGTGACGAGCACAGAAGCCACGGGGAGCAAGGACACTCCCATTGAGGCATTGCTTTGCGCCCACGCCGGGCTGCTCGCCCCCATCAGAACGGCGCTAGCGACGTACACAGACCGCCGGAGACGGCGAAGCGCTTGAATCGTATTTGAAGCCGAGGGCAGAACGCGGTTCCGCACGGACTGCGCCACATTGTTATGAACGAGATTTACCATGGGGGGCAAGTATGCACTCCACTTCACCCCCAAAGCACCCCATCCATGCAATCAGTCGCCTCCTGATATCTGGCGAGTATCTCTAATCGATACTTTTGAATTAAAAGCAATCCAACCGATCACGCCGACAGATTCGATGTGGTTCAAGCTCTGATGGTGAGGGGCGAAACATTTCAGGAGCGCCTTCAATCGAACCTGAAGGCGGAGATTTGCGTTCGCATGACTTCATCCGAGAATACCTTGCGTCCCACGCCCTCCCCCGCAGCACCGGCCACCACGTGCAGAGGCAACAGATGTTCCTCGGCACGCGGAGGATGCGAAAGACGGCCCGCCGAGCCGCTGGCAGTGTCCCAGTGCGCCAAGCGCGCGTTGCGTTCTGGCGCGGGCAGCGCGACGGTTTCGGTGAGCCAGCGATCGAACTCAGCGCTGATGGGTGTGGAGCGTGGATCTCCGTAGCCGCGCATATTGTGGTAACTCATGCCGCTGCCGATGATCAGCACCCCTTCGTCTCGCAGCGGAGCCAGCGCACGGCCGTAGTCCACATGGGCCCCGGCATCCAGACTGCCCAGCAGCGACACTTGGAGCACGGGAACCTGGGCATCTGGAAAGGCCACCTTGAGAGGAATGAAGGTGCCATGGTCGTAACCCCGTTGTTCATCTACGGCGGCGTTTATATGGGCGCCAGTGAGCAAGCCCCGCACGCGTTCGGCGAGAGCCGGAGTGCCGGGGGCCGGATAAGTAATCTCGTAGGTATGGGGCGGAAACCCGTAGTAGTCAAACAACATACCGGGCTGAGCAGCGCCGCTCAAAGTGACCTGAGGTGCCAGCCAGTGCGCGGTCACCAGCACGATGGCCTGGGGTGGGGCAGGCAGGCTGCCCGGAATGCTGCGCAGAAAATCAGCAGTCTTGTCCCACGCGTCCAACGGGTTCCAGTCCATGAAAAAGCAGGGACCTGCGCCATGGGGAATGTAGAACGCGGGCATCCGGGACACGGATGTCGATGAGTCGGAAGGTGTGTTCATGATGAGGGCTCGTGGAACTTGTCAGTGCATAGTTTGATCTTTGACTGGCCCTTTTCAAAGGGCCAGAATCGCCAATCAGTTTTAATCAGGAGTACGAAATGAAAGCCTGCCATGGATAAATTGAGCAGCATGCGGGTGTTCACCCTGGCTGCGCAGGCAGGAACGCTCTCGGGTGCAGCGCGTGCTTTGGACATGTCACCTTCCATGGCGACCAAGCACGTGGATGCGCTGGAAGAGCGCCTGGGCGTCAAGCTGCTGCACCGGACGACGCGAAAACTCGTGCTGACAGAGGCCGGCGAGGCCTATCTGGAAGCCGCCCTGCGCATTCTGGACGATGTGGATGACGCCGACGCAGCCGCCACGGCCCAGAGAACTCGCGCCACCGGAGTACTGCGTCTAAATATGCCCTTGTCCTACGGGATGCGGCACATTGCACCACTGATTCCTGTGTTCAGTGAGGCTCATCCAGCTGTGAGCCTGGAACTGGGCATGACAGATGCCCCGGTGGATCTGGTGGGCGAACGCTGGGACATGGCCGTACGCATTGGTCACCTGCACGACGACACCTTGCAAGCCCGCAGGCTGGGTGATTGCCGCATGATCCTGTGCGCGGCGCCCTCCTATCTCAAGCGCCATGGTGCGCCCAGCACCGTCGCCGACCTCGCCAAACACAACTGCCTGGGCTACACCCTCTCCATCACCAATTCGCCCACGCTGTGGCGATTTGGACGGGAGGGCAGCATCACCCAGGCCGTGCAAGGGAATCTTCGTGCCAATAGCGGAGAAGCGCTCTTGGCAGCCGCGCTAGGTGGGCAGGGTTTGATCTATCACCCTACCTTTATCCTGAATGAGGCCATTGCCAATGGAAGTCTGACTGCGTTGACGCTGGACCATCCCCCACACGAGTTGGGCGGCATCTACGCCGTCTGGCCCGCCAATCGGCACCCCCCCGCCAAAGTGCGGGTGATGGTGGACTTTCTGGTGGCTAGATTGGGCGCATCGGGGGGCTGAATGAACGGGCTCCAGCCGCGAGCAAAGGGAGTGCACCCATCGCTGTGAATGCCAGGAGGCTGTCGGACTTAGAACCAGTTCAGGCGGGCGAAAGCAAACAGAGCAACCAGGGCAAGCAGGAACGCCAGGAATGAAACTGCGATCACCTTGAGAAGGCTATTGGTTCGCTTCTGTTCCACAACGAGTGCCAGGAGCTCCCGCCTCAAATCCTGGCTGGGTCGCTGCGAGAGATAGCCATGCAGCAAACGGGGCATTTCAGGCAGCATCTTGGCGAGGTAGGGCGCCTGGTCTCGGACCTCTTTCCAGATGCGCTTGGGACCCAATTGCTCCAACATCCATTTCTCGAGAAATGGTTTGGCGGTGTGCCATAGGTCGAGGTCAGGGTCGAGCTGGCGTCCCAGGCCTTCGACGTTCAGCAGGGTTTTCTGCAAAAGCACCAGTTGAGGTTGGATCACGACCTGGAATCGCCGCGAAGTCTGGAACAAGCGCATGAGAACCATGCCCAGAGATATTTCCTTCAGGGGCCTGTCAAAGTAGGGCTCGCAAACGCTTCTGATAGCCGCCTCCAGCTCATCGACGCGCGTGCCCGGCGGCACCCAACCACTCTCCAGGTGCAGTTCGGCCACACGTTTGTAATCGCGACGGAAGAAAGCGGTGAAGTTCTGGGCGAGGTATTCCTTGTCGTACTGCGTAAGTGTGCCAACAATACCGAAATCCAACGAAATGTAGCGGCCAAAAGTTTCTGGCGCCACACTCACCATGATGTTGCCAGGGTGCATGTCTGCATGGAAAAAGCCGTCGCGAAACACCTGTGTGAAGAAGATAGTGACGCCGTCTCGCGCGAGTTTCGGGATGTCCACTCCGGCCTGGCGCAACCGCTCCACCTGGCTGATCGGAATGCCCTTCATGCGCTCCATCACCATGACGTCAGAACGGCAGTGATCCCAGAAAATTTCTGGGATCAACACCAGATCCAGCCCCGACATGTTGCGCCGCAACTGCGCTGCACTGGCCGCTTCGCGCACCAGATCCAGCTCGTCGTGCAAGTATTTGTCGAACTCTGCCACGACTTCTCGCGGCTTGAGCCGCTTACCGTCCGCAGAAATGTTTTCAATCCATCCCGCCATGCTGCGGATGAGGTTCAGGTCTTTTTCAATGACCTTCTGCATGCCAGGTCGCAGCACCTTGACCGCAACTTCTCTCTCTTTGCCGTTGGCGGTTCGCAAAACAGCGAAATGCACTTGGGCGATGGAAGCACTGGCGACCGGTTCCCGTTCAAAACTGACGAAAATCTTGTCGATAGGTTGACGAAATGCCCGCTCTATCGTCGCTACGGCCACCTCAGCCGGGAATGGCGGTACGCGGTCTTGCAGCAACGACAGCTCATCGGCAATATCCGTGGCGAGCAAATCTCTGCGGGTGGACAGCACCTGCCCGAACTTGACAAAGATAGGTCCCAAACGCTCGAGCGCCTCGCGCAAGCGCTGCCCACGAGGCGCCGAGAGGTCTCGCCCCACGGATGCAATCCTGGCGATCAATCGCAGCCACGGCTTCTGGAAACTGGTGAGAACCAGTTCGTCCAGCCCGTAACGCAGCGCCACCCAAGCGATGGTTGTGGCCCGCAGGACGCTCCTCATGAACCAGCCTTACCGCCAAAAGAACCCGAATCTGAGCCCGAAGGGCCGGCAGAGGCCTTGCCGACGAATTGCCTCAAGCTGGCGGCTGCACTGCGCACCACATTCGAGAGCGTATGGGCTGGTGCATCGCCTATGAAGCGTGCAAGATCTTCCTCTGCGTCCCAACGAACGTTATCGACCAGCCAATTGACTTCAGCCGCGAACTGAACGTCTCCCTCGATACGTACACCAGGCTTTTCCCCCCGGAGGACGCCCTGCGCTACGGTCAGAGGAGAGGCATCGGTGACGGTAAGCAGAAGGTCTGGGGTGGCGGCGGGGGCCAGTTCCAGCAGTCCGGCGGGCGTGGCCATCAACTGCATGGAAAAATCACGCCACTGCATGCGGACAACGCGCCCTTTCTGCTTGAGCAGCCGCGCCTGGGCTTCAGGTTCCTGCATCAGCACATGGTTCAGGAACAGCACAGACCGGTGCTGCATCTCATCCACCAGCCAAGCCGGAGCTGATAGTTTTTCTGTGAGCTTACCGAGTGCTTCGGACAGCAATGAAAAAGGGGACTGTGTTGCCATAGTCCCCATTATCGGTCGAGTGGTGCGCGGCAGAGCGTCAGACCCTGCCGCACAGACGCCATTGGACGTCTCCTACCTTGACGACTCACTGCAGTGCTTGCACCCCGGCTACAAGCCAACCGCCTCGGCCGTTGCGGGCCTTGGTCATGTTCCAGACTTCGCGGAACGGACTTGGGCCAGCAGACAGGTCTTCGCGAATCATGCCGCTGAACTCGACGCTCGCCACGTAGGCGTCGTCGGCTTCTTCGATGCCGAGCAGTTGGGCTTCCAACATCACCACTTCAGTCTTGTTGGCTTGACCTGGAGCAGTACGCTCGCGCTCAGCCAGCTGGCTTTGAATCTCGGTGAGCATGTCATCGGTCATCATGGCGCGCAGCGCAGGGATGTCGGAGCGATCCCATGCGTCTTGCAAAGTGATGAAGTTGCGCTTGGCCGCCTCGGTAAAGCCACCGATATCAAAATCTGCGGGAACGCCCCAGTTTTGCGAACCAGCCAGGCCGGAACCGATCATGGAGCCACCTGCCGCACCGGATGTTGCACCAGTGGAGTCGAAACGGGTGTTCTGACCTTCCCAAGGACGAGCCGAGGCGTCGTTACCGACTTTCTCTGGGCTGTACTGCCGCGGCGTCACCGGATTGGCGGCTCCCGCGCCTTGGTAGGCCAAAGAACCGTTATTGGAGCTGGAGCGGCGTCGCACCAGGTTGAAGACGACCACAGCGGCCAGAACCAACAGGCCAATCAGCAAAATATTGCCAAATGCTGCGCCCAGGCCCAACGAGCTGGCCAACCAGGCAAGACCCAGACCGGCGGCAAGACCACCCAGCATGGCACCCCATGGCTTGCGAGCAGCGGCTGCTGCACCAGCGCCAGCAGCACCTGCCGCGCCTGCTGCAGCGTTCTGGCCTGGAGCGTTGGGAGCTGCAGCAGGAGGCGTTGCGTCACGCTGAGTCACGTTGCTGGATTGGCGGCCCATGGACTTTCCGCCGCCCATACGGCGCGCCTCTGCGTCGAATGTGAAAGCGCCCACCATGACCACTGCCAGAAGCAAGGTACAGAGGCGCGAAACGATGGCAGACAGTTTCATGTGGTCGAATCTCCTTAAATTAATATTTTCACGCAAGGGTAAAACACCCTAAGACTAACCGCATTTAATGCCGACGTGTAGGGCAACAACCCCAGCCGTCATGTTGTGATAGTCAACGTGCCCAAATCCATTGACCTTCATAAGCGCTTTTAGTTCCGCTTGATCGGGGTGCATTCGAATGGATTCCGCAAGATATCTGTAACTTGCGTCATCTCCAGCCACCAGTTTGCCCAGGCGCGGCAATACCTTGAACGAATAAAGATCGTAGGCTTTTTGCAACGGCGCGGCCACGCGGGAGAACTCCAGCACCAGAAGTTTGCCGCCCGTCTTGAGGACTCGGGCCATTTCTCGCAATGCTGCGTCCTTGTGCGTCATGTTGCGCAGACCGAAGGCAACGCTGACAACATCGAAATATCCGTCTGGAAAAGGCAGCTTCTCAGCATCGCACACGGTAGTGGGTAGCATGACACCGGCATCCAACAGGCGATCACGCCCTGTGCGGAGCATGGCTTCGTTAATGTCCGTGTGCACCACTTGCCCGCTGCTGCCCACCTTTTTAGAAAATGCCAGCGCCAGATCGCCCGTGCCGCCGGCGATATCGAGCACGCGGTGGCCTTCCTTCAAGTTGGCAACCGTCACGGTATACGACTTCCACACACGGTGCAGACCGCCCGACATCAGGTCGTTCATGAGGTCATAACGCGACGCCACGGAGTCGAACACGCCGCGCACACGCCGCGCCTTGTCTCGCTCGTCGACGTCTTCGTAACCGAAGTGGGTGGTAGCCATTTTGGGATGCAGTTCGTGTTGGGTTAAGTCTGTGGAAGTCGAATGTGCCACGCAGAATTCAATGGTGGCCGCAGGCGCCGCCACTCTGTTGAATCATGGGTGCATCGCGATCAGCCCCGGCTGCCGTCAGGCGTTCTTCATACTCGCGCCACAATTGCTCCTGGCGCGAACCCAGAAAGTATAGATACTCCCATGTGAAGATGCCGGACTCGTGACCGTCTGAAAACGCTGGTTGCACGGCGTAATTGCCTACAGGATCCAGACCGGTGATAGTGACCAGGCGCTTTCCGGTCTGCAGAACCTCCTGACCAGGGCCATGGCCTTTGACCTCGGCAGAGGGTGAGTACACCCGCATCAATTCGAAAGGAATACTAAAGCGCGTTCCGTCCGGCCACGCCAGTTCAAGAACACGCGATTTGGCATGGACGACAAGCGTCTCGGGTGCAGAGACTGGCGTGGAGGCGGGGCTGGACATGTGTTGAATGATCAGGGACTGTGTAATTCACCCGATTGTGACGCTCATCGCCCTGCTTGTGCCGATCTCCGGCGATCTCATCAGGTTATAGTGGCGGCGCTATGAACACCCCCTCCCTGCAACGCATTGTTTTCCTGCTGCTGCTGGCCTTGATCACAATCGCTTTCGGGTGGTTGCTCAAGCCCTTCTTTGGCGCGGTGTTCTGGGCCATGACGCTGGCGTTGATGTTTGACCCCATTTACCAGCGCATTCGCGCCAAGTTTCGCGGTCGCAGCAACCTGGCGGCGCTCGCGACGCTGTTGCTCTGCCTGGTGATTGTCATTTTGCCCATGGCCTTGGTCACGTCCACCCTGATCACTGAAGTCACAGGTGTTACTCAGCGAATCAAAGCGGGAGACATCAACTTTCGCGCCTATTTTCAACAGATTCTCACCGCCTTGCCGCACTGGCTGCTCGACTGGCTGGATCGTCTGGGGCTCTCCAACCTTCAAGGTGTACTTGATCGCCTCTCCGCCGGTCTGGCACAAGGTGGGCAAATGTTGGCGACCAATGCGCTGGCCATCGGTCAAAACACCTTCGACTTCCTGGTCAGCTTCGTGATCATGATGTATTTGCTTTTTTTCCTGCTGCGTGACGGACGGGGTCTGGCCAGGATGGTGCGCGATTCCATACCGCTGGAGCGTGAACACACCCGCTACCTGCTCTCCAAGTTCGCGACTGTGGTTCGTGCCACGGTCAAAGGCAATGTGCTGGTCGCCTTGGCACAAGGGGCTCTGGGCGGTTTGGCCTTCTGGGCTCTGGGTATTCATGCAGCGGTCTTCTGGGGCGTCGTGATGGCGCTGCTGTCGCTGCTGCCGGCCATTGGCGCCGCCCTGGTCTGGGGCCCCGTAGCCATCTACCTGCTGTCCACAGGCTCGGTCTTGTCTGGTGTCGGCCTGATCATGTGGGGCGTTCTGGTGATTGGCCTGTCTGATAACGTCTTGCGCCCCCTGCTGGTGGGCAAAGATACCAAGATGCCGGACTACCTGGTGCTGGTGAGCACCATTGGTGGCATGTCGCTGTTTGGCATCAACGGCTTCGTCATTGGCCCCACCATTGCAGCCATGTTTATCGCGTTTTGGGCGCTTTTCAATCACAAAGAAGAAGACCTGAAGCCGGACGCGGAGCGCTGACGCGGCTTTCCCCGCCTCACTCGTGGGAAAGACTCATTGAACAGAAATAGTAAAATGAATTCTTTTTAATTCACTTATTCACTCATAGCGTGCGAATAAGAACCACGATTACATGAAAAGAATTCATTATTCTCTGGTGGGCGCTTTGGTTGCCATGGCTCTCAGCACAGGGTGTGCGTACCGCACCGATTCCAATATCCCCTCAGACGCACCGGAAAGTGCTGCCATCAGCACGGGCAGCAATCCTGCGTTAAGCGCCGCGCAGAAAACAGCCGCCATTAAAGCTGCTCGCAACAAGGTGCAGATCTCCGGAGATGCTCTGCCAGGCAAGAAGTACGAAGAAATTGGCGCAATTGAAGTCAGCGTCAAGAAGCTGACCGTGTTCCATAAAGATCCAACCAAAGAGCAAGCGGACGAAGTTCTGCGAGAAAAAGCTGTGGCTATCGGCGCTGATGCGGTCGTCAACGTGATCTACAAAAGCGGAATTGGATTTACCACCTGGGGCTATATGGACGCAGAGGGAACCGGCGTCAAGTTCGTCGAATAGGGCGAACACATCCACGCTGAGCGTGAGCACTCTCTGAAGCGGCAGGCGATGGAAAGCGCTGACCCTGCTGCTTCCTGCTCAGGCGCGTGACTTTTTCCAGTCGCGGTAGGCGGACGAACCCCAGAGCCTGCAAAGGCTGCTGACGTGCCAGATCAAGTGCCTCAGGTTTCGATGACTGGCGCGTTGTCCAGCATGCTCCACGACGGCATCTGGAGCGCGCACCAAGCCCCAACCTGCCAGCTGCAGGCGAAGACAGAAATCAACGTCTTCACAATACATGTGATAACGCTCATCGAATCCACCGATCTGCTCATAGGTCTCGCGGCGCACCAGCAGACAGGCGGCATTGACCCAATCAGGCTCTGTGCCTGCGGAAACTTCTTGCCGCGTTGCGCCTAGATAGCGAGCTATGAGACGCGCGGGCGTGGGTAGCAGTCGTTCGCTGTCACTGGGCTTGCCGGTACTGTCCAATTGCCGTGGATAGGATACGCCCGCAGCGGGCAATTGGCTCAGCCTGTGGGCCATGGCGGCCAGGGGGTTGCCACGAAAACGCAGATCGGGGTTGAGCACAGCAAACAAGTCGCTGGGAAGCAACGCCGCATCACGCGCAAACGCGTGGTTGTGATTGGCACCGAACCCCTGCGGCGTTTCGTTTTTGCTCACGACCAATTCGAATGGAAATTGACTGGTGCTCAAAGCCGCTGCCAGCTCGGGCTCTGGCTGGTTCAAGGTGAGAATCAGGCGACGCAAACCCGGCTCTTTCAGAGCCGCCAGATCACCAAGCAGTACCAGCACATCACTGCCGTGCCCATGGCTGATAAGCGAAGCTGTGATCTTCATGCCAGAGCGCAACGCCTCATGCAAACAGACTCGCTTGACTGAGCGGAACGCCTGCTTTGTCCTTGTCTGACAGGAGGGGTTCGGCAATGCCGTGCGCTGCGAGAGGCCATTCAATGCCTAGAGCCGGGTCGTTCCACGCAATGCAACGTTCGTGCTGCGGTGCGTAATAGTCCGTGGTCTTGTAGAGAAAGTCTGCCGAATCGCTCAACACCACGAACCCGTGGGCCAATCCAGCAGGCACCCAGAATTGACGATGGTTGTCGCCGCTCAATTCAACGCCAGCCCAGCGGCCGAAGGTCGGCGAGTCCCGGCGGATATCTACCGCGACATCGAACACGAGGCCCTGGGTGACACGCACCAACTTTCCTTGCGCCTGCTCCAACTGGTAATGCAAGCCGCGCAGAACACCTTTGCTGCTGCGGCTGTGGTTGTCCTGCACGAACTCGGGATCCACGCCGGTGGCAGCAGCGAACGCACGGCGGTTGAAGCTTTCCATGAAAAACCCGCGTGAATCCCCGAAGACCTTGGGCTCCAGGATGAAAGCGCCTTCGATGGCGGTAGGGATAGCTTGCATATTCAATTCCAGTCCGAAATCCAGTCTCAATTAATCAATGGGGCGTGTTTGATCCCAGCAGGCAAGAACCTGCGGTAACGATGCAGTGACTCCAGCATGCGCTCGTGATCCAGTGTGTAGTGGATCTGCCCTGCGTCTTCGCCCACACGAACCGCTCCAAAATTCTCATGAAAGCGGCAAACGGCGAGATTGCCCTGCTGCACTTCGAAGTGCGCAGAACGAAAACCGAGTCCGAGTGCATAGCGGTACACGATAAGTGCCGACTCAATGGCCGCGAATGGCGGCGCGTCTGGCAAAAGCATCCAGGAGCCCCAGCAAAAGGAATGCTCCCGGGCATCGTATAAGCGCACAGTACCCAGAGGTTGTCTGTAGCCGGCCAGCGGCGGATGCTCAGTATTTTCCTTGGTTTCAACCACGAAGTAGGCCTGGCTATTGTCCAGCGCATACCGCGCCAGCCATTGGCTTTGGTCTTCTGGCCTTGTCGACGTGGCCGACATGTGCTGATTGCGCAGCGGATGATGTCGCAGATTAAAAATGAAGGACGCGTCTGCCACGTTGGCTTGACGCAAGCGCAGTCTGTGGCCATCAATCCATGCTGTCTTCTTGACTGCGGGCAGGCTCAAGTCTTGGGTCATGGCGCTTGCAGGCTGCAGGCTACGCGCACCTCTTCCACGGTAAAGCGCATGTCGCCTTGCACAGGATCAATGCGAAGGACAGGGGCAAAACCCTGCGTGCTTTCGATCAGGAAACGCAACTCCACCGGCTCTTTCGCACTGGCCGCGACGGGCTTGATCACAGAAAGAGACTCGGAAAATGCCTCAACGCCCGGGGGGCGATAGAACACTTGAGCTGTACTGACCTGTTCGCTTTTCAGGCGCATCCACAAGTCGAGCATCCGGCACCGTGCATAGGGCCCGGCTTCCGCGCTCTCTATCGTCACTTGAGGATCAGCCTCGCCTCGCCGCCAACCGCCACCAACTGACTTGGCATCGTGCCAGCTGATGCCCGCTTGCGCGTCTGGCACTCCGTTGAACAGCCACTGGCGAGGCGCCTCATGTGGCGTCAAGGGAAAGTATTTGGTAAATGACGCGCCTATTTGCCGTGCATGCAAATAGGCGGGTGTCCAGTCGGTCCAACCAGGCAGGGCGAACTCAGGACACATGATGGGTTGGCCGCTGCCCAGTTGCTCACTCATGCAGCGAATGGTGGCGGCGCGAGTTTGGGAGCCTTGCTGGTAGTAGGTCGCCACATCAAAGACCCCGCGTGCGCCCGCCAGCCATCCGCCCAGCGCCAGAACTGCACAGGCCACCGCTACATCCAGCCTGGGGACCTGACCCGCAGTGACTGCCGGCCGTTTGGAACGCGCCATCAGCAGCAGCGCCGATACTGCCCATGGGAAAAGCAGCGTCAGCCAGAAAAAATGGAAGCGCTGATAGGCGAAAAGGAATACGTCACGAAGCGATTGAATGGAGTCATCCCGAAAACCCGCTCTGCCAAAGGACACCAGGCACAAATACACCAGCACCGCGCCGGCCACCGGGAGAAACACATAAGAGAGCCTGTCGATGGTGACATCATCGCGCGCGAGCAGACGCTTTCCGAATGCCAGAAGCACGAAGACCAACAGGGCTGACAGTGCCAACGCAAAGCCGAGCTCCACGCTGGCGTTTTGAAAGGCATTACCCGCGCTCCGGCCAACCTTGCCCAGCATGTAGGCCCAAAAATCCGGGTGATAGGGCCAACGAACAGGAAATGCTTCGGAGCGATCGCTGCCGCCTACCAGGCGCGTGGCGTAGAACTGAATCGACGTGGTCAAAGCCCCCACCGACACCAGCACCAGGGCACCACGCCAAGCCCGCGACTTCAGGGTCGGATCGCCGCCACCCCAACGCACGCGCACCAACAGGATGCCCCCCATTACCACCGTGGCGACCGCACCGGAAATATAGGAAAAGCCTGCCAGCAGCGCGAGCACGGCAACCACACCAGCCAGAGCCCATGAATGCAGCCTGCTCACTAGAACAGCATAGAGCGCTGCCAGCAGGAAAAGCAGCGGTAACGCCTGGTGGTAGGCCAGATTCTGTTCACCCCAATAGGAGGAAGACTGCAGCATGAACACGGTGAAAGCGAAAGCAACGGCTCGCACCAGCGCGCTGGCCACTGACCACTCGAGCAGCTTCCATTGCAGCCAGAGCAGCCCGCCAAGCACCGCAAGCATGGACAGCAGTTGATACGCGACGGTGTTCCCATCGAGCCAGCGCTGAGCCAGGGCATCCAGAGCGAACCCCACCGGTGACATGGTGTTGTTGACTACCTGGAACAGGCGAGACGCGCTGAAGGACTCGATGTCGCCAGTGGCGTAGGCGCGCCAATCATCGAAAAACGGAAAGTCCGTGCCATAACGCAACCAGGCCAACGCATTGGCAGCCAGCATGATGACCGGGAGGAGCCAACACAAACGCAGGAAAAGCATTCGCATCATGGCGCTTTGCCTCCGCCGAAAAAAATCCAGCGTTGAACCAGGAACATGAGAGGTACGCACACCACCACTGCGGCGAGCGCGGCCAAGGCAGGCGGGCCGCCAAGCACGCTCACCCAAATCTCCACCACCGCCAGCCCCAAGGCCAACTGCATCAGATGGCTGGCCGCAACCCATACGGGAGAAAATCGCCTGCCAGAAGTGCGAAAAACCGCAAAGCGCATCAGCAGATAGGACAAACCGATACCGGCTACAAAGGACATCACATACGCCATGCGGTAACTGGTTACCTGCAAAAGCGCAAGGTAGAGCAGGTAGCCGATCGCCGTGTTGACGGCGCCGGCCACCAAATAACGCGGCAGGGTGGCAAACAGACTCACTCGCGGACTCTAGCGTGGAGGCGCCGCGCCATGGGCCAGGCGCTGGAACTCGGAGTAATCGCGGATGTAGTCTTGCGGGTCATAGGCATCCGACGCCAGCACCATCAGGACGGCATTCTCAGAGTAGCCATATTGAATACCCCAGGTCATGGGCGGCAGATAGAGGCCCAGATTGGGTTTGTCCAGCAGGAATTCTTCCCGGCGCTCTCCGTCATCGGCCACCACTCTCAGGCTGCCGGTCACGGCCACGAGAAACTGCCCGCACAGCTTATGGGCGTGCTCACCACGAATCTGTTGATTGGGAACGGCATAGACCCAGAAGCAACGGTGGGGAATAAAAGGCAGATTGGTATCAAACTCCGCAGCGCAGAGGTAACCTCTCAGGTCTGGCACTTCGCGCAGATGATGAAGCTGCACGCCACGTACCTCGCTTTCGCTGACGCCCGGCTCGCCCCTGGGAACGGCACTCGCCAGCGTCTCAGTACCGCGACTGGGCGCATCCACGTAGCCCACAATGATGGCGGGGTGCCCCTGCACCAAGGCGTTGGCGGGCACATCGTGCGTGACCACGGCCCCTGGTGCCACACGCGCATGATCGCCTATGCGCACCCCTGGGCAGACCACCGCGCCCTCCCCCACGCGTGCAGCTTTACCCAGCACAGCCCCAGAGGCCACGCAGGCCAATGCGCCCACTTGCGCGCCGACGCCAATGGCATCAGTCAGGACAACGGCCGAGGGGTGAATGGTGGCGTCGGTCATGGCTGAGATGTGCCGCGCTGGGCCGTAGGTTGGAATTGCTGGACCGACAAGGCCACGGCCTGCGGGCGCTGCTTGGTGTTTTCATAGGCCCGCCAGGCATACGCGCCGACGATGCCCAGGCTGAGCAGGTTCAATGCGCCAAAGAAAAGAATGGCGACCAGGGTCATGGCATAGCCCGGGACGGCAATCAACCCCAAAAGCCTTCCGGCGACTGCCGTGACACCAAGAGCCAATGCGGCCATCACACCCAAGGTACCTGCCAGGAGGAGCCAGCGTATGGGCAAATCTGTGAATGAAAAAACGCTGTCGGCCAGGTAGGCGACTTTTTTTCGCCAGGTCCATGCCGATGTGCCGTGTTGACGTACCTGCCGCTCGTATGACACTTCCTGGCGCCGGAAACCTAACCAGAATATCTGAGCAATTAGTGAGCTCCGGCTTTCTTCCAGCCCCAGCAGGGCATCACGGAAAGCGCGGTTGCACGCGAAGATGTCCACGCCTCCAGCAGGCATTTCCGGGACCACCCAACGTCGGTAGCATGACCAAAAAAGACGGGCCTGCCAGCGCTGCAGCAGCGGGTCGCCCCGCGCAGCGCGCACACCGACCGCCACATCGGTCTCGCCGGCGGCCAGAACCTCAAACATTTGCGACACCAGCTCCGGCGGCTCCTGCAGGTCAGCCGCCATCACGGCAAACAGGGAGCCAGTCGCATGCGCCAGGCCCATGCGAACCGCCGAAAAAGAGCCGAAATTGCGCGACAAAAGCACCAGCTTTGCTGCAAAGGGGTACTCAGGCAGTTGCGCGCGCAACAGTTCATAGCAGCGGTCGGGGCTGCCATCGATCACGAACACCACTTCAAGCCGGCCGTTCAGGCTCTCATCAAGCCCGCGCAATGCCGCCAGCAAATCGGGAATCGAAGCCTCGTTCTTGTAGACGGGGATGATCAGGCTCAGATCGCGAGCGCTCATGATGTCACGCGATGCCATCATGAAAACTGACCACAGCAGAGACGACGTGCTCCACCTGCTCGTCCGTCATCCCAAAAAAGCACGGCAATGTGAGTACCTGTGCGCATGCAAGTTCCGTCACAGGCAACTGCACATCAGCTTGCGTGGAACCCAGCACGGGCTGGCGATGGTCTGGAACCGGATAGTGCACGTCGCTCGCAATGCCTCGGGACGCCAGATGGGCTCGAAGGGCATCGCGCCGGTCGCTGCGCACCACATATAGGTGCGCCACGTCATCTTCACTGTCGGCCAGCGGCGCTTGCAATGGCAGGTGCGCGAAGGCAGCGCCATAGCGCACCGCAATGGCACGTCGGCGCGCGTTGGCCGCATCAAGCAATGGGAGTTTGGCAACCAGCACAGCAGCTTGCAACTCATCCAACCTGCTATTGCGCCCGCCCTCGTGCACGACTTCATACTTCGCGCCCCAACCGTACTGACGCAGAGCACGCAGGCGCTCGGCCAGTGCGGCATCGGAGGTGGCCAGTGCGCCCCCGTCACCCAGCGCGCCAAGATTCTTGGTGGGGTAGAAACTGAAACAACTGACGTCGCCCCAAGCCCCCGCCAAGCGCCCGTCATACCGAGCGCCATGGGCTTGTGCGCAGTCTTCTATCAGGGGCACACCAGCTTCGCGGCACATGGGAACAATGGAGGCCATGTCGGCCAGCCGGCCATAGAGGTGCGTTACAACCACAGCGTCAATACGCTGCTCAGCCAGTGCTTTGGCAAGCGCCGCAGGAGACAAATTGAGCGTGGCATCGTCGATCTCGGCATACACCGGCTCAGCGCCCAGGCAGCGAATGGCTGTGCTGGCGTAAAAGCCTGCATTGGCCACGCTGAGCACACGCTTTCCGGGACCAATCTTCAGGGCACGCATGGCGATTTCGAGCGCGTCCGTGCCGTTGGCCACGCCAATGACATGCGGCACGCTCAAATAAGCTGCAAAAGCTTCTTCGAAAGCCTGAACATGCCGGCCAAGTATGTAGCGCTGGCTTTGCACCACCTCGGACAGCAGCGCAGGAAGATCCAGCCCCTGCCCCGCCGAGGCAGCGCAAAACAGTGGGACGTTCATAGTCGCCGCCGGCGCAGACATCAGGCTCGCCCACCCGCAGGGGTGGCTTCCTTGAGCAGTTGAAGCAGGTATTGCCCATAGCCGCTCTTGGCCAAGGGCTGAGCCAGGCGCTCCAGTTGGGCAGCGTCTATAAAGCCCCTGCGCCAGGAAATCTCTTCCGGGCTGGCGATCTTCAAACCTTGGCGGTTTTCCAGCGTGGCGATGAATTGTCCGGCTTCGAGCAGGCTCTCATGTGTGCCGGTGTCGAGCCAGGCATAGCCGCGCTGCATGATCTGCACGCTCAGCTGGCCGCGTTGCAAGTAGGCGTCGTTGACGGCAGTGATTTCCAGTTCTCCGCGCTCGCTTGGCTTGACGGCTTTGGCAATGTCGACAATCTGGTTGTCGTAGAAATAAAGCCCCGTGACCGCGTAGCTGGACTTGGGTTGGGCCGGTTTTTCCTCTATGGAAACAGCCTTGCCTTGCTTGTCAAACGCCACCACGCCATAGCGCTCAGGGTCGTGCACATGGTATGCAAAGACGGTAGCACCGTCTGGCTCTGAGTCGGCTTTGGCCAGCAGAGTCTCGAAGTCATGGCCGTAGAAAATATTGTCCCCAAGCACCAGGGCACTCGGCGCGTTGCCAACGAACTTGTCGCCAATGATGAAGGCCTGGGCCAGGCCGTCAGGGCTTGCTTGCACAGCGTACTGGAGGTTCATACCCCATTGCGTGCCGTCCCCCAGCAATTGCTGAAAGCGTGGCGTGTCCTGCGGCGTACTGATGATCAGGATGTCACGAATACCCGCCAGCATGAGCGTCGTCAGCGGGTAATAGATCATGGGCTTGTCATACACCGGCAGCAATTGTTTGCTGATGGCCAGGGTGGCAGGGTGCAGCCGCGTGCCGGAGCCGCCTGCCAGGATGATGCCTTTGCGTTGGGTCATATCGTTGTTGTTCTTGCTTAGAGGATTTCTGCCAGCATGCGATCGACACCTTGCTGCCAAGGCGGCAGCATGAGATCAAAAGTGGATTGCAGGCGCTGCGTGTTCAGGCGGGAATTGCGGGGGCGCGGTGCTGGCAGAGGAAACGCCTCGGTCGCCACTGGCGCGATGTCCTTCACGGCAAGCGCCTTGGTCGGGGCCATCTTGCGGGCCGTCTCCAGAACGTGTGTGGCATAGGAAAACCAGGTGGTAAAGCCGCCGGCCGCCAGATGGTAGGTGCCTGCATCTTGGGGCCGCGACCGCAAATGGCGAATGGCGTGCGCGGTCACGTCAGCAATCAGGTCGGCTCCCGTGGGGGCGCCCCATTGATCATCAATCACGGTAAGCCGTTCACGCTCAGCAGCCAGCCGCAGCATGGTCTTGGCGAAGTTTCCGCCGCGCGCCGCATACACCCAGCTTGTGCGAAATATCAAATGCGAACAGCCGCTTTCGCGAATGGCCTGCTCTCCGGCCAGCTTCCCCCGGCCGTAGACACTCAAAGGTCCGGTCGGATGGTCTTCAAGCCACGGAATCTGGCCGCTTCCGTCAAACACATAGTCTGTGCTGTAGTGAACCAGAGTGGCTCCGAGCGCGGCGGCCTCGCGTGCCAGAACCGCGGGAGCCTCTGCATTCAGGCGCTCGGCCACCTCAGGCTCGCTTTCAGCCTTGTCCACAGCCGTGTGGGCAGCTGCATTGACGATAAGGTCTGGCCTCAACTGGCGTACGGTTGCGGCTAAACCGTCCAGATCGGTCAGGTCACCACACAGCCCATCCGAGCCGCTGCGGTCTAGTGCCGTCACCTGCCCCAGCGGCGCCAGCGCGCGCTGCAACTCCCAGCCGACCTGGCCGTTTTTGCCTAACAGCAGAATTCTCGAACTCAAGCTCCAGCCCCTGTGCCGCCATATTGTGTGGCCACCCATTCCCGGTAAGAGCCGCTTTGCACACTCTGCACCCATTCAGGATTTGCCAAGTACCACTGTACCGTTTTGCGAATACCGGTTTCAAAGGTTTCCGCCGGCTTCCAGCCGAGTTCGCGCTCAATCTTGCGCGCATCAATGGCGTAGCGGCGATCGTGGCCGGGCCGATCCGTGACGTGGGTGATCTGGGTGCGGTAGCTCTCGCCGTCATTGCGCGGGGAAAGCTCGTCGAGCAAGTCACACACGATATGGACAATGCTCAGATTGGCTTTTTCATTCCAGCCGCCCACGTTGTAGGTCTCGCCCAAACGCCCGGCCTCCAGCACCCGCCGGATGGCACTGCAATGGTCCTTGACGTAAAGCCAGTCACGTACCTGCTGTCCATCGCCGTAGACTGGCAAGGACTTTCCGGCCAGCGCGTTGACGATCATCAGCGGAATCAGCTTTTCGGGAAAGTGATACGGGCCGTAATTGTTGGAGCAATTAGTAGTTATTACCGGCAAGCCGTGTGTATGGTGCCATGCACGAACGAGGTGGTCACTGGCCGCCTTGCTGGCTGAATACGGGCTATTGGGCTCGTAGACATGGTCTTCCTTGAACGCCGGGGCATCGGGCGCCAAGGACCCGTAGACCTCGTCGGTGGACACATGCAGAAAGCGAAATGCCGCCTTTTCAGGTTCGCCCAGACCCGCGTGGTATGACCGCGCGGCTTCGAGCAGTCGAAACGTACCCACGATGTTGGTGAAGATGAAGTCTTCAGCGCCGTGGATGGATCGATCCACGTGGCTTTCTGCCGCAAAGTTGACGATGGCCCGTGGGCGATGCTCTTTGAGCAGGCCATCTAACAGCGCAGTGTCGCCAATATCACCTTGAACAAATAGATGGCGCGGATGGCCTTGCACTGAGGCAAGGTTGCCCAGGTTGCCGGCATAGGTCAATTTATCCAGATTGACCACTGGCTCATCGCTCCCAGCCAACCAGTCGAGAACGAAATTGGCGCCGATGAACCCGGCACCGCCGGTAACGAGAATCATAAATGTATGCCCCAACACAGCGAGCGCTACCCTGCGATACTATGCAAATATGGCTTTGGCCCGGGATGCATAGTACGGAGCGGTTGCCGCCGTACAGTGTGATGTAAAGCGAGCAATTATTTCATGTTCCGGGAAAGGCCCGGCGCGATAATCCCAGGTTGATGCCATCGCGTCATTCGCTTCCACCCGCACAGGACGGCCTCCGCATTGTGCGCAAGCGCAGGAGATTCACCCATGGTCACGAGAAAATCAGGCTCTACACCCTCCAACGAGGACCCGCAATTCCCTGAGGGAGCCGCCTCCGAGACGGACGCCGGCGACGCTGCCCACCAAAATATATGGTTGGCGGGCCTGGGTGCTTTCGCCAAGGCTCAGGCCGAGGGAACGAAAGCCTTCGAGGCTCTGGTCAACGACGGCATCTCCATGCAGCGCAAGACGCAGGCCATAGCGCAGGAGCGCATGAGCGAAGCTACGCAGCGCATTGAAGAACTGGCTTCGCGTGCAGGCAGCGCGGCCACCGACCGCTGGGATAAGCTAGAAGGCATCTTTGAACAACGGGTGGCACGGGCGCTGGAGCGGCTGGGTTTGCCAACCGCCGCAGACCTGGAGCGGCTGTCCGAACGTCTGGACGCCCTGGAAAGGGCCAACGAGACCGACAAGACGTCGGCTGCCAAAACGCCGGGCAGGAGTCGCCAAAAGGATTAGGGCGGTTTAAGACGCCCTGATGACCCGGTCCTAGTATCGAGTTTTGAAAGACACCCGCAACCAATGGCCACAAGCGTGGCCTAGATTCTCATACGCGTATCTTGCCTGCAGCCACTATTCACTCTTTGTCCCACGATCCTCAACAGCGGCGCCTCCTGATATGCACGGCGGTAGCACTCGCGGTGCACGTTTTGCTGATTGTCGGCTTACCACGCTGGGGAAATGTCGGCCGTCCTGGCCTGGGCACCAGCACTCTTGTCACGCGCATGATTGGCCCCACGGCCCCCGAGCAAAAGGCCGAAGCGCCTGAGCTTGCGCCCGCCCCCGTGCCCACGCCCCCGCAAGAGCAGCCTGCAGAACCGGAAAGGCCAGTTGAACCTCAAGCCACTCCAGTAACGAAGCCTACCGAGCCGACCAACGCCAGAGCGGCAGCGCCCAAGACGCCTTCCGAGAAGAAGGAAACCAGCAAACCCGTGCCCGTGACACCTCCACCCAGTGGCGCTACGGGGTCGGTCGGCGCAGGCTCGGATCAAGAGCCGTCCATCCTTTCCATGGCGCCCCCGCCGCAGTTCGCCCCGTTCCCCCCGGCGATGCCGATCGAGCTCAGACCGACGGATGCTGACGCTGCCACTGCGCGGGCCAGCATCAAGAGCGCAGGTGACGCACCGGTTTTAGTGCCGCAGTCCGCCCAAATTACCTACAAAGCGACAGGCACCGTAGGTGGAGCGCCTGTGGATGTGCCTTCCCGGCTGCTCTGGAGGCACGACGGGACTTTTTACGAATCGCAGTGGGTCTTCTATCAGGTCAAGATTGGTGAACAGACCCGCAATGCCAATGGCTTGATAACTCCGCAAGGACTGGCTCCGCTGGCCGCTTCGCTTCGCACAAACGGCTTCGCTAGCATGAAATTCGATCACCCCGGTGAACGCCTGAATTTCGCGCCCGAGGTTTCGGAATGGAAAATCCTTCCAGGCACCCAGGACCGCTTGAGTCTGATCGTCCAGTTGGGGTCGTTGATTGCCGCCGACCCCAAACGCTACCCGCCAGGCAGCACCATCACATTGCCCATTGCCGCCCCAAATCCGCCTTCGGTGCTCGAATGGTCGTTCGTGGTTGGTCCGGAAGAGCAAACCATAGAGGGCCTAGACGGAAAACCGCTGCGTACCATTCACTTGACGCATGAGCCTGCACAACCCACCGATGCTCGGATGGAGCTCTGGCTTGCGCCGTCCCTGGAATACTTGCCTGCGCGCATTCAGGTCACCGAGTCCAATGGAGACCTGCTCGACTTCGTCGTGCAGCAGGCTTTCGGAGTACAGGTGCAGAGGCCCATACCGAAGTAAGCTCCCCCCTGAGTCGCTGCGCGCCTTCCCCCCTGAGGGGGGACGCAACCAGCGGCCGGGCGGAGCCCGCTCCGCGGTCACCCCGCTTGGCCTGCTCCGCGGCCGTCTGGTCAAGATACCCCCCTGAGGCGCTACGCGCCTTCCCCCTTGGGGGGACGCAACCAGCGGCCGGGCAAAGCCCGCTCCGCGGTCACCCCGCATGGCCTGCTCCGCGGCCGTCTGATCTAGATGGTGTGGGTGCGGGGTCCTTGCCGCACGGAGAAGCGCGGGGCAGTGGAGAAGGGGCGCCGCAGGATGGTGTTTTGTCGTGATCTATGCCTTCGCGTAACATGATGAAAACGGGATAAGCACGACGTCCAGCAAAAACATGTCCGCTTGCTATCCGCCATCAAAAATAAAACAGCATATGGACGAGACAAAAAAGATCCCCCGCGCTCGCTGGGTAGCGAAGTGTGCAGTGCTAGGTGCGGTACTGCTCACAATGGCTGGGCAGACGCAAGCAGCCATCTGCTATGCCGGCCCTCTTCCCAGCGGCAACGGTAGTGGCAGCGGTTGGGCGAACGCGACCTCGTTGGCCAGCGCGCTCGCCAATACCCAGTGCAGCGACATTCGCATTCGGCAGGGCGTCTACACCGCCACCCCTTTTCTCATTGACCGCCCCTTGACCCTGCGCGGCGGCTATACAGGCGCCACTCCTGCCAACCCCGAAGCGCGCAGTCCCGATGCCAGCCTGACCACACTCGATGGGCAGGGCGCGAGGCGTGTGTTGCTCGTGGACGGCACCACCGCGAACGGCCCCCTCACCAACAGCACCTTGCTTGACGGCTTCAGCATCGTCAACGGAAATGCCTCAGCGGACTCCGGGGGCGGCCTGTACTGCGACGGCACTGGCCCCGGCAGTGTTTGCAGTCCGGTGCTAAACAACATCGTGTTCAAGAACAATCAAGCCGAACTCGGCGGCGCACAATTCAACGACGGCACCCACGGCACCAGTAGCCCGACGTTGACGAATGTCACGTTCACGGGAAACTCTGCGTCCATAGGAGGCGGACTTCTCAACAGGGGTGAGCACGGCACCAGCAGCCCAGCACTCACCAACGTCACATTCACGAGCAATGTGGCCGGCATTCAAGGTGGCGCCATGAGCAACGAAGGGGCGGACGGAGTCAGCAGCCCCCTCCTCGTCAACGTCACATTCGCGAATAACGAAGCGGGCGAGAGTGGCGGCGCACTGCTGAATCAAGCCGTTGGGAGCGGCATCAGCAGCCCCACGCTCAATAATGTCACTTTCGCTGGTAACTCCGCGGTAGACAGCGGCGGCGCACTGGTGAATCTAGGCATCGCAGGAGGTACCAGCAGCCCCACCCTCACCAACGCCACCTTCACGAACAACATGGCTTCCAACGGCGGAGCCATGTTGAATGCGGGTTTGGGTGGCGGCGTTAGCAGCCCCTCCCTCACCAATGTCACCTTCACTGGCAACACGGCCGACACCGGTGGTGCTATTTTCAGCGTGAGTGATGTCCAGCCCAGCACACCTTTAGTTCGTAACTCTGTGTTCTGGGGCAACATGTCGAGTGGGCCCGGTCCGCAAGTAGCGGGCTCCGGCACCTCTGTCACTACTTTGAACAATGTCCTGTTCGAAGGAGCTTGCGTCAGCGGCTCCAACCTCATCTGCTCAGGAACGCAAATCTCCAGCGATCCCGGGCTAGGCCCACTGCAAAACAATGGCGGCCCTACTCTCACAAGAATGCCCCCCGAAGGCAGCTCTGCACTCGGACAGGGTGCCACCTGCCCGGCAACCGACCAACGCGGCGCAGCACGCCCACCGAATGGGTGCGATCTGGGGGCCGTGCAACGTCGCCTGGGTTCAGCGGTCTTGAGCATTACGGTCGACGGAGCCGGCTATGGCACCGTCACCGGTGGAATTGATTCCTGCGCGTCCACCACCGACCACTGCACCGCGACCTATGCAGCAGAAGATCAGCCACTTTACGCGACCCTCACAGCGACACCCGCCAGCGGCTACCAGTTCAGTGGCTGGAGCGGCGCGTGTACCCACACCGCAGGTGCTTGCACAGTAGCGATGGACCAGGCGCGCAGCCTGACGGCGCAATTCACGGCCAAGCAAGTACCCAGCCTCCAGGCAGTGCCTTCCTTGGGCCAATGGGGACTCGCGGTACTTTCGGCTGGTATTTTTTTCCTGGGGGCGATAAGACGGCGAAAGCACTCGATTTGAAGCGTGTTTATGATCCAGTCAAAACACATTCATCGCGAGCCACTTCAATGCATGCATTGAAGTGGCAGGAGACAACGACAATCGAATGGAGATAAGAGATGGCCAAGAAAGCGCCCCGACGCACCGCCGAGCGCATCCTGCTGACCACGCTTGATCTGTTCAACCGCTATGGCGAGCCCAACGTCTCCACCACGATGATCTCGTCGGAGCTGAACATCAGCCCCGGAAACCTGTACTACCACTTTCCTTCGAAGGAGGAGCTGATCAACACATTGTTCGAGCAGTTCGAAACCGAACTGCTCGAATTGCTGGGCGCTGCCGAAGGCGTGCGAGATGTAGAAGACACCTGGTTCTTCCTGCATTCGCTTTTCGAGATGATCTGGCAGCACCGGTTTTTATACCGTGACCTGAACCACCTGCTTTCGCGCAACCGACGCCTGGAAACGCACTTTCCCGTCATCCTGATGCGCAAGCGGACAGCCGTGCGCGCCATTCTCGACACACTGGTCGACGGACAGGATCGCGTGCATGTCACGCTCGAGGAAGATAAGACGCGAAACGCAGCGGCTGCAACCATGGTGGTGGTTCTGACCTATTGGCTGAGCTATGAATACGTGCTCAATCCTCGTAGCGCCATGGAGCCAGCCAATGCCCAGGATGCCTTGCTGCGCGGCGCGCACCATGTCATGAGCATGTTGGCACCTTACTTGCAAGAGGATGCACGCGCCCATTTGTTGGCCCTAATTTCTGCCTATGATGCAAAAGACATCTGAGACATGACAGCCCTACCCTCCCACGCCTGCGAACAATTCTTCGATGGCAGCACACTGCCGGCGCAGTGGCAGCGCTTGCATGTGCTCGATTGCGAGCCCCTGCCCCAGCAACCGGAAGTACTACAGGGCTGGGCGTTGCTGCACACGGGTGATTTCGAGAAAGCAGAACTTGCGGGCCTGTCTGCGGGGCTCAGCGGCATATCGCTCGCCAATCGCGCTGCCTCTGCCTATGCCACCTTGATAGAGCCGCGAGAGAAGGCTCGCCTGGATCTGTTCCAGCGCATCCACGCGCGTGCTCACGCTCACGCGCTTGAAGAACCCAACAACCCCAATGCCTGGTTTTGGCAAGGCTATGCCCTTACGCGGTATAGCCAAGGCATACATGTAGCGCGCGCGCTCGCCCAAGGCCTTGGCGCACAGATTCTCACGGCGCTTCAAAAAGCCCTGGCGCTCGCGCCCAATCATGTTTATGCGCATGTCACTTTGGGTATGTTCCATGCCGAGGTCATCGAGAAAGTCGGCGCCCTGATAGCAGCCATGACCTATGGGGCAAAAGCCGAAACTTCTCGTGCACATTTTCGCGAAGCCTTGCGATTGGCGCCTGACTCGGCGGCCGTCATGGTCAGCTATGCAGACGCGCTGGTCGCCATGGAGGGCGAAGCACAACTAACTGAAGCCACGCGCTTGTATGAGCAGGCGGCCAGCACGCCACCACGCGACGCCGTCGAGCGCCTGTGGGTTGAACTGGCGCGAGCAGGACTTGCACTTTAGTCCTGCCAAAACGGCAAGACGCAGGGTTTTCGAGAGACGAGCGATGACGAGCCTCGCGTATATTGGCGTCCTTAAGAATCCTTTGAATATCCCAGCATGTCTGACCTCAAAACCCGCTTCGAAGAAGCCGTCGCCAACTCCAAGACTCTGAGCTCCCGCCCGGACAATGTCACGCTGCTGCGGATATATGCGCTCTACAAACAAGCTAGCCAAGGTGACAATGAAGAAGCCAAGCCAGGCTTTGCCGACCTGGTAGCACGCGCCAAGTGGGATGCGTGGAAAAAACTGGAAGACACCTCCGCTGATGACGCCATGCAGCAGTACATCGATCTGATCGAAGAGTTGCGCCAAGGCTGAATGCCAGCTTGAGCGTTGGGCGCTGAAGAATCAACGCAGCAGGTCCTTCAGCTTGCGGCGCCGCTCTTGCTTTGGTTGAGCGGCCAGTTCGGCCACAGCGGCATGAAAACGCGCCCAGTCGCCACCACCCTGCGCGAACAAGGCTTCAAAACCAGGCACCAATTCGTCGTAAATGGCCTGCAAACCAAAACTGGCGTTATTGGCCTGCTCGACCCAGCGGTCGTAGCCACTGAAGGGCGTACCGGCAGCTTCCCACTTTTGCTTCAGTTGCGCATAGCGATCGCGAAAACGTAGCATGACTTCGTTCTTAGCCGTCAGCGGGTCGCCAGCGCCTTCTGCCAAGGCCGGCTTTCTCTCAAACGCTTTTTCCAATTCTCCACGCGTCTGGAGGGTCAGCGCTCGAAAGGCTCGGCGGCGATCGTTGAAGGCCGCGTAATCGCGCCGCGCTGCCTCACTGGCTTCAGTAGCCAGCCAGCGGGCCACGCCCAGCCTTTCGACCGCCGTGGCATACGATTCATTGAACATGGTGTCGTCATCTACATAGACCACCTGGTGCGCCAGTTCATGAAAGATCATGCGAGCCAACTCACCCTCAGGGTAACGGATGAAGGTTGAAAGCAGCGGATCACCTCCCATCCAATTGAGCCAACCGAGGGTGGAATAGGCGGGCACACCGTAGACGGCCACTTCCAGCCCCTCCTGCTGGCGAAGCTGGTCTCCCAACTGACGTGCCTCAGCTTCATCGTAGTAGCCTCTGTACCCGACACAGCCCACGAAGGGAAAACACCAGGTTTTAAGAACCAATGAATCGGCAGGCGCAGCAGCGACGCTCCAAACCGCAGCACTGCGCTTGAGATCTGCGTAGCGGTGGTAGCTGGCGTTGTCAGGCAATGCAAGTTCAGCGGAGGCGAACGCCCTCATACGCCGGGCCAGCTCAAGCCGGGGACGAAGATCGGCCGGTGTGGCGGGGTCCGACAGCCAATCATCCAAGGGCCTGGCCGCATGCATGAGCGAGAGATGCCCTTGGATGGACTGGGCGTAGTAGGACACCGACGAGCAGCCCGCGAGCACCAACGCCACGAGCACCATGCTCGCTCGCTTGAACTGATTGTGCACAAGAGCGAGGCTGCCCCATGCTTCGATTTTCTGAATCGCCATGGTCTGGAAGTTTCAGCGAAAAAGGCTCGCCCGACCATTATCCCTGCATGCTCTCATGAGTGACCCTGATGCGAAATCGATCCATACGGGCTAGACTGGCGCCTATGAATCTCATCGACGCCGTCCTCGCCCAATCCGCCGGTATTGCTGCCATCCGGCGTGACATCCATGCCCACCCGGAACTGTGCTTTGAAGAAGTGCGCACTGCGGATCTGGTGGCCGAAAAACTAACTGAATGGGGTATTCCGGTTCACAGGGGTATGGGCACGACCGGAGTGGTCGGCATCGTGCACGGGCGTGACGGCGGCAAAAATGGCCGCGCCATTGGTCTGCGCGCCGACATGGACGCCTTGCCCATGACGGAATTCAACACATTTTCACACGCCAGCCGGCATCAGGGCAAGATGCATGCGTGCGGACACGATGGTCATACCGCCATGTTGCTGGCCGCAGCGCAGCACCTCTCGCAGAACCGCGATTTCGATGGCACGGTCTACCTGATTTTCCAGCCCGCTGAAGAAGGTGGCGGTGGTGCTCGAGAGATGATCAAGGACGGATTGTTCGAAAAATTCCCTGTAGAAGCGGTATTCGGCATGCATAACTGGCCGGGTATGCCAGTCGGTACCTTTGCCGTCAGCAGCGGGCCTGTGATGGCCTCTACCAACGAATTCAAGATCATCGTGACCGGCAAGGGCGGCCATGCGGCCATGCCGAACACGGGCATTGATCCAGTCCCTATCGCTTGCCAGATGGTGCAGGGCTTTCAGACCATTCTCACGCGCAACAAGAAGCCGGTAGATTCAGGCGTCATCTCGGTGACCATGATCCATGCCGGAGAAGCCACCAACGTGATTCCCGATTCCTGCGAAATCCAAGGTACGGTGCGCACCTTTACCACCGAGGTGCTGGATCTGATCGAGCGGCGCATGCAGGAGGTCGCTGAGGGTATCTGCACGGCGTTTGGCGCGAATTGCGATTTCAGCTTTACGCGCAACTACCCACCTACGGTCAATACAGCTTATGAAGCAGATTTTGCGCGCCGCATCATGACGGAAATTGTGGGCGCCGACAAAACCCTTGCTCAAGAGCCGACCATGGGTGCGGAAGACTTTGCCTACATGCTGCAAGCGCGCCCTGGTGCCTATTGTTTCATTGCCAATGGCGATGGCGCTCACCGGAGCCAATATGAGGGCGGCGGACATGACGCCGGCCCGTGCGTCCTGCACAACCCGCACTACGATTTCAACGACGAGCTGATTCCCTTGGGCGGCTCCTATTGGATCAAACTGGCCCACGCGTGGCTGGCGCACCAGCCGCCCAAGGACCGACCTATGCCAGCAGGTGTGGTGTGATTGGAGTAGCGGACGCTTTCGCGTCCAGCTATGCCAAGGCGCGCGTCAAGTTTCTCGAAGCGGCCGCCACTGCAAGCGCTCGTATTGAATCGTTCAACCACCCCCTTGCAGGTAAAGAGGGGGAGCAACTGGCGCTGGATGTGGCGCTTGATGGCGACCCGCAAAGCAAGCGCCTGCTGATCGTCAGCAGTGGTCTCCACGGAGTCGATGGGTTTGGCGGATCAGGGGTGCAGGTGTTTGCTTTGCACGATTCAGAATGGCGAGACAAAGCACGAGCGGCGGGTATGGCCGTGCTTTACCTGCATGCGCTCAATCCGTATGGGTTTTCTCATCTGCGGTACGTGACACAGGAGAACGTGGTTTTAAACCGCAACTTCGTGGATTTCACGAAGCCGCGGCCAGTCAACCTCCTCTATCGCCGTGCGCATTCATTGCTGCTTCCTGAGGTCTGGCCACCAGATACCGCCAATCGAGAAGCTTTGCAAGCGCTTGCCGGTTCGAGCAGCGACGATGCCTGGCTGGCCGCTCTTTGTGCCGGACAGTACGAATTCCCGGACGGTATGTTCTACGGTGGCCATGCGCCGACCTGGAGTCACCTGACCTTGCATCAGCTGTTAGCCCGCTATGTCGGCCACGCGGAACAGATCGCTTGGATTGATCTGCACACCGGCGAAGGTGCAACAGCGGAAGCTGAGCGTGTCTACGTGGGTTGTGAAGATGCCAAAGGCCTCGCTCGGGCTCGCCAATGGTGGGGCGAGGGTGTGAGGCCACTTCATGAGAGCGCCTCTCCTGACGCCTCCTCCCTAGCCACCATGTGGTCATCACTGACGCAAGCCGCTCCGCAAGCCGAGTGCACTGAGATGGTGCTCAAGTTCGGCACGGCTTGCTCTGGCGAAGTCCTGGACGCTCTTCGCGCTGATCATTGGTTAGCCTTGCACCCGATGGCGTCCTCTGACGTGGCGGCACAGATCCAGTCGAATCTCAAGCGCGCGTTTTATACAGATGCTGACTCATGGAAAGGACAGGTGATCAGCCAGGCGCGGCAGGCTATGTTTCAGAGTTTAGGGGGATAAGGGGGGCATGCTTGGCTTGGCTGCTTGGCGGTCGCGCGTCGCGGGGCCGGCCACACGGTAAGGGGCATTTGGCAGAAGTTCTAAGCGCTGCGGTGTTTAGTTACCTTCTGCGCTTGCATTGAAGTCGGAGGCCGGGGAGTGCGCCCGGCAGCGCAGCCACCTTCTTTTGCTCCGCCAAAAGAACCTGGCGCAAGAAAAGGCGGCCCCAAGTCCGTGACCCTGCGCTGCGCTACGGGCAACCTGTGGTGCTCGTGCAAGGGGCGGTGCGCCAGAACTCACTTTGTTCGCTTCGCTCTCTACGTTCAAACAGCTGGCGCAAGCTAGATATTGAAGCAAGAGCATCTTGCAGTGCTCTTGCCCGCCCCTTACCCTGCGCTCCTCGGCACGGCCAAAGGGGTGGACACCCACTCGGGCCATTGCTTCGCTCGGCCCTACACGCATCAGTCGCAAGCGAGGGGTTTCACTCCCTCTCCCGCCCGCGGGAGAGGGAGCCAAATTCAGAAGGCCGCGGAGCAGGCCATGCGGGTGTAGCCGCGGAGCTGGCTTTGCCAGGCCGCTGGCTGCGTCCCCTTGGGGGGAAGGCGCGTCAGCGACTCAGGGGGGAGCCCCATTCTTCAGGCCGCTGGCTGCGTCCCCCCTTGGGGGAAGGCGCGTCAGCGACTCAGGGGGAGTCATTTATTCAGGGGATCTTATTTCTTGCATCAGCGCCAGCGTCCCAGGAGGCAACTTCGCCCCCGCGCGGGTCACCAGACCAATATGACGACGCAGGCCATCCATGGCAAAGGGCAAGACCCGCACTTGTCCGGCATCCACCTCGTAACGGAGCTGATGAGTGGAAAGGACAGTGAGCATTCCGCCTTCCATCAAAAGGCCCCGCACCAGCGCCAGGTCGCCGGTTTCCACTGCGGGTACCAGGGCGGGTTCACCATGGCCTGTGAAAAATTGGTCGAGCGAGACCCGCAGAGGTGTGCCTGGCCGCGAAAGTACCCACGATTGACCTCGAAGGTCACGGAAGTCGACCTTGCGCTTTCGCGCCAACGGATGCGTAGCCGCAGCCATTACACCCAGCTCATCTTCAAACAAGGTTTCGGAACTCAGCGAAGGGTCAACATCAGGGCGTAGGGCGCCAATGATGAAATCGACCTTGCCTCTCATCAGTCCGGCGTGAAGCTCTTCATAGGGGCTTTCCAGCGAATGGATCCTCAAGCCGGGATGCGACTGCCGCAAAGCCACAATAGCTCGGGGAAGTACTCTGGTGCGAGCCAGCGGAAGAGTGCCCACCGTGATCAAGCCTCGCAGGCTCCCACGAGCCGCAGCGATGTCATCCTCCAGGTACCGCAGCTCTGCCAGCGCACGGTCAAAGCGCATAGTCCATCGCGCACCCACATCCGTTGGCATGAGCCCGCTTGCCGTACGCAGGAAAAGCTTCTGCCGCAATGCCCCTTCCAATCGCGCCAGAGCGCTGCTCACGGCCGAAGGTGACACGCCCAGGCGTCGGCCTACTGAAGGCATGTGGTGCAGCTCGGCCAGCAACGAGGCAGCCTGCAAGCGGCGCTCGTCATACAGGACATCGGCTGCGGCGGCCGGCAAGGCCTGCGCTTTGAGACCTCCAGCGGCTTCGTCAAGCACGGCTGAAAGCTCTTCCCGGACGCGGTCGAAGCGAGCCAGCACCAAGGCGCCTGCGGGAGTAGGCAACATGCCGCGCCCTTTGCGTTCGAACAGAGGCATGCCTAGCGCGCCTTCCAGCAATGCCACTGCACGGCTGATGGCAGAAGGGACGCGCCTCAATGACTCCGAGGACAAGCGCACGCCGCCCGTACGGGCCACCACGCTTAAAGTCCGAATATGACGCAAGGCAAGCATGGCTGCATTTCACCATACCCATGAATAGAATCGAACAGTGCGCACAACACAAAGCAACCTTGAGTTCATCAGGTTTCACAACAATGGACACGCACAAAGGCGAGCCAAGTCCTCAGCTTGACCGTCTCTATTTATTACTCATCTCGGAAGGAGCAACTCATGGCCAACATCAGCCTTGGGATCATCGGTTTCGGCGAAGTCGGCAGCATCTTTGGCCGAGGTTTGAAAGGCAAGGACGGTGTTCAAGCCGTGCGAGCCTGGGACCTGAAGTTTGAAGGCTCGGCAAGCGAAGCGCCTCGCGCCGCAGCGATCGCCGACGGCATCACGCCCACCGACGGCATGGCCAGCCTGTGCGCCGACTCCACGTTGCTGATTTCCGCAGTCACGGCCTCCAACACGCTGGCGGTGGCGCAGGAAGCTGCGCAGCATGTGCGGCCAGGCAGTATTTTTCTGGATCTCAACTCTGCCTCCCCCGGGACCAAGCAGCGTGCGGCCGCGGCGATAGAGGCTGCAGGTGGCCAGTATGTCGAAGCCGGGGTGATGACTTCCGTTCCGCCCTATGGCATTGAAGTACCCATGCTGTTGGGCGGCCCTCAGGCATCACATCTGGCCATCACACTGAACGCATGGTCCATGAATGCCAAGGCCGTCTCGGAAAAACTGGGCGTGGCCTCTGCCATCAAGATGAGCCGCAGCATCATGATCAAAGGTTTGGAAGCGCTGGTGATTGAGGCCTATACGAATGCCCGCGCCTACGGAGTGGAAGACCACGTATTGCCCACTTTGCAGGAAACCTTCCCACAGATCGACTGGAGCCGACAAGGCGCTTACTTCTTCAGCAGAGTCGTGCAGCACGGCAAGCGGCGTGCGGAAGAAATGCGTGAATCAGCCAATACGGTGAAGGAAGCTGGCTTTGAACCCATCATGACCAGCGCCATTGCCGAAAAGCAGGACTGGGTAGCCTCTCTGGCGCGAGACGGGGTTTTCCACGGCTTGACTGGCACGTCCCCCTGGCAGGAGTATGCAGACCGACTGCTTGTGCAGCGCAATGAAAAGAAAAGCTAAAAAGGCACACAGAGCCATCTGAACAGGCTCGCAAGGGCATTCGCTTTTGCCATGACAACGAATTATCAAAGGAGACACGACATGCATCAGCCTCTAGAGCCATCCATTGCATCCAGCGAAGGCATGGATAAGCACCGTCGCAGGCTCATTGCCGCTGCAGCAGGCAGCCTGCTGGCGACCCCTTTTCTGAGCGCCCGCGCCCAGGACAGCAAAACCTATCCCAACAAGGCTATCCGTCTGGTCGTCCCTTTCACTCCTGGCGGATCCACAGACATTCTGGGCCGCACCATTGGACTGCAGCTGACACAGGCGTGGAATCAGCCCGTGGTGATCGAGAACGTCCCCGGCGCTGGCGGCTCGATTGGCGCGGACAGAGTGGCCAAGGCCGCCGGAGACGGCTACACGCTGCTGATGGGGCACATTGGCACCCTGGCGGTCACCCCGTCGCTCTACCCCAAGCTGCCCTACAACCCTCTTACAGCTTTTGCAGCAGTCGCCTGGGTGGCACGGGTGCCCAATGTGCTGGTGGTACACCCCTCTGTGCCCGCGAAAAACGTGCAGGAACTGATCGCCTATGCCAAGGCCAACCCCAACAAGATCAACTACGGCTCCGGTGGCAACGGCAGCGCCGCACACATCGCTACCGAGTACTTGAAGCTCCAGTCTGGCACGCAGATGCAGCACGTTCCCTACAAAGGCACAGCACCAGCGGTGACGGATCTGGTGGCTGGGCAAATACAAATGATGTTCACAGGCCTTCCGGCCGTCATGACACAAGTCAAGGCCGGACAGTTGCGCGCGATAGCTGTGTCTTCGCCCAATCGAGTGAAAGCCGCGCCTGATATTCCGACGGTGGCAGAGAGCGGATACCCCGGCTTCGAGGCGGATCAGTGGTACGGCGTCGTGGCACCGGCCAGTACGCCCAAAGAAATCATCACGAAGCTCAATACGCAGATCAATCAGTCGCTGTCTTCACCAGAAATCAGCGGGCGGCTGTCCGGCGAAGGCGCAGAAGCCACGCCCAATCCACCCGAGGTATTTTCCAAGCTGATCAACAGCGAGATCGTGCGCTGGAAAACTGTGATTGAGAAAGGTGGCGTGAAGGTGGAGTGAAAAATTGAGGAAAAGCCAGATTTCTCAATAATGGAGGCGAAGGGGAAGCCAGTTCGACTGGGAGCCGAGCACCCCACGCTCCTAGCGGCCCCTCAAAATTCAGCCCTTCAGTTGCCCCATGAGCACCTCACGCTCCTTGGCAATCACAAGCAAGCCGTCGAATATCAAGCTCTCCACCAGTTCAAAGGGCCTGCCCATGCTGGGCAGCATCTTCCACCCTGCACCGCCCGTCATGATGCAGACGGGCTCTGCGCCACAATGCTGGCGCACATGTTGTGCCATGCGCTCACAAGCCCCGGAAATGGCGTAGGTTCCCCCACTGGTGAGGCCATCACTGGTGTTGGTAGGAAACTCGCACACATCGCCTGTCGGCACGTGAAGGCCTGCAGTGCCTGATTCCAGCGCGCGCAGCATGATGCCGTGACCGGGCAGAATCAAGCCCCCCAAAAAGCGCCCTGAAGCGTCTATGGCCTCTACAGTAACCGCCGTACCCACCATCACGACAACCATGGGCCGCGCCGGCCCTTCGGCCAACATGCGGTGATAGGCACCAATCATGGCTACCCAACGATCCGCCCCCAGCCGCGAGGGAAAATCGTAGCCATTGGTCAGTCCCGCCTCGGCGTTGCTTGCAACCACCCAGCGAGGCTCGACATTCCAAATTTCCATCTGTTCCTGCACACGGTGCTTGACCGCCTGCCCTGCCACGATGCAGCCCAGCATGGAAGTCGGCTCGGGCAGGGCTGCCCATGCGCCTTCAGCAAGACGGTCTATCTGCTCCAGGAACTCCGCTCCCGAAGCCACCACGGTGGCGCCAGGCAGCGCCCGCTCATAGAGGGTCCACTTTAGTCGCGTATTGCCGACATCGATTGCCAGAAATGTCATGGAACGGCAATATAACGGCTTTGTCCTACGCCGCATATCTCCAGAGTACTAGTCAGGTGTCTTATGCAGCGGTTACAGTGGCTTCTTTACATCACAACTACCAACTGCAAGGAGAATTCACATGGGATTGTTCAGTTTCATCAAAGAAGCCGGGGAAAAGCTTTTTGGCTCCAAGGAAGTGGAAGCGGCAGCCGCCTCCAGCGCCCCTAACCTGGCGGACTTGAATGCCAAGGCGGCTGACGCGATCAAGACCTACATCGAAAAGCAGAACCTCGGTATTACAGGTTTGGCAGTCACTTTCGATGGCGCCACGGGTAAAGTCTCTCTGAGCGGCAGCGCACCTACTCAAGAAGCCGCGGAAAAGGCGGGTCTGTCTGCTGGCAACGTAGCCAGCGTGAGCGGTGTGGACAACAATCTTCAATATCCAGCAGGCACCGCCTCGCAGTATCACGATGTGGTGAGCGGCGACACCTTGTCGGCCATCTCCAAAAAGTATTATGGAGACGCCAACAAATACAACCAGATCTTTGAGGCCAACAAGCCTATGCTGAGCGATCCTAACAAGATCTATCCCGGACAGAAGCTGCGCATCCCGGCACTCTGATCGTCATTACGCTCAAAAACGCGGCGCCTGAGGGCGCCGTTTTTTTTGCCCATTGATCTCGCCATGCGTTGTCGTGGCTCGCTTGTGCAAAGTAGTACACAGCGCTCGCCACGCCTAGCATGGCGCCCCCTGGCTTGGCAACGCGTGGGGGTTTCAACTGATGACGCGCCCTAGACTGCATACTCGCACCCTCGGGATGACTTCACCGATCGCCCCCACATGACTGGGGACCTCTCATCTTATTCTTTGGATAATTCAAAAATGTCAGACAGAGAAACGGCACCAAAGTCAGGGGCCACCGCAGTTACGCCTTACGGAGGAAATCGCCCCGCCGGGGAACTCAAACGCAAGAAAGTCACCGTCACTCGTCTGGCTCAAATGCGTGCTGAAGGTGAGAAGATTGCGGTACTGACGGCCTACGACGCCACCTTTGCGGCATTTGCAGACACGGCAGGCGTTGATTGCGTTCTGGTAGGAGATTCATTGGGCATGGTCTGTCAAGGCCGAAGCTCCACCGTCAGCGTCACGCTGGAGGAGATGAGATACCACACCCAATGCGTGGCCCAGGGTCTTGAGCGCCATTCGAGCAGCGCACTGCTCATCGCAGACTTGCCCTACGGAAGCTTTCACCAGTCGCGCGAACAGGCATTTGCCTCAGCCGTGGTGCTCATGCAGGCCGGCGCCCAGATGATCAAACTCGAAGGTGGAGGCTGGACCGTGGAAATCGTCGCGTTTCTCACGGAGCGAGGCATCCCTGTCTGTGCGCACTTGGGCCTTACGCCCCAGACGGTTGCTGCGCTGGGTGGCTACAAGGTGCAGGGACGTCTACCAGAGGAGGCCCGCCAGATGAAAGCGGATGCTCTGGCCCTGGAGGCGGCAGGCGCGTCATTGCTGGTCTTGGAAATGGTGCCCGCCGAGCTGGCCAGCAGCATCACCCAGGAACTCAAGTCCTGCGCCACCATCGGTATTGGCGCAGGTAGCGGCACAGCCGGTCAAGTTTTGGTCATGCATGACATGTTGGGCATGAATCTTGGCCGCATGGCGAAGTTCGTCCGCAACTTCATGGACGGCGCTGCCAGCATAGAGGGCGCGTTCGCTGCTTATGTCGCAGCAGTCAAGGACGGCAGCTTCCCTGACGACAAACAACACGCCTGGTAGCGTGTTTGAAGCAGAGGCGGAGCGCAATGCGCCGCCTCACCGGACTAGGGCGTGTTGACACGCCCTAGTTCTGCTTCCAAGGCAGGCCCGCGTGGCGCCAACCATTCTTGTGCCCGCGGTGCGCCTGGTTATCGGGATCGCCCTCAAACCCGCCCAGGATGTTGTAGGCAGACAGACCAAGCTCGCTTGCGCGTTTGGCTGCAGCCACAGAGCGCACGCCACTGCGGCATAGCAAGGCCAGCGCCTTTCCCTCAGCGGCCCTCTGGATCGCCTGATCGAAATCAGCATTGAGCGCCATGCCAGGCCACTGCTTCCACGCAACGGCCACTGCGCCAGGTACAAAGCCAACCCACTCACGTTCAGCATCTGTACGCACGTCGACCAGCACGGCTTGGCCATTGATCATCCACTCATACGCCTTCTGCGGCGATATGTCTCCCGCATAGCCTTCCACGACTGTAGATGTCTCATGGCCCGCGTCCTGAGGCAACCCAGAGCGTTGGTTGGCAGGTACGGCCTCTTCCAATCGCTTGGGGGGTGGTAAATTGAGGTTGTTCATCAGCGCCACGAATTCATCCTGAGTCTTGCCCGCGATGCGCGGGTTAGTGGATTTCTCAACGGCAATGGTCGACTGAGTGCGCTCCTTGTAGTCGTGTCCTGGCCAGACGATGGTGGTGTCGGGCAATTTGAAAAGCACTTCCGTGAGGCTTCGGTACAACTGCGCAGGATCACCTGATTGGAAATCAGTGCGGCCACAGCCGCCAATCAGCAGGGTATCGCCTGTAAAGACATGATGGGTGTCGTGCCGGGATTCAGGGCGGGTCTCCGCATCAAACTTGGCAGCCGGGCTCGAGCTTGCGGTAGCCGGCTCACCCTCACCGGCGCTGGAGCGCTGCCAGTAATAGCAAATACTGCCGGCGGTGTGTCCTGGCGTGTGAAGCACGCGCACCCGCTCCGCCCCGAAAGTCAGCTCATCTCCGTCGGCAAGCTGAGTCGCCGCGGTACCAATGTCACACCCGGAAGGCGCAGCCAGACGCGCCCCTGTCAGCTCTGCCAACCTGGCTGCGCTAGTGACATGATCGGCGTGCGCGTGGGTTTCCACCGCCCAGCGCAAGGTCAGCCCCAACTGCGAAATGACGGCCATGTCGCGCTCTATTTGCTCTGCCACAGGGTCGATCACCAGCGCGTCTCGCGATTGCTCGTCATAGAGGAGGTAGGTGTAAGTGCTGGAAGCAGGATCGAAGAGTTGAGTCGGATTCATAGGCTCATTGTCATCTCTGTTGTACAAAGAGGGGCCCGCCGGAAGTTCCGGCAGGTGATGTCGTCGAATTTACGTTTCGGAGCCCCTGCATGGCAAGCAAAAAAAATGACAGCGAGAATGAGGTCGATGCCCGTTTGGCAGGCTTATGCCCGAACGAAAGTAAATCATTCGATTTAAAAGATTGCAAGCCAAACGCAAAACCTTTTTCAATTGGTGACAAGGCAGCTGACCGCACAGCGATCCAGACCTTGGCGACCGAGATCGATGTGCTGCAGAACCTGTTCTACGCAGACCGGCGCTACAAGCTGCTCATCGTGCTTCAAGGTCTGGACACTTCGGGCAAAGACGGCACGATCCGCGCCGTCTTCAAGGAGACCAGCCCTCTGGGCGTACGCAGCGTGGGATGGAAAGCGCCGAGCGAGAACGAAAAGGCACACGACTATCTGTGGCGCATCCACCAACACGTACCGGCCAACGGGGAAGTCATGGTGTTCAACCGAAGCCATTACGAGGATGTGCTGGTGCCTGTGGTCAACGGCTGGATAGACGCATCGCAGACCGCGCAGCGCTATGCACAGATCAACGACTTCGAGAGGATGCTGACCGAGACAGGTACCGTCATCTTGAAGTTCATGCTCCACATCAGTCCCGAAGAGCAGCGCCAGCGTCTGCAGGAACGCCTTGATGACCCGGCCAAACGCTGGAAGTTCGACTTGGGAGATCTTGAAGTACGCAAGCAATGGAAAGAATACGACCGGGCTTATGACGCTTTGCTGAAAGCAACCTCCACAGAGCACGCTCCCTGGACCGTTGTACCTGCCGACAGCAAG
>JAECRA010000087.1 GCA_015999985.1 Comamonadaceae bacterium
GATCTAGCTTGCTGCGGATGTCTGAGCGGCGTGAACGAAGTGAACAAAGCGAGTTCCGCAGCACCGCCGCTCGATCGAGCACCGCAGGTTGCCCGGAGCGAAGCGCAGGGTCACGGACAGTGGGGTCGCCTTTCTTTTGCCTACGTTTCTTTGGCGAAGCAAAGAAAAGTAGGTACGCTGCCGGGCGCACTCCCCGGCCTCCGACCTCAATACAAGAGCAGAAGGCAACTAATAAACGCCGCGAACGATCCAACTGCCGCTTGCCCTCACCGGATGGCCGGCCCCCGGTTGGCCGCCCCCCCCAACCCTCTCCCAAAGGGGGAGAGAGTGAAAACGTCCCCGCAAAAGACCTCGATAGGCCTGGCATTCAGAACGCCTCCATGCCCAGCAGGGCCGCTGCTTGTAGCGCTGTGCCACGGACATCCGCCGCACTGGCGCCGGTCATAGTCAGGTGGCCCATCTTCCTGCCGTGCCTGGCCTCCAGCTTGCCATACAAGTGCAAGTGCGCACCCGGTAGTGCGAGCACCTGCTCCCATGGGAGCGTACGCGAATTGCCGGACGCATCAAACCACAGGTCGCCCAACAGGTTGAGCATGATGGAGGCGCTGTGCTGCCGAGGAGCAAGCAGAGGTAAGCCCGTCAATGCCCGCACCTGCAATTCGAATTGAGAACAGTCGCAGGCGTCCACGGAGTAATGGCCACTGTTGTGCGGACGGGGCGCCATTTCGTTCACAACCAGGCTGCCGTCTTGCAATACGAAAAACTCCACGCAGAGCACGCCCACGTACTGAAGATCGTTGGCGATCTGCCGCGTGGCTTGCTGCGCTCTGGAAGCCAGATCTTCGGGCAGGCTTCCCTCATAAACCTCAGTCACCGCGAGGATGCCATTTCGATGCAGATTGCGCTGCACGGGCAGATTGGCCAGTTGCCCATCGCGTCCACGCGCGACAATGACCGAGCATTCCAGCGCCAGCGGAAGCAGCTTTTCCAGCACGCAAGTCACGCTGCCTGCCGCACGCCAGGCGGCGGCCAACTCTTGCCTGCTGGAAACGCGTGCCTGACCTTTACCGTCGTAGCCAAGCCTGGCCGTTTTCAAGATGCCGGGCAGCAGCTCTTCAGGGACCTTGGACAGATCCGCTTCGTTTTCAATGACCGCGTAGGGCGCGGGAGCCACCCCACTGCTTTGGGCGCTGCGCACGAAATGCGCTTTCTCGCGCACCCTGTCCTGCGCAATGGCCACGGCCTCAGCCGCGGGGGCCACAGGTCTTTGCAATGCCAAGGAGGCCAAAGCCTCGGCCGGCACGTTTTCAAACTCCGTGGTGAT
This sequence comes from Comamonadaceae bacterium, assembly GCA_015999985.1. GTDB lineage: Bacteria > Pseudomonadota > Gammaproteobacteria > Burkholderiales > Burkholderiaceae_C > Ottowia. Next base: position 1,325 of record JAECRA010000087.1, read on the forward strand.
GGCGTGCGCACAGGCGTGCAATTCGGCCAATGCCGAGGGATCATCGTAGTTCGCCGCGATCTGGCGATGGCTCACCATGCCGGCGGGACTGGCGGGATCAGGATCGAGCACCACCGTTTCATAGCCCAGGCTCTGCGCGGCATGCACAAACATTCGGCCGAGCTGGCCGCCCCCCAACACGCCCAATAGAGCCGGTCGGCCATTGACGAGGCTTCCTGGCAGCAGGGGAAGGGAAGTGGGCATTTTTGCGGTTTCTTTAAAGGACAAACAATATGGGCAGTCGGCCCGCTGGCAGCTTACCGCTGACAGCCTTGGACGCGCTATGAAATTCAGGTGGGCGGCAAACTCATGGCCCGGGCTTGGGCGGTCTGCTCGGTGCGGAAGGCTTCCAGCCTCTGCCGCAGCCCTGAATCGACACCTGCCAGCATGGCCACCGCAAAAAGTGCTGCATTGGCCGCGCCGGCCGTGCCAATGGCGAAAGTTGCCACCGGAATACCCTTGGGCATCTGCACAATGGAATGCAAGGAATCTACACCTTGCAGATGGCGTGAAGCCACAGGCACCCCCAATACCGGAACCGTTGTCTTGGCAGCCAGCATGCCCGGCAGGTGGGCTGCCCCGCCTGCACCGGCGATGATGGCTCTCAGGCCCTGGCCCTGCGCGGCTTCCGCGTACGCGAACATATCGTCCGGCATGCGATGAGCCGACAAGACCCGGGCTTCATGCGGAATATCGAACTGTTGGAGAATCTGTACGGCGTGTTGCATGGTGTCCCAGTCACTGCTGGAACCCATCACTACCCCTACGAGCACTTGTTTGGTCATGCCTCTGGCCTTGTCATTTCAAGTGTCCGATTTTACGGTTGCCGATGAAGAGATAATCTCCCCATGATTGATGTAACTGTCCAGAACTTTGAAGCCGAGGTGATCAGCGCCTCGATGACCATCCCCGTGCTGGTCGATTTCTGGGCCCCCTGGTGCGGCCCTTGCAAGACTCTGGGCCCCATTCTGGAACAGCTGGAAGTTGAATACGCAGGCCGCTTCAAGCTGGTCAAGATCGACTCCGACCAGGAACAGCAAATCGCGGCCGCTTTTGGCATCCGCAGCATTCCCACCTGCATTCTGCTGAAAAACGGCCAGCCTGTAGACGGCTTCGCTGGCGCCCTGCCCCCCGCCCAGCTGCGCGCGTTCCTCGACAAACATCTTCCCAGCGAAGGTGCCGTCGCTGCCGAGGAAGAAATCAATGAAGCCGAAGCCCTGCTCGAAGCAGGAGATACAGAGGCCGCCCTGGCCAAGCTTGCTGATGCGCTTGCAGCCGATCCTGGCAACGACGACGCACGTGCAGACTATGCCCGCTTGTTGATTGCCACAGGCGGTCTCGAAGAAGCCGCTGCAACTCTGGAAGTTGCCCTCAAGCGCGAACCCCGTCCCCTGCGTTTCGACGCTTTGAACCGGTGGCTGATGGCGCTTCAGTTCGTTCACGCCGACCCACGCGGCGAATGGCCGTTGCCGCAATTTGACGAAGCGATCGCCCAGAACAAGCGCGATTTCGATATGCGCTTTGCGAAGGCGCAAATCCTGATGGCCGAAGGTCAGTGGACACAGGCCATGGACGAGTTGCTGGAAATCATCATGCGCGACCGCAAGTGGAATGAAGATGCGGCCCGGAAAACTTATGTGGCGATTCTGGAGTTGCTGACACCACCCCCAGCCAAGGGCGGGGCACAAGCTGACGGCAAGAGCGCCGGTGGCATCGAACTCACAGGCAAGGCAGCCAATGCAGGCGCTGATCCACAGGCCGAATTGCTCTCCAGCTACAGGCGCAAGCTGAGCATGGCACTGAACTGACGGGCTAGGAGTCTGGTCTGCAGAAGACGCCGAAGCGAAACGCGCGAAAAACAAGGGCAGCGTGGCAGTACCGAGAAGCCTAAGCCATGGACGCAGAAGGTATTACCGTGATAGCCACTTTGCATGAATTTCGGAAGCTTGACTAGAACGCGTTCACACTAAAGCAGTGGAACCCGCCCTAGACTTTCATAAATTCCGGTAAAACCTCTATCAAACCATCCGCCACCAGCGTAACGGGAGATTTGTAGGGAATCGACAAGGCCGGATGAAAAACATGCGCAAGCTGCCCTGTCCGCATCATTTCCGCCATGATGCGGTATTCCTTCGATTCAAAGGCATGCTGACCGTGCTCGAGAGCTTCCTTGATCTTGGCCGGCAGCCCATTGGTCAGCTTGAAGTGCAATAGCGCTGTCTGCAGCGCCCTCGGATTCTCATGAAAAGGCCACGGCACATGAATATTGCCGTATGCGGTGCGCTCGTGCCAACGGGCCAGCGGCGTCTTGCCAATCCAGAACTCGGAGCCCCAACCCGCCTGCGCGCGCATTCGCATACGTGCGCCACCATGAAAACCAATCATTCCATGGCCGTAATCGACCATACGGTAACTGCGACCACGCGCAGCGCTGTCGAAGTAGGGGTAACGCCCGATAAGCTCCTGCACCGATGTCCAGGGCGCCAACCCAGAGACACTGTGATCGCCAGATACGGCCATGCTGCCTTCAGGCAGTTGTCGATCATCAGCGTACATCTCCAGCATGGGTGCTGAACAACGGGATTGGCCGCGACGTTCGAGCGCTGCAACCAAGGCGTTGATGTCATGTCGTTCCATGCCGGGATAGACCATGAATTCATCGGCATCTACGTGAAGCACCCAGGTTCCCAGCCCATAGCGGCGAACGATCGCACCCACCCACATGCAGCCACAAGCTGCCGCGCGATAACTGGCCTCGGTGTACCAGAGCGTGGCACTCTCCTGCTCCCGAACAATGGCAGCTGTTCGGTCTACAGAGCCGTTATCAATGACATGGAAAGCCTGTACTCCCAGCGACCGATAGTGTTCGAAGAAGGCGGGCAGCATCCGCTCCTCGTTACGCATGACGGTGACCAACGTCACCTTGTCTGTGTCAAATGGCACCAGATCGTTGCGCAACTCCAGCTCATCAAAGGCCGCGTCGCAACGCCTCAGGAACTCCCCTTCATTGGGCCATTGCGCCGGCGTTCGTATGGCGTCGTCAATCCAATCAATGTCATCTTTCATGATGATCCCTTTAAATTCTTGAAAGAGGACTACATGCGCGACCGCAAGTGGAATGAAGATGCGCCCCGCAAGACTTATGTGGCGATTCTGGAGTTGCTGACACCCGCCACCCAAAGGCGGGGTACAAGCTGATGGCAAGAGCGCCGGCGGCATCGAACTCACAGGCAAATCAGCCAATGCAGGCGCCGATCCACAAGCTGAATGCTCTCCAGCTACAGGCGCAAGCTGAGCATAGCGCTCAACTGAACGCGCGGCAACCACACCCGCAGAGAGGCGGGCGTTGCAGCTCACTAGAGGCTGTCGGACTTGGAAATCGCCGGCTGCGAAATGGCCGCAGCGGTCCATTTTTCAAGGTTTTCTTGACCCATAGCTTGGCTATGGGCCTGCAAATCCCTGGGGCGGCCACCCGCCGAAAACTGTCCTCACTGGGGCCTTTTCTCGCTTTCGGCGCTCCAAGTCCGACAGCCTCCTAGGCAGAATAGAGTTTCTTCACAACCTGGACTACTTCCTTGCGCATGTTGAGGTAGATGCCCAGAAAGTAAGTAGATCTGGTCTTCAGATATTGCCCTTTGAGGGCGTCCATGACCAGGAAATTGTTGAATATATGACCTGTGCCATAGGTCGACGCTTTAGCGTGGTCGATGCCGGTCTCTGCATTCATGTTCTCCAGCTCCAGGGCTAAAGACACCATACGCTCCATGATGAATATTTTCATCTGATAGCTTCGCTTACCCCTGTGCAAGGTACCGCCATTCAGTTTTTCCGCGAGCGGATCATCGCGCGCCTCACAGGTCTGGAAGAGCTGGTCTGCAAGCACCATCCATTTCTTCCAGAAGCGATACCTGGCGACAAAGTAGTTGCTGAATATGGTCCTGGTCTGATCCTGAATAAGCTGGCGCAGGTCAATCCCGATTCCGGCCTGGTCGAGATATTCCTGGCTGATCTTCAAACAACCAGGGTGCGATCCGTCGGCTTGGTAAAAACTGTTGGGATAAAGGGCGCTCTCGTTCAGAAAGGGCGAGAAGTTGATGACCTCGCACTTCGAGTTGCTTACCCGTTCCATGACCTCCGTCCCAGGCATGCGGGTCTTTTCGTAGAACCTCGGCGAGAAAAACCCCAGGTATTCTTCATCATCGAAGGTGCTGTTCAGCAGGGTTTGCCGAATCGGCCAGTATTCGAACCAGTCCGGTCGCTCTGAGCCCGAGTTATCCAAGGCAATGAACGCAGGATCGAGCTGCTGCCTTGATGCGTCGTCGTAGAAGATCTGGAATATTTTCATGCGCGCGGGGCAGTTGCCGAGGCCAGATTCAAGTATTCCTGTACAGAAACTTCCTCCGCACGCCGCTGCTCATCGAATTCGCCCGAGAAACCATGCTCGGTCAGCCACCGTCCCAGGGTATGCCGCAGAATCTTGCGCCGCTGGCTGAAGGCCACTTGCACCAGCTCTGAAAGATGGTCTGCATTCAGGGGGGCGAAATCAGCACGAGGCACCATACGCACCACGGCGCTGTCCACGCGGGGAGGCGGATCAAACGCCTCCGGCGGCACGTGCAGAACGTTTTCCATGGCATAGCGCCACTGAAGCATCACGGACAGGCGGCCGTAATCCGAGGTGGAAGGCTTGGCCACCATGCGGTCAATCACTTCCTTTTGCAGCATGAAATGCTGGTCTTCTATGCGTTCGGCGAACGGCATCAGATGAAAGAGGATGGGGCTGGAGATGTTGTAGGGCAGGTTACCCGCCACCCTTATCTTGCCTCCTCCCAAGCTGTCAGCCACGTTCAAGAAATCCACTTTCAACACATCAGACTCGATGACGTCGAGCAGCGGATGTGCGCGCAACTTGACGGCCAAGTCGCGGTCCAGTTCGATGACCGTGAGCCGGCCCAGGCGCTCTGCCAGGGGCTGCGTCAGTGCTGCCAGCCCGGGCCCGATCTCAACCATGGGCTGACCGGGCTTTGGATCAATGGCGCGCACGATGGCATCAATGATCGCGGAATCGGTCAAAAAATGTTGGCCGAAACGCTTGCGGGGAATATGTTTCATGGTGCTGTGTCACGAAGAAGGCGTCGTCCTGGGAGCGCCGGGGCCTTGTGGGCGAGCATCCAGAGGCCTCGGAACAACAGCGCTGGATCTCCCTTGCGCTGCGCTCGGCGCTCAAGGGATGCCATCCACTCAGCGCGGGGGTTCGCGGTATTCCACGTAGGCCCGGGTGCGTACTTCGCTGGCCCAGGTCTCGAAGGCTTCCTGCGCCTTGCGCTCGCGGAGCATATTGCGTGCAAGCTGGCGCTGCTCGGCAGGCGTGAGGGATTGCTCCCGACGTCCATCGACCTTGATAAGGTGCACGCCAAAACGGGACACCACCGGGTCGCTGATTTGCCCGTTATCGAGGTTGTTCATGACCTGCTCGAACTCAGGCACAAACTGGCCTGGACTGGCCCACCCCAGATCGCCCCCCTCTTTGGCGCTTGCATCTTGCGAGTATTCACGCGCCAAGGCCTCGAAAGTGCTTTGTCCAGACTGAATACGGCGCTTGAAATCCGCGAGGCGATCTACCGCGACCCGTTCGCTTTGGGAAGGTCCTACGCGAAGCAGGATATGGCTCGCATGGGTCTGCGGAATCTTCACATCGGGCAATTCGCCGCCCTGCTTGCGTTCGAGCAGCTTGAGAATGTGCCAGCCCGCGTCTGACTTGACTGGCGCACCAACTTCGCCGGCTTTCAACCGGCGGGTACTTTGCACGAACAAATCGGGATAGCGATCCGCAGGACGCAAGCCAAGCACACCGCCATCTTGCCCACGGTTGTTGGCGTCGGAAAATTCCTGGGCCAGCTTGGTGAAGTCTTCGCCAGCGCGGGCGCGTCGACCCACTTCCTGCGCGCGAGTCTCCAGGCGAGCACGTTCTTCTGCGGACGCGCCCTCAGGCACGGACACAAGAATCATGGCCAGATTGATCTCCTGGTCACCCGGCTTGGCACCCGATCTTTCGCGAATGAACGCGTCTACGTCGGGGTCAGTGATTTTCAGCTTGGGTTCGATTTCGCGTTCGCGCAGCCGCGCCAGCAACACCTGGTTGCGCACGTCTTCGCGAAAATCCTTCAGATTGAGGCCTTCCTGCTGCACGCGCTGATGAAGCTGCTCGACACTGGTCAACTGGTTCTGGCGTGCAATGGTCAACTCGGCCTGCACCAGCGATGCTTCATCTACCTTCAAGCCCGATTCCCGGGCGTACTGCAGCTGCGCACGCTCGGAAATCAACCGTTCCAGGATTTCCCGCCGCAGCTCGCCTTCAGGAATAGGCCGCATATTGCGTTCGGCCATTTGCTTTGCAGCCCGAGCCATGCGTACACGCACCTCGCTGTTGGTGACTGGCTCGGTATTGACGATGGCCACAATGTAGTCAGCTTCCTGGCGAGCCTCCGAAGGGGAAGCTGGCCGTGGGGCCGCCGCAGCGGCAGGAGCCGGCATGCTGAACGATGGTCTGCTGGAAGGCGCAGGAACAGGAGCAGCCGGTGCAACGGGTGCCGCTGGCGCCACTGGCGCAGGCGCCCGTGCGGGTGCAGCCTTTCTGGCTGGCGCCTTGGCGGGCTGCTGCTTTTTCTGAGTCGCAGCTGGCTTGCGCGAACTCGCAGGCTTCTTGGCCGCCGGAGCGGCGGACGCTGCCTGGGTAGGAGCGGTTTGGCTATGGACGGGGGAGGACAAGAGCGCACACAGCGCTGCAGCCGCCGCGAGAGCGCCAGCCCGGGAACCATTGGAAAGCTTAGTCATATTGCGTAAACCTGCTGGGTGATGTGATTTCCTCGCGCAGGTATTGATAGCGCGGAATGTTGTTGTGCAATGTGCGCAACGGATTGCTGCCAACGCGTGAGAACCCGACAAACTCAAGCTGGAACATGATCCGCTTGGTGGACGACGAAATACTGCTCTGCAGTTTTTCCACCACCACTCGGCCAATCCAGCACCCGGCATCGTATTCGATGCCGAGGACCCCGTCGACCAATGCACGGTCCGGTACGCTGTAGTTCAACCTGCCGACGCTGTACCAGCGCCCCGCACCTTGCCCTTGGCCACGGCCAAGATTCTGGCCACGGTCGCCCCATAGATCATTCAGTGGCCACTGCCAGCCGAGGTCAATCTGCTGAGAAGCCAGGTCGCGTTCGCGCCGATAGGCCAGACTGACCGTACGGTAGTCCCCTGGGGAGTAGCGTACGCCGAGGGTGGTGCGGGTGGAGTTGCCAGCTTTAATGTTGTATTGCGCTACAGAGTCGAAGGCCCAGGTCGGGCTCCAGTTGATCGAAGCTCCCAGCATGACGTCAGAAAGCCCCTTGTCCGCCGGTGTCCGGCCGGGCAGGGTAACTTGTTGGGGCACGAACCGATAGCGCTGCGCGATACCGAGCCGAACCACCTCTGCCCCGGAGTCTGGATCAAGCAGGCGGCTGGTCAAGCCAAAGGTGACCAGGTTGTTGTCGACTATTCGGTCATGGCCGGCAAAGGCATTTTCTGACCAGATCGTCGCGAAGTTGAAGTCGTAGGCGCCCGCGTCATAGTTGGGCAGAATGTTCTGGTTGCGATAGGGCGTGTAGACGTATTTCAGCCGCGGCTCCAGCGTCTGCAGGAAGCCACGTCCAAAATAACTGGCATTTCGCTCGAATACAAGTCCACCATCCAGGCTGACGGTGGGAACCAGGCGATTATGGGAGGTTTGCCCTCCGGCCAGCGCGCGGTCAAACTGGTAGCTGCTGGCGTGCAGCTGCATCTTGGGCGTTACAAACCCCCAAGGACGCAGCCAGGGCCTGGAGATCTCACCGAACAGCACTCCGCGGTCCGCGTTGGGCTGGTTGGTCAGGGCCGCGTCGGCCCTGAAGCGGGTGAAGTCGCCTTCAATACGGTAATCAAAACCGCCGTTGGCGTTGGTGCGGCCCCAGCGGCTGGTAATCTGCGGCAGGCGGTCATAGGGCGGCACGATGGGGGAATTGACGTCTTGCAGGGTTTGCCATTTAAGCACCCTCGCAGTCATCGAAAAATCACCTCGGGCCCAGTTCACCGCCGCATCATTGCTGAGAAGGCGGGTGGTCAGCGAAAGGCCACTACGGCTGAAATCGCGCCAGTAGTTGTTATCGCTGACACGATTGAGGTTCAGGCCAAAACCCAGTTGGCCAATGGCGTCAATACCGGTGTTGATGGTGCCGTCATGGCGCCCGAAAAAGCCCCAGCGAGATTCGCCGCGGAGCTTGTCGTTGGGCATGTAGTTGGCATTGATACGCCCGTTGTAGTCGTTTTCCAGATACCGGAATTCCCCAGCCAGATCCACACCACGGCGGAGCATGACCGTTGGAATCAAGGTGGCGTCACGATTGGGTGCAATGTTCCAGTAATACGGCACAGAAAGAATCATGCCCGAAGTGCTGTCCAAGCCTATGGCCGGGGGCAACCAGCCCGATTTGCGACGATCGCCCAGCGGAAAGCTCATAGGCGGAAGCGGCACTGGAACGCCCTTGAATTCGAGCACAGCGCCTTCGGCCTCTCCCACTTGCTCTTCCTGATCCACACGCATCTGTGAAGCACGCAGCAGCCAGGCGGGCATCCAGTCCGGCCCGTCCCTGCGGCATGTGGTGTAGGTGGCGTTGCGGATGATGGCGCGATCCTCATCCAGAAAATCTATGCGCTCAGCCTGGCCTTGCGCGCCATTGGACAGAAACTCATAGGTCGGCTTCTGAATGGACCCCTCGAATGAGTCGACCTGCAGCTCGCCCTCAGTGCCTGTGTAGCGATTGCCTTCAGAATTGACCTGAACATTGCCCTTGACGGTGGCGCGGTCAGTGCCCTGGTCATAGGTGATGCGGTCGCCTTTCACCGTCATGCCAGGCCGCCGCAACTCTGCATCACCCTCAATCACCGTCTCAAGTTCAGTTCGACCTGAAAGAGTGTTCCCCCGCATAAGAATGGGAGCTTGCGGAGTCTCAGGCAGTGGTTCCTGCAGCATCTGAGAGTCTCTCAAGGGGAGCGGCTTATCAGATTGAGCCCATGCCGGGCCTGCGAGCAACGCCAGCACCGCCAGATAAAGCGAGCGCGGACGCGCGGTGAAGGACAATTTCAGCGACCGTTGCATGGGGTGCTATTTCTCTGATTCACTGATCGGCAGTCAAAAATGGAACTCATCCGGCACACGGTGGCGAAATCCGTTCATGGCGTTGCCGCGGGTAGTGAGCGCGGTCTCAGGCGGCAAAAGTGCGCTCCAATCCTGACTCGATGGGCACAGGGATAAGTCGCCGTATCCGCATGCTGGCCGGCCAGCTTTTGAGAAAAAAACATGTTGGGTCGAAGCGCGATTTGTAGAATGAATTATCCATGAACGATAAGCCCTTATTTTCGGCCTCGCCCGACTCACTGGTTACAAGATCCAGCATGCCCTCTGATACTCTGCCGGGCGCCGAGCGCCTCTGGATGGACCCGCTTCGCGAGCAAGCGTTCCATACCTGGCTCAAACGTGTGCAGCCTGTCCATGGTTTGCAACCAAACAGTCTACGCCAGGCGTCTTCTGATGCCGGTTTCCGGCGTTATCTGCGCATAGACACCGAAGCGGGTGGCACCCGCATCATCATGGACGCGCCGCCAGCGCTGGAAAATTGCGAACCCTTCGTCAGGATTGCGGCACTGATGCGCGATGCCGGCCTGCGATGCCCAGAAGTCCTGGACTGGGACGAGGGCGAAGGATTCATGCTTCTTTCCGACCTGGGTCATCAGACCATGTTGGACACGCTGGACCCATCCAATCCCGAATTGGCCCGCCCGCTCTATCTGCAAGCCATTGAAGCCTTGATCAGCTTGCAGCTGGCGTCCAAGCCTGGCGTCTTACCGAACTATGACGAGGCTATTCTCAAGCGCGAACTGCAGTTGTTCCCGGATTGGTACCTGTCCCGCCACCGGGGCGCTACTCTGGATGAGTCCATGCGCGAAACGCTGGACAAGGCCTTCAGTCTCATCGCCACCCGTAACTTGGCGGCACCGCAGGTGTATGTGCACCGCGACTTCATGCCGCGCAACCTCATGCCTTCGGCCATTCACCCACAGATAGGCGTGCTGGACTTCCAGGATGCCTTGTACGGGCCTGCGACCTACGACATCGCCTGCCTGATGCGCGATGCGTTCCTAAGCTGGGACGAAGAGTTCGTGATCGACATCACCGTTCGTTATTGGGAACGTGCGAGGAAGGTCGGTTTAATGGATTTTGAAGACTGGAGCACTGATTTTGGCAGCTTTTGGCGTGCAGTTGAGTGGATGGGCTTACAGCGGCATTTGAAGGTGGCGGGCATTTTCGCTCGTTTAAGTTTGCGTGATGGCAAGCCGAAATATCTCGCAGATACGCCACGCTTCATTCATTACATCCGCCGCACGGCGGATCGTTACCGGGAACTGGGGCCTTTTCTGAAGGTGTTGGACCAAATTGAGGGCACGACAGAAGTGAGTGGTTGGGCTTTTGGGCGGGTGTAGGGATTCAGTGACGGAACGGCAGAGCGGAGCCAACCGGATTTTTACACGCGGAACGTGCCAGGTAATTTGAATACACCGGTCGCGTGAAGTCTTCAATCCCGTTCGGGCTGAGAAGGTGTGAACGAATCCCTCATGCCCGCCTTGACCGCCAAAACCCACCCCCTCTGCGTAACAAATGCTCGCCATAGCCCGAGCTATGCCTGCGCTTTGCGCCTTGATCGGGCGGGTTTTGACGGCCCTTTCGGACACGCCGGATTCATTCACACCTTCTGAGCTTGTCGAAGTCGGGGCAACCCCTTCGACAATGACCCGCACAAGTGTTGGTTCGACGACCCAGCCATAAGGCTCAGACTCTTCTTCCCGTTCTCGGCGTATTCACACTCAATTGAACCAGGGCGTGTTCACAGGCCCTGGTTGCCTGTCAGACGCCTACAACTCTATGCCCGCCGTGATTGAACTCGATTTCGCTGTGCCATGAGTCCAAGCAGAGTCGCGAGCAGCATGAGCGCCCATGCACCTAGTGTGGGTACCGCGGCTATAGAGTCTGTTGCTGTTGGCGCCCGCAGCACGCCGACGCCGCCCGGATCGACGATGCGTCCGTTCACAACGCCATCGTCATCTCCAGCCTGCCCGTCTGACAACGTCAGAATGGCTGTGGTTGCAGCAGCGCTTGCAACGCCTGCTGCAAATTTCGTCCATACGCCGCCCACTTCTTTATAGTAGGCCACTCCAGCGGGCAACGCCTTGGGATAGTTAAAGCTCAGTTGGACTTCGGTGGCGTCACATCCGCTCAATACGAAATCCAGCACGCCGTGAGGCAGATCGAGGTTACCAGGCGCGCCGGCCGCTGCCCCGGTGAGCAGCTTCACTTTCTCGAAGCTGCACGTGTCACCCCCACCTGACACACTTACGGTGACGTCACCCGACGCGTCCGGAGACGGCGCCGAGAATACCTTGGAGTTAGTCAGGGGAGTAACGGGATTGGATGGCTCTGGATTAGGTTCGCTGACGGAGCCCAAGCTCTCGGCCTCCACACTGAATGTATAGGTCTGCCCCTCGGCCAGGCCGGTGACCTCGCAACTCGTAGCCGGTGGCGTGGCCGTGCAGCTCAATCCTGTAGGCTGCCCATTAAGCAATGCACTTACGGTGTATTGCGTAATGCCTGTACCGGAATTGGCAGGAGCCGTCCAAGTTACCACGGCCGAACCGCTGCCTGTGGGGCTGGCTTGCGTGTTGCTGGGAGCGCCAGGGGCCACGGGTACGACAAATTGCGCTGCGACCGTACATGCCCCGGTGATGGGCTCAGTCACGTAGGAACTGACGTCAGTGGCTGCGCCGCCGCAGCCTGATATAGAGGCCAGTTTGTAACCAGGATTTGCGGTGACTTGGCAAGAAGCATTATCGCCAAGCCTTACCCAGCCATCGCTACCAGACCCTGAGCAAGAGACGCTACCGCCGGAAGAAGGAGTAACTTCAGTAGTCACGAAAGGTGGAACTGCGACAAACGATTTGAATTGAACGTTACAGTCGCCCGTGACCGCCGGAATGGTGAACGAATTACCCTCTTCAAATGGCCTAAACGGACCGTAGAAGGTATTTTGATTTTGTACCGGGGAATACACCGTGTTGTTCAGTCCGCACGTCGCAATGACCGTGCCAGTGCGGGACGTGAAACGCACGCCGAATCCATCGTCGGGCTCGGGTATGCACGTGACGCTCGTTCCACGCGGAACTGTGCCGGATGGCGAGCAAATAGTTTTTCCACCTGGGGAGTTGGTCGTCGTGACCGTGTAAGTGGCTGGAGGAGTTACTGGAGAACCTGAATACAGGCTACCGCCACGCACGGCCACATGCACATGGGGATTGTTCACCTGGCCGGTGGGAACAGGGTTGGTGTCCCGCAAGCCTACTACCCTACCATTCGATCGTGTGTAGTATTGCAACGGCGACTTATATGCACCAAGATACTCTGTCAAATCCGGTTTCGGGGGCGTACTGGATACGCCATCTAAGCCCAGAAGAGAAAGCTCTTTAATATTTGGCAACCGCCAATCGGTGTACCCCTTATACGCCATAGCATTCAATTGGTTCGTTGACGTGTGCCAGGTTAGAGTTTCTTGAATGATTAGAGATTGCCCACTGGCGCCCGCCCACTCTCTAGCCACTGCTACAGGAATATTTTCCCCCATGAGGGTGCCGAGAAGGGTGGGTGTCGTATCTGTCTCCTGACTCCAAACAGGGCGATACGGAACCCCGCTGGAATTGAACCTTAAATCGTCGTCGTCAATTGATCCAAGCGCAAAGGAGATGCTTCGAAGTTTGTTTGGCTCTCCATGATGGTGGTCCTTTGTTACAAGACGCATCGACGCACCGGGACCGTAATCATCGCCTCCATTCCCCGGGAAATATTCCAGATCGATGGTCGGACTGATTCCAAAATCCACGATGGAGAGCAATTCATTAAAACCTGGAACCCGCCAGTTGTTCTTTTTTCCGCAACGGTTGTCACTTGCGCCATATCCTGTGGGTGGGCCATTGTCAAATTCTCGTTGCCGCGCTGCGATATCGCTTGGGCCGTCTGTCCCGCGTGCAGTTTTGCGCACCTGTAGAGACCACACAAAACCGGTGACGTTGTCGCGGGTGCATGCCCAGTCTGTTTTGCTGGCTGCAACGCGTGTCTCGGAGTAGTTCGGCACCAGTGTGCCGGTGCAATTGGCCTGACCTTCTTCCTCGCCGTTCCAGCAGATACGGGTGAAATCGAAGCCGGCACGACCTGCCCCGACCTTTGGCAGCAGGCCTGCCTTCGCCCACGCGTCGCGACCAAATGGTGCATCTCCTAATAATTGGTAGTCATCGCCGATCCGGCCACTGTCGTTCGTTTCTGCTCGGGCTAGAGTTGGCAGAACGCTCACAGCCGCTAAAGTCATCACACAACTTGCCATCAAGGCCATGCGTCTAATCGCCTTCGTGCGCTCATGCTTCGCCGCGGTCCGTGATTCTTGGCCTATACAGAGGGAATTGGGAACCGCTTCGATCATTGGCTGCGCGCTTTCATTGAAAAAAAGTGTCGAAAATGCCATCAGTCACTGACGCGTGATGCCTTTGACATGTGTTTACGTTCGTAGCACTTTGCAGTCTATCTTAGGGTTGCGATAACGATGCGATTGATACATTTTTAGCTACTTTATTTAGGTCTTTGTACCTAATTGAGGCCGCGGCCTATGTGGGTGAGAACACGTGAGCGGACTTGAACTTAAGAATTCCACGCTAAACGCATCACGTTTGAGCTCTTTTGCCCGGAGAACGGGAAGTTCGGGGCGCACGTGCGAGCGGACGCCCAGCACGGCCAGCTGGTCGAGGTAGCGGCGGCGGAGGAATGAAATGAGTCCCTGGGAACAACTGCGGGCCTGGAGGGCGCGTCTGGGCCGAACGTTAGAAAGAGCTTCCGATTAACTGCGATTCAAGACGGGATAGTTGGACGCATACGGACAGGGAGCTTTTTTGTTGAGTTCTGTGTTCTAACGGAGGCCGTCTACCCTCACCCCAACCCTTTCCCGCTGGCGGGAGAGGGGGTAATTCGGAGTGCGTGGGGGGGTATGGAGGGTATGGAGGTTA
>JAECRA010000022.1 GCA_015999985.1 Comamonadaceae bacterium
GAGCGTAGCGGAGGCAAACCTCAAGGTCGGAACGAACCAGGGGAGTTGCCGAGAATCGCGGCGGTCATCGCCCAACTGCGAGGAATTTCGGAGCAGGAGCTCATGGAGCAAACCACCGGCAATGCGCTGGCGGCCATTCCTCGCCTCGCCAGGTCTTCGTGACCAATCACGGGCTCCTGGGATTGAAAGAAGCCGTCCGCGTGAAGTCTTCGCTTATGCGTTTTCCAACCCGGTGACCTCTGGCATCAGCTCGACCGTAGTCACAAATTCTTCGAGGATGTTCTGGATGACCTGCCGGACCGAGCTCTCGTTATTGATGGTGCCCACGATCTGCCCCACTGGGCAAGTCATGTAGTCCAGCGCTCGGGCGCGATCGATGCGCAGCCGTGCTTCTGCGTTCAGCACGTTTTGCCATGGCATGGGTAAGGTGGCTGGCGCGCCGGCTTGCACCCAGGCTTCCGTGTATTTACTGCGCAGCATCCGGCCTGGCTTGCCTGTTTTGGAACGCGTTTGAACGGCATCTTCTGACCGGGCCTGATAGAGCAGCTGTTTCATTTCATCGGTCAGGTCGCTTTCGCGCGTGCCATGCCAGATGGAGCCGCACCAGATGCCCTGCGCGCCCAATGCAAAGGCCGCTGCCATATGCCTTCCGCGGCCAATGCCTCCAGCGGCCAGCACGGGGATAGGGGCCACCGCATCCACCACTTCGGGCCACAACACCATCGAAGACACAACCCCGGTGTGCCCTGCGGCTTCCGAGCCTTGCGCGATGAGAAGGTCCAGGCCTGCTTCCTTGTGCTTCAGGGCGTGCTGGACCTTGCCTGTCATGGCGCCCACCTTGATGCCGTGGGCGTGTAGGCGATCAAGAATATGACGGGGGGGCGAGCCCAGTGCGCTCACCACCATTTTGATGTTGGGGTGACGCAGCACGACTTCCAGCAGTTCATCTGCGAACTCGGGGGTCAGGTGCATCTGCGCCAGTTCGTCATTCAACAGGCGATCTCGCTCCGATTCCGGTAAATCAGGAATACCTGCATCGTCCAGCAGTTTCTTCTGCCACGCAACGTGTGCCTGCGGGAGCTTGTCAAAACTGAGCGGCTCTCCCACGGTTTCGAACTTCTGCGGCAGCAGCATATTGATGGAGTAGGGCTTACCGCCCACCTGCTCATCTGTCCAGCTGAGCTCGATCTCCAATTGTTCTGGCGTGTAGTAAGCCGTACCGAGGCAACCCATCCCCCCTGCGCGCGTGATCTCGGACACCACGTTTCGGCAGTGGGAAAACCCGAAGACCGGGATCTCGATTCCCAACATTTGACATACGTTGCTGTGGTTCATGGTGATGAAAAAGGGTTGAGAAGAAACGATGAGAAAGCAGCTCACCTTGAGAAGGATGCTTGATGATACAATAAAACATCAATACGGTGAGTGGTGTTGTTTGTCTGTGCGTTTGGCCCCGGCGTCTTTAATGCACAGGCACTGCGAAGTGGTCACCAAATTGGTCACGGATCGATGGATTCGTTTTTCCCGGACTGTATGAACCGGACACAAAAAAAGGAGACTTCATGCGTTGGAAGACATGGTTGGCAATGGCCGCCGCATCCGCAGTTGCCTTGTATGCAGTTCCTGCATTGGCGCAACCCACTCAAGTCACACGCTTCGTGTCGGGCAGCACGCCAGGCGGCGGTGTGGACACACTATCCAGGGTGCTCAGCGACTCCATGGCCACATCGATGGGTCGGACGATCATTGTTGAAAACAGGCCGGGTGCGGGCTACACGATTGCCACTGATTACGTCGCCAAGTCCAAGCCGGACGGCAACACCGTGCTGATTACCTTCAATGTGCAGCCGACCTTCGGTTTGGTCGGCTCCAAGCTGGCATTCGATCCCGTCAAGGATTTCCGGGCTGTCGGCATGATTGCGACCACGCCTTACGTGATCGTGGCCCACCCCAACCTGCCCGGAGCGGATCTCAAGCAGGTGCTGGCCTTGGCCAAGACGCAGGGCCGCTCACTGACCTTCGGCTCCATCGGCCTGGGTACCCCTCAGCACCTTATGATGGAGCGCCTGAAGGCGCAAACCGGTGTGGACATCCGAATGATTCACTACAAGGGCGTCAGCGCCATGATGGATGTGATCGGCGGCACTGTGGATTTCAGCTTGTTAACGCCATCTTCCAGTGAAGCTCAGGTCAAGAACGGTCGATTGAAAGCGCTGGCGGTGAGCAGCCCCAACCGCTTGCCGGAACTTCCCAATGTGGCCACGGTGGCAGAGCAGGGTTACCAGGGCTTTATAAGTGACGGCTGGTACGCCATGATGCTTCCAGCCAGGACACCGACAGCCATCGTCCAGGCGTACAACAAAGCGTTGAATGAAGCGCTGGCACAACCTACCGTTCGTGACCGTATGCGCGCACTGAACGCAACCCCAGCGCCAGGTGCGCCTGAGGCGCTGGATCAGCTTATTCGCGAAGATGCCAAGACCTGGCGCAAGGTGATAGAAGACAACAAGATCAAGGCCGAGTAGCCTAAGACTGCATTGTTGGAACTGCTATGCCGTCTGTAACCGTCTTACGTCCGGCCCCTCAGTTCACCCAGGGTGCGACTGCACTGTATGCGCAGTTGGCCAGCGTGCTCCGTAACCAGATCCTCAGCGGAGAATGGCCAGACGGCCAGGAAATCCCCAGCCTGCAGGAACTGGTCGATCTATATGGCGTCGGCCGCGTGACGGTTCGGCAGTCTGTGCAGATACTGGCGGACGAGGGTTTGCTCTCAAGTCAACGGGGGCGTCGCACCTTCGTGACCTACAGCCCCCAGGATGCGCAGGCCGATTTGGCGGGCAAGCCACTGTTCACGTCCGTGGCTTCCATGGCACATCAATCGCCTTTGTACGGTGTAGCCTTGCTATCGCGCAGCCGTGCGGCAGGCTTACCCCCCGCCAGATGGCAAGTGGGGCGCGACGAGGGGCCTTACACACACGTTCGCAAGCTAGACCAGATAGACGGATCGCCTTACGGACTGTCCTCTGTGCATGTGGCTGAAGATCTCTACGATCGCTTTCCAAAAGCGGCTGAAGAATCGGAGAAGTTGATTCAACTGGTGCGCCAGCATGTCCAGTCCGTGAGCTTGGCAAAAGAACGTGTGACGGTCATGCCCATGGATTTTGCTGCTGCTGCAGCACTGGGCTACCGCATGGCGGCGCCGGCTGCCAAGGCAGAGCGAGTTGTCTGCGACGCATCCGGCCGTGTGATCTATTTCGGTGTCACGATCTATCGAGGCGATCGCTTCGGCCTGGACCGTGATCTGTTTGAGTACTTTGCTCCAAAGTTGCCTTCCTCCGCGCACAGAAAATAGGTTTCCGATATGCCCGCACACTCATCAGTTAGCACGCCGCCCCATTCAGGCTTGAACGACAGTCTGGCTTTTCAGCACGCTCCGTCTGCTCAACGGCTATTTTGTGGCTCGGAGAGCCTGGGCAGTCTGAGCCGTGAACTGGATCGCTTGGGTTGCTCGCGCGCAGTCATCATTTCGGGCTCATCACTGGCTAGTGATCAGGTGGCCTCACAGCGCTTGCGAGATGCTCTTGGACACAGGCTGGCGGGCTGGATTCCGGGGACCATGGAACACAGCCCCGTGCCTGCGGTGCTTGAGATGTCCCGGGAACTTGAGCGCCTGCAGGCAGATGCCGTCATTGCCGTGGGGGGAGGTTCCGCCATCGTCACAGCGCGGGCTGCGAGCATATTGCTCGCTGAAGGGGACGACGTCCACCGCCTGTGCTCTCAAAAAGATGCCGGCGGCAAATGGATCAGCCCGCGCTTGACGCTTCCTAAGTTGCCGCAACTGGTGGTCCCGACAACCCCGACCACGGCTTGTGTCAAAGCAGGCAGCGCGGTGCTCGACCCTGTGAGCGGCTTGCGTCTTGCGCTTTTCGACCCCAAGACACGCGCCCAGGCCGTGTTCATAGACCCGCAACTGGTGGCTTCTGTGCCTGCCTCGCTGGTACTGAGTTCCAGCATGAACACCTTGGCCATGGCCGTAGAAGGGCTGGAATCACCGCAGGCGAACCCTTTCTCGGACGCCTTGCTCATGCAGTCTCTGCGAATGCTGTCTGATCACTTGCTGTCGGGAGTCAGTGGCAGTTCCTCCGGCCGCTGCGAACTGGTGGTGGCTGCGGCCCTGTGCGGGCAGGGCACCGACTTTGGTGGTGCCGGGCTGGCTTCCGTACTGGGTCATGCCATAGGCCACAAGCATGGCGTGGCCAACGGCCTGGTCAATGCGATTGTGTTGCCCCACACCATGCATTTCAACGCGTCGGCCACGGGTCGCGGGGCACCCCATATCGCCATCGCCCTGGGCGCGGCCAGCCAGCCACAGCCGGATGTCAAAGATGCGATCGACCGCGTCGTATCTCTGCTTGAAACACTGCCCGTACCCAGCCGCCTGCGCGACGTGGGCATTGAACAAGCCGACCTTGGCGCCATTGCCGAAGATGCCCTGAGCGACTGGTTTCTACAGCGTAATCCACGGCGTGTCACTTCCTCGGCGGAGGTGTTGGGCGTGCTTCAGGCTGCGTGGTAAGGCAAGATGAGCACTTACTTCGCAATATGACGATCAAGCCAGTCGGCTAACCAAGCGCCAATTTTTAAG
Organism: Comamonadaceae bacterium; assembly: GCA_015999985.1. GTDB lineage: Bacteria > Pseudomonadota > Gammaproteobacteria > Burkholderiales > Burkholderiaceae_C > Ottowia. The sequence goes on from JAECRA010000022.1 coordinate 4,646, forward strand.
CTGTGTTTATCTTGCATGAGCATGTGAGATGCACCAGGCAGGCCTACATCATTGAGCACAACTACTTCCGCTTTCGCGCCCGCCCGGTTCGCGGCGCTCGCGAATTCGCGGCAGGCCTTAAGCCGGCCTGCCCAACGTTCATGTTGGTCCACATAGTCTCCCCAAAGCACGAGTATCGGCATACCTTTATAGATACTCATATCGTCGCTCGCTTTGGGACATGCGCCAGGTTCAATGGACACGATGCCGGCAATGCTGCGCTGGTCCAGAGCAGCTGCCTCGAAAGGGTAAATGCCTGACTGCGAGTGGCTTACAAGTACCGCACCGTTGAGCTTGCGCGCCAGCTCGGACAGTGCTGGCACCGTCGGGTTGGGGGTGGGTAGAGCCCTCGACCAATCTGGGACCATCTGCTTCCAGAACTCCGCTTGAGCTTCCAGAGGAAACTCCATGCCGGGAAAGACCTTGGGATACTCTGGACCGAATCTGAAAATTTGCCAGGCACTTTCTTGGCCAGCACCGAATACATCAGGTAATTTGTCGGATCCAGCGCGACCGCTCTTGACCTGAACGATGGCAGAAGTATCCGCCGCGGATCGGCCTCGTGATGCTTGATCGACGACATAGGTCGGAAACCCTCGGCGCACAAACAACTCATCCCAACCCATACGCCCATCCGGTGTCGACTCCCAGGTTTTTCCACTGAGGCAGCATCCGTGGACAAGCACCAGTGGTTTGCGTTGCGCTGCAACCGGCACCTGGTAGTGCACGTATATCTGGTCTACCGTAATCGTGCCTGTCGGGGGGAAAAAACCAACCATGGCCAGATCATTCGATTTGACGTTTCGCCCGCCGACAAAAAAACTCCCCTGGCTGGCGATGGTGAGCGGATCAGAGGCCGAGGGGACTTTTGGAGCAGCGCAAGCTGCAAGACCGAAAGCCAACGCCATGACGGCAAAAAAATTACATAAGCGGTACACCGTGTCTCCTTCTATTTGAATATTTTCCGAACGAATACTCACTTATAGAGCCCGACGTGTACATGTTCGAATCCGCAACTCTGCTTTGCAGTTCATTGAAAACGGCCGGTTCCCGGTCCCCGGTTCACCGTGGAGTTTTCAGCCGCACAATGAAAGCCAGCAGTGCGCTAGCAGATGCCAGGCCCGTGACTGCCACCCATCCAAACTCTGAAAATAAAGCGGCCGCCAATGCGGAACCTATGGCCATGCCAATGAACATACCTGTGAAAAGCACCGCGTTGAGTCTGCTGCGTGCATCAGCATCAATGCCATAGATGATGGTCTGATGGGCGATCAATGACGCTTGTATGCCCATATCAAAGCCCACGGCGCAAACCACCAACAGCCACAGTTGAGAGCTTGAACTCATGAGTGGCGCTAACCCCATGGCGGCGAAGAAGACGAACACCAAGCCTGCACCTAAGCGTGTGACGAGCGGGGCGCCATAGCGGTCCGCGATACGTCCCGCAACGGGAGCAGCCAATGCGCCAGCAGCGCCTGCCAAGCCGAAGGCTCCGGCAGCGGCTGCACCTAAGTGAAATGGCTCACCGTGCAACATGATCGCAAGCGTGGACCAGAACGCGCTGAACCCAATTGACAACAAACCTTGCGCCCAGGTCGCCCTGCGAAGCGCTGTATGCTGCTTCCACAGCGAACCCAGGGAGCGCAACAGAGCGAAGTAGGGCATTTGGGTGGTGGCCTGAAAGCCTGGCAGTCGACGCCACGCAGCCAAGCCTACAAATCCGATGCTCGCCGCCGCGGCCGCGAACATTGCTCTCCAACCCCAATGCTCGGCTACAAAGCCGCTCACCACGCGCGACAGCAGAATGCCCAGCAAGAGGCCGGTCATCACGGTTCCTACAACTTTGCCGCGCTGCGACTCCGGTGCCAGAGTGGCAGCCGCTGGAACTATGTCCTGGGCCATAGTGGCGGCCAGGCCTATCACCAGGCTGGCTGCCAGCAGAGTTGGGAGCGAAGGAGACAGCGCCGCCACCAGTAAGGCTGCAAACAATATGGCGGCTTTGGTCAGGATGATCTTGCGGCGATCGTGTCGGTCACCTAAAGGGGCCAGAAAAAAGATGCCCAGGGCGTAACCTAGCTGAGTCAACGTAGGCAGCAGGCCCACCGCCTGCGCCGAGGCGCCTATATCGTCCCCCAGGACACCCAACATCGGCTGGCTGTAATAGATCGCAGCGACGGCCAGGCCGGCACCGCTGGCCAGCAGAAAGGTCAGGGACAGTGGCAGCCCATCCGTCGACGCTAGAGTGGCTGGGTCTTTGACGGACCTGGCGGGGTGAGTATGTGTTTTTGACATGCCCTTAGCTTAAGCTTTGCGATGATTTGGTTGAATACCTTGTAAATGCAACGTAATATTGCGAAAATCGCAAAGCTGGATCTGAATTGATATGGATAAATTGCACGCCTTGCGCGCTCTGGTGAGCGTGGCCGAAGTCGGGGGGTTCTCCAAAGCCGCACGGCAACTCGGCGTGGCAACCTCATCCCTGACCCGCTTGATAGACAGTCTGGAGGATTCTCTCGGTACGGCGCTTCTTACCCGGTCTACCCGTCGCGTCACGCTGACGGACGCCGGAGCGGCCTACCTTGAGCAGGTGACCAGGGTGCTGTCCGATCTGGATGAGGCCGACGGCAGCGTGTCAGACACCGGTGCGGAAGTGGTGGGGCCTTTGCGGGTATCGCTGCCGGTGACGTTTGCACGCTTGCATCTGAGCCAGCATTTCGCAGGTTTTCTGCGAGACAACCCGCGTGTCTCTCTAGACATTGTGTTGTCTGATGCCTATGTTGATTTGGCATCAGAACGAATTGATGTAGCGGTCCGAATCGGAACGCCGTCATCTCAGCCGCAACTCATTGCTAGAACACTGGTGGAGCATCATCGATACGTGGTGGCGAGCCCTTCGTATTTGAAGCGCAATGGGACGCCCGTGCGTCCCGAGCAATTGGCTGACCATGAGTGCCTGCGCTTTAATTACCAGGTGGGGCCACAACGCTGGTCTTTCGGGTCTCCAGAGCAGGAGAGCCACCATGTGGAAGTTCAGGGGCGTTTGGCCGCGAACAGCTCCGACATCCTTCGTGAGGCCGCACTGGACGGGCTTGGCATAGCGTTGCTGGCAGAATGGCTGGTCCGCGATGATGTACAGGCTGGGCGTCTAAAGCGACTCTTTACCGGCTATGAAATCAATCCACAGGAGCAGAAGACCTGTGTCTACGCCGCATACCTGCCAAACCGCCGCCATTCGAGAAAGGTCCAGGCATTCCTGGAGTTTCTGCAGACGCATTTGAAGAAACCAGGGCGCGTTGACCCGGACGAACCTCAAAGGTCCGAGAGCCAGCGGGTGAAGGCTGCAAAGAACTGAGTTGACCCGGCTAAAGAGAGTGTGGCCGTTGTGCGTCCGAGTGTTGGCGACGCCAGAAAGAGTTTGCCGCTCGCAGAATCGAAGCTGGCGGTAAGCTGTTGCCCATCATCGGCCACCGCTTGCAGGTCGTAATCCCAATCTCCTCCATCGTCGATGGCGTACTGACGGCCGGGGAACTCCTGACTAGCCCAGCGCAATACCTGCTCGATTTCGTCCGCCATCGCGGTCACTCGGTCCGGGCCCACGCTGGCCATGGCATCCCAGTTGCTGATGCCATGCTCGTCTTCGCTGTAGTCAAAAATCAGATAGTCCAGATTCATGGCCTATTGTCTGAGGAGAATGCGTGGGGAAAGCGGGTGCGGATCTTTTTCCGCGTGACTACAGATTGAGGGTTCAACGGCTGCGCTTGGCAGACTGGTTCTATCGCACAGCCAGGCTTGTCTTCGCGCTATGCAAGCCTATTCAATATTCTGTATCTGCTCGCGCATCTGCTCGATCAGCACTTTCATATCCACGGATATCCGCGTCAGTTCCAGCACAGTTGATTTTGAACCCAGGGTATTGGCTTCACGGTGCAGCTCCTGAATCAGGAAGTCCAGCCGTTTGCCGACTTCTCCACCTTTCTTCAAGATGGCCTGGATTTCATCCAGGTGGGAGAGCAGCCGGCCCAACTCTTCCGATACGTCGATGCGGATTGCAAAGGCGGTGGCTTCGCTCAGCGCCCTTTCCTGGGCTGCAGCGGCAGGCGGCGCATTGTCCACCCCTGCCAAGGCGTCGTTCCAGCGCGCGAGAAAGCGCTGCGTCTGGCCGTCCACTGCTTTGGGGATCAGGGGTTCGGCTTCGCCGGCAAGTCGCCGCAGCTCCTTCAAGCGGACTTCCAGCAGCTGGGCCAAGCGTGCGCCTTCGCGTGCGCGGGCCTGCACAAACTCTTCCAGAACGGTCTGGGCAAGCGGCAGAACGGCTTCAGTGATGCTTGCAGCACTTTGATCTTCGGAGCCGCCGGCCAGGCGCAAGACGTCTGCAACAGAGAGTGCTGGCGCGTCTGGCAACCAGGCGCGAACCTGATCCTGTACCGAAGACAGACGCTGCAATGCGCGTGGGGAGGGTTCCTGCAGGCCTGAAGAATCGCGGCCCTCAATGTAGGCACGCAACTCCACCTTGCCACGCTTGAGTCGTTTGACCAGCAATTCGCGCAAGGCGGGTTCTTGCTGCCGCAACTCATCCGGAAGCCGAAATTGCAGATCCAGGAAGCGGCTGTTGACTGAACGCAATTCAATGGCGAGGCGCAAACGCGACGCCTTGGCTGCTGAAGATGCTTCTTCAGGCTTTGGGGCCGCTTGTTGACCGCTTGCGTAGCTGGTCATACTGTAAACTGACATTTAAACCTTTCCGGGGTACGACGGTCTTGGCGGCCATTTTCTATCACCCGGTACAGACCGTCTGGGGATACTTGCCGCAAATTATGTCAAAGCCGAAGCCAAGCCCTCTGCCGCCGAAGACGGTGATCGGCGGATATCGCATTGTGCGCAAGCTTTCAGCGGGCGGCTTCGGGGTGGTCTATCTGGCGACCGACAAGGACGGACAACAGGTCGCAATCAAAGAATACCTCCCTTCTGCTCTGTCCACTCGGGCGCCTGGAGAGTTGGTGCCTCAGGTGGCTTCGGAGAAGTTGTCGCTCTACCGTCTTGGCCTCAAGAGTTTCTTTGAAGAGGGGCGCTCTCTGGCCCAGATTTCGCACGCATCAGTTGTCAGCGTGTTGAATTTCTTCCGAGAAAATGAAACTGTCTACATGGTGATGAATTATCTGGAAGGTGCCACCTTACAGGATTTCATCGTGACCGCACGCGACCTCAAAAAGCAGAAGGTCTTTCGAGAATCCACCATTCGCTCGCTTTTTGATGAAATTCTTCGTGGCCTGCGAATCGTCCATCAGCACAAGATGCTGCATCTGGACCTGAAACCCGCCAACATATTCATCACCAATGACAACAAGGCGGTCATGCTCGATTTCGGCGCTGCGCGAGAGGTGCTGAACAAGGACGGAAATTTCACCCGTCCCATGTACACGCCCGGATTTGCAGCGCCAGAGATGTACCGGCGTGATTCCACCATGGGTCCCTGGACGGACATCTACGCCATTGGCGGATGCATCTACTCCTGCATGCAAGGCTATCCACCCAACGACGCTCCCCAGCGGCTTGACAAGGATAGGCTGGGTTTGTCGCTGACTCGCATGCGGGGGGTGTACTCGGACAATCTGATCGAAATGGTTGAGTGGTGCATGTCGCTGGACCCCCTGTCGCGTCCCCAATCGGTGTTTGCGCTGCAGAAGGAACTTGGCCGTGAGGGAGAACGCCAATACACCAAGCTTTCAGTTGGTGAAAAAGTACGGTTACAGTTTGATAATGTGATGTCCGATGCAAAAAAGAACATCATGCGTGCTACCCGGTTCAGCCCTAAATAATGCGCACAATGACGTGGCTGAAGGGCTCTCGGCATAGGACCTTTCAAGACATGTGAACTTAGCCTGGACCGAAGCGAACTCCGTAAATCCGATGAAATTCTCTGTATTCCAGCTCAGTCGCGTCGGCGGCCGTGAAAAAAACGAAGACCGCATGGGCTATTGCTTCACGCGCGAAGCCAGCATGTTCATGCTGGCTGATGGAATGGGAGGACATCCTGAAGGAGAGATGGCTGCCCAGATTGCCCTGCAGACCATGTCCTCCCGTTTTCAGCGTGACGCCAAGCCACGCCTGCCCGAAGTCGCGCCCTTCCTGAGCAGCGCCGTCAAAGCCGCCCACCAGCAAATCGTTCGACACGCAAGCGCACGGGCCATGCTGGACACGCCCCGAACCACGTTGGTGGTGGCTTTGATCCAGGGTGGGCAACTGTATTGGGTCCACTGTGGAGACTCACGTCTGTACGTCATGCGCGGCGGCCAGTTGCTTGCGCGCACCCGCGACCACTCCTACATTGAAGCGCAAAGCCGTGTCGGCATGCCGCTAAAAGGCGTCAACCGCAACGTTTTATTCACCTGCCTGGGTTCGGCCGTTCGGCCTGTTTTTGATATTTCCGGGCCTTTGCTATTGCGTGAGGGCGACAAGATCTTGCTCTGCTCGGATGGCCTTTGGAGCTGTGTGGACGACAAGCGTATTGTGCTGGCGCTATCGGAAAATCCTGTCGCCAAGGCAGTGCCGGAACTGGTGGATGAAGCACTGAGAAATGGCGGTGCCCAGGCAGACAATGTGACAGCGTTGGCGCTTGAGTGGGAGGGATCATCGCACCGAGCCGATGCTGCGAAGGATGGATTCACTCAAACGGATACCATGAGCCTGGAAGGCTTTGCTTCCACCATTCAATCGGACGAACTCGAGCCCACGGGGGGGAGCCTGGATGAACGAGCGATCGATCGTTCCATCGAGGAAATCAACCAAGCCATCCAGCGCTCGATAGACCGCAGACGCTAATCGCAAATCTCAGGGCTGCACCGTTTTAATGGTGATTCGATCCGCTTGGGCTGCCCCTTGCGGATCTCTTCAATTGGCTGCTTCATGGCCTTCTCTCAACGGCGGAGCGCAGGCTCTGAGAAAATGGTTCATCTGCGCTGATGTGTCCAGCCGCACAGCTATATTCCTACCATTCAATCCTCCTACATGACTGCATCTTCTACATCTGGCTTGACGCAACGAATCGGCCGCGCGGCCAACGAGCTTCGCCCTGTGCGTATCACCCGTCATTACACCTTGCATGCCGAAGGATCTGTGCTCATTGAGTTCGGCAACACCCGGGTGTTGTGCAATGCCTCCGTTGAGGAAAAAGTGCCTCCGCACAAGCGGGGCAGCGGAGAAGGCTGGGTGACTGCAGAATATGGAATGCTGCCCCGCGCCACGCACACTCGGGGTGATCGGGAAGCCGCGCGCGGCAAACAGAGCGGCCGCACCCAGGAAATCCAACGTTTGATTGGTCGCAGCTTGCGGGCGGTTTTTGACCTCAAAAAACTCGGAGAGCGCACGCTGCATCTTGACTGTGATGTCATCCAGGCCGATGGCGGCACACGAACCGCCAGTATTACCGGCGCGTTCATTGCCGCTCAGGACGCAGTGAACTGGCTCATGCAGCGCGGCACCTTGACGGAGTCCCCCATCGTTCAACCTGTGGCGGCCATATCGGTAGGTATCGTGGGGGGTGTTCCACTGCTTGATATTGACTACAGTGAAGACTCTGCTTGCGACACCGACATGAACGTCGTCATGACCGGTGCCGGCCACTTCGTGGAAGTTCAGGGAACGGCCGAAGGCGCTGCGTTTTCACGCGCCGAAATGAATGAACTGCTCGCGCTGGCAGAAAAAGGCATTTCTGAATTGATTGCCGCTCAGCAGCAAGCGCTGTTGAAATAATGCTGCTCGTGCGCAGGTGAGAACAAGGTTATGAAAATCGTATTGGCTTCGAATAATCAGGGGAAGCTGGCTGAATTGCAGGCCATGCTTGCACCCTTGCAGATGACGCTGGTGCGCCAGTCCGAGATGGGAATTGGCGAAGCGGAAGAGCCTTACCGCACATTTGTTGAAAACGCGTTGACCAAGGCGCGGCACGCTAGTGCGGCCAGCGGCTTGCCGGCCTTGGCAGATGATGCCGGTCTGTGCGTCGATGCCTTTGGTGGCCTGCCTGGGGTGGATACGGCCTACTACGCTACCCAGTTTGGCTACGAAAAAAGTGATGCGAACAACGTACGTGCCTTGCTCGAACAAATGCGGGATGTAGACCATCGCCGCGCCGCCCTGGTCAGTACCTTGGTCGCGCTGCGCAGTGCGGACGACCCGGAGCCTTTAATTGCCGTAGGCAGGGCTGTGGGAGAAATTGTTCGCGAGCCCAAGGGCCATAATGGCTTTGGTTTTGACCCTGTGATGTTTATTCCCAAGTTTGGAAAGACATTTGCGGAACTGCCCCCGGAAGTCAAGAACGCGCACAGCCATCGCGGCCAAGCCGCGCAGGCCATGGTAGCTCTCATGCGTGAACGCTGGCTGTGAAAGACATCACGCACTACATGCGCTATGGCACGCTGCAGCTACCTGCGCTGCCACCGCTTTCACTTTATGTGCATCTGCCCTGGTGCTTGAAAAAGTGCCCCTATTGCGACTTCAATTCACACGAGCCTCGTGCGGGTGTTGATAAAGCGGCGCAGCAGACGCGTTACGTGGATGCGCTGATTCAAGACCTTGAAGCCAGCTTGCCGCTCATATGGGGCCGCCAGATCCACAGCGTTTTCATTGGGGGCGGCACCCCCAGTTTGTTCGAGCCTGAGGCCATCGACCGACTGATTGCTGCCATCAGGGCACGGGTGCAGCTTGCGCCATTGTGCGAAATCACGCTGGAAGCCAATCCTGGTACGTTCGAGCGCGAACGCTTTGCTGCTTTCCGCGGGGCGGGCGTGACCCGCCTTTCCATCGGTGTGCAAAGCTTCAATGATGACAACCTGAGAGCTCTGGGGCGTGTGCATGATGGCGCTCAGGCGCTTGCAGCGGTAGAAGAAGCTGCCAGGTCCTTTGAGACCTTCAATCTGGACCTCATGTACGCGCTACCCGGTCAGACCCTGAAAGGCCTGGAGCAGGATGTACACACCGCTTTGGCCCTGTCACCCCCTCACATTTCGATCTATCACCTCACGATAGAGCCGAACACGGTGTTCTTCAAGTTTCCACCCAAGGTCCCGGATGAAGACAGTGCCTGGACCATGCTTGATCGCATTACAGAACTCACTGCCAGCGCTGGCCTGGAACGTTACGAAGTGTCCGCCTATGCACGGCCAGGTCATCGCAGTGTGCATAACCTCAACTATTGGCAGTTTGGCGACTACCTGGGATTGGGCGCAGGGGCTCACGGCAAGCTGAGCTTTGCACATCGAATCATTCGCCAGGTTCGCTACCGTGAGCCGGACCTTTATATGGACAAGGCGCTGTCAGGAGATGCGATCGCGCAGGAGCATGAGGTGGTGCGCAAGGATCTGCCTTTTGAATTCATGCTGAATGCCTTCCGGTTGAGAGACGGATTCTCATTGCAGGATTTTGCAGACCGTACCGGAATGCCTCCCAGCAGCATCGCGGAATCTTTGAAGACGGCCGAGAAAAACGGCTTGATTGAACGAGAGGGTGTGTGGGTGCGACCAACCGAGCGCGGTTTCGATTTCCTCAGCGATCTACAGGAGCTGTTCCTTCCCGAGGACGGCGGAGAAAAAGCTTCGTAGGCCTGAACTGACGCCGAGTAGGTGCGTACGCTGACTGACCTCAGCAGCAAATTTTTCTAAAGTAAACCCATCGCAGACGCTTTGTGTCCTGACTCTCAGGACCGGCTCGGTGAACCACTTTAGATACAAGGAGCTGAATATGAATGAAGACCGCGTTAAAGGAAATTGGCTGCAATTCAAAGGCAAGGTTAAAGAGCAGTGGGGCAAGTTGACCGATGATGATCTTGACGTGATCGCAGGCAAACGTGATCAGTTCATCGGCAAGCTCCAAGAGCGCCAAGGTATCGCCAAAGATGTTGCTGAAAAGGAATTGACCGATTGGGAATCCCGCAACAAGGATTTCCGCTGGGATTAAGTCTCCCAAATCGGTATCAGCTTAAGGGCTGAGGCCATCCGTTAAAAAGCCGCACTGCGAATTTCGCAGTGCGGCTTTTTTGTTGCGCCGTTTAGACAATGTCTTGTGACAAAAGAGAATGGCTCATGTTCGTTAACTCTAAACCTTCAAGAGGCTCGGCTGAGCCGCTGTGCAGGTTTCAGATTTGGCGCCTACGCATAGAGCCCACGCCAAACATCAATAAGATGGACGACAAGCCCAGAAGCGACCATTGGCCGATTGTGGGGACCGCAGTTGGAGTCGTAGGGACAGCAGGCGCATCGCTGCGTTGGCTTTTATCGCCAATAGCTCGGCTATTGGCCACAAAATCTGCCTTGCGCTGCATCTCTATCATCGACCCGCGCTTCCCGCCAGAGTTTTGAACACAGTCGTCCCTAGGGGTTGAGGCTGTTGCGCCAGGACCTATGCCGCAGGTCACTAAATCTCTTCGAGGCGCGTTGCGGTAGGTAGGCCTGCGCGCTCGATCAATTTTTCCAACAACGCCGCCGGACGTTCGCTTACCTCAATCAACCGCATTTGACCTTCGTCCATGAAGCCTTGGTTCACGCTGTGTCCTAGAAAATCCAGCATGCTGCTGTAATAGCTGTCGTGATTTAGCAAGCCCAGCGGTTTATTGTGATAGCCCAATTGGCGCCATGTCCAGGTTTCGAAGAATTCTTCGAAAGTTCCTATGCCACCTGGCAATGCGAGAAACGCGTCCGAGTGCTCAGCCATGAGGCGTTTGCGCTCGTGCATGGTGTCCACAATCAGCAGTTCGGTGCAGCCCCTGTGGGCGTGCTCTCGGTCCACCAGAGCCTGAGGGATGACGCCGATCACTCGCGCTCCAGCTTCCAGCGCTGCGTCCGCTACGACACCCATCAAGCCGCTGCGACCCCCGCCATAGACCAGTTGGCCTTGGTGTTCGCCAATCCAATGTCCTACTTCGCGTGCGACCTCAGCGTAAGCGGGGGTGGCTCCGTTGCGCGAGCCGCAGTACACGCAGAGAGAGAAAGCGGGCTCTTGCCCGGGATTGGAAACGGAATCAGTGGTTTTCATAAAACGAAAAATTTGACATAAATGGCCGCCAGCCAGATGCCAGTGGCCAGTAACAAGCTCAGCAGCACCGCGGCGCTGCCCATATCTTTGGCACGCTTGGAGAGATCGTGCCATTCCGGCCCGATGCGGTCGATGGCGGTCTCAATACCCGTATTGAGCAACTCGACAATCATCACGATCAGAACGGAGCCGGCGAGAAGCGCAGTTTCAGCCCAGCTTCTGCCCAACCAGAAAGCCATGGGAATGAGCGCCATGGCTGCAATGGCTTCCTGTCGGAACGCCGTTTCGTGCCAGCCTGCACGCAGGCCCTCAATGGAATAGCCGGTGGCGTGCCAGATACGGGATAGACCCGTCCTTGCCTTTTGTGGATTGACCGGCTGGTTGGGGTCCCTGGTGGGGTTGGCAGGTTTCGATGGAGTGGGCATGGAGCTCATTCGGCCATTTTCACGCAGAGATATGGCAACTTGTTGATGATCGCGTTGCTGCCTTTATTTCTGCTTTTTTCCTGCGTTGCTCCTGGTTCTTTTTCAGTTTTTTGGCTTGGCCTTGTCTTTCGGCGGCAACCGCGGTGCTTCGACCAGACGAGTGCCTGCCCATACGTCGTGCCAGAACTGGCCGTGCTGCTGAAAGCGGCTGAGCAGAGCCCAGACGATGACCCATCCGATCATCAGAACGGAGATCTCACCACCCGAAAGGCCGAAGGGCGCCATGACCAGAAGTGGAGGCAGAAACCAGATCCAGCTCAAAAAATACCGCAAAAGCGCCCGCCACTGCGGAAGCGGGAGGCCGTTGGAGCCGACGACGCGAATGTGCCAGGTCTTCATCGCCAAGGTCTGTCCTTTGGACCAGAACCAGGCAAAGTAGATACCCGCGACTACAAAAATGAACGCTTGCAGGCCGTGCCGGTTCTGCAGGGCGTGGCGGGTCTGGGTAAGCGCGCTAAACAGGTACCCGGCCAAAAATACAACGGCAAACATGAGCGTGCCTTCGTACAGCCAGCAGGCCATGCGGCGCCACAGAGCAGGAGCGGTGAACGCTGTGGAAGGCGCGCTGGAAGAGGAGGGCATCATCAAAAACGTAGGCAAGGATCCAAATGGCCGGACCTGCTTTCAGCAGCCCTCACTGGACGATGGTGTCCTGGAAACATGAAGAAAATTGGACCGGAAAAACACTTCACGCCCCCCGGCTGGTGCCGTCAGCGCGATCCGGCGAGCATACCTTAAGGGCGTGCTGCAGGCTGCGCTAGAGACGGTTCTGCGGGCTGAACTGTAGGCGCTGCTTTAGGCGCGGTTTGGGCTGGAGAGCGAGGCAGCAGCGTATTTCTGTTCAAGGGAGAGGGCGTTTGGGCACCGCCGATAGGTGCTTCGGCCGAGCGCGGTGCGGTGCGCAGAATTTTCTCAGGCGGTACCGGCCGTAATGCCGGAGCAGTACTTCGGGGCGGTTTGGGGCGATCTGCCGCCAAGCGTTCCCGCTCCTCAGCCGAGAGAGTTTGGTACTCCTCCCACTTCGCTCTCTTCTCGTCCACCGGGAGCTTGCGTGCTTCCCCAAAGTTCAGACGGGCCTGCGTGCGCTGCGCTGGTGTCAATTTAGCCCAGTCGTTCATACGCTCCTGGAGCATATTTCGCTCTGTTGGAGACATGCGGTTGAAATTGTGAGCCAGCGCGATCCACTTGCGCTGATGATCACCGCTGAGCTTGGGCCACTGGCTTGCCAATGGGCTGAGCGCCGTTTTCTGCTCGCTGTTGAGCGTATTCCAGTTGATGGATCCCAACAAAGGGGTGGCCGGGGCCGCCAATGGTGCAGGCTTGGCTGGAGGGGGGGTAAGTTGCGCATACGCAACAGCACCCGCCGCAGCCAATGCTATGGTCAAAACCGAAAGGCCACTTACCAACTTAGCGCGCATGTGCAATAAACCAGACTTATTGGCTCGAAGTGCGCTGGGCAGGAGCAGTTTTCAAGAATTGAAGAAACCCGGGGTCAGAATACGCCGCAGGAGGCAAATCGTCGGTCAGCAGTGCTGTATCGACCTCAGCGACTTCTGAGGCTCGGTCGTCTTCCTGGACAATATTGATGGTGACAAGGCCAACCGCCATTGCAATGACCAGCACGGTGGAGGCCAGCCGACCCCAGAGTCCCAAGACATCGTCACTGAAACCACCCAGTGCCACCGTGTTTCCGTATCGGGCGGCTACTGCGGGGGCTGTTCGCAGCCGTGTGACCGCAACAGCTTGTTTACGCCGTGCAATGGCTTGCTCGCGCGTGGCGCGCAGACGCTCGCCGATGTCATGCGGCAATTCGGCGCTACCGGCTGACAGGCGTGCAGCCACTCTCAGTCCGAAGCGGTTTTGAAGTATCTCAGCGTGCGCACGGGTGTGCGGAAGTTGGCGGCTGTTCATGGCATGATTCCCTTGGCCCGGAGTGCCTTCGCAAGCGCCTGGACTGCACGGGAGCAGTGCGTCTTGACACTACCTTCCGAACAACCCATGGCCGCTGCTGTTTCGGCAACATCCATCTCTTCCCAATAACGCATCAGAAAAGCCTCACGTTGACGCCCGGGCAATTCTTGGACTTGTAACTCTATAGCGTGGAGAATTTGTGCGCGCCGCGTGAGGTCCTCGGCGCTTTCAGTTTGCTGTGAATCTGCCACCCCCGCAAAGGTTTCCAGCAGATCAAAATCGTTGTCACTCTCAGCCGTCTCGAAATCGCTCATGTTCGAGAACAAAGCCTTGCGTGTCTTCTGCCGGCGGAACCAGTCAAGGGTAGTGTTGGATAGGATGCGCTGATAGAGCATCGGCAGCTCCGCTGCCGGCTTGTCGCCGTAGTGCTCGGCGAGCTTCATCATGCTGTCCTGGACGATATCCAAGGCAGCTTCGTCATCGCGGACGTGGTATAGCGCGCGCTTGAACGATCGCTTTTCGACGCTCTTCAGAAAGTCGGAGAGTTCTTGTTCGGTGGCCAATGGACGGTTCGCGACGAGAGTTGATGCGGTCGGTGGGAGGGGTGTGGGCGAGACGTCGCGAGAAAAACGTCACTTTTTGCGGGCGATTATGGCATCCGTGCGGGAATTTTTTCATAAGCGCTCAGACAACTCTCATGTTGCAGTGCGATAATCTTGGCTGCAGTCAAAAAAGGCAAACGGGTCTCAGCACGGCGGATGGTTCTTTCGCCCATGGCTGGTGGCCTCAAGTCCTGACGCGGCCTCATAAGGGCTGGCAAGGGGCACCCAAGGTATTTCGTCAGAGAAATTCTCGAAAGGTTTATCAAAATGGAAATCTCCAAAGCCGAAATCAAATCGGCCGCTGCCGCCTCCGCGGGCAGCCAATCCTCCGAACTCCGTGGCGCTGAAATTCTCGTCAAAGCTTTGCAGCTTGAAGGCGTGAAACACATTTGGGGTTACCCAGGTGGTGCAGCGTTGCACATTTACGACGCACTCTACAAGCAAGACGTCGTCCAACACGTTCTGGTTCGCCACGAACAGGGCGCTGTCCATGCAGCCGACGGCTTTGCCCGCGCGACCGGCGAAGTCGGCGTGGCCTTGGTCACATCCGGGCCAGGCGTGACCAATGCGGTCACTGGAATTGCCACGGCCTACATGGACTCCATTCCGATGGTCATCATCACCGGTCAGGTGCCTGCCACCGCCATCGGTCAAGATGCCTTCCAGGAATGTGACACCGTGGGTATCACGCGGCCTATCGTGAAGCACAACTTCCTGGTCAAGGATGTGCGGCAGATGGCAGACATCGTGAAGAAGGCATTTCATATCGCCCGTACTGGCCGTCCTGGCCCCGTGGTGGTGGATGTGCCCAAGGACATCGCTTTCGCCAAGGCCCCCTGGACGGGCTATCCAGAAAAAGTCGAGATGCGCTCATACAACCCTGTGAAAAAAGGCCATGGCGGCCAGATTCGCAAGGCGATGCAGCTCTTGATGGCGGCCAAGCGCCCGTATATCTACACGGGTGGTGGTGTCCTGCTCTCCAATGCCTCAGGCGAGCTGCGTCAATTGGTCGACATGTTGAACACGCCGATCACCAACACCCTCATGGGTCTTGGGGCGTTTCCGGCTACAGACCGCCGCTTCCTTGGCATGCTGGGCATGCACGGTACGTGGGAAGCCAACAACGCCATGCAGAACTGCGATGTTCTGCTGGCCGTGGGTGCGCGTTTTGATGATCGAGTCATCGGTAACCCCAAACATTTTGCGCAAAACGAGCGCAAGATCATTCACATCGACATTGATCCGTCGAGCATCTCCAAGCGCGTCAAGGTCGATGTGCCCATCGTGGGCGACGTCAAAGACGTCCTGATCGAGCTCATGGGCATGATCAAGGAAAGCGGAGCGAAACTCGATCAGCCTGCGCTTGATTCATGGTGGCAGCAGATTGAAGGCTGGCGCGCTCGCGACTGCATGAAATATGACAGCGACAACCAGGACGTCATCAAGCCGCAGAAAGTCATCCAGACTCTGTGGGAAATGACCAAGGACGCTGACGCGTACATCACCTCTGACGTCGGCCAGCATCAGATGTGGGCGGCGCAGTATTACAAATTCAATGAACCACGCCGGTGGATCAACTCTGGTGGCTTGGGCACCATGGGCGTCGGTATTCCCTATGCCATGGGCATCAAACTGGCCAAGCCCGAGAGCGAAGTGTTTTGCGTAACCGGTGAAGGTTCGGTGCAGATGTGCATCCAGGAACTCTCCACCTGCCTGCAATACAACACTCCCATCAAGGTGCTTTCCCTGAACAACAGGTATCTGGGCATGGTTCGTCAATGGCAGGAGATTGAGTACTCTGGCCGCTACAGCCACAGCTACATGGATGCGCTTCCCAACTTTGTGAAACTGGCAGAGGCTTACGGCCACGTCGGCATCCTGGTGGAAGACCCGAAAGACGTGGAGCCAGCGTTGCGCGAAGCGCGCAAGCTGAAAGACCGCACCGTATTCATTGATTTCCGCACGGATCCCACCGAGAACGTTTTCCCGATGGTTCAGGCCGGTAAAGGCATCACAGAGATGCTGCTGGGGTCTGAAGATCTGTGACAACAAGGCCCGGCGCCCATGATGGGCGCCGCGCAATCAATAATTTCTTAGACGAATCTATTGCCTGCCGAGCCTGCGCATTACCGTGCGCAGGGGAGGGCAGCGAAAAGAGGAATCTTTCATCATGAAACACATCATTTCCGTACTGATTGAGAACGAGGCAGGCGCACTGTCTCGTGTGGTGGGCCTGTTTTCTGCCCGTGGTTACAACATCGAATCCTTGATCGTTGCACCCACAGAGGACGAGAGCCTTTCTCGCATGACCATCCAGACCCGAGGTTCGGACGAAGTCATTGAGCAGATCACCAAGCATTTGAACCGCTTGATCGAAGTGGTCAAGGTGGTTGATCTCACCGAAGGCGCCTATATCGAACGCGAGCACATGATGGTCAAGGTGCGGGCGGTGGGCAAGGAGCGCGAAGAAATCAAGCGCATGTCCGACATCTTCCGCGGCCACATCATTGATGTTACCGACAAGAGCTACACCATCGAGTTGACAGGCGATCAGGCCAAGAACGACGCCTTCCTGAGCGCTATCGACAAATCTGCCATTCTGGAAACTGTGCGCACTGGTGCCAGCGGTATCGGGCGGGGCGAGCGGTTGCTGCGAGTGTGATCGTCTTTTCGCGCTGCCACAGGTCGTGCAGTTCGCGGCCCGGCGCGATACTTGTTGATTAATTTATTGACTGTTTCCTAGGAGAAAACCATGAAAGTGTTCTACGACAAAGACTGCGACCTGAGCCTGATCAAAGGCAAGACCGTCGCCATCATCGGCTACGGTTCGCAGGGCCACGCGCACGCGCAGAACCTGAATGACAGCGGCGTCAAAGTCGTGGTGGGCCTGCGCAAGAATGGCGCTAGCTGGCCTAAAGTTGAAAAAGCAGGCCTGAAAGTGGCTGAAGTCGGCGAAGCAGTGAAATCCGCTGACGTCGTCATGATCCTGTTGCCTGATGAGCAGATCGCCAAGGTCTACCGCGAAGACGTCGAGCCCAACATCAAGCAAGGCGCTTCGCTCGCATTTGCACACGGCTTCAACGTGCACTACGGTCAAGTCGCTCCACGCGCCGACCTCGACGTCTGGATGGTGGCTCCCAAGGCCCCTGGCCACACCGTTCGCAACACCTACACCCAGGGCGGCGGCGTGCCCCACCTGGTGGCTGTGCACCAAGACAAAACTGGTAAGGCTCGTGACTTGGCTCTGAGCTACGCCATGGCCAACGGCGGCGGCAAGGCCGGCATCATTGAAACCAACTTCCGTGAAGAAACCGAGACTGACCTGTTCGGCGAGCAGGCCGTGTTGTGCGGCGGTGCCGTGGAACTGATCAAAGCCGGGTTCGAGACGCTGGTAGACGCCGGTTACGCGCCTGAGATGGCTTACTTCGAATGCTTGCACGAGCTCAAGCTGATTGTCGATCTGATCTATGAAGGCGGCATCGCCAACATGAACTACTCGATCAGCAACAACGCTGAGTACGGCGAGTACGTGACTGGTCCTCGGATCGTCACTGACGACACCAAGGCCGCCATGAAGCAAGTGCTTCGCGACATTCAGACAGGTGAGTACGCGAAGAGCTTCATCGCTGAAAACCTCGCAGGTGCACCTACGCTGCAAAGCCGTCGTCGCCTGAACGCTGAGAGCCAGATCGAAGTGGTGGGTGACAAGCTGCGCGCCATGATGCCCTGGATCAAGGCCAACAAGCTGGTTGACAAAGCCAAGAACTGATCATCGAGCAAGCGCCGTGAATTTCACGGCACTTGCCTGGTAGGCAAAAAAGAAGCCACGCAATGCGTGGCTTCTTTTTTGGCTTTTCTAAAGCAAGGATCGGAGTGCTTGCTACAGAAGCGGGATGTCCTCCTGGCAGCGCCAAGCTCCAGCTTGGCATCTTCCGGGTCTCTGCAAGCGCCGCAGTGCCAAGCTGGAGCTTAGCGCTCCCAGGGTATACCGATGCATTCCAGGCTGCGATGTGGCAATTTTCGAACTTGCCACTAGGGCGTGTCATCTGTAGCCAGCGCCCGGGTCGGGTATCTGAGTCTGACGTGGGAAAGAAAAGGCATGGCTGGTCGGTAACCCGATGGCTAGCAAAAAGACCCCGGGAGATCGCAGAGATCTCGGAGTCGTCCCACGATGAAACTGAATCTATTTGGTCAAAATGAGTTTGCCTAGCTTCGTAGCTTGCAACTTGTATACGAAGCCGTTGTGCGAAATCTGTACTGTTTTCTGCCCGCACAGCAAAGCAGCGCTGTCAAGACGGGGCGCTGACAGATCAGCATCATCAAAACGTTGTGTGGCCGGCTGGCTGGACAGAGCTTCATGCTCCGCTTCCAGGCTCTTTGGTACCGCCATGGGCGGCATCGCAACCGGGCGCGACACACGTAGCGTGCGCCGACCGTTCGAAGGAGCTAGCGAGGTGTTCAAGGACATGGCGGCAAAGTTTTTGCAAGGAGGAAGAACTAATCTGAGTGCAGTTTAGCATTAAATGCGATTGATTCGCATTTGCGAGAATATTTTTTCGATATCGTGGCCCGTCGGGGGCAGATACATGAGTGCCTGGGGTTTTTTGTAACCCTGAATTGCAGGAAATCATATATAAAACAATGACTTGCGGTTAATTTAACGCCAGTTGAAACGGATGTGGCGTCCTGTAGCACGACAGGGCAAAGTGCTTTTCTTCAGACGTGCATTGACTTTAGACGTCATGACCAGCGCTATTGTGTCGCGCGTTCTCAGGGATTTTTCTGACATGGAGCCAAGCCGAATTACACTGCCCCTCATGCCAAAAAGGCGCTAATCTTTACTAAATGACAGAACCAGACGCATTCAACGAGCCGAATCTTCCTCAAGCGGGAGACGCTCCCCCGGTGCGTAAACCCCGCAAGGGCATTTACGTGCTGCCTAATCTTTTCACGCTCGCGGGTCTCTTCGGTGGTTTCTACGCCGTCGTGATGGCTATGAACGGGCGCTTTGACCTGGCAACGACTGGTATTTTTGCAGCCATGGTGCTCGATAGCCTGGACGGTCGGGTAGCGCGCATGACGGGTACGCAAAGTGCCTTTGGCGAGCAGATGGACTCGCTCGCGGACATGGTGAGCTTTGGCGCGGCGCCTGCATTGATCGCTTATGAGTGGGCGCTCCGACCCTTGGGTCGTTGGGGTTGGATTGCTGCATTTGTCTACTGCGCCTGTGCTGCACTTCGTCTGGCGCGCTTTAACGTCAATACATCCGTCGTCGACAAGCGATTTTTCCAGGGCCTGCCTTCCCCGGCTGCCGCAGCATTGGTGGCCGGGTTCATCTGGTTGACCAGCACCATGCTGTCGGCTCAGCACGAAGTACCGATTTTCAGGGACCTGATGTCGCTCTTTGGCGGTATGAGGATTGAGCGCTCGGATTTCGCGTGGATCATGTTTTGCGTCACCTTGTTTACCGGACTGACCATGGTGACCAATATTCCCTACTACAGCTTCAAGGATTTTGGCGGAAGGCGCAGTGTTCCCTTTGCGGTGCTCGTGCTGATTGCCTTGGTTATTGCCATCATCAGCCTTGAACCTGCCACCTTGCTTTTCGTTCTGTTCGTGGGATACGCACTTTCTGGCTACGTGATCTACGCTTGGCGTCGCGCGAATGGGCATCGGACGAGTATTGTCAGCACCTCCACGGATGAACCCGAGGAGCGGGGATTGCATCAATAGTTTTCGCTCTAGGGGGCGCCCAGCCGCGCAGCCTCCTGGCCCCGCTTAAAAGCTTGTGCTATATTCATATCCAATGAACGCTAAATCTCTAGCCCTACTACTAACACCCAACGGGTGGAGGCGGTAGCGCGCAAGTTCGGCGTTTTCCCAAACTCTCGGCCCGTTCGCACCAGCAACGGGCCGTTTGTTTTTTTGGGGTTGCTGGATGCCTTGTTTACTGATGAGGACCTTTCCATGTTGTTGCAACCCGCTTCCAAATACCGTCCGTTCGCACCTATTCGCCTTGCCGATCGCACTTGGCCTGACGCCGTACTGACCCGTGCGCCCACGTGGCTGTCTACAGATCTGCGTGATGGGAATCAGGCTCTGGTGGAGCCCATGGACGCTGCGCGCAAGATGCGCATGTACGAAATGTTGCTGCGCATTGGGTTCAAGGAAATCGAGGTGGGGTTTCCCGCGGCCTCGCAGATCGAATATGACTTTCTGCGCAAACTTATTGACGAAAAGCTCATTCCAGATGACGTCACCATTCAGGTGATGACGCCTGCTCGGGAAGAGCTGATAGCGCGCACTATTGAATCGCTCCGTGGGGCTCCTCGTGCCATCGTTCACGTCTACAACGCTGTGGCACCTGCCTGGCGTGATGTGGTGTTCGGCATGACCGTTCCAGAAGTGATGGAGCTCGTGAAACGCAGCATCGAGCAAGTGCGCCGACTCACTGACGCAGAACCTCAGACAGAGTGGACTCTGCAGTACTCCCCCGAAACGTTCAGCTTGGCAGAGCTTGAAGTGTCGGCCCAGGCTTGTGAGACGGCCATTGCCGCATGGGGCGAAGGTCGTCCCATCATTCTTAACTTGCCGACCACCGTGGAAAATGCCACGCCTAACGTGTTCGCCGATCAGATCGAGTGGATGTGCCGCCGCTTCAAAAAGCAGCCTGGCGTGGTCATTTCTGTCCACCCGCACAATGACCGTGGAACCGGTACCGCCGCGGCGGAACTTGCTTTGATGGCGGGGGCGGACCGCGTGGAAGGTTGCCTCTTTGGAAATGGCGAACGAACCGGCAACCTGGATGTAGTCAACGTCGCATTGAATCTCTATACGCAAGGCGTTGCGCCGGACTTGGATTTTTCGGATATTGACGCTGTTCGTGCAGAGGTCGAATATTGCAACCAATTGCCTGTTTCCCCTCGTCATCCTTACGCGGGCGATCTGGTTTATACGTCTTTTTCGGGTTCCCATCAGGACGCCATCAAGAAGGCGTTCGCGGCTCGTCTCGAATCGGACGCATGGAATATTCCCTATCTTCCGATTGACCCCAAAGATCTGGGGCGCAGTTACGAGGCCGTGATTCGGGTCAACAGCCAATCTGGAAAGGGCGGTATTTCTTACTTGCTCGAGCACGAATACGGCCTGCAGTTGCCCCGCCGCTTGCAGATCGAATTCAGTCAGATCGTCCAGCGAGAGATGGATGTAGGCGGCAAGGAATTGACGGCTCAGGACATTCATGCGCTTTTTGAGCGCGCCTATCATCCATCGGAGGATTCTCTGCAGGATCTGCAGACGCAAGCCAGAGGCGATGAGGTGCAGGTCAGTGCAATCTGGAAGGGGCAAGCTGTTTCCGGCACCGGCAATGGTCCGGTGGATGCCTTGACTCAGGCGTTCTGCAAAGTGACGGGTAGCCAGGTGCGAGTCCTGGATTACCACGAACACGCCATCGGCAGCGGTGCGGACGCTCGCGCCATGGCTTATGTGGAGCTGCGGGTGAACGAAGAGCGAACGCTCTTCGGCGTTGGTATGCACCACGACATCACATGCGCAGCGCTTCATGCACTGGCCAATGGCGTCGGCCGGGCAGCTCTGGCACCCACGGCACAATACGAGGTTGCGACCGCCTGAGACCGTCTGAACGACTCCAGCATGCCCAGCTTGATTTCCCGGGCGTGCCGGATTCATTCAACCGTTCCGAGGCTGCAAGACCGAACCCGCTTGATATACGAAAGACCCACATGACTGACAAGCTCATCATTTTCGACACCACATTGCGTGACGGCGAACAATCTCCTGGCGCGAGCATGACCAAGGACGAGAAGCTCCGTATCGCACGCCAGCTGGAGCGGCTCAAGGTAGATGTGATTGAAGCGGGTTTCGCAGCCAGCAGCAATGGCGACTTTGAGTGCGTGCAGGCGATCGCCGCCGCCATCAAGGATTCCACCGTATGCTCGCTTTCACGGGCCAATGACCGGGACATCGCTCGTGCAGCGGAGGCGTTGAAACCTGCGGCGCGCGGTCGGATCCATACCTTCATTGCGACGAGTCCGCTGCACATGGAGAAAAAGCTGCGCATGACGCCTGAAGAGGTCTTGGAGCAGTCCAAGCTCGCGGTTCGCTTTGCGCGTAACCAGATTGACGATGTGGAGTTCAGCGCTGAGGATGGCTATCGCAGCGAGATGGACTTTCTTTGCCGCGTGATTGAAGCGGTCATCAAGGAAGGAGCCACCACGGTCAACATACCTGACACCGTGGGCTATGCAATACCGGAACTGTATGGCGATTTCATCAAGACGCTGCGCGAGCGCGTGCCTAACAGTGACAAGGCGATCTGGAGCGTGCACTGCCACAACGACCTCGGCATGGCGGTCGCGAATTCTCTCGCGGGTGTGAAGATCGGCGGAGCCCGCCAGATTGAATGCACGATCAACGGCCTGGGTGAGCGAGCGGGCAACTGTTCGCTCGAAGAAGTGGTAATGGCCGTCAAGACCCGCAGGGACTATTTTGGGCTCGATGTCGACATCGATGCATCGCACATTGTGGCTGCCAGCCGCATGGTGAGCCAGACGACGGGCTTTGTGGTTCAGCCCAACAAGGCTGTGGTGGGAGCCAACGCCTTTGCGCATGCCAGCGGCATCCATCAGGATGGCGTCTTGAAAGCGCGGGATACCTACGAAATCATGCGCGCCGAAGATGTGGGTTGGAGCGCGAACAAGATCGTGCTCGGCAAACTCAGCGGGCGCAATGCCTTCAAGCAGCGCTTGCAGGAACTCGGCGTCATGCTGGAGTCTGAAGGGGAAATCATGGCTGCGTTTGCCAAGTTCAAGGACTTGGCTGACCGCAAGAGCGAAATCTTCGACGAAGACATCCTGGCGCTTGTCAGCGATGAAAGCGTCACAGCCGAAAAAGAGCAATATGGTTTTATATCACTCTCTCAGCACAGTGAAACTGGGGAAAGACCGCAGGCAGAAGTAGTATTTTCTGTCGGTGGTAAGGAAGTGAAAGGTACCTCTGACGGTAATGGTCCGGTAGACGCATCACTGAAAGCCATTGAAAGCCATGTGCAAAGCGGAGCCGAAATGGTGCTTTATTCCGTTAATGCCATCAGCGGCTCAACTGAAAGCCAGGGCGAGGTAACAGTGCGTCTGCAGAACTCCGGCCGGGTGGTGAACGGCGTGGGTGCTGATCCGGACATCATCGTAGCTTCAGCCAAGGCTTATCTGAGTGCTCTCAACAAGTTACACAGCAAAGCTGAACGAGTGGCGGCCCAGGGCTAGGTTTTTATACAGTTATATTAAATTAGGTTAACAAAATAAAATAACTCTCTGATATTGCATGATTTTTCTCATTTGAATACACTGCCTGCAATCGTTGTTTAAGGGTGAGAAAAAATCATGTGGACTGTTGCGCTTCGCAATCTGGGATCGATATCCAAGAGGGTCCTCATGGTGACGACTGCCACGAGTTTGATTTGGCTGGCGCCTTCCGCACCTGTGGAGGCGTCCTCCAAGAAAGCTGCTGAACGTCAAACGACCAAGCGGACCGCTGCGGCACCGTCAAAGGCCAAACCGGTCGCGCAAAAAGCGGGTAAAGCAAAAGCCTCTGTAGCGGAATCTCGTTCCACCAAAGCCAAATCGTCAAAGACAGCCGGAAAAAGCAGGAATGAGCGCGTGACTGCCAGTCTGGGTGGCAAGGGCGCCCATGGAGGCCGGTCACTTGCCGCACGTGAAACAAGGCTGTCGATGCGGACGCGCGCAGCAGAGCGTCCCGTGGCGCCACCTAGATTGTCTTTCGGTCAGATGGCCGGCTTGCATGCAGTCGATGATCCGCTGGATCTGAAATCAAGTGTCGCTCTGGTGGTTGATCAAGATACGCGCGAGGTTCTTCTCAGCAAGAACGATCACGCTATTTTGCCGATTGCGTCACTTACCAAGCTGATGACCGGCCTCATCATCTCCGACGCTCATCTGCCGCTCGACGAGATGATCACCATTACCGCAGAAGACGTGGACACGGAAAAAGGCAGCCGCTCACGCCTGGCCGTCGGCAGCACGTTGACACGTGGCGAACTGATGCACCTTGCACTCATGTCCAGCGAAAATCGCGCTGCTCATGCGCTAGGGCGTAGTTTCCCCGGGGGTATGACGCGCTTTGTAGCGCTCATGAATGCCCGCGCCATCATGCTCGGCATGAAAGATACGCGTTATGTAGAGCCTACTGGCCTCTCCAGCGGGAATCGCTCCAGTGCAGTTGATCTGGCCACCTTGGTGGCGACGGCTTCTCAAGATGCTCTGCTACGGCAGCTGTCCACTTCGCCAGGCTATGAGGTGGCGGTAGGGAGCCGGGTTCTCCAGTACAACAACACCAATCGACTCGTGCATAACCCTGACTGGCAGATTGGCCTGCAAAAAACCGGCTATATCTCTGAGGCGGGACAATGCCTGGTCATGCAAGCAAGTGTTGCCGGTCGCAAGATCATCATGGTCTTTCTTGATTCAGCGGGCAAGTTCAGCAGAATCGCTGATGCAGAGCGCGTGCGCCGCTGGATGGAGCATCAGCATTTGGCTGCAGCTGCAGGCTGATCTGACTCCTTAGGATATTGAGTTTCTACCCCGGTTGACAGCGCAAGCTAGCGCGTGCGAGATTTAGCGCGCTGCTTCATGATTGCCCAACGCGGCTGAAATCTGATTGGCTGTCTGTTTGAGCTTGGGGTGCCAGTTGTCCTCCAGCCGATCGGCCGGCGCTGAAATGGAAAGGCCGGCCACAAGTTTTCCCTGATCATCATAGATGCCGGCCGCCATGCAGCGCACCCCGGTTTCCAGTTCTTCGTTGTCCACGGCCATACCGAGCTGGCGGGTTTTCACGAGTTCGCGCTCCAGTATCTGCAGCTGGGTGATGCTGTTGCGTGTGTGTCCTGGAAGGCCTGTGCGGGTGGCATAGGCCCTCACGCGAGCAAGATCGTCTGCGGCCAGGAACAACTTGCCCACTGACGTCAGATGGAGCGGAGCGCGACCGCCTATGGCGCGCACCACTTGCATGCCAGATCTCTCGCTATAGGTGCGCTCGATGTAGACGATTTCATCGCCTTGACGAACGCTCAGGTTGACCGGCTGTTGGATAAGCTTGTGCAGCTCGCGCATGGGCTCCAGAGCTGCATCGCGTACGTTGAGTCTGCCTTTGACGAGGTTGCCCAATTCCAGAAGCCGCATGCCAAGGCGATAGCTGCCCGCTTCCGGGCGATCCACGAAACGCCCGGAGGCCAGATCATTGAGGATGCGGTGGGTGGTAGATGGATGCAGCCCGGTTTGCTCGCTAATTTCCTTGAGTGACATGGCGTCTTCGCGTGATGCCAGGACATCGATCAGCGCGAACATGCGCTCAATTACCTGAATAGTGGGTGTGACGTGGGCATCTGGGTTGGACTTGCGCATGGTTGGTTAGTTTTTTTAGGCGCGGATAGCCTCAGGAAAATGAAGCCGCCAGTTCAAAGCGCAAAGCACCACCGCAGTCCGGGCTACGACGAGCATTTGCGCGGCCCGCGCAGGCAACGCCGAGCGGATGAGGTTTGACAGTCAAGGCGGGCATGGGGGATTCGTATACACCTTCTTAGGCGTTTTGATCGTCAGCAGGCTGGGTACGAGCATTTTGATGGGCAATCCAATGGTCGCCTTCCAGCCGCTCGGAAGGCCCGAAGCGTGCCTTATATTCCATTTTTGGGCTGCCTTTGATCCAATAACCGAGATAGACGTAGGGTAAGCCGAGTGCGGCAGCCTGCTCAATTTGCCATAGGACACCGTAAGTGCCGTAGCTGGTCTTGGGCAGGGGATCGTAGAAAGTGTAAACGGCGGAGATCCCGTCATTCAGAAGGTCGATGATGGACACCATGCGCAAGGCGCCCGGAGAGTCGCTGCCATCTATGGCAGGCTCACGAAATTCCACCAATCTGGAGTTCACCTGGCTTTGCAACAGGAACTGAGTGTATTGGTCCACACTGTCATGGTCCATTCCGCCTCCCGTGTGGCGGCCCGTCTGATAGCGCAAGTAAAGCTGGTAGTGCTCGGGCACGAAACACAGCTTCAGTATTCGCACCTGCAAACCCACATGCTGCTGGCGCGCGCGGCGCTGGCTGCGGTCCGGCAGGAAGTCAGCCACCTTGATGCGAACCGGCATGCATGCATTGCAGCCGTCGCAATAGGGACGATAGGTGAACATTCCGCTGCGGCGAAAGCCCTTGAGCACCAGGCCTGAATAAGCGTCGCTATTGATCAAGTGGCTTGGCGTGGCAACTTGAGAGCGTGCCTGGCGGGCTGGCAGATAGCTGCACGGATAGGGAGCCGTGGCATAGAACTGCAGCGTCTGAAATGGAAGGTCCTTGAGGTGCGTCACCGGTCGGCAGGGGAGGGAGGCATCAACGTGTTCCAGTATACGGGGTCGAACTGCCAGCGTGGCGCGGCTTTGTGCAGCTGCGCCTTGACAGCGTCTGCAAACTGCCTGCGCGGCACTGGGTTGGCACCAAGGGAAGCCAGGTGACGGGTGGCTTGCTGGCAGTCGATGAAAGCGATCTCCTGTTCACGGCAAAAAGCTACAAGCGCCGCCAGGGCGATCTTCGAGCCGTCGCTGACAGTGGTGAACATCGACTCGCCAAAAACGGCGCGCCCGATGGATACGCAATATAGTCCCGCCACCAAACGACCTTCCATCCAGGTCTCCACGCTATGTGCGTGGCCTGCGGCATGTAGGGCCTTATAGGCCTGCACCATGTCGGGAACGATCCAGGTGCCCGCCTGATCTGAGCGCTCTATACCGGCGCACGCGGTGATCACGCGGTCAAATGCTGAGTCAACACGGATTTCGCAGGTCGCGTTCATGCGAAATCGCTGCAAGGTCTTGCGCATCGAACGATGCAGTCGAAATGCTGAAACATCCAGCACCATGCGGGGATCAGGGCTCCACCAGAGAATGGGCTCGCCTTCACTGAACCAGGGAAAAATGGTGGACGAGTAGGCTGCCACCAACGAGGGGACATCCAGCGCGCCGCCCATGGCCAGCAAGCCCGGAGCAGCGGAATCCTCCGGCCAAGCCTGCTCCAATGGAGGAAAGGGCTCGCCAGGGCGCAGGAGCGCGAGTGGAGGGTGAGGGCCAGGTTCCACTTACTGCGGTGGCTGCCAATGGATGTCGATGTCGATGTCGTGGACACCCCACGCCCCGCGTCGAAGGTCGTCGAAGAAGCATTTGAGCGTCTCCCTTACCGTGGTGAAAGAGATCTCGTCCCACGGCACTTCGGACTCATGAAACAGTCGGGCCTCCATGGTTTCAAACCCAGGGGAAAATTGATCATTCAGCAGCCGGGCCAGGTAGAAGACGTGGACCTGGCCAACGCGCGGGATGCTCATGGTGCTGAAAAATGGTCCCATCTCAATCTGGGCACCGGCTTCCTCCGCGGTTTCGCGCGCAGCTCCCTGGGCTACAGATTCGTCCATCTCCATGAAACCCGCGGGCAATGTCCACTTGCCCAGCCTGGGTTCAATGTTGCGCTTGCAAAGCAGAACCCTGTCGCCGAGATAAGGAACAGTACCCACCACTAGCAATGGGTTGACGTAATGAATGGTGCCACAGTTAGGACAAATGGCACGCTCTCGCGTATCGCCATCGTCGGGAATGCGGTAGCCCACGGCGGTTCCGCATTCGCGGCAATGCTTGATCTGTTTGCGCTGCATGAGAACCGCAGTGTAGCTGCGGCTTAACCTGGTTGGAGGGACAACGCTGGTTTAGGCATCCAACGAGGCCGGGCTATCTGATCGACAGCGCGTTGATTCATTGAATGCCCATTTAAAGGCAAAAATCTAGATTTCGTCCTACAGCGGGGGGCAGCGGTTTCGGTTCAAATCAGCATGAAACGTTCGTGGGCTTGGAACAGAACACAGTCTCTACGACTATGCTTGGAACGTACTGCGGAGCGGCCCATCGGGGTTCGCAGCTTTGACAAAGGATGACAGATATGAAACGCACTATTTTTTCCAGTCGGACCTTGGTACTTTCGGTCAGTGCGGCAGCTGTATTCATGACCGGTTGTGCGAATATGACTGAAACGCAGCGCAACACCGGTATTGGTGCCGGTATTGGAGCTGTGGCGGGTGGGCTGATAGGTGATGGCGGCGGCGCCGCAATAGGCGCAGGCGTTGGAGCCCTTGGGGGCTACGCATGGTCTCGGTACATGGAAAACAAGAAGACTGAGATGCAGCGTGCGACCGCGGGCACAGGCGTTCAAGTCACTCAGACTCAGGATAACCAGCTTAAGTTGAACATTCCGAACGACATCTCGTTCACCGTGGGCCGTGCTGACATCCAGCCTGCACTTCGTCCTATCCTCGATCAGTTCGCGAATGGTCTCGGTACACAGCCCAACACTGAGGTGGTCATCGTTGGTCACACCGACTCCACTGGCAGCGATTCCATCAACAACCCCCTGTCTGTTGAGCGTGCCAACAGCGTTCGTGACTACCTATCTGCGCGCGGTGTTGATTCACGCCGCGTGAGGACAGAAGGGCGAGGTTCTCATGAGCCGATCGCCAATAACGGGACAGATGCAGGTCGTGCGCAAAATCGCCGTGTGGAAATTTTCCTCGCCGAGCGCGCAGTGGCTGCGGCGCCTATGCAGCAGCAGCCAATGGGTTCGCCCATGGGCACGCCTGTCGGTACACCGGTCAGGTACTGAGCCCGCCGTCTCGTAGGGTAATCAAGCCACTGGCATCACCACGTTGATGTAGCCCGCTGGCATAGTTTGGGAGGCGATCCCTCCAGGCTTGATCGAAAGCCGCCATCAATTCTGGCGGCTTTTTTTCGTCCGTGCTACAACTATGGCATGAGTACTTCAATTGCCGGTCCGGATGGGCAACTGCGTTGTCATTGGTGTTCTGGGGCGCAGGAATTTTTTCCCTATCACGACAAGGAGTGGGGCTTTCCGGTCAACGACGATCGCACTCTGTTTGAAAAACTTAGCCTTGAAGGGTTTCAGTCGGGGCTCAGCTGGCGAACCATATTGGTCAAGCGCGAGAATTTCCGGGCGGCTTTTCACAACTTTGAAATCGATCGCGTCTCTCGGTTCACTCAGGACGATGTCCAGAGACTGCTCGCCGACAGTGGAATCGTCCGTCACCGCGGGAAGATTGAAGCGGTGATCCAAAACGCGCGGTGTGCCCAGCAGATGGTCGAACGCGAAGGCTCTCTGGCGGCGTTCTTCTGGAGCTATGAGGCTGCGCAGGCTGAGGGCGCATTGCCACAGTCTGTCTCGACTTCCGCCCAGTCTGTTCAGCTCTCCAAAGATCTGAAAAAGCTGGGCTGGAAGTTTGTAGGGCCGACCACGATGTATGCCTTCATGCAGGCGGCAGGCATTGTGAATGACCATGCCGCAGATTGCATTGTCCGGGCCAAGGTCCACAAGGCCCGTGCGGTATTTAAAACTCCTGGAAATGCTCTACGTTCGGGGGTGCCGCGAAAAACGGCCCGATGATCGCGCGCCATTCTCCGAACAGGGGAGATTCACGAAAGCCCTTGGTATGGTCTTCCAAGGTCTCCCACTGCACTTGCAGCACGTAGCGCTCTGGCGATTCGATACTGCGCCGGACCGTGGCGCCCTTGAAACCCTTGGCCTTTGAGATCACGCTGGCAATGGCTCGCTGTAGCTCCGGCTCGAATTCAGCCTGTCGACCGGGGGTGATACGGATATCTGCTATTTCAAGAATCAAGGAGTTCTCCCTTTTGGTGATATGGAATGCCGTTAGGCGTTGTATCCTTTGGACCATGAAACTCTACAGCTACTTTCGCTCCTCTGCCTCGTTTCGCGTGCGGATCGCGCTTAATTTGAAGAGCTTGGCGTATGACTACATGCCAGTTCACCTGAATAAGAGCGAGCAGAAGACACCAGAATTCGCCGCCTTGACGTCTGAACAACTGTTGCCCGTTTTGGAGACGGACCAGGGCCGGCGCTTGACCCAGTCCATGGCCATCATCGAATACCTCGATGAAACACACCCCGAGCCCCCGCTGTTGCCAGCCGATTCGCTTGGCCGGGCCCGCGTGAGGGCTCTATCGCAAATCATTGCCTGCGAAGTTCATCCCCTCAACAATCTGCGGGTGCTCAAATATCTTGTGAAAGACCTTGGCGTGAGCGATGACTCCAAGAACAATTGGTACAAGCATTGGGTTCGTACCGGGCTGGAGTCTTTTGAGGCTAATTTGGCTACCACACCGAACTCCACCTACAGCCACGGTGAAACACCTTCATTGGCCGATTGTTGTCTCGTCCCGCAGATCTTCAATGCCCAGCGTTTTGACTGTGATCTCAGCGGCCTGGATCGAACTATGGCAGTTTTCCAGACGTGCATGAAACTGGAAGCTTTTCAGAAAGCGCAACCTTCGGCTTGCCCAGACTTCGAGGCTTGATGCCAGAAAATTCGGATTGGATCGTGCCTGACTGGCCTGCACCAGCGGGTGTCAGAGCGGTGTTCACGACGCGCAGAGGTCACTCGGGAGCGGAGGGCGCTTCCCGGCCCCCTTGGGATCGCTTCAATCTGGGCGATCATGTCGGTGATGATGCCTTTGATGTGGCGGCCAACCGCGCCGCGCTGCAGCAGAGCCTGACGGCGCAACCGGTATTCTTGAATCAGGTGCACGGCGTGGCAGTGGCTTGCCTCGATGCGACCACCAAGCATGGCACGGTGGCAGACGGCGTCATTAGCGCCCACCGCGGCCTGGCCTGCACGGTCATGGTTGCAGACTGCCTTCCGGTGCTGTTCACCGATGCTACGGGCGCCGTGGTGGGGGCCGCCCATGCAGGATGGCGTGGTCTGGCAACTGGTGTTTTGGAAAACACGGCACGCGCGCTCCGCAAAATGGCGGCCGAAGCACTTGCTCAGCGCAAGGCTCCTCACGAGTCCATTGAGCTGATGGCCTGGCTGGGCCCGTGCATAGGCCCAAGCGCCTTTGAGGTGGGGGCAGAAGTAAAAGAAGCGTTTGTTCAAGATGATCCGGGTGCACAAGTATGTTTTGTCAGTACCCATGCAGGCAAGTATCTCGCCGACCTGCAGGGCTTGGCCCGCCGCCGCCTGATGGCCGACGGGGTGATGAATATTTACGGCAACGATGGGTCCAGTAGCTGGTGCACCGTGAGCGACTCTCGCCGCTACTTCTCGTATCGCCGCGATCAGTCCCTGCTTGGCGGTACTGGACGCATGGCGGCCTGTATCTGGCGGGCCTGATGGAAGAGGCCAGTCTGTGCTCAACTGTGGAAAGTGGCCCTTTTGCCTATTATTTAATCAGTTCAAAAGCTCACCTTATAGATCAACCACTTGGATGTGCCATACAGCGTTTGCCATGGGTTATCCACATCTTTGTCCAGTGCCGTTAGGGATAACCCCAGACATTTCTGAGTCCTTCCAATCATGAACACAGAGCTTTATCGAGCTTCCGAACACATTCAATCTTCAGGCACTGCCCGTGATGTCGATTGGCGCAAGCTCCTCTATGCAAGCGCGACGCAGCCTCCTGATTCGGCCACTCTGGCGAGGGGCTTGCAGCGCGGTCTATTGATTGCGGCCGCGTTGCTGGGTGGTTCCGGATTGATCTTCTGGATCGCCGCCAATTGGCAGGAGTTGTCGCGTGTGGCGAGACTCGCGCTCATTGAAGGCAGCTTGCTGGTGATGCTGGTGGCTGCCTGCTTTTTGCCGCGTGCTCGCGAAGCCTGTCTGGTGGGGGCTTTCCTCGCTCTGGGTGGCTTATTGGCGTTTATCGGTCAGACCTATCAAACAGGGGCTGACGCCTGGCAGTTGTTTGCCGCCTGGGCCGCGCTTTCGCTGCCCTGGGTTCTCGGCACACGCAGCGACCTCCTGTGGACACCTTGGGTGGCTGTGGCGGCCCTGGCGCTCAGCCTCTGGACCGGACCGCTTGGATTGATGAGTTGGTTCGACTCCACTGAGCCTCATGGGCTGGAGCTCATGGTGACGTTCCTGGCCTGGCTGGTGCTGGGCCTGCTGCCATTGGCTGTCGCGCACATCACGTGGTTGCGTTTGCCTGGGGGGCTGGGCCGTTGGTCGCACCGTCTTGCACTGGGTCTGGCTCTTAGTGCCTGGGCGGGGCTTGGTTTGGCAAGGCTGTTCATGTCCGAGTCCATCTCCGCGTCCATGTCCTTTGCGTGGCTGTTGGCGGCAGGGTTGGTCATGGGCGTGATGTGGATGAGTCTGCGTAGCCGCTGGCGAGACTTGCCAACTCTTGCGTTGGCTTTGTTGGCGGCCAATGTGCTGGTCATGGGTTTGGCTGTACGCCTGGTATTTGCAAACGATACTGACATTGGAGGTCTGCTTGTGTTGGGTTTGCTGGGCCTCGTCTGTCTAGGCCTTAGTGCCACTTGGTTGATGCGCCAGCAGCAAGCCTGGGCTGATGGAGCAATGGCATGAGCACACCACGTCCATGGATTGAACAGGCGCAAGCGCAAGGATGGCTTCCGGCCGAATGGGGCAAGGGCCCTGGCCATGCCGAACCATCTTCTCTCTTGGTGGCCCTGGTGCTGCTTGGCGCCCTGGTGTGCAGCGTGCCACTATTGATTTTTCTCGGCCTTGGCCTGGGAAAAGTGCTCTCTGAAACGGCCGCAGGCTATGTGGTGGGAGCGCTCAGCATGGTGGCTGCCCTGTGGGTTCTGCGCCGTACCCGCCATATTTTTGCTATTTGCCTGGCCATCGTGTGGTGGGGATTGGGTGCAACCCTCGTCTTGTGGCGTTGGATGGACGACACCAATGGCAGTGCCGGAGCCACGCTGGCTGCAGGTGTCTTTTTGCTCGTTTGCCTGTTGGGTAGCGCCGCCCTGATTCGGGCACTATGGGTTAACCGGCTCATAGGTTTTGCCTTGGTGCCTACCTTGTTCGCAGTGGTGATGCTCACCCTTCAAATAATGGGAATCCAGGAAGAATGGTGGGTCATGTGGTGGCCCTTGGGCTTGATGTGTCTGGCATTGATCTGGGCTTGGTGGTGCTGGCGCGAGGAAGGCTTCTTAGGTCAACGAGACGCCGCGCGGTTCGCGGCACTTGCGGACGGCTTCGCAGATGGCATATTGGCCGGCGCGCTGTTTCTTAGTGTCTGGCCTGCGCTCGCTTTGGGCTTCCTCGGCGATGTATGGGGCAGTGGCTTCTCAAGGTGGATGGACGGATCCTCACGGGCCATGGCCGTCATCATTTGTCTCGGAAGCGGATTGGCATTGTTCTGGCGCTGGCGAAGTCTGCGCGGGCCTTCAGACTCCGCGGTGCAGCACAGCGACACATTGCTCGGCCTGACCTTTGGAGTGTTGGCTGCAGCGAGTTGGTTCAGTCCTGCGGTGAG
This sequence comes from Comamonadaceae bacterium, assembly GCA_015999985.1. GTDB lineage: Bacteria > Pseudomonadota > Gammaproteobacteria > Burkholderiales > Burkholderiaceae_C > Ottowia. The sequence goes on from JAECRA010000022.1 coordinate 38,076, forward strand.
TGTGGTGGCCTTGGTGGCTGCTGTGGCGGCAGCGACTGCACGCTGGAGATTGGTCATAGCTGCGGCAGTGGTGTCGCTGGCCTTATTGTCAAATTTCTATTACAGCCTGGCTTGGCCGCTGGTGACCAAGGCCTTGGGGTTGGCAGTCATAGGGGGCGCCCTGGCGTTGGGCGTATTCGTATTGCAGTTGGGGCCTCGCTCGCGCAAGCAACCCAATGAGGCCACGGCGCCGCGTGCTCGGTGGCAGCTGGCATGGATTCTCGTGGGAGGCGCTCTGGCACTGGGATTGGCCAATGCAGATGTCTGGCGCAAAGAGCAAGTGATCGCTCACGGGCAGCGCATACTGGTTCCACTCGTGCCTGTGGACCCTCGCTCACTGATGCAGGGCGACTACATGCAACTGCGCTTCTCGATTCCGCCAGAGATGTTGGAGGCGTTGAATGCGTCTGCAACTTCCCGTTTGTCAAAACAGGCCGTCGTGATTGCTCGTTTGAATGAACGTGCCGAGGCACAGCTTGTTCGCCTGGCTGGCTCTGGCGAGACCTTGGGCGAGGGGGAAATCAAATTGCCGATGCAGCAACTCAAGGGAGATTGGGTGCTGGTTACCGATGCCTACTTCTTTCCTGAAGGCCAGGGGACACGGTTTGAGCAGGCGCGGTTCGGAGAGTTTCGAGTGCTCTCCGATGGACGCGCCTTGTTGGTGGGACTGGCCGATCAGGATGGACGCGGCATTGCGAATTGGGAATCCGAGCGGGAAAAATGAGGGTGCTTGCTGGATGAAGTGCACCAAACAGGTGAGTTTTCAAGAAACTCTTTACTTGATGTAAACGGTGTCCGGTGCGACGGCGACTTTAGTGTGCAACGTGCAACCGTCCTAATGGTATGTCCTGAGAGCAGGTGGCCCGAACACCCCTCAATCTCAGCGTATATTGATGCTGTCAGGCGGTAGTCACGTAGGCGACGGATACTTCCGTCAAAAACCCGCTTTGCATGTAAGGAGAGATATCCGATGATTCAAAACCCCGCCGGTGGTCTGTGGCCTGGGATGGCCGATGTTTTTCCATCGGCCATGAACCAGTCCCTTGGGCAGGGTTTCACTGAGGGCTGGACCAAGGCCTTTCAGGCGTTCCAGAATATCGACGTAGGCCAGCTCGCAGCACACGCACCTTCCATTGAGGCGCAAGCACTCAAGTTCTCTCCTGAAAAGCTGCAGCAGCTTCAGTCGGAATACATCAAGGAGGCCGCCCAGCTGTGGAACCAGTCCCTGCAAACCAGCCAACCGCTGAAGGATCGCCGCTTCAAAGCCGACGCCTGGAGCAGTAATCCCCTCGCTTCGTTTACGGCGGCTGTCTATCTGCTCAATGCCCGCACCTTGATGGCGATGGCCGATGCCGCTGAAGGCGACGCCAAGACCAGGAATCGATTGCGCTTTGCGGTCGAGCAATGGATGGCCGCGTCCGCTCCCAGCAATTACCTGGCCCTCAACGCTGAAGCTCAACAAAAAGCCGTAGAGACCAAAGGGGAAAGCTTGGCGATGGGCCTGAAGAACATGTTGAACGACATGAAGCAGGGCCATATGTCCATGACGGATGAAAGCCTCTTCGAGGTCGGCCGCAACGTGGCGACTTCCGAAGGTGCGGTGGTTTTTGAAAATGAGTTTTTCCAGCTCATCGAGTACAAACCTCTCACCGCCAAGATCTATGAGCGCCCGTTTTTGCTGGTACCTCCGTGCATCAACAAGTTCTACATCCTTGACCTTCAACCGGAGAACTCGCTCATTCGTTATGCGGTCAGTCAGGGGCACCGGACCTTTGTCGTGAGTTGGCGAAACCCTGACCAGTCACTGGCTGAAAAAACCTGGGATGACTACATCGAAGACGCCGCCATCAAGGCCATTCACACGGTGCAGGACATCACAGGTGCGCCGCAGATCAATGCGCTTGGTTTTTGCGTCGGGGGTACCATCCTGACGAGCGCCCTTGCGGTGCTGGCGGCACGAGGGGAAAAGCCGGTTGCATCTGCAACCTTGCTGACGACCCTGGTTGATTTCTCCGACACCGGCATCCTTGATGTCTTCATCGATGAAGAGATGGTGAAGTTTCGCGAGATGCAGATGGGCCAGGGAGGCATGCTCAAAGGCCAGGATCTTGCGTCCACCTTCAGTTTCCTCAGGCCCAACGACCTGGTCTGGAATTATGTGGTCGGCAATTATCTGAAAGGCGAGACGCCTCCACCGTTTGACCTGCTCTACTGGAACAGCGATTCGACCAATCTCCCTGGTCCGTTTTATGCATGGTATTTGCGCAATACCTATCTGGAAAACAACCTGGTCAAACCAGGCAAGTGCACGGTCGCTGGAGAGAAGATTGATTTGCGTAAGCTGGACATACCGTTCTATATCTACGGCTCGCGTGAGGACCACATTGTTCCCATTGGCGGCGCCTACGCGTCCACGCAAGTGATTCCGGGCAAGAAGCGCTTCATGATGGGCGCGTCCGGACATATTGCGGGCGTCATCAACCCACCTGCAGCCAAGAAGCGCAGCCACTGGGTGCGCGACGATGGAAAATTTCCAAAGACAGCGGAAGAATGGATTGCCGGTGCGAAGGAAGTGCCCGGCAGTTGGTGGACAGATTGGGCGGCCTGGCTTAAAGGTCACGCGGGCAAACAGATCGTTGCCCCCAAAGCGTACGGCAAAGCTGGCAAATACAAGGCGAGTGAGCCCGCACCGGGTCGTTATGTGAAGGCAAGGTCCTGAGAACGTGTGGACGTTCTGGTAGCCCTAACCGATTTCAAAAGGAGAGATCTAAGTGGAAGATATTGTGATTGTTTCGGCCGCGCGTACTGGCGTTGGCAAGTTTGGTGGCTCTCTGGCCAAAGTGTCTGCGACCGAACTGGGCAGCATTGCAATCAAAGCTGCGCTTGAGCGAGCCAAGTTGGGCCTCGATCAGGTGGGCGAGGTCATCATGGGCCAGGTGCTGGCAGCCGGTGCCGGTCAGAATCCTGCGCGTCAGGCGCTGATCAAGGCTGGCATCGCCAAAGCCACTCCTGGGCTGACCATCAACGCGGTTTGCGGCTCCGGCTTGAAAGCGGTCATGCTCGCGCACCAGGCGGTAGTTACAGGCGACAGCGAAATTGTCGTCGCTGGCGGCCAGGAGAACATGAGCGCGAGCCCGCACGTCCTGCTGGGAAGCCGTGACGGCCAGCGCATGGGCGACTGGAAGATGATCGACTCCATGATCGTCGACGGCCTGTGGGATGTGTACAACCAGTATCACATGGGCATCACCGCCGAGAACGTGGCCAAGCAAGAAGGCATTACGCGAGACCAGCAAGATGAGTTGGCCCTCGGAAGCCAGAAAAAAGCGTCTGCCGCGCAGGCTGCCGGAAAGTTCAAGGACGAGATCGTCCCTGTGAACATCCCGCAGCGCAAGGGTGACCCGGTGGTGTTTGAAACCGATGAATACATCAACACGAAGACCAGCGCTGAAGCCCTGGCCGGTTTGCGTCCAGCTTTCGACAAGGCAGGTACGGTCACCGCAGGCAATGCCAGCGGCATCAATGACGGTGCGGCTGCGGTGGTTGTCATGACGGCCAAGAAAGCAGCAGCCTTGGGCTTGACACCTTTGGCACGCATTGCCAGTTATGCCACTGTGGGCCTGGACCCCGCCACCATGGGGCTGGGTCCCGTAGGTGCCACTCAGAAGGCGCTTTCGCGCGCTGGTTGGAACGTGGGCGATGTCGACCTGTTCGAACTCAATGAAGCCTTCGCTGCACAAGCATGTGCAGTGAACAAGCTACTGGGTGTGGACCCCGCCAAAGTGAACGTCAACGGTGGCGCCATTGCCATCGGGCACCCCATCGGTGCCAGCGGTTGCCGCATTCTCGTGACCCTGCTGCACGAAATGCAGCGCAGCGGCGCCAAGAAAGGCGTGGCGGGGCTGTGCATTGGTGGTGGCATGGGTGTAGCGCTGGCTCTTGAGCGATAAGCACCTGGCTGCAACTGCGTCATAGGGGCTCGCAGCGGTCTGGCCGGAGACGGTGGCTGCTTGCGGGCGTCCGTGAAATTGGTTAGCTATTTTTTGATTGATTAAGGAGACAAATGATGGGTAAAAGAGTCGCATACGTAACGGGTGGCATGGGTGGTATCGGAACCGCTATTTGCCAGCGCTTGCATAAAGAGGGCATGACCGTTATCGCTGGCTGCGGCCCTACACGCGATTTCAAGAAATGGCTTGATGAGCAGAAGGCTTTGGGCTATGAGTTTCACGCCAGCGTTGGCAATGTGAGTGACTGGCAATCCACTACGGATGCGTTTACCAAGGCCAAGGCCGAACATGGCCCTATCGAGGTGTTGGTCAACAACGCAGGCATCACTCGTGACCGCATGTTCTTGAAAATGACCCGTGACGACTGGGATGCGGTGATCGACACCAACCTCAATTCCATGTTCAACGTCACTAAACAAGTGGTGCCAGACATGGTGGAGGGTGGCTGGGGCCGAATCATCCAGATCAGCTCAGTGAACGGTGAGAAGGGCCAGTCTGGGCAGACGAACTACTCTGCTGCCAAGGCAGGCATGCACGGTTTTACCATGGCTCTGGCGCAGGAAATGGCGAATAAGGGCGTCACTGTGAATACAGTGAGTCCTGGCTACATCGGAACCGACATGGTCAAGGCTATTCGCCCAGACGTGCTGGAAAAGATTGTGGCCACTATTCCCGTCAAGCGTCTGGGCACGCCGGAGGAAATCGGCTCAATCGTCGCCTGGCTGGCCAGCGAAGATTCCGGCTTCACCACCGGTGCTGACTTCTCGTGCAACGGCGGCCTGCACATGGGCTGATAGGGCCAAGCTCAGCTTGCGTGCGAGCGGCTTGACCGGTTGCGCGGACCTGACCCCACGTTTGGACTTGCGTCCGAGCCTGGGGTTTTTTGCTGTAACCAGGTGTTGCATGCCCAGATCCGCACCGCATAATGGCTCTGTCACGCCCGGCTCCGCTTCACTCAAGGCTTTTCATGCCCCTTATCTCGCCACGCCTGTTCTCATCTGCCATCGCCGTGTGGGCGGGCGCAGTCATGATGATGAGCAGCCAACCCCTCTTCGCGCAGACCACCGCCGCCCCCCGCGTCATAGCCTACCTGGGCGGGGGGCCGAGCGATCCGGAGCGGCTTTGCATGGCCGAACTGCGGGCCGCTTTGGAAGCGGTCGGCTGGTCGTTTGACAAGCAAGTGAAGCTTGAATGGAACGACGCTGGCCACGATCCGGCGCGCCTCGTACCGCTGGCAGAGGCACTGGTGGCGCGCCGCCCAGATGTGCTGCTGAGCACTACGGTCGCGTCGACTGCCGCTCTGATGCAGGCCACAAAGACTTTGCCGATCGTTGTCATCGGTCCGGGCAACCTGGACCGGGTCGTCGATGCGCAGGCGCGTCCTCTGGCCAATGTGACGGGCGTGGTGCTGAGCCTGACGGGCCAGCATGGCATCAAGCCGATGGAGGTGCTGCTGCAGGCTTTCCCCGGCGCACGCCGTATCGGGCTGGTCGAAAATAGCGGTAACCCTCTGCATGCCAAAGCGGGGGAGGGCGGGCTTGGGCCTGTCCAGGATATGGTACGGCGCGCTGACGCCAAACTGTTCCGGGTGCATTTTTCGGGCGAGGCAGGCATTGCCGGTGCCTGGGAGGAGTTGGCCCGGCTCAAGGTCGATGCCGTCATGATCCGGCCAGACTCGCCGGGAATGCTGGCCGAGCATGCGCGCCAGTCGCTGCGGTTGCGGCTTCCCGCGATCTCGCATCACGCTTGGTTCAGCAACCGCGTCGGAGGCTTGCTCAGCTATGGCGTCATCGGGCGCATAGATTTCTGTGGCCGCGCGGCGCTGTATGTCGATCAAGTGCTGCGAGGCAGAGCCGTGGCCGAGTTGCCGGTCCAGCAGCTTTATGAAGCGGGGCTGAGCATCAACCTCGACACCGCCGAGCAGATGGGCGTACAACTACCTGCCGCGATGATTGCGCGCGCCGATCGCCTGATCAGGCCGCAAATGGCGAACACGCCCGGGAGCTTCAGCGGGAAAGCGCCCTGATGCGCCTGCCCAGGCACCGCCTGTGGCGCAGCTATGCCCTATGGGTTACCGGGCTGGTGACGCTGGTCATTTTGGCCAGCGGCTGTGCGCAGCTCTGGCTGATCCAACGCGAGACTCGTGTGGCCCTGCAGGCGCTGCAAGCCCTGGAAGCTACACAAGCGTCGGTGCGGATCGAGCGCTTCTTCGGCGAGGCTGGTGCCTTGCTACGCTCCAGCCTGTCGCTATTGGATTCGGGCCATATTGGCGATGTGGACGGTGATATTCAGGTCGAGCTGTACCGCCTGATGAAGCAATCGCTGGCGATCGAGACGCTCTACTGGATCGACGGCGATGGGCGCGAGCGCGTGCGCATCTCGCGCATGGCTCCAGACCGAATCGGCCAGGGCGAAGACCGCAGCCAGTCGCCCGAGTTTGTATACGCGCGTGCCGCAGCCCCATGGTTTGGCACGACCACATTCATAGTCAACCAGCCACGCGTGGTCATGGCGCTGCGGGGCAAGGTTCCGGAGAGCGGAGTGCTCGCCGCGCAACTTGATCTGGCGCAACTGCGCGAGATCATCGGCGAGACCCGCTTTGGCCGCGAGGGCGTTGCTTATGTGATTGATGGCGAAGGGCACCTGTTGGCGCACCCCGATTTTTTGCAAGTGCTGGCTCGCCCTGATGGCGCCGCGCGCCCGCCGGTGCGCGCGGCGCTCGCCGAAGGCCTTGCGGGCAGCGATGGTGGACTGATCGAATTCAAGACGCCCGGGGGCCGCGCGATGGTTGCCCGCGCCGCCACTCTGAGCGTGCCCGGCTGGCGGCTGATCACGGAGCAGCCGCGCGACGAAGCGTATGCGCCGGTGCGCCGTGCCCTGTTCGCCACGCTGTTGATCCTGGCGCTTGCCGTGGTCGCCGGCTCCGCCGTCGGCATCGTCCTGGCACGCCGGGTGGTGCGGCCAATCCAGCAGCTTGCTGAAGGTGCCGACCGCATCGGTGAAGGCCATCTCGATCACCGCATCGCCCTGGCGCGCGGCGATGAACTAGGTCAACTCGCGGCCCGCTTCAACCAGATGGCCGAGCGCTTGGGCGATTCGTATCAGCTGCTGGAAACCCGGGTAGCTGAGCGCACACACGAACTGGTGGCCAAGCGCGAGGAAGCCGAACAGGCGAACCAGGCCAAGACGCGCTTTCTGGCCTCGGCCAGCCACGACCTGCGCCAACCCCTGCACACCATCAGCCTGCTGGTGGGGGTGCTGCGTCGGCAACCTGTCACGGCCGATGTTGGCACGCTGGTGGAACACATCCAGGTGTCGGTTGCCGCCATGGAGGCGCTGTTCGTTGGTCTGCTTGATATCTCCAAGCTGGATGCGGGCATGTCTCAGCCAGTGCTAGGCGATCATGCGCTGGCCGAGTTGCTGCGTCGGGTGGCCGCCAGCCACCAGCCGCAAGCTGCGCGTAAGCAGCTGCGGCTGGCTGTGGTGTCCTCGCGCTGTGCCGTGCGCACGGATGCGGCCATGCTGGAGCGGGTGTTGAACAACCTGGTCTCGAATGCGATCCGCTATACCGAGCGTGGAAAAATTTTGGTTGGATGTCGGCGGCGCAAGGACGGTATTGAACTGCAGGTCTGGGACACCGGTATCGGCATTGCGCCGGCCCAACTGCCGCACGTCTTTGAGGAGTTCTTCCAGATCGACAATCCGGAGCGCGACCGCGACAAGGGGCTCGGGCTCGGCCTGGCCATCGTCAAGCGCACACTGGCGCTGCTGAGGCATCCCTACACAGTGCGTTCGGTCCCGGGCCGTGGCACCTGTTTTTCGATCTTGCTGCCGATGGCCGAGGCGCTTCCCGTGGTGGTGCCTCGGCCCCAGAGCTTGGCGAGCCCGGAGCGCATTGCGGGCGCATTCATCGCGGTTATCGACGACGAGGCTGATACGCGCCGGGCGATGCAGGCGCTGTGTCACAGCTGGGGGGCGCACGTGCTCACTGCCGCATCGGCCGGGCAATGCCTGGCGCTGCTGGGAGAGCACTTGCGAGACCCTGACCTGATCCTGTGCGACTACCGGCTGCGTGAGGGTGAAAACGGGCTGGCCGCCATTGAGCAATTGCGAGCGCACATCGGTCAGGCCGTACCCGCGATCATTGTCACCGGCGACATTGCTGCCGCCGACCTGCGGCGCGTGGCTGATGCGGGCCTGCCGCTGCTGCACAAGCCGGTTGGCGCTGAGCGCCTGCTTGCGGCCATTGAGACTGCGCTGGAAGATCACCCAAGCGGGGGAGGCGGGCTGGTGCAAACTGGTGCAGACTCGGACCATGAAGATCCTGCTGGTCGATGATCACGCGCTGTTCCGCGACGGCGTCGCGCTGCTGCTCAAGGAGCTGGACCCCGGGGTTCAGGTCTGCCACGCAGCCAACGTTCGCGAGGCGCTGGCCGCCCTCGACGCCAGTGCCGGCATCGAGCTTATCCTGCTCGACGTCATTCTGCCGGGCACGCATGGCCTGCAGGCGTTGGAGGTGGTGCGCGAGCAACATCCTGGTGTACCGCTGGTGATGATGTCCTCGCTGGAGGACCAAGTCACCATCTTGCGCTCGATCCAGTTGGGCGCGATGGGTTTTATTCCGAAATCAGCTTCGTCACAGCAGATGTTCGAAGCTTTACGCACCGTGCTGGCGCACGGCATCTACGTGCCGCCGCTCAGCCTTGCGGGCGTGGCGCTGGCGATACCCATGCAGCCGCGCACCACGCCCGCCGAGCTGGGGCTGACGCCCCGCCAAACTCAGGTGCTGCGACTTATCCTGGAGGGTAAGCCGATGAAGCTGATTGCGCAGGAACTGGGTTTGAGCCACAACACTGCCAAGACCCATGTCAGCGCGGTGCTGCGCGGTCTGGACGTCACCACACGCACGCAAGCGATCGTGGCGGCCAGCCGGATGGGGCTGATGCTGGATGGCGACCGCTCCCGCGCAGCCCCCGCTGCTACGCGATAACCGCATCACCCAACCGGGTGATGCGCGCAAGACCTGCTATTCGTAACATGTTTATGCATGCGGGCTAGCTTAGACCTTGAGCTGGTTCTGCGCGAAACAGTTACTTCATACCTGAATCAGAGGGGCTTTCATGTCGTGGCCTTCCAATTTACAAGCCGTTGCTGCACTGCTGCTGACCGCTAGCCTTTCACCCGCCTTGGCGGACATTCCCGCCTCCGAGCGTGCTGTGCTCGATGCCCTCTACACCAGTACCAACGGACCTGGCTGGGTTACCAAGACTGGCTGGGATAGTCCTGGGTCTACCGTATGCACAGGTAACGGCCCTGGTGCATGGTTCGGCATCACCTGCGGCTTGAACGATGGCACCTACGATCATGTCGTTGCCATCCGCCTCCCCGACAACAACCTCAGTGGCCCGCTGCCCGCGCTTGGGGGCCTGACCGAGCTGCGCGGCTTCATCGCCTTCAGCACCAACGGAGACGGCAGCAGCAATCTCACCAGCCTTCCCCCCGATCTGGCAAGCTTGACCACGCTGCGAAACTTCTCCGTCGCCGCCAATGGTCCCGGCCTGACCGGCACGATCCCTTCGCTCGCTGCGCTGACCGACCTCGAAACCTTCCGTGTCAACTACAACGGTCTCACGGGCTCGCTGCCTTCGCTGGCAGGATTGAACAGTCTGACGCTGTTCTGGGCGCACAACAACCAACTCACGGGTGCCATCCCCGACCTCACAGGTTCTAATCTCACCGCATTCATGGTGGGGAACAACCGGTTGACGGGCAACCCACCCGCCGCCCCGGCATCGCTGATTGCCAACGGCTCCAGCCTGTGCGCCAATAACTTGAGCAAACCCTACGCAGACAGTCCGGCTTGGGATGTTGCTACAGGCAGCACGCCGTGGTGGCGTGCCTGCGACAGGGCCACTCCCTCTGTCGCAACCGCTGTGCCGACGCTGAGTGAGTGGGCGCTGATCCTGCTGGGCAGCATGCTTGTCGGCGTGGTGACTCTGCGCCGAAAGAGCCGCCTCTGATGTGGTGGGGGTATAACATTCATCAACCAATAGATTCCCAGCCTGAGCACCGGGCTGCGATGCTTTTGGGGCACGGTATTACGAGCCGGCCCTCGAGCGGTTTCACCGGATCGACGCGGCAACATTGATCCTGCACGTGACGCAAGCCTTCGTGTCTGGCGATCGAGGATTTCGCAAGGGCCCAGTGACAAGGGCCTGCGCGCCGAAACAGCCCTGATGATGCGGATAGCCCTGTCATTCCTCTTCGCCGCGTTCGGGACTGGGCCGCGACAGCCTGGCTAAGCTGACAGCGCGGCCTCGCTCGCTGCTGTTGTCCATGTGCCCATACGGACTCTTGCACTGCCTCAACCTGCCCCTAAGGCACGACAACGGGCATTATTTATCTAACAAGAGCGCTTTCCTAGCTTCTGAAACACATTGGGAGGTATAGCGGAGGGGTTTTGTCAAATGATAATAATTATCATTTAACATCGGGGGTCGGAAGTAGAGCATTCACTGGCAAGTCTGTGTAGCTGCTCGTGCTATTTGAATAGAAGTCAAAGGAAATTCATGACCAAACCCTCCATCGCCATGGGCAGATCTATCGCAGCGCTGTCGCTTGCCGTAGTCTTGGCGGCGTGTGCCTCTCCTGGCTTTGAGGCGCCAGACGCGAGCTTCAAAGGGCGTGTGAATGTCATCGAAACGCCCGTAGTTTTGGCCGGAAGCAATGTGAAGCTTGCCGGCCAGGACTTCAAGCCCGGCCAGGAAGTGACCATCTATTACGCAGGTACTGCGCTGAACCAGGCGCCTGCCTTAGTGGGTGCTGATGGAAAATTTCAGACACAGTTTAGGGTGCCACAAGGCGCGCAGACAGGAAACCATTCGCTTACTGTGAACGCCGCCAAGCCGGCCGCAGCCGTATTGCTTCCGCTCAAGGTGTCTCCAGATGTGCCTTTGTCAGGGCAGGCGCGCTTTGATGTCAAAGTGCAGAAGCTCGTGCCGGGTCTCTATCAGGCCGCATACAGCGCCAGGAATGACCGTGTTTTCGTGACATCCGCCGTCGGGCGGCCCCCCATCAGCCAGACGGAACTGATCAAGATCAACCCTCAGACTCTGGCCATTGAGGCTCGTGTCGAAGCGGGTCTTGTGCCTGCTGCCGCTGCCGCTTCGGGCAACACGCCAGCGGTCAATCGATTTGCCGTTTATGGCGTGGCAGTGGACGATGTCAACGGTACTGTCTGGGTGACCAACACGCGCCAGGATACCGTGGCCGTGTACAACCAGGCTGATTTGAAGCTGATCAAACAGTTTGAGGTTGGCGTGGTACCGCACGCGCGTGATGTGGTGGTGGATGCCGCGCTTGGTAAAGCCTACGCGACACCCGTCGGCCAGACCGAAATTGTGGTCTTTGACACCAAGGCGCTCGCAGTGCTGAAGAAAATTCCTCTGCAGACCACGATCAAAGGCCCCGGCGACCGCAAATTCTCGCCTATGAGTCTTGAGCTCGACGCAGCCAATCACCGTCTCTTCACGGTGAGCATGTCCACCAACGAAGCTGCGGTGATCAACACACGTACTGATCAGGTTGAAAAAGTGTTTGCTATCGAAGGTGCCCGGTCTGCTTCCGGCGTTGCCTACGATTCCAAGACCAACCGCATTCTGGTCGCATCCCAAGGTTCTGACAATTTGATCATCGCCGATGTGGCAACCGGCAAGGTGCTGCACGATGTGAAGGTGGGGGCTGGCACGTTGAACGTAGCGTTCGACCCGGTGAGCAACCTGGCGTACGTGTCTAACCGCGCATCGGACACGGTGACCGTGGTGGATATCAACGGCCGGATCGTTGCCAATCTGGCGGGCGGCTCTTTCCCTAACCACGCTGCGATTGACGGCAAGGGCGGAGTCTTCGCCGTGAACAAAGCACGTGGCTCAGATGATGCTCAAGGTGACCGCATCACGTACATCAAATTGCGTTGATTCGCCAAGGATCAAAGCCTCTCTCGCTCCATGGACAACCGACCGAGGGGCAGGGCTGTTTGAGGGGGCTCGCTCCCCATTCAACAGCGGGTGTGCCCGGCATGGGGAGCAGGCTTTTGGCAGTTGCGTCTTGGCGCTTACAAGGCGCGATCCAACAGAGCGCCCCGTTGTCTTGTCGATAAAAAATTACTCCATCCCACCGATATGTCTAAAAACAATCGCCTTGCGGTACTGACCGGCGTCTCTGCGGCCTTGGCCCTGTCCGTCGTTCTGGGTTTCCCTGTCATGACCAACGCACAAGCGTTGCCGCCTGGCTGGTTGGCCGTTGGTGAGCCGCACAGCCTGAAGGTCTCTAGCGCAACCCCCAAACTGCCTGTCGCGGTGACGTCTGACGACGGTGCCACAGTGCGCATTACCGATGCGTCCCGCGTGATCGTGGGCGGTGACGATGTCATAGGCATCATGGAGGCGCTTGGACTGGGCAGCCGCGTTTTTGCGGCGCCTGAGAGCTCTGTCACCGCGGCCGGGCGCAAGGCCCCCAATCATTTTCTTTTCAACCGAACCACAGGGGCTGAAGGCGTTTTAAGCCTGGATGGCACGCTGTTTGTGGGCAACAGCCTGCGGCGGCATGCCAAGCTGTCTGAAACCCTCCGCAAGACTGGTTTGCCGTCCATTGTGATTGACGATCTGCAGCCGGCCCCCCAAAAAGTCCGCAAAACTGCGGCGGCGTTCGGCCTGAAAAACGAAGGCGAGAACCTCGCACGTGAACTGGAGCGTCAGTACAAGCAAGCAGAGACTCTTGCCCGACAATTGCCGCGCCGCACACGCATCCTTCATATTTCCGCTACCGGAGGTGGCGGTCGTCCCACGGTGGGCGGCAAGGATACGGCGGCAGCTCAGCTCATTCGCCTGGCAGGCGGCGTCAATGTGGGGGACGACGCCAAAGCGGGCGACTACACGTCGCTGAGCAACGAAGGCATGGTGGCCGCCGCACCGGAAGTCGTGTTGCTAACCCGCAGCGATCTGGAGCTCTTCGGAGGTGAAGCCGGAATATGGCGCAGTTACCCCGCGCTAAAACAGACGCCTGCCGGGCAGGGCAACCGCATCTGGGTCATGCCTGATGAGCAGCTCAAGATCGTGGGTGTGCATTCCGGTGAGGGTGCTCTCGCACTTGCAAACGCACTCAAGGGTTTGAATTCGAAGTGAGTTCCGACGCCACTACCTTGCGCTCGGGCGTTCGACGTCCCAGTGGATATTTACTGCTTGTGTTGCTGTCCGGCGTGCTGCTTGCTGCCATGGTGCTTTCTTTTGGTATCGGACCGCTCAAGGTAGCGCCTGCGGACGTACTGCGCATCGTGCTTGAGCGCTTTGGCCTTGGAGATGCTGAAGGCTTGAAGGCTCGCGACATGGCCGTCATCTGGAACTTGCGCATTCCCCGTGCACTCATGGGTGCGCTGGTGGGCGCGGCTTTGGCCATGGCCGGTGCCGGGTTGCAGGGCCTCTTTGGAAACCCCCTGGCAGACCCCGGCGTGGTGGGTGTGAGCCAAGGCGCCGCACTTGGTGCGGTCAGTGCGATCGTGATGGGAGCCAGTGCTTTAGGTGAATGGACCGTTCCTGTGGCGGCGTTTGTGGGTGGCATGGTCTCTACCACGCTGATCTACCTGTTGGCCCGGCCCGGGCGAGGGAGCGGAACGGTCACGTTGCTTCTGGTCGGCATCGCCATTGGGGCTGCCTGCTCGGCGGCTATCGGATTTCTGACCTACCGCGCCAATGCCGCCCAGTTGCAGTCACTGGTATTCTGGCAGATGGGCTCGCTAGGTTCTGCAGACTGGTCCGACCTGGCTGCGGCCTTGCCGGTGTTCCTGCTTGGTGTGACGGGGATGTTGTTGCTGGCCAAGCCGCTCGACATGCTTGCCCTGGGGGAGCGGCAGGCGCAGCACATCGGCCTGGATGTGCGGCGTGCTCGAGTCTTGCTGGTGACTTGTTCTGCGCTCCTGGTAGGGGCAGGGGTGGCGTTTGCGGGCACCATAGGCTTTGTCGGTCTGGTTGTGCCTCACGTGGTACGGCTGCTGGCCGGCCCGGGGCATCGTTGGTTATTGCCCCTTTCCGCATTGACGGGGGCCGCCTTGATTGTCGTGGCTGATACCGCTGCGCGCACCCTGGACCCTCCCTCCGAAATTCCGCTCGGGCTATTTTCTGCCGCCATTGGCGCGCCATTTTTCCTCTGGTTGGTTTTGCGCCAGCGGCCGGGAGGCGCGCGATGAAATCGACCACCGGACAGGCGCTACTGAGCTTGCGCGATGCAAGCTTTGCGATCGATGGACAAGCCCTGGTGCAGGGGGTGTCGCTTGACTTCCAGCCCGGCACGCTCACGGCCCTGGTCGGGCCCAATGGCGCTGGCAAGTCGACCTTGCTTGCTCTGGCCGCTGGCGACCATGTTCCTACTCAAGGCAGCGTGCAGGTGCACGGCAAGCCGATTGACCGTTGGCGTGTGCGTGAGCTTGCGCGCGAGCGATCGGTCATGCCGCAGGATCATGCCGTGCGTTTCGCATTTTCAGTGTATGAAGTCGTTGCCATGGGGCGCCTGCCGCATCCGCCTGACCCTGCTCAGGACGCGCAGATTGTCGACGCTTGCATGGCAGCTGCCGATGTGAGCCACCTCGCACAGCGCGACGTGCAATCCCTTTCCGGCGGAGAGTCGGCGCGCACCGCATTTGCACGTGTGCTTTCGCAGCAGACGCCCCTCATCTTGCTGGACGAACCCACTGCGGCACTCGACCTTAAACATCAGGAGTCGATGCTGCGCAGCATGAGAGGTCTCACCCAGGCCGGGCACTGTGTGATTGCGGTGCTTCACGATCTCAATCTTGCGGCCGCCTACGCGGACAGGATCGTCATGTTGAGCCGAGGGCGTGTGATGGCCGACGGCACACCGCGTGAAGTGCTGACACGTGAGCGCATCCATTCCATCTACGGGCAACCCGTCACAGTGATCGAACATCCGACCCGCCCGATTCCCTTGATTGTCACCATAGACCCATGACCCCTTCGTTCCATCGGCCTCGCCGGATTGTCTTGCTCGCCTTGGCCGGCGGCGCTTTTATGCAAGGCTGCGCCAGCAGCACAAAGACGATGACGATGACCGCCGCTCCATCGGATCAGCCCATTCCGCCTACCAATCTGGATCTGTCCACGTACTCTTTGAACCGGCCGGTGGGTAAGAGCGTTGCCGATGTGGGCTCGCTTCACTACCGGTTTGAGCACTTCAAGCTTGACTCTGCAGATGGAAAGCGTCATTACCGAGTGCAATTGGCAGTGCCCAAGGCACCTCCACCGCCTGCAGGCTATCCCTTGCTGCTGATGCTGGATGGCAATGCTTCTTTTGCTTCCCTGACCGAAGACCAATTGAAGCAGATGGCGGACAGCAACCGACCTGTGGCCATTGCAGCCCTGGGTTATGAGACCCATCTTGGGGTGGATGTGGCGGCACGTTCCTTTGATTACACGCCGCCGGTGCCAGGTGAGGACCCCACGTGGGACGACGAAATGCGTAAGCGCCTGGGCGGTGGGGCAGATGTTTTCCTGGATCTGCTTGAACAAAAAATGCTGCCTGAGATTCGACGCCGCATACCCAGCGACCCGGCACGCACCACGCTGTGGGGCCACTCGTACGGAGGCCTGCTGACGCTCTACACACTTTTCACGCGTCCGCAGTTATTTCCGCGCTACGCTGCCGCCGATTCCTCCTTGTGGTGGCACGAGGGCTTCATCTTGAAGGTCGAAGCCAATGCGCGGCCTGTTCCCTCAGGCCGCACCACTGAATTGCTGTTGATGGCCGGCAGTTCCGGGCTGGAAGTGCAAAACGAAACGCGCGCTCTGCGTCCTGGGCTCGATCCGGCGATGGTCTTGGCAGCACGTGAGCGTCGGCGCTCGGTACCACCGGATGCGGCACTCAAGCTTGCGGAGCGTCAGGCCCTGCGCCAAGGCGTGGCCGTGACGTGGAAGCCCTTTCCCGGCGTCAGCCACGGACCGATGCGTCCGGCTTCCATCCCCCCTACGCTTGAGTTTGCAGCGCGTTGAACGCCATGAATTCCACGTCCGCCCCGTTTCGCATATTTCCTCTGCTGTTTGCGGCCTTGACGGGGACCATGGCCATGATGTCCTACGTGGCTGTGATCGGTCCCATCGTGCGCCGTCTCGGCTTGCCTGAGTGGATCGCAGGGCTGTCACTTACCGTGGGTGGAGTGTTCTGGATGCTGCTGGCGCGCTGGTGGGGGCGTGTCAGTGACCGCCACGGCCGCAAGCGGGTGTTGCTCATCGGCTTGGCCGTATTTGCACTGGTCTATGCGGGCCTGGCCGTTGGCGTTGATGTCGCCCTGCGCGGATATGCGGGCGTGACCGCAGTGGCCGTGCTGCTGATCGTCACTCGATCCCTGATCGGCGCCTTTTATGCCGCCGTGCCACCCACGGCCGCGGCTGCGGTGGCAGACAATACCTTGCCAAGAGATCGCCCCTCCGCCATGGCCAAGCTGGGCACCGCCAATGCGCTCGGCATGGTGGCTGGACCTGCAGCCGCGGGGTGGTTGGCCACTCTGAGCCTGGGGGGCGCGCTCTATGCAGCGGCCGTGCTGCCTGCCTTGGGTTTCCTCGTTATCGCTTTCTGCTTGCCAGCTGACCAGCCTCTGGCGGCTGAGAAGGCTGCGCTGCGTGCACAGGCTGCACCGGGCCAGCGTCCCCGCGCAGGGCTGACTTGGTGGGACCCGCGACTGCGTCACCTGAATCTGACGGCATTCACGGCGATGGGCTCCGTGGCCATCGCACAGGTTCTGGTGGGATTTTTCTCCATGGATCGTCTTGGCCTCAGCGAAGCAGAGGGCGCACGAGTGGCTGGGCTCTCACTCACGGTGGTGGGTTTTGCGCTCATTTTTTCCCAGCAGTTTGTCATGCGCCTGAAAAGCGTGCCCCCGACGCGTTGGATTTGGCTGGGCGCTTTGATTGCTGCGCTCGGTTTTTCCAGCGTCACGCTCGCACATGTCCAATCCGCCATCCTGTTGGGCTACGGAGTCGGGGCCTTCGGCATGGGCATGATTTTTCCGACCTTTCAAGCCATGGCCGCCAATGCAGTGGACTCCCATGAACAGGGCGCTGCAGCGGGCACCCTGGCTGCTGCGCAGGGCTTGGGCATGGTGGTGGGGCCCCTGGCGGGCACCGTGCTTTATCAAATGGCGCCGGCCTTGCCTTATCTATTCGTTGCGGGTGGCCTGCTCATCCTGAGTGTGGGCACTGTCCTTATTCGGGCTAACAAGGCGGTGCCTGCTTCGAGCCAGGACGTTTGAATGCGGGCGCAAGTTCATCTTTCATCTGAACTCAGATCTCACTGCGAATTCACATCCACACGGACCATGTCAGAGCCACTCATTGCCCTGCGTCAAACCTGGCCAGAGGAATTCGTTCAACGCTATCGCCAGGCTGGATATTGGCGCGGCGAGACCTTTCCGGGATTCTTGCGCGAGAGGGCAAGGCGTCACTCAGAGCGTACTGCCATTGTTGACCATGAAAAGCGTTGGACCTATGCAGAATTAGGTGAGCATGCGGAGACGATCGCGTCGGGCCTGCTGGCCTTGGGTCTGCAACGGGGAGATCGTGTCGTCGTGCAGATCGGCAACGTCGCGGAGTTCTACGGCGTGGCGTTCGGGCTGTTTTTGGCAGGCATGATCCCGGTCTATGCACTGCCCGCGCACCGCATCACGGAAATCAGCCATTTCGTCCGCAAGTCACAGGCTTCGGCTTACATAGCGCAGCAGCAATACGGCGGGTTTGACTACCGCACTCTGGCGCGCGAGTTGATGGCACGCGAGCCTGCTATCAAGCAGGTGGTGATATCTGGCGACGCGGCGGAGTTCACGTCGCTTCAGGACTTCAAGCACAACGCTGCGCGGCTTCCCGCACAAGACCCCAATCCGCAATCGGTGGCGTTCTTGCAGATCTCGGGGGGAAGCACGGGTCTTTCCAAGCTCATCCCACGCACGCACGACGACTACATATACAGCTTCCGGGCGAGCAACGACATATGCGCCATCACCGAGAACAGTCGCTATATGGTGGTCTTGCCAGCGGCTCATAATTTCCCTATGAGTTCTCCGGGCGCTCTTGGCGTGCTTTACTCCGGAGGCACTGTCGTGCTCTCGCGCTCGACTGCACCGGAAGACGCCTTTGCGCTGATTGAACGCGAGCGTGTCACTGATCTCGGCCTGGTGCCCCCCTTGGCGCTGCTGTGGGCACAAGCAGCACAGCAGACAAGATGTGATCTGTCCAGCCTCAAGGTGCTCCAAGTGGGCGGGGCCAAACTCACGCCAGAAGCGGCGCGCCGCGTGATTGCCGGATTTGGGTGCCAATTGCAGCAGGTGTTTGGCATGGCAGAGGGACTGGTCAACTACACACGTTTGGATGATGACGAATCCATCGTTCTGAACACGCAAGGCCGCCCCATCAGTCCGGATGACGAAGTTCTGGTGGTCGACGATCAAGGGCAGGAGGTACCCATAGGGCAGATCGGCTACCTGCTCACGCGTGGCCCGTACACCATTCGCGGCTATCACAATGACGACGCTGCCAATGCCCGGGCTTTCACGGAAGATGGTTTTTATCGTACTGGCGATGTGGTGCAACGCTCAGCCGACGGCTACCTCACGGTTCAAGGCCGCGCCAACGACCACATCAACCGGGCTGGCGAAAAAATATCCGCTGAAGAAGTTGAAGACCATCTCCTGGCTCATCCACAGGTGTTCGATGCCGCGGTGGTTTCCATTCCGGACGAATACCTGGGCGAGCGCATCTGTGCATTCATCATCGTGCGTGGTGAGAAGCCGCGCGCGCCTGTACTCAAGGCCTGGATGCGAGAGCGCGGGTTGGCAGCCTTCAAGATTCCGGACCAGATCGTCTTTGTAGATGCATTCGAGAACACGGCTGTCGGCAAGACCAGCCGCAAGGAATTGCGTGCCCGCCTGCGTGGCGAGTTCCTGGATGGCCAGAGCGCTTCGGCCAAATTCCCTTCTAACAACCCAGTGACATGACGACTCCAGCAACTTCCGACGCTACAGCTTTCACACTTGAGCGCATTCGCGGCGACATTGCGAATCTGATTGGTGAGTCGCCCAACGACATCGGTCTGGATGACAACCTGATGGACCTTGGCCTGGACTCCATGCGTCTGCTTGGCCTCATTGCCGAGTGGACTCAAGCAGGCCTGCAGATTGATATCTTTGAGTTGGGTGAACATACGACCCTGGGAGGGTGGTGGAGTGTGATCCAGAAGCACCAGGGTCAGGCGTGACCACCGTTTCCGATTCGCAAGCTGAGCCCTCTGCTGCGCAATATGAGGCTTCGGCCGAGACCCCTCCCATCATCGTCGTAGCAGTCTCTCAGCCATGGCCGTTGACCGAAGCCCAGCTCGGCCTTTGGTACGCGCAGCGCCTGGCCCCAGAGAACCCCAGTTTCAATACCGGACATGCGCTGTGGATTCGCGGTGAGCTGAACGAAGCCGCCTTTACTGAAGCTGCGTTGCAAGCTGCGAGTGAGGCACAGTCACTGAGCCTGGCGTTTCGTGATGGTTTTGATGGGCCGCGCCAGTGGCTGGACGCGTCGCGTCTCCCCGATCTGGAGCGGGTTGATCTAAGCACCTCACCAGACGCGGCCACCTGCGCTCGCGAGATCTTCCTGCAGGACATGCAGACACCGATTGACCCAGTGACTGCGCCGCTTTCACGGCAGTGTTTGTTTGTTCTGGGGCCCGATGCTTATGTCTGGTATCAGCGCGTCCACCATCTGGCCAACGATGGGTATGGCATGGCTTTATGGGGCGCCCGAGTGTGCGAGCTTTATGCACGCCGCGTCCATGGTGCGGCTGATCGCTCGCCCTTGAATGGTTTGAAAGCCGTGGTGGAAGAAGACGCCAACTACGGCCAAAGTGATCGCCGCGTGAACGACGCGGCGTTCTGGCGCGAGAGCTTTGGGGATGTGCCTGAGGTTTCCAGCATGGCGTCCGGGCGAGCCATCAGCGCGTCTACTTGCCATAGGCTGACGGTGGCCATGGATCCTGAGCTTACCGTTCGCCTGTTGGCGTTCGCTCAATCAGCCAAACTGCCTTGGCCAGATGTGCTCACATCGCTTACGGCCCTGTATGTGCAGCGCATGTCCGGTGCGGCGCAAACGGTTGTGGGCGTTCCCTACATGGGCAGGTTGGGCAGCACCAGCGCGCGCGCCACGGCCACTGTGATGAATGTCCTGCCACTTCGAGTGGCCGCGACGCTCGAATTGCCGCTGACCCAGTTTCTCCAGGACATGGCAGGCCAGCAGGCCCGCGCTCGCCGCCACGGCCGCTACCGCAGCGAGCAGCTAAGGCGGGACCTTGGCTTGTTGGGTGGACAGCGCAGGCTTTATGGGCCATTGATCAACGTACAGCCCTTCTATCGGCCGCTGGACTTGGTGGGTGTGAGCGCTGATCTGGAGATTCTGGGCACCGGACCTATTGATGACATCACCCTGGGTTTTCGAGGCGACGGCGTTCACCGCCTTGACCTCGAGATTGAAGCCAATCCTGATTTATACAGTCTTGCTTCTGTGCAGGCGCACAAGGAACGCTTGTTGGCTTTCCTGGAAGCCGCCATGTCCGCACACACGGTCGGCGACATCCCCTTGGCCAGCCCTGCAGAAGCCAGACGCTATCTTGTCGATGTCAACGCCACTGAGCATGACGTACCCCAGACATCACTCTCTGCCTTGATGGAAGAGCGCATGGCCAACACGCCGCAGGCAGTTGCGCTGGAGTTTGAAGGTGAGCAGCTTACCTATGGTGAGCTGGAACTGCGCACGCGCGCACTGGCGTTGGCGCTGCGCAGGCGAGGCGTTGGGCGCGAGAGTCTGGTCGTTGTGGCGCTTCCTCGGTCGCTGGAACTGGTGATTGCGCTGGTTGCTGTATTGCGATCTGGCGCGGCCTATCTTCCGCTAGATCTAGACCATCCGCCCGAGCGTCTTGCTCGTGTGATTGCTCTCGCACGGCCAGAATGCGCCCTGGTGCGCCATGCCGACGCAGCATGCCTGCCTTCAGCGCTGGCCATACTTGATCCGTCGGAGTGGCCTCTTGAACCTGAGTCTGCCCCACACGGGTTGTCCTTGACGCCGCCAGCTCCGCAAGATGCGGCTTACGTCATCTATACCTCAGGATCTACGGGAGAGCCCAAAGGCGTGGTGATAGAACACCGGGCCATCGTGAACAGGCTCGAATGGATGCGCCAGCACTATGGCTTTGATGAGACTGATCGCATTCTTCAGAAAACCCCAGCCACTTTTGATGTCTCGGTCTGGGAGTTCTTCCTGCCCCTTGTGACCGGTTGCACCTTGGTGCTTGCACCACCGCAAGCTCACCGCGACCCCGCGTGGTTGGCATCCATCATTCGCCAGCACAAGATCGGAACCTGCCACTTCGTGCCTTCCATGCTCGCAGCTTTTCTGGCCCATCCAGGTTCACGGGGCCTGCGTCTTCGCCGAATTTTCTGCAGCGGTGAGGAGCTGCCGGCCACGCTCCGCGAGCGCTTGCATGCCACATTGAATAGCGAACTGCACAACCTCTACGGACCCACAGAGGCCGCAGTGGACGTAAGCTATTGGCCAGCCGATATTCAAGACCATTCGCATCCAGTACCTATTGGGTATCCGGTATGGAACACCCGCCTTTATGTGCTTGATGGGAACATGAATCCGCTTCCGCCTGGTGTGGCCGGCGATCTCTACCTGGGGGGTGCACAGCTTGCCCGCGGTTACCTGGGGCGCGAAGACTTGACTGCTGAACGCTTCCTGCCTGACCCTTACCGCGCAGGTGAACGAATCTACAAAACCGGCGATCTGGCGCGCTGGCGTGATGACGGCGCAGCCGTGTTTCTGGGACGCAGCGACCACCAGATCAAACTGCGTGGCTTGCGCATCGAGCTAGGCGACATAGAAGCGGCGATGGCATCGTTTGGCCAAGTGGTGCGCTCTGGCGTCGTGGTGCGCGAGGACCGCCCCGGTGACAGGCGTCTAGTTGCCTATGTGCAACCCGGTGCTGCATACGAACCCAGTGCGCTTCACGCCCATGTGGCAGGGCGGGTACCAGATTACATGGTACCCAGCGCTTTCGTCGTCCTTGATGACTGGCCCGTGACCAGCAACGGCAAGCTTGACCGCGCGCGCCTGCCGGCACCCGATCTTGACATGGTGAGCGGCCAAAGGCTTCAGACGCGCACAGAAGTGACACTGGCTGAAGTGTTCAATCAGGTGCTTCAGTTGAAACCGGGCACTCCTCTGACGAGAGAGGCAGACTTTTTCAGTCTCGGGGGAGATTCGCTTCTGGCGGTTCAAATGCTGCAACGGGTGCAGGACATCTGGGAACGAAACCCCGGGTTGGGTACCTTATTTGCCAACCCCAGCCTAGGGGCGTTGGCCGCGGCCATTGACGCCCAAGAGGTGCGTTTTGACAGCGGTTTGGCACCGTTGATTCAGCTGGCTTCTGGTGATCCCGCTCAACCGCTGGTCTTTGCCGTGCATCCTGCAGGGGGCATTTCTTGGGGGTACCGACTGCTGGCGCGCGCCTTGGCTCAGACAGAGCAGGGGAGCACAAGAAGCGTGTACGGCCTGCAGTCTCCGGCGCTGGAGCCTGAGGCGCCGTTGCCTCACAGCATTGACGAGCTTGCCAAACAGTACGTGTCGCGTGCGCTCGAACTGCAGCCCCGCGGGCCCATCCACCTATTGGGTTGGTCTGTTGGCGGAATCATCGCCCAGGCGATGGCTGTCGAGCTGCAGGCACGTGGCCGTGAGGTGGGCATGGTTGCGCTGCTGGATGCCTATCCTGCCGATGTTTGGCGAGCCGAGCCCGAGCCAACCCCTATCCAGGCCCTGCGCGCCTTGCTGGCTGTGGCCGGCCATGATCCAGAAGGCCACCCGGAGCTCACCACACGTGAGGCTGTGATCAAATTTCTGCGAGAAGGCAATACGGCACTGGGCCATCTTCCCGATAAAGCGCTGCAAGGCGTTGTACGGGTGGTGACCGACACCAACCGATTGATTCGGCAGCACCACCACCAGTATTTTGGCGGCACCATCACGCACGTGCGCGCAGCTCGCGACCATGCGAACAAGCCACAACTGCAAGCCAGTCGATGGCAGCAGTATGCTGCGCGGGTAGATACCTTGGAAGTGCCTTTGCTGCACGCCGAGATGACCGGCGTGCAAGCTACCGCGCTCATTGCGCCAGCACTGCTGCGGCGTCTGCTTTAGGCAGGTTGCCTTCCGGCTTGTAGATGGTTTCATGGCCTGCGCGCCTATGGGGTTTTTGGATGCCCGCTGGGACCGCCGAGCTCCTGCTCGGCATCTTCGGTTCTTCAGGCGCAGCCATGCCGAGCAGGAGCTCGGCGGTCCCAGAAAATACCGTTCAGGGCGCAGCTTCCCTTAGGCCTTTGCCAGCCAGCGTTGCACAAGCCGGACAAAGAAACTCGCTCCCAGGGGGAGCAGGTCGTCATTGAAGTCGTAACTGGTGTTGTGCACCACACAAGGCCCCGCTCCGTGCCCTGGGTCTCTATGGCCGCCTTCGCCATTGCCAATGAAGGCGTAGCAACCAGGCACGGCTTCAAGCATGAAAGAAAAGTCCTCCGCCGCCATGATCGGTGTTTGAGTGATGACCTGGGATGCAGGCAACATCTCTGAAAGTACCTGACGCGCGAAAGCGGTTTCCGCCTCGTGATTGACAGTAGAGGGGTAGTTGCGACGAAACTCGAAATTACACGCCGCGCCAAACATGGCGCCAGCGTGTTCCGTGATCTCACGCATGCGACGCTCGATCAGGTCCAGGGTCTCTGCGGTATAGGCACGCACAGACCCCTGGATCACGCAGTTGTCCGGAATCACATTGGGTACATCGCCTGCGTGAATCATCGTGACCGACACCACGGCTGTTTCCAGTGGCTTTTTGCTGCGCGTGATGATGGTCTGAAGTGCAGGCAAGATCTGGCTGGCTACCGCAATAGGGTCTACAGACAGCTGCGGCATGGCTGCATGCCCGCCCTTGCCACGCACGGTGATTTTGAATTCGTTATTGGAAGCCAGCACAGGCCCTGGTGAGGCTGCTATGGTCCCCACCGGAATGCCCGGCATGTTGTGCATGCCAAATACCGCATCCATAGGAAATAGTTCGAACAAGCCGTCGCGCATCATCTCGCGTGCACCGGCCCCGTGTTCCTCCGCCGGCTGAAAGATGAGGTAGACCGTGCCATCGAAGTCGCGGTGCTGGGCGAGGTATTGCGCCGCGCCCAACAGCATGGTTGTATGGCCATCATGTCCGCACGCGTGCATTTTCCCGGGGTGCTGGCTGGCATGCTCGAACTGATTCGACTCCTGCATGGGCAGGGCGTCCATGTCGGCACGCAGGCCGATGGCGCGGTTAGAGCTGCCTTGCTTGAGAATGCCCACCACACCTGTCTTGCCCAGACCTCGGTGAATGGGAATGCCCCATTGCGTCAACAGATCAGCCACCAGATCCGACGTGCGAGTCTCTTCAAATGCCAGTTCAGGGTGAGCGTGAATGTCACGCCGGACAGTGCGCAAATACGCGGCCTGGCTCACGATGTCATCAATCAATTTCATATGGCTTGCAAAAAATCCGTGTGGGTTTCAGTCAGGTTCTTGGTTCAGACTCAGAAGGTGTGAACGAATCCGGCGTGTCCGAAAGGGCCGCCAAAAGTCGCCCG
>JAECRA010000023.1 GCA_015999985.1 Comamonadaceae bacterium
ATTGCGGCAAGCCAGTGCCCCACGCGGGGGTGAATTTAGTGTTAACACGCCCTAGTCTCACGCGCGCGGAGATTAAGCCAGCGGCAGGGCCGTCTTGTATCTGACTTGCTTGAGCGCAAAGCCGGACCGGATTTTCTCTATGTCTGCGATAGGCGTGAGCTGATCAAGTATGAAACGCTCCAGGGCTGAGATGTCAGCCACGACAACGCGGATAAGGTAGTCCGAATCGCCCGTCATCAAGTAGCACTCCATCACCTCGTCCTGCTCGGCAATACGCTGCTCGAAGCGGGCCAAGGCGTCCTTGCTCTGGGTACGCAGGCTGATGTTGATAAACACGTTAAGGCCCAGACCCAGCTTGGAGGCGTCAGTCAAGGCGACGTATTGGCGGATAACGCCACGGGCTTCCAGCGCTTTGACGCGCGCCAGGCACGGTGACGGTGAAAGCCCCACCCGTCTGGCCAGTTCCACATTGGATACAGATGAATCGCTCTGCAATTCACGCAAGATGCTTTTGTCGACTTTATCCACCGCTCACCCTGATATTTCATGATTTCACGGCATATTGTGCCGCTATTCATAAATACCTCAGAACAATTAAGCAGCACATGCGGCGCTTATTTCTCTAAAGTGCTGTATATGAACGCCCCCATACCTGCTCTGAGATCCGATTCCGACCCCGCTGAAACCGCCGAGTGGCGGGAGGCTTTTGCAGCGTTGGCAGCCAACGCCGGGTCCACCCGTGCACGCTTCATTCTGGATGAGCTGGTTCGTATGGCGCGCAGCCACCAGATGGATTGGCAACCAGACCTCAACACGCCCTACGTGAACACCATACCGGTGCACGCGCAACCGGTATTTCCGGGCGATCTGGGCCTGGAGGAAAAACTGGCATCGCTGATGCGCTGGAACGCGTTGGCTATGGTGGTCAGGGCCAACCAGGCCTATGGCGAACTTGGTGGGCATATCGCCAGTTATGCCAGCGCAGCAGACCTGTTTGAGGTGGGCTTCAACCATTTCTTCCGGGCCCGCAAAAGCGACCACGCTGGCGACCTGGTGTTCTTTCAGCCGCACAGCGCACCGGGCGTCTATGCGCGGGCTTTCCTGGAGGGCCGCCTGAGCGAGTTGGATCTACTGCATTTCAGGCAAGAACTGACGGCGCCGGATAAAGGTGCACGCGGACTTTGCAGCTATCCGCACCCATGGCTCATGCCTGATTTCTGGCAGTTTCCCACCGGCTCCATGGGCTTGGGCCCCATCAGTTCCATCTACCATGCGCGCTTCATGCGCTACCTGTCCCACAGGGGGTTGCTCAATTGTGCGGACCGCAAGGTCTGGGGCGTATTTGGAGACGGCGAAATGGACGAACCCGAGTCCATGAGCGCGCTCACATTGGCGGCGCGGGAAAAGCTAGACAACCTGGTGTGGGTAGTGAACTGCAACCTGCAGCGCCTGGATGGGCCGGTGCGCGGTAACGGGCGGATTATCGACGAACTTGAACGCCTGTTTGCGGGTGCAGGCTGGAACGTGATCAAGCTGATCTGGGGCAGCGACTGGGACGGGCTTTTCGCCGTCGACGGCAGTGGCGCTTTGACGCGGACTTTCGCAGACACGGTAGACGGTCAGATGCAGACGTTTGCAGCCAAGGACGGCCGCTACAACCGCGAGCATTTCTTCGGTCAGAGTCCGGAACTCGCATCCCTGGTGCAGGGCCTGACGGATGAGCAGATTGACCGTCTCAAACGCGGTGGCCACGACATCGTGAAAATCTACGCGGCCTACGCCGCCGCGGCAGCGCACAGCGGCCAACCCACGGTGATTCTGGCGCACACCAAGAAAGGCTACGGCATGGGCGCTGCAGGTCAAGGCAAGATGACCACGCACAGCCAGAAAAAGCTGGACGCCGACGATCTGATTGAATTTAGAAATCGCTTTCAACTGCCTCTTACGGACGAACAAGCCACCAGCCTGGCCTTTCACAGACCTGCGCAAGACAGCGTGGAGATGCGCTACCTGCATGAACATCGCGAGCGGCTGGGCGGCTCCATGCCCCGGAGAGAGACGGCGTGCGAACAGGTTGCTGTACCGGAGATGAGCCAATACGCAAGCTTCGCGCTGCAGGCGAACGGCAAGGAAATGAGCACCACCATGGCTTTTGTGCGCATGCTGGGTAGCTTGCTGAAAGACAAAACCTTGGGCCCGCGTATCGTGCCCATCGTGGCTGATGAGGCACGCACCTTCGGCATGGCCAATCTGTTCAAGCAAGTGGGCATCTACAGCAGCGTGGGCCAGCGCTACGCTCCGGAAGATATCGGTTCAGTGCTGAGTTATCGGGAAGCGCTGGATGGCCAGATCCTGGAAGAAGGCATCAGCGAAGCAGGGGCCATTGCCAGCTGGACCGCCGCTGCCACCAGCTACAGCGTGCATGGATTTTCCATGCTGCCCTTCTACATCTACTACTCCATGTTTGGCTTCCAACGGGTGGGCGATGCCATCTGGGCAGCGGCGGACCAACGTGCGCGCGGCTTCCTGCTTGGCGCCACCTCCGGTCGCACCACCCTGGGCGGAGAGGGCTTGCAGCACCAGGACGGAAGCAGCCACGTCGTGGCAGCCACCATTCCCAACTGCAAAGCCTACGACCCGGCCTTCGCGGGTGAATTGGCGGTCATTGTGGACGCAGGCATGCGAGAGATGATGGTGGAGCAGAAGGACGTTTTCTACTACATCACGCTGATGAATGAAAACTACGCCCAACCCGATTTGCCGGAAGGTGTGGCCGACGCTGTTCTCAAGGGCGCCTACAAATTTGCAAGCTATGGTGAGACTTCAGGCCAGCGAGCCACCCTGCTGGGCTCGGGCGCTATCCTTACCGAGGTGATTCGAGCGGCGGAGCAGTTGGCGGCGGAAGGGATGCGCGTGGACGTGATCAGCGTGACCAGTTGGAGCGAGTTGGCTCGCGATGAGGCGGTCCGTGCTGAGGCGGGCCACCTGAGTACCCTGTTGGCACAGACCCAGGGCCCTATTGTGGCGGCCAGTGATTACGTTCGCGCAGTACCTGAGTCCGTTCGGGCTTGTATTCCCGCTGGGCGAAGCTATCGCACCCTGGGTACAGATGGGTTCGGTCGAAGCGACACGCGAGCGGCCTTGAGGGCGTTTTTCCATGTCGATGCGAACAGCGTGGCGGCTGAGGTGAGGAAGCTACTGAGCTAGAGAGCCCGCAGGACCGCCGAGCTCGTGCTTGGCAGCGTTCCCACCGCATACACCTGCAATGCCGAGCAGGAGCTCGGCGGTCCCAGCATTAAAACGTCCTGGGGCAGTCCGGTATAGACCTCATCTGCGTCCCAGTAATCGATGCGGTGCATCGACTCATAGATAACTCGCAATTATCAAAGTCCCTTTCGAGCTAGATGATGGATGGTTACCCGTTCATGAATTCAACTTCAAAGCAGAAAGAGACAAATGAAAAACTTAGCGCGCTTCAGATCGACCAAGGCGTTGGCAATGAGCTTACCCATCGCGGCATTGATGGGCTGCGTGCAGGCGCCTATACAGCTTGAGAAGATGGGGTCGTTTCATGTAGGTGGCCGCGAAGTCGTTCTAAGTGGCAAACCAGTCAAGGAGATCGCTTTGACCGCGGGCGGTGTGCCGGCCAAGTTTGATCCCAATGGGGTCTACCAGGTCGAGCAGATGTACGTGCAGTACTTCATTCCGAAAGACCCGCGCGGAGCCTTGCCACTGCTGATGTGGCATGGCGGTGGGCTAAGCGGAGTAACCTACGAAACCACGCCTGATGGCCGCGAGGGGTGGCTCAATTATTTCTTGAAGAAAGGCTGGCCTACTTACAACTCTGACGCAGTCGAGCGAGGACGCTCAGGCTTTGCGATGTATCCGGAGATCTTCCAGACTGAGCCTGTGTACCTCACCAAGGAAAATCCGTTCGAACGCTTTCGGATTGGACAAGGCCCTGGCTCCTACAGCAAGGATCCGCAACGGATGAAGCTGCTGCCCGGCAATCAGTTCCCGGTGGAGGCTTATGACCAGTTCACAAAACAAAACGTGCCGCGCTGGACTTCCACAGACGCGCCAACCATTGCTGCCTATACCGAACTGGTCGATAAAGTCTGCCCTTGTGTGGTGATCGTCCATTCACAATCTGGATTGTTCGGCGCCCGGGTCGCGCAGGCACGGCCAGACAAGGTCAAGGCACTCGTCATGGTGGAACCGGCTGCCACGGGGGCGGTAGAAGACGCCGCAAAGATGAAGAACGTGCCCGTGCTTGCGATCTACGGCGACTACATCGCGCAAGACCCACGGTGGCCGACCATCCGCGCCAACGGCGGGCGCTATTTCGATGCTCTAAGGGCGGCCGGCGGCAGCGCAGAGGTCATAGATCTCCCCGAAATCGGGATAAAGGGCAATTCGCACATGATCATGATGGACAAGAACAGCGATGCGGTGGCCGGGATCATCCAGGGCTGGCTGAACAAGCGCGGACTCTATAAGTAACATCCAGGCGCACGGGAATGGGCGATCCATTCGCACCATTCTCACCTTTGTCGCATGGGCCTGCGGGGATCATCGAAATGTCTTTTCGGTGAAATTTCCGCGGCAAATTGGCCATCTCAGCTTTTTTTCCAGCCCAAATCGTTAGACAGATATCGCATAATTATGGAAATTCATATATCAATACTCCATGAACCTCCACCAATTTCGCTTTGTTCAGGAGGCTGTTCGCCGTAATTTAAACCTGACGGAGGCGGCCAAGGCTTTACATACCTCCCAGCCTGGGGTTTCCAAAGCGATCATCGAATTGGAAGAAGAGCTTGGCATTGAGATCTTCAGCCGTCACGGAAAACGCCTGAAGCGGGTCACCGAACCCGGCGAACATGTGCTGGAGAGCATTGCCATCATCATGCGAGAGGTCGGTAACCTCAAGCGCATCGGCGATCAGTACAGCGCGCAAGACAGTGGCACGCTCTCCATTGCCACCACCCACACGCAGGCTCGTTACGTGCTGCCTGTGCCGGTGGCGAAGCTGCGCGAAACCTACCCCAAGGTCAATATCAGCTTGCATCAAGGCTCGCCCGCTCAGGTGGCCCGCATGGTGATAGAGGAAACGGCCGAGATCGGCATGGCGACCGAATCACTCGCGAGCTACCCTGAGCTCGTAACCCTGCCGTGCTACGAATGGCAGCACGTGCTTGTGCTGCCCCAAAACCATCCCTTGGCCAGGAAAGAGCGTATTGCGCTGGAAGATATTGCCGCCGAGCCCATCATCACCTATCACCCTTCGTTCACTGGGCGCACGCGCATCGACACAGCATTTGCCCAGCGCCATCTGGAGCCGCGCATAGCGCTGGAGGCTATCGACTCCGATGTGATCAAGACCTATGTACGCTTGGGCTTGGGAATTGGCATCGTCGCCGAGATGGCGGTCAAGGGGGAAGCCGATCAGGATCTGGCCACCCGCCCTCTGGGCCAGCTGCTCGGCCAGAACGTAGCGCGTATTGCCCTCAAACGAGGCGCCTATCTGCGCGACTTCGTGTACCAATTCGCGAGCTTGCTCTCAGACCGGCTCGATCGAAATCTGATCATGAAGGCCATGACCGGACACGTGAACGACTACGAACTGTAAGAATGACCTCCGAGAGCCCCAAGACCCCGGCCTTTCCTTCCCGCCTGCCCAACGTGGGCACCACCATATTTACCGTGATGTCGGCATTAGCTGCCGAACATCAGGCCGTGAATCTGGGCCAGGGATTTCCTGATTTCGATTGCGACCCGAAGCTGGTGGACTCTGTGTCCACTGCCATGCGGCAAGGCTTGAACCAGTATCCGCCGATGCCCGGCGTCGCCCCCTTGCGCGAAGCCGTGGCTGCGAAGATAGAAGCACTCTACGGCCGCTCCTACAACGCAGCGACCGAAATCACCGTGACCGCCGGAGCCACCCAGGCCATTTTGACGGCCATCCTGTGCTGTACCGGCCCAGGAGATGAGGTGATCGTGCTGGAGCCATGCTACGACAGCTACGTACCCAATATCGAGCTCACGGGTGCCAAAGTGGTGGCCGTACCGCTCACCCCAGGTAGCTTCCGCCCTGATTTCGACAAGATAGCGGCAGCCCTGTCACCCAAGACGCGCGCGATCATCATCAACAGCCCGCACAACCCTAGCGGTACCGTGTGGTCACCCGCAGATATGCAGCGCCTGGAGGAGCTTCTGGCGCCCACCAATGTCCTGTTGATCAGCGACGAAGTGTACGAACACATGGTCTATGCGCCACTGCAGCATGAAAGTGCGGCGCGCTATCCAGGCTTGGCTGCACGCGCATTCATCGTCAGCAGCTTCGGCAAGACCTACCACGTGACCGGCTGGAAGATAGGCTACGTGGCCGCGCCTGCCCACCTCATGGCTGAGTTCCGCAAGGTGCACCAGTTCAACGTATTCACCGTGAACACGCCCATGCAACAAGGGCTGGCGACTTACATGCAAGACGCCAGGCCCTACCTGGACTTGCCCGCGTTCTACGCCGCCAAGCGGGATCTGTTCCGCGCAGGCCTGGAAAAGACCAGGTTCAGGTTGCTGCCATGTGAGGGCACTTATTTTCAGTGCGTATCCATCGACGATCTGGCTATTGCCGAGCGCGATATGCCCGAGGGTGAATTTTGCCAATGGCTCACGCGTGAAGTGGGGGTCGCAGCGATTCCTCTTTCAGCCTTTTACGGCAATGGGTTCGATCAGAAAGTGATCCGGTTCTGCTTTGCCAAGAAAGATGAGACGCTGGTGGCAGCCATGGAGCGACTGGCCAAGCTGTAGAGAAAGTAGTCGGCACGCACACCCACGCCCTCACCCCCGCCCTCTCCCGCCAGCGGGAGAGGGAGCAAGATCGAATGGCCGCGAAGCAGGCCAACGGTAGCGAAAGCAAGATCAGACGGCCGCGGAGCAGGCCATGCGGAAGTAGCCGCGGAGCTGGCTTTGCCAGGCCGCTGGCTGCGTCCCCCTCAGGGGGCGCCCGGCGTAGGGGATGGCGCGGAGCGACTAAGGGGGAGCCCATTTCCCCAGGCCGCTGGCTGCGTCCCCCTGGGGGGAAGGCGCGCCAGCGACTCAGGGGGGGTCATTTCCTTTGCGGAGGTAAATCAGTGCAACTGCCGTGCGCAACTTCCGCAGCCATGCCAATGCTCTCACCCAAGGTGGGATGTGGGTGGATGGTCTTGCCGATATCGACTGCGTCAGCGCCCATCTCGATGGCCAGCGCGATCTCGCCGATCATGTCGCCGGCATGCGTGCCCACCATGCCACCACCGAGTATCTTGCCGTGGCCATGCGCCTCAGGACTGTCGTCGAACAGGAGCTTGGTGACCCCTTCGTCGCGGCCATTGGCGATGGCCCTGCCAGAAGCGTTCCAGGGGAACAGACCCTTTTTGACCTTGATGCCCTGAGCCTTGGCCTGATCTTCAGTCAAGCCCACCCAAGCCACTTCCGGATCGGTGTAGGCCACGCTCGGAATCACACGGGCGTTGAACGCACTGCGCGCCAGCGCTTCGTCGCCCTTGAGCTCACCCGCGATCACCTCTGCAGCCACATGGGCTTCATGCACTGCCTTGTGCGCGAGCATGGGTTGGCCCACGATATCGCCAATAGCGAAGATGTTGGACACGTTGGTGCGCATCTGAATATCGACGTTGATGAAGCCGCGGTCTGTGACAGACACACCTGCTTTTTCGGCGCCGATTTTCTTGCCATTGGGACTGCGGCCCACGGCTTGCAAGACCAGATCGTAGGTTTGCGGCGCCGGGGCACCTTCACCTTCAAATGACACCTCAATACCCGCATCGGTGGCCTTGGCACCCACCGTCTTGGTCTTCAGCATGATGTTGTCAAAGCGCGGGGCGTTCATCTTCTGCCAAATCTTGACCAGATCACGGTCAGCACCTTGCATGAGGCCGTCGAGCATTTCCACGACGTCCAGACGAGCGCCCAGCGTGCTGTAGACCGTGCCCATTTCCAGGCCGATGATGCCGCCACCCAGAATGAGCATGCGCTTAGGCACTTCCTTGAGCGCCAGCGCACCCGTGGAATCGACCACGCGCGGATCATCCGGCATGAACGGCAGGCGCACCGCCTGGGAGCCGGCTGCAATGATGGCGCGCTTGAACTGCACCACTTGTTTCTTGCCGGTTTTTTCCTGCGCTGTGCCGCTGGTTTCCTCGACTTCAATGTGGTTGGCACCCACAAAGGAGCCATAACCGCGCACCACCGTCACCTTGCGCATCTTGGCCATGGCGCCCAGGCCGCCAGTCAGCTTGCCTATGACCTTTTCCTTGTGGGCACGCAGCTTGTCGATGTCCAACTTGGGGGCGCCGCCGTAGTCAATCCCGAGAGCGGCCAGGTGGCTCACCTCATCCATCACCGCTGCAACGTGCAGCAGGGCTTTGGAGGGAATGCACCCTACGTTCAGGCACACGCCGCCCAGGCTGGCATAGCGCTCAATGAGTACCACTTTGAGACCCAGATCCGCAGCACGGAATGCCGCGCTGTAGCCACCAGGGCCTCCACCAAGCACAACCACGTCACACTCCAGGTCGCTCGCGCCACCATAGCTGGCAGCGGCAGGAGCCGGCGCACTGTTCGAAGAAGGAGCAGGTGCAGGAGAAGCAGCGGGAGACGGCGCGGGCGCGGGCGCGGCTGCAGGCGCTGCAGGCTTGCTCGCCTCTGCAGGAGCCGCCTCACCAGCCGCTTCCAGGGTCAGAACGACTGAGCCCTCAGAGACTTTGTCGCCCAGCTTGACGGCCAAAGACTTGACCACGCCTTCGTGGCTGGAAGGAATCTCCATCGAAGCCTTGTCGCTTTCGACGGTGATCAAGCTTTGCTCCTGCTTGACCGTATCACCAGGCTTGACCAATAGCTCAATGACGGAGACATCCTTGACATCGCCGATATCGGGAACCTTGACTTGAATTTCGCTCATGGCCTGGTTCCCTTACAACAACACACGACGGAAGTCGCTGAGAATCTGGCCCAAATAGGCATTAAAGCGCGCAGCCGCGGCGCCATCAATTACCCGGTGATCCCAGGTGAGCGATAGAGGCAGCATGAGTCGTGGCTGGAACTGCTTGCCATCCCAGACAGGCTCAGTGGTGGAGCGGCACACGCCCAGAATGGCCACCTCCGGCGCATTGATGATGGGCGTGAAGTAACGCCCGCCGATGCCGCCCAGGCTGCTGATGGTGAAGGTGGCGCCACTCATATCCGCAGGACTCAATTTGCCATCACGCGCCTTCTTGGCCAGATCGCCCATTTCCTGGCTGATTTGCAGAACGCCTTTCTGATCGGCATTCTTGACCACCGGCACCATCAAACCATTGGGGGTGTCGGCAGCGAAGCCGATGTGCCAGAAGTTCTTGTAGATCAGTGCATCGCCATCCAGAGAGCTGTTGAACTCTGGAAACTTCTTCAGCGCCGAAACACAAGCCTTGATCAGGAAAGCGAGCATGGTGACCTTGACGCCGCTCTTCTCGTTTTCCTTGTTGGTGGATACGCGGAAAGCTTCAAGATCCGTGATGTCGGCGTCGTCATGGTTGGTGACGGCCGGAATCATGACAGCGTTGCGCAGCAGGTTGGCTCCGCTGATCTTCTTGATGCGCGACATCTCCTTGCGCTCAATGGGGCCAAACTTGGCGAAATCTACTTTGGGCCATGGAATGAGACCCAGTTCGCCTCCACCGGTGACACCACCCGCAGCGGGCGCAGCGGCGCCTTGTGCTTTGGTTCGCGTGCTGCCGGCCATGACAGCTTTGGTAAAGCCTTGGATGTCTTCCTGCGTGATGCGGCCTTTGATACCGCTGCCCTTGACTTCTTCCAGTGGTACACCAAGCTCACGCGCGAACTTGCGCACGCTGGGGCTGGCGTAAGGCAGGCCTATCGGTGGTTTGGTGGGGTCGTGTGGCGCAGCGCTGGCCTCGCCCTTGGCAGACTGGCCCTCACCCCTACCCTCTCCCGCTCCGGGAGAGGGAGCAGGAGCCTGCGCCGCTGATGCCGAAGCAGGAGTTTGCGCAGCTGCTGCGGGAGCAGGGGTCTGTGCCGATGGTGAGGGAGCAGCAGACGAAGCAGATGCTGCAGCACCTTCGAGAATCAGGAGCAGATCGCCAATGTTGACTTTGTCACCCAGCTTGACCTTGACCTCCTTGACGACACCGGCCGTGCTCGATGGAATTTCCATAGAGGCCTTGTCGGATTCCACGGTGATCAGGCTTTGCTCGACCTTCACGGTGTCACCGGGCTTGACCAGAACCTCAATCACAGCGACGTCCTTGAAGTCACCAATATCGGGCACATGGACTTCCACCGGGCCACTGGCGGCTGAAGCAGGAGCGCCCGCCGGAGCCGGCGCTTCTGCCTGGGCAGCAGGCGCTGGGCTCGGCGCCTGGGCAGCAGGTGCCGCGGCTGGTGCAGGTGCGTCGCTTTCGCCGCTACCTTCTGCCTCAACGACCAGAACGACTGAGCCTTCCGAGACTTTGTCGCCCAACTTGACCTTCAGTTCCTTCACCACCCCTGCGGTGCTGGATGGGATTTCCATCGAAGCTTTGTCGCTTTCGACGGTGATAAGAGATTGCTCAGCCTTGACGGTATCGCCTGGCTTGACCAGCAACTCAATGACGGCCACTTCGCTGATGTCACCAATATCAGGGACTTTGACTTCCACTAATGCCATGTTCGCCCCCTAATTACGCGTACAGCGGGTTGATCTTGTCGGCCTGGATGGCGTACTGCTTGATGGCAGCCACCACGTTGTCCATCGGCACCTTGCCTTCATCGGCCAGCGCACGCAGCGCGGACACGGTGATGTAGTGGCGATTGATCTCGAAGTGCTCCCGCAGGCGGTAGCGGAAATCGCTACGGCCAAAACCGTCAGTGCCGAGGACTTTGTAGGCGCGGCCCTTGGGAATGAACGGACGGATCTGCTCGGTATAGTTCTTCATGTAGTCGGTCGAAGCGATGACCGGGCCAGCATGAGGTTCCAGTTGCTGCGTGACGAATGAGCTGCGCTGCTCTTCGGTGGGGTGCAACAGGTTC
Organism: Comamonadaceae bacterium; assembly: GCA_015999985.1. Taxonomy (GTDB): domain Bacteria; phylum Pseudomonadota; class Gammaproteobacteria; order Burkholderiales; family Burkholderiaceae_C; genus Ottowia. The sequence goes on from JAECRA010000023.1 coordinate 11,071, forward strand.
CAGCGCTCAACGTCCTGGCCCTCGCGGGCGAGTTCGTTGAAGCTTGGGCAGCTCCAGACATCGGCAGCGACGCCCCAGTCCTTTTGCAGCAACTCTTGCGCAGCAATGCTTTCGCGCAGGATGGAGCCAGATCCCAGCAGTTGAACGCGTGGCGCATTGGCAGCCACGGCGGCCAGCGCGGGCTTGCACATGTACATGCCCTTGATGATCTGATCTTCAGTGCCTTCAGCGAGGCCTGGCATGGCGTAGTTTTCGTTCAGCAGTGTCAGGTAATAAAAGACGTTTTCCTGCCTCTCGACCATTCGCTTCAAGCCATGGTGAATGATGACGCCCACTTCGTGCGCGAAGGTGGGGTCATAGGTGACGCAGTTGGGAATGGTGCTCGCCAGGATATGGCTGTGACCATCTTCGTGCTGCAAACCTTCGCCATTCAGCGTGGTGCGTCCGCTGGTACCGCCCAGCAAGAAGCCGCGAGCCTGCATGTCACCGGCTGCCCAGGCCAGATCGCCCACGCGCTGGAAACCGAACATGGAGTAATACACATAGAACGGCATCATGATGCGGTTGCTAGTGCTGTAGCTCGTTGCGGCCGCGATCCAGCTGGCAATGCCGCCGGGTTCGTTGATGCCTTCTTGCAGGATCTGTCCGTCCGTGGCTTCCTTGTAGTACATCACCTGGGCCTTGTCGACCGGGGTGTAGTTCTGACCCTTGGGGTTGTAGATGCCGATCTGGCGGAACAGGCCTTCCATGCCAAAAGTGCGTGCCTCATCCACCAGGATGGGCACCACACGTGGACCAAAGGCCTTGTCGCGCAGCAGTTGCGTCAGAAAACGAACGAATGCCTGAGTCGTGCTGATCTCACGGCCTTCTGCTGTCGGTTCGAGCACGGCCTTGAAGGTGTCCAGCGAAGGAATGGTGAAGCTCTCATCCGAGCGTTCCCGGCGGTGAGGCAAATAACCCCCAAGAGCCTTGCGCCGCTCATGCAGGTACTTCATTTCTGGCGTGTCGTCAGCCGGCTTGTAGTAAGGCAGCTTGTCAAGCTCGCTGTCCGGCACCGGAATGTTGAAGCGGTCGCGGATATAGCGAATATCTTCGTCTGTGAGCTTCTTGGTCTGGTGTACGGTATTGAGGCCCTCACCCGCCTTGCCCATGCCGTAGCCCTTGACCGTCTTGACCAGCAGCACGGTAGGCTGACCTTTGTGGGTATGAGCCGCATGGAAGGCTGCATAGACCTTTTCAGGGTCATGGCCGCCACGGCGCAGATCAAAGATTTCTTCGTCGCTCATGTGCTCCACGAGCTTGGCGGTCTCAGGGAACTTGCCGAAGAAATGCTTGCGCACGTAAGCGCCGTCGTTGGCTTTCATGGCCTGGTAGTCGCCATCCACTGTTTCCATCATCAGCTGACGCAGCTTGCCGGACTTGTCTCGCGCCAGGAGTTCGTCCCAGCCCTTGCCCCAGATCAGCTTGATGACGTTCCAGCCACTGCCGCGGAAATCGCCTTCGAGTTCCTGAATGATCTTGCCGTTGCCACGCACGGGGCCGTCCAGGCGCTGCAAGTTGCAGTTGATGACGAATATCAGGTTGTCCAGGTTTTCGCGGGCTGCGAGGCTGATCGCGCCCGTGCTCTCGGGCTCGTCCATCTCTCCGTCACCCAGGAACACCCATACCTTGCGGTTAGCCGTATCCGCAATGCCACGTGCGTGCAGATACTTCAGGAAACGGGCCTGATAGATGGCCATCAGCGGGCCCAGGCCCATGCTGACCGTTGGAAATTGCCAGAAGCCGGGCATGAGCTTGGGATGAGGGTAGCTGGAAAGGCCCTTGCCACCTACTTCCTGACGGAAATTCTCGAGCTGATCTTCCGTGATGCGGCCTTCGAGGAACGCACGGGCATAGATGCCTGGTGCGCTGTGCCCCTGGATGTAGAGGCAGTCACCGCCATGACCTTCGTTCTCAGCGTGCCAGAAATGGTTAAAGCCGGCGCCCCACATGCTTGCAAGAGAGGCAAACGAGCCAATGTGGCCCCCCAGATCCCCACCGTCTTCAGGATGAAGGCGGTTGGCACGCACCACCATGGCCATGGCGTTCCAGCGCATGAAAGCACGCAAGCGCTTTTCCAGCGCGATATTGCCGGGGCAACGCGCTTCGTGCATGGACTCAATGGTGTTCACGTAACCGGTGGTGGCCGAAAACGGCAGGTCGATGCTGTTCTGGCGAGCGGTCTCGAGCAGCTGCTCGATCAAAAAGTGAGCGCGCTCGGGGCCTTGAGATTCAATGACCGCCGACAGCGCGTCCGTCCATTCACGGGTTTCCTGTGAGTCAGCGTCGGCGGGCGAAACATTACCGGATGAATTGGGTTCTGCGGACATTTCGTTGTCTCCTCGTTATGGCTTAACGCCCATTGTGTACGAAGTTACGATCCTCCCACAAACACATTCATTTTTCAAGTCATGACCAACGATTTCATATTAAGAAATATAAATTACTAATCTTGCCCAAGAAGCGGGTAAGACATAGCTGACAACCCTTCCATGCGTGGCTTGTGACCTACACTGCGGGGCCATGCAGTCCTCTACTTCATCCGTCGCCAGCGAAAACAGTACTTCAGCCTCGCCGGCATGGTGGAGCCTCATGTCTTCGCAAGGCCGTGAACGGCTGATTCATTTCGCACCGCTGGCTGCGGTCGTCCTGTTTCTCGCGGTCATTGCCACTGCGTTTTGGTATCTGCGGCTGGAGGAAATGCACCGTGAGCAGGAAGCGGTCAAGCGAGACGTGGAATACGGGCAGCAACGCCTGCGCTTGCGCCTTCTGGAGCGGCAGGAGCAACTCATGCGGCTTGCGCGCGATGTTTCCAATCGAGAATTGAGCGCCCCCCACTTCCTTATTCGCGCGGAGTCCCTGGTCGCTCAAAATCCAGAATTGCTTTCGGTAAGCTGGATTGATGACCGTCGCCGAGTCATTGCTACCCAAGCCTCCGTCAGCGTATCGGCGCAACGGGACTGGATGGACGGCGATGTGCTCAAGGCGGGTGAAGCCGAAGCAGGCTACGGACTTGCGCGTGACCTGCTTCAACCGGTGTATTCACAGCCCATCACTGCCAAGGACAGCGAAGCCATGTTGCAATTGCATGTGCCGCTCACCTTGCGCGGAAAATTCTCGGGCGAGTTGCTGGCTGAGTACAGCGTCGATGGTTTGCTTCGATACGGCGTGCCTTCAGAGGTACTGGCCAAATACGCCGTTGCCATGCTTGACGACAAGGCGGAGTTGTTGGCGGGCCAGAGCATTCCTGACCGGCCTGGACTGTCCGAGAGCTTGCCCTGGACCGGAAAGGTCAATGAGTACGAAATTCCCGTGTCGCCAGTGGGTAACGGACTGGTGCTACGTGCTCAGGCCTGGCGCACCTCACAGGGCGTAGTGGGTGGCACGCTGTTCTGGCTGGTGGCGGTGCTGGCGTCCATGACAACCTGGATGCTGATCGCCAATTGGCGCCAGTCGCAGCGGCGCCAACAAGCTCAAATGGCCCTGCAGTCCGAAACCAGCTTCCGCCGCGCGATGGAAAACTCCATGTTGACGGGCATGAGGGCATTGGATTTGCAGGGGCGCATCATCTACGTCAACCCTGCCTTCTGCCAAATGACAGGCTGGAGTGAGGAGGAACTCATAGGCCAGTCTCAGCCTTTTTCCTACTGGCCTCACGAAGACCGCGACACCCTGGCTGCGCGACTGGAAGAGGAGTTGGAGGGGGCATCTGACACTGCTGGCTTCCAGATGCGCGTGTTGCGCAAGGACGGCACGAAGTTCGATGCCCGCCTCTACGTCTCTCCACTAGTAGATGCGACCGGAAAGCACGGTGGATGGATGGCGTCCATGACGGACATCACCGAACCCAATAGAGTCCGGCGTCAACTCTCTGCCTCCTACGAGCGCTTCACCACGGTGCTGGAGGCGCTGGATGCTTCCGTGTCCGTGGCGCCATTGGGCAGCGAAGAGTTGCTGTTTGCCAACAAGCTATATAGGCAGTGGTTCGGCACAACGACCGAAGGGCACCTCAAGCTGGTGGTGCGTGGCGGCAGCGCCGAAACGCCTGTCTCCGACGAAAGCATGGACGCAGTGGACTCCTTCGCCGGGTTGCCGCTTCACAACCTGACGAGCTCCGCCGTGGCCGAGCATGCAGAAATTTACCTGGAGCGTCTGGGTAAATGGCTGGAGGTGCGTTCACGCTATCTCAACTGGGTGGACGGCCGGCTGGCCCAGATGGTCATTGCCACAGACATTACGGTGCGCCGCCAGGCAGAGGAGCAGGCCGCCGCACAGGCCGAACGCGCCCAATCGGCCAGTCGCTTGATCACCATGGGTGAGATGGCGTCCAGTGTGGCCCACGAACTGAACCAGCCCCTCACGGCCATCAGCAACTATTGCACGGGGATGATCTCGCGCATTCGAGGCGGCGGCATTGCGGAACAGGACCTGCTGAACGCGCTCGACAAGACAGCACGCCAGGCCCAGCGAGCAGGGCAAGTGGTGCAGCACATTCGAAGCTTCGTCAAACGCAGCGAGCCCCGGCGTCAGGTGGCAGAAGTACCGCCCATGATCGACCAGGTGATTGAGTTGGCTGAGATAGAGATGCGCCGCCGCCAGGTCAGACTGACTCGGCAGATCGCGCCGCGCTTGCCGCCACTCAATGTCGATCCCATTCTGATCGAACAGGTCCTTTTGAACCTGATCAAGAACGGCGCCGAATCTGTCGATGCCGCGCACCGCGCGCCGGTCAACAGGTTGGTGGAACTGCGCGTGGTGCCTTGCGTGGTCGATGGCCAACAAGCCGTACAGTTCAGCGTCACAGACTCTGGACGGGGCTTGTCGGCAGAAGCGCTGGCGCGGCTTTACGAAGCATTTTTCTCCACTAAAAGTGAAGGCCTGGGCATAGGCCTTAACCTGTGCCGGTCTATCGTGGAGTCGCATCAAGGCCGGATCAGTGCCGAGAACCTCTACAATTCTGGTCAACCCGTGGGCTGCCGGTTCACTTTCTGGATTCCGGTCAGTTCGATTCAAGACACGCCTGAAGCAGGCACTAACAACAAGACTATTGCATGAACCTTATTCCGAAGAGAGGAACGGTGTACGTTGTCGATGACGATGAGGCCGTACGAGATTCCGTGCAGTGGCTGCTGGAAGGCCAGGATTTCCGGGTGCGCTGCTTTGAATCGGCCGAAGCATTTCTTTCGCGCTACGACCCGCGTGAAATAGCATGCCTGATTGTCGACATCCGGATGGGTGGCATGAGTGGCCTGGAGTTGCAAGACCGCCTCATGGAGAGGCAGTCTCCCCTGCCCGTGGCTTTCATCACCGGCCATGGAGACGTGCCCATGGCGGTGGACACCATGAAAAAAGGCGCAATGGATTTCATCCAGAAGCCTTTCAAGGAAGACAAGCTGGTACCGCTGGTTGAGCGCATGCTGGAACAGGCCCGCGCTGCTTTTACGGAGCACCAACAAGCCGCCAGCCGCGATGCGCTGCTTTCCAAGCTCACAGGGCGCGAAGCGCAGGTGCTGGAACGTATCGTCGCTGGGCGCTTGAACAAGCAAATCGCAGACGATCTGGGCATCAGCATCAAGACCGTGGAGGCGCACCGCGCCAACATCATGGAAAAGCTGGGCGCCAATACTGTGGCGGACTTGCTCAAGATTGCCTTAGCCGGCAAATAATGCCCCCCCCTGAGTCGCCTTTGGCGCCTTCCCCCCAAGGGGACGCCACTGGCGGCCTGGCGGAGCCAGCTCCGCGGTGGCCCGCGCATGGCTTGCTCCGCAGCCTTTTGCCTTGCGGCACAATTAGTTAAACCCATTGGTCACTTGCGTTGCCACTTAACGAAGAGGCGCTGGTCGCGTTCTTGGATTGGGAACGGATAACTTAGATAGTTGCAAGATTTTTTACGCCCGGGTCGTGGACTTTCGGGCGTTTTCAATTGGAATTTGGAGAACGAAGCATGACTGCACAGATCATCGATGGCAACGCGGTTGCCAAGCAATTGCGGACCGAGGTGGCGCAACGCACGGCTGCGCTCAAGGGCAAAGGCATTACGCCAGGGCTGGCAGTGATCTTGGTGGGCGAAGACCCGGCCAGCAAGGTTTATGTGGGCAAGAAAGTGCAAGCTTGCGAAGAAGCAGGCCTGCACTCCGTGCTGGAGAGGTACGACGCCGATCTGACTGAAGCTGCACTCCTTGCTCGGGTAGAGGCGCTCAACCAGGACCCAAGCATCCATGGCATTTTGGTGCAACTGCCACTGCCTGCCCATATCGACGCGCACAAGGTCATCGAGTCGATTTCGCCCGCCAAGGACGTGGACGGTTTTCACGTGGCGAGTGCAGGTGCACTCATGACCGGAACGCCGGGTTTCTGGTCGTGCACACCCTACGGCTGCATCAAGCTGCTCGAAAGTACGGGTATTGATCTGCGCGGCAAGCACGCGGTGGTGATTGGCCGAAGCAACAACGTGGGCAAACCGATGGCTCTGATGCTGCTGCAAAAGAACGCCACCGTCACCATCTGCCACAGCGCTACGAAAGACCTGAAAGCCCACACGCTGCAAGCCGACGTGATCGTCGCCGCAGTGGGGCGGCGAGACACGCTGACTGCCGACATGGTCAAGCCCGGTGCGGTGGTCATTGATGTGGGTATGAACCGAAATGACCAGGGCAAACTCTGCGGCGACGTGGACTTCGCCAACGTGAAAGAGGTGGCGGGCTGGATCACCCCCGTGCCGGGTGGAGTAGGCCCCATGACCGTCACCATGCTGCTGGTAAACACCCTGGAAGCGGCAGAACGGGTAGCCGCCGGCTGATTGACGGCTCCGGTCTCCGCCGGGGCAACGCAGAGGCTCTGCATCAGAGCCAGGTCAAAGTCAAGAGTGGTTGAGCGCGAGCTCAGTGTTTATTGCACACACAAGTAATACTTTATTACAATGCGTGTGCAATTTTTCCTGCACAGGATAAGCACTAAGCAACCAATCACCCCCGGAGACTTTGACATGCCTACTGAACACCCTCTGATGCAACTGAGCGCCACCCGGCGCGGCGCCCTACTCAGTCTTTCTGCGCTTGCGCTGGCCATCAGCGGCTGCGGTGGGTCTGACGATCCACAGCCTGACTCCAAGGCTGAGATCACTCTTTTGGTCTACATCATGGGGACCAACCTCGAAAGCGACGACAACTCAGCTTCAGGCAACATCAAGGAGATGCAAAGCGTTGCGCCCAGCGCCAACGTGAATGTGGTTTTGACCACGGGTGCCGCTGACAAGGATGGTTGGCGCACCGTGCAGCGCAAGCGAATCATGGGTGCGCAGATCGAACAAATCGCTGATCTGGGACAGATCGACATGGGCAGCCAATCCACGCTGCAAGATTTCATTAGCTGGGGCATGCAGACCTATCCTGCCAAGCGCACCATGCTCGTCCTTTGGGATCACGGTGGCGGCCCTAACCATGGTATAGGCCCTGACCCGTTCAGCAAAAACGCCCTCTCAATGGACAAGATCCGGGGTGCATTGGATGCGACCACCAAAGCAGCCGGGCAGAAGCTCGCGCTCATCAGTTTCGATGCCTGTCTCATGGCCACCGTGGAAGTGGCCCAGGCCCTTGCTCCCTATGCGGACTATATGGTTGCGTCAGAGGAATTGGAACCGGGTACAGGCCAGAACTGGGCTGCCTTGCTGCAACATCTGACCACGAAACCAACCGATGCCACGCAAGCCTTCGGCCGGACGATGGTGGACGCCTACATCAGCAAACAATATGCCGAAGACCCTCGCGCGGGCTGCACCCTGTCGCTCACCGATCTCAGCAAGATGGGCGAACTTACCTTGGCGCTCGCCCAGGTCAGCGGTAGCTTGCGTGACCAGCTCATCGCCGAACCCGCTCAAACCTGGATATCGATTGCACAGGGCCGCAGCAAGGCCTATATCTTTGGGTCGGAAATGCTCAGCCCGGGCGGCCTTGAACTGGCCGATATGAGCCTCTTCACCTCCCTCAACATACCGCTGCCCGATGAGCAACGAAGCCGACTGACGGCAGCTCTGAAATCCGCCGTGGTCCATGAAAAGCACAGCGCAGCGCTGTCAGGTGATCTTGCGGGACTGAGTTTTTACCTGCCTCAGCGCGTGGCACAAACCGGCGCTGACACCCAGACCTACGGCGCGCTCTCATTCCTGCCAGAAGCTCAGCGCAGCTTGATTGCGCGCTGCCAGAGCGTGGGAGAAGACACCAGCTTGCTTCCGCTGCCCGTGGTGGGCCCTATTGACTGGGGAACTGGCTCGCAGTTTGCCCCGTCGAGGATGGAAGCTTCGCTTCAGACCCCTTTCCGCGATCTGGTTGAACAGGACTTCTCTTTTCTGCAAGGAAGCGGCGGGGAAATCCGCGCCTTCAAGCCGCTGCGTGGTGGCACAGGTGAAAGCCTGGTCGACGCTGACTTCATGCAAGGCTGGTTAAGTTTGATGGATGCAGACGGAAGACCCGTCTACTTCTCTGCCATTCCTGATGGTCTTCGCTTTGCTGAAGATGACCCTGAAACTTTCCTGGTGCCCATCTCGGTGCGCGATATTGGCGGGACCGATGCCTCAGATGGCTTTCTGGTGGTCACAGACGCCGGTCAACTCGGCCAGTTGCGGGTCACCGGCTTTCTGCCTCAAAGCCTCACACAGGGCTCTGCGGCGGCACCACGGTCCATGGATTTTCCCGAAAATTCCGAAGTCCAGCCTCGCTGGATGCTCCCCGGAGTCACCGGCCAGAGCATCCCTGAGTGGGTTTCTGCCAGTCAGGACATTCCCTTCATTCCTCTGCAACAGAACCAGGCCTTCCCCCGTGGTCCGTTGGTTCAAATAGAGTTGGGCTTGTATCCCCGCATGGGCGTGTTGGACGTGCGCGGCTGGCTGAGCTTGGATAAACAGTTGAGTTGATCTTCTGGACTTATCTGCGTCTGAGCCCAGATGGAACCTGCATCACCGAGACGATGAGATGAAGAGACGAACTGAGATAAGCCATCTCAGTTCGACTCGCTCAGCCTCATCTCAATCACGCATGTTCGCGAATTTCACCAACGCAAGGTACTTCGTGGTGTCTTCGCGCATGATGCGCGTCAGATCTTCCTGGCCCGTCGCGGGAATGGAGCCCCCCTCTTCCAGACGGCGCTGGTACGCTGGCTCCGCCAGGCCAGCCTTGAGGGCGGCGCTCAACTTTTGCGCTATTTCGGGCGGCAGACCCTTGGGTGCGGCCAACGCGAACCAACCGGTCAATTCATAGCCCTTCAACTGCGCGTTTTCACCCAAGGCAGGAACCTGCGGCAGCGTGGGGAATCGCTTGGCTGAAGTCAATCCCAGTGCAGTTATTCGGTTGGACTTGATGAATGGCGCCGCGGCAGTTGGAGAGATGATGGCGAAATCCAGCGAGCCGCCCACCAGGTCAGTCGTCAAAGCTGCCGTACCGCGGTAAGGGATATGGGTCATGAAAACCCCCGCACGCTGCTTGATCAATTCGCCAGCAAAATGCAGAGTGGAGCCCACACCCGAACTACCGTAGCTGTATTTGCCAGGATTGCGTTTGAGCAGGGCAATGAATTCATCCACATTCTTGACCGGCACCTTGGGGCCCGCCACCAACATGACAGGCGCCGTTGCCACCAGACCCAAAGGGGTCAGATCCTGAAGCGCGTTGTACTTCTGGGCCGGGTTCACCAGGCCTGTGGCTGCCATCTCGTTGCTAGAACCCACGAGCAGTGTGTAGCCGTCTGCCGGACTGCTGACCACGCGTTGTGCGGCCAGCACACCTGCCGCGCCGGGCGCATTGTCGACCACCACCGCGCTGCCCAGCTTAGCCGTCAGGATGTCAGCCACCACGCGAGCCGCCATGTCCACAGAGCCGCCAGGAGCGTAGCCCACCACCAGCTTGACCGGTTTGGACGGATACGTGGCCTGGGCCCCTGCGGGGACTGCAAACGCGACGGCGGCAGTGCCGCACGCAGCCAGCACCAGACGGCGAGAAGAGGAAAGAAATCGGCGAGTGGTCATGGTGTGGGTTGAGAGTGGGAGTTGGAAAAAAAGCTGCCAACACTGCAGAAGCGGCAGCAATGGTCAACGCGGAAATTCAGCTTTGGTCAGGCAGCAGGTACTAGTGGCGTGAACCGGAAGTTCACGACACCAGGAAACGCCGCGCCAGTTGCACCCAGTAGCTGGCAGCTACAGGCAAGATGGCGTCGTTGAAGTCATACCCGGGGTTGTGCACCATGCAGCCCCCCGTGGCGTGATGATCGCCCTCGCCGTTGCCCACAATCAAATAGCTGCCTGGGCATTGCTCCAGCATGAAGGAAAAATCTTCGCTGCCCGTCAGTGGCTGCAGCGGCGGCAGCAAGCCGTCTTCACCCAACCAATCCAGCGCCACCTGACGAGCAAATTCGGTCGAAGCCACGTCGTTGACGAGAGCGGGATAGCGCCAGTGGTAGTCCACCTCCGCTGTCACACCCAAAGTGGTCGCCTGCGCTTGCACCAAGGCGGTGATGCGCTCGCGCAGCATGGCCCGAATCTCGGGCCGGTAAGCGCGTACGGTCAAACGCATCAGCACGCTGCCGGGGATCACGTTGGGGGCGTCGCCACCATGGATGGCGCCGACCGACACCACGGCCATGTCGCGCGGATCCACGTTGCGCGACACGATGGTTTGAAGGGCCACGATGATGTGCGCCGCCGCAACCACAGGGTCGGCCGCCAAGTGAGGAGACGAGCCATGGCCGCCACGGCCCTGCACGGTCACTGTCACCGAATCCGAGGAGGCCATGAAAGGCCCTTCCTTGAAGCCGAACTTGCCCACCGGGAAACCAGGCATGTTGTGCAAGGCAAAGATCGCGTCACATGGGAATTTCTCGAACAGCCCGTCTTCCACCATTCGGCGTCCGCCGCCCAGCCCCTCTTCTGCAGGCTGGAAAATCAGATTCAGCGTGCCGTCGAATGCCCGCTCCTGTGCGATGCAGCGTGCCGCCGCCAACAAGATAGCGGTATGGCCGTCGTGACCGCAAGCGTGCATCTTGCCGGGCACCTGGCTGGCGTACGGCAGGCCTGTGGTTTCCTGGATAGGCAGCGCGTCCATATCGGCGCGAATACCCAGGCGGCGGGGCCCATCACCCAGTTTCAAGGTGCCGACCACACCGGTACCCCCCAGACCTCGATGCACCTCGTAACCCCAAGCCTTCAGACGTTCAGCCACCAGATTGCTGGTGTCGAACTCCTCGAACGCCAGTTCGGGGTGGGCGTGGATCTGATGGCGTAGCGCCACCATCTCAGAGGCGGTACTGGCCACTTCGGGGAGCACCTTGTCCACTGCAGCGGCTTGATCGATTGTGAAGGTCATATGACACGCAGTCTAGAAACTGCCCGCATCGTTTGATAGACAGGCTATACCTTCTTGTGAATGGCAATGCCTTTCTCCGCGCCATAATGAAAAGCATGAAAGTGCACCAGCTTCGCTATTTGGCCGTTGTGGCTTCCGAAGGCAGTATCCGAGCTGCTGCGCGAACACTGGGTGTCACCCAGGCCACGGTAACCCAGGGCGTTCGCGAACTTGAAGCCCATGCTCAGATTGCCTTGCTGAGCAGGCACGGCGGTGGCGTGACCCTGACACCCGCTGGGCTTGACCTCGTCGCCCATGCCCAGCGCGTATTGGCTCAGTTACGCCAGGCAGACGAGACCCTGGCCCGGCACCGCGACTCCGCCACGCCACAGCGCCTTTCTGTGGGGATCACTCCCTGGGTGGCCCAAACTCTCATGCCGCTCACGGTCCCCTCGTTCCGTCAGGCGTTGCCGCACGTCCAGTTAGAGATGTTCGACGGTCTTTCCGCCCTGGCCTATCCGCGCCTGCGCGAAGGCAGCCTGGACTTGATGGTTGGCCGCATTGCGCCTGATTCCGCCATGCGCGGACTGCAGGCCCTGCCACTGTTCAGCTATGAGATGACAGTGGCAGCCAGACGCGCGCACCCCAGGGCTTCAGCCACATCCATCGCAGAACTGCTTGAGGAGGACTGGATCCTGAATTTCACTCCAGGCGAGCAGGCCACCCTGATGTACAACCTCTTCCGGCAGCATGGTCTGGAGCAACCCATGCACCGAATCCACTTGGCGCATTCAGCTTCCTTGATGCTCACGTTGGTGCAGCGCACCAATATGCTCACCTTCTGCCCATGGCCACTGGTGGAAACCGACGAACTTCGCCATAACCTCGCGGCCCTTCAATTGAAGGAAACCTTTAACACCAACGTGGTCGGGCTCGTCCGCCGCAGCCACGAAGCGCCAAGTCACGCAGCCAGTTTGTTCATTGAAGTTTTCCTGGAGCAAGTCAGAGCCTGGGAAAGTTCACAGGACCCGCAACTACGACGGGTTCTGCATACGGTAGACCTGCTGGACACCTCACCATGGATTTCTTACTAACTGGTGGAGCCAGTATTGAAACCCAGATACGAGCCAAGCACATTCATCGTGGCTTTGAGCGCTTTGAGTTCCTCAGATGATTCCGTGAGCTCATACATGCGATTCAACTGGGAATAAACACCGAAGACGACTTCTCTACTTGGCGCTAGTTCAAGCAGCGGCGCCACTAAACCGGCTATGTTTTCGCCAAAGCTTCTCGCTGCAGCTTCTTTCAAGGCACGCTCCGCCTGGGCTACCTCGACACCTGTCCTCCACCTTTCATTTCCGAGAATAAGTGCTATTGTTTCTTCGTCACCATCCGTAGCGGCCTCAACCAAAGCCTCTCCAATGGCGTATGCGCTTGTGCCACGCCCTATCAGCATTCTCACGATTTCCCCGGATCCGTTGCGGGCAGCTGACAACAAATAATCTTCAAAATCGTCCTCTATAGTGCCTGACTCGACCAATATTTTGACGATTTCAAAGTGGTTTTGGTCTACAGCATTTGAAAAGGTAGATTTAATACTGCGCAAGTCGACGCCATTCTCTTTTAAGAACGCCACGATATTAGCGTGACCATTTAATGCTGCCTCGGTCATGGCAGACTCACGTTCTTGCTGAGTCACACCCAAGCGTACCAGCATGGCAAGCATCTCCACATGCCCTTGACCAGCGATTTCCGCAAAGAATGGCAGTGCTTCGTCTAGCCTCGCACCTTTACTGCAAAGAGCATCGACGATCTCCGAGTGGCCGCACTTTGCTGCAGACACCAGGGCAGATTGCAGCTGCTCAGGGCTGGCATCTTCAATGAGGAAACTCACGACCTCCTTATGACCAAAGCCGGCTGCCGCGACGAATTCGGAAAGAGCAAAATTCAACCTCCCCCCTTTATCGCGAAAGAACTTCACCGTATCCACGTGCCCAGCACGAACGGAATAGGCAAGGTATTTATTAATCTCGTTTGTATAGGAGCCACGATCAAACAAGTTATGAATAATCTCGAGTTGACCGCTATAAACAGCACGATCAACACAACTTTTGAACACGTCGTAGTCGATTAACGGCGCTGATTTCAACAGCAATTTGAGGGCATTCCATTGATTTTGTTCATTAGCTGCCGAAATAGCTTCTTCAAGCAAAGCTTGATTTAAATATCCACAATCCGAAAATCTCTTTAAAAGCACAGTCAAAAGCTCAACAGATCCGTTTTTTGCACCCCGCACGAGTGAGTTCTCCCACACATCCTTGGAAAATCCCAGCTGGTCACTAAAATCAGCCAGCAATTGTACGGCGCCCATTCTGTTAAAGCCCACGGCAAAAGAAAGGGCAGTGAACCCTTGAGCCGACTCTTCGGTAAATCCAGTTCTAGATTCCCCCGCTTTCAAACCAGGCAAGACAAATTCTTTCAGAACATAATCTAATACAGTCGAATCTTCATGACGAATCGCACCCTTGACACATTGCCATATAAAAAAATCGCGATGCCGGTCTTCGACCAATCCAGCGAGATGTTTCAAAACTTCTATCTGGCCATGTTCGCCTGCGTAATTAGCACAGCTTTCCTTATTGTAGTTCTGGCCATTAAGATTTGCGCCGTGACCAATAAATAGGTTTATCAGCCCAATATCTCCCAGCTTGCACGCCAACATAATTGGGGTTTCATACATGCCGTTAGCCCTACGCACTATCTCAGGCTTCTGAGCGGCCAATATTTCCGCAGCCAAAGTCAAATTTAAATCCAATGCCAGGATCAAAGGGTTAATTTTTAACCGAACATCCAGCGGATCTTCATTTGTTCTCGAGTACTTATAAGATATTGACTCAGGAACAGGCCTTTTAAGAATATTCTTCTCAATCTCATCGAAGAACCTGAATCCCAATTTTGAAAGCGCCAGCAATCCTTCCCATTTATCCGTCAGAATTGCCTGCTTGATGACGCGTTTATCAAGGTTTTCGGCCGCGAATTTTTCCGGCGGTAAGCCGCCAGGTACCAAGGCATGAGCCACCAATTCAATGAGCCGAGTGTTGTTGGAACTGAGCGCAAGATCCAACAATGTCACTTCGAACGGACCTCGAATCCCTGCACTGGCCCCTGCCTTTAAAAGCACCCTGACAGCGTCAATATGTTGGCCTTCCACCGCCAACATAAGCGGTGTTCGACCTTCCAGATTTTTGGTATTCAGTAAGGCGACGAGGCTTGGGGTGGACTTTTCATGAGCCAATATGCTTTCCAGAACTGACGAATGGCCAAGGCGACTTGCCCATGTGATCGGAGTGTCCCCACAGTCATCGCTTATTTCACTTTTCGCTCCCCTTGCCAGGAGCGCCTCGACGGTGGGAAGTTTGTTTTTAAATGCGGCACAAGCGAGCGCAGTTTTCCCCTTCGAATCTCTTGCATCGATGTCGATGGATTTGTTTCTACAATGTAATAAAACCTCCGTAATTTCCAATTCGTTATACATGACTGAAAAAAGCAGTGGGGTCAGACCCTCCTTGTTTTTCGAGTTCAAGTCGATATCAGGATTTTCGATTAGCCGAATGACATTCCATTTATTATTTTGCTCCAAAGCAAAATGCAATGTAATTCCCTCCCGAGCACCACAGTAATCGGGAATCTCTTCCTCAGCGTCAAAACCCGGAAACGCTCCGTCTTGTTCAAAATCAGGCGAAAAACCAGACAGAAATTCAAATGGAGTCTTGGTAGGGAATTGCATAGAATTATTATTTCAATAAGGCGATAGAGGAATGGAGACCACCCAATATGGGGTCTGAAATTGCGCGTACTCACGCACGTGTAACTCCTGGGATGAATCGCACAATTCGAACTGTGCATAGGAGTGGACGCGAAGGGCCTTCGGGCACCCCTCACGGCATGGGAGCGTTTTCGCTAGGCAGTCTTGCGGGACAGGAGCCTGCGGGAGTTGTGCTTTGGGACCGCGGTGAAGCCTTGACAAGGCTCACCCACCCGCACTCAACGCCTCCTTAGATCAAACCGAAACGAAGGAACTAACTAAAGTTGTCAAGTAGGTAATTCTACCTATTTTATGAATACTTTAGTTTTTTCTTGAAAAAGCTTCCAAGACTCGGGCACAGGCTTTTCAATTCGTGGCCAGAATAGGGGAAGGCCATGGAATCCGCCCATGCGCCTCGGTGCGAAATTGACGCGCGGCGACTGTCAGGGCAAGAGTCGCCTGATGCGGGCTCTAGCTGGATCAAACGTCAAGTCTGAGGACCGTCCTCGTCTCAGGTCCCCTATGGAACCTCTGCAAAACTCGCCTTGCAGGCCGGCGCCTGGCATCCGCGATGGGTTTTGCAAAGGCTCCCTAGTATCAGTTCGCCGTAGATTTCCGGTAGAACACCATGGCATGTTCTGCGGCTTCGCGTGCGCCACTGGCCAGAATGCCTCGCTTGATTTTGCCGACCACATGCATTTCGCACGGCTTGCAGTCGAAGCGCAGAGTCAGCTTTTCCTTACCGTTGACCAGATGCAGTGGCTCGGCTTTGATGGTGCCTTTGACCCCTATCACCCCTTTGGCCTGCTTGGGGCAAAGGCTCAAGGAAAAACGCACGCAGTGCTTGGTGATCATGAGGCTGACTTCGCCCTCTTCTTCCTGGCTTTCATAGGCGGCATCTATCACCTTCACGCCATGCCTGGAATAGAAGTCGTGCGCCTTGTGGTTGAACACATTGGCCAAGTAGCTCAATGTGTCGTCCGGGTATGGCACTGGTGGATTCACAGCCTGCGCACGGGGTAGGCGTTCCCAGGCCTTGGCTCGCGCAGCTTCCAACGCGGCCACGGCCTCCCGGCGCAAGGCGTTCACGGTGCTCGCAGGAACGAACCAGGGCCGGGACAAGGCCAGTTGAATATCAAACGGCGCAAAATCCGTCTCGCCCAGTCGGCTGAGCGATTCGCGCAGCTTCTGCGCAGCAGCCGATTCGTCCTTGGGCAGAGACCAATCCAGCGCCACGCTGGATTCGCCCGCGTAGCCGTCTTCATCAGTCAGCGCCAGTTGCAAGCCCCCCTCGCATTCACTCAGGTGCACCCACACGCCCATACGGCGATCAGAAGACTTCTTCTCTAGCGTACGCACCCAATCCATGCTGCGGTTGCGGTGAACAATGGTGCCTTTGCGCAGATCTTGCAGCGTGGTCATGGAATCTTTCGGAAAGACGCGCCATAAGCCGCTGAGGCCCTCTGTGCCCTCTTGCTTCAGATTTTCCACACGGTTAGTCTGCGCGCCCACCAGTTCCTTTTGCTGGTTCCAATAGCAAAGACCATCGCCGTTAGACAGCTTGAGTTCCGGCTCATCGGTACGCAATTCGAAGTGGTCCGCCGCCACTCTGGAAACAAACCCAATCGGTTGCCCCGGGTTCTTGGGCGTATCGAACGCTCCAATATCGTCCTTGCGACCATTCACAAAATAATCCGTGAACTCGCGGTTGAAGTTTTGCAGTGGATCAGGCGTAAAAGCAAAATTTACTCGACCGCTGGAAGCTCTTGACAGTTCAGGGCGCTCTTCCAGAATGTCATCCAGAAGGCGCCTGTAGTGAGCCGTGATGTTCTTCACATAGGCCATGTCTTTATAGCGGCCTTCGATCTTGAAACTTCGCACCCCTGCATCAATCAAGGGGCCCAGATTCAGGCTTTGATTGTTGTCCTTCATAGACAGCACATGGGCATCATGCGCCACGAATCGCCCCTGCGCGTCAAGGACCTGATAAGGCAGTCTGCAGGCCTGTGAGCATTCACCTCGATTGGCGCTGCGGCCCGTATGGGCATGGCTGATATAGCACTGGCCGCTGAAAGCCACGCAGAGTGCGCCGTGAATGAAAAACTCTATGGTGCAGCGCTCAGGGTCAAGCACGTCGCGTACACCAGCAATATCGTCCAACGATAGCTCGCGAGCCAGTACGATCTGGGAAAAACCGACGTCTTGCAGGAATCGCGCTTTCTCAGGGGTGCGAATGTCAGTCTGTGTACTGGCATGAAGCTGAATAGGAGGCAAATCCAGCTCCAGAAGCCCCATGTCTTGAATGATGAGCGCGTCCGCACCAGCCTCATACACATCCCACGCCATGCGACGCGCATCTTCCAGCTCGTCGTCTCGCAAGATCGTGTTCAGCGTGACGAAAATGCGCGAATTAAAGCGGTGCGCATACTTGCTCAGCCGGGAAATATCCGCGACCGAGTTGCCTGCGCTGGCACGTGCGCCGAAACCAGGGCCGCCAATATAGACAGCATCCGCTCCGTGACGGATGGCTTCTATGCCGATATCGGCGTCTCGAGCAGGAGCTAGTAGTTCAAGTTCGTGGGCGTGAATCATTTCCCCGATTATCCCAAGTCTGGCGCTGTGCATCCAGAGCTGGAGCTATCGGATGATTACTCGATCTTGATATTCGCAGCCTTGACCAGTGCCGCCCAGTAAGCGCGACCTTGCGCCACTGATTTGGCGAGTTCTTGAGGCGCTTGGAAACTCACACTTGCCCCCGCTGCCTTGGCAGATTCGATCGCCTTCGGCTGTGTCAGCCCTTTTTCGAGCGCTGCGGCCAGTTTGCGTACGACTGGGTCTGGAGTATCAGCCGGCGCAAACAGGCCTACCCAGGGGTTAAGTTGAAAATTAGGAAAGCCTTGCTCCATCGAAGTGGGCACGTCTGGCAGCATGGGATGGCGCTCTGAACCTGCAATGGCCAATGCACGCAGGCGGCCTTGCTGCACATACCCCATGACGGCAGGCGGAGCAGTGATGAAAAACTGCACGCGGCCCGCGACCAAGTCTTGCATGGCCGGGCCAGAGCCTTTATAGGGCACGTGCACCATTTCAATGCCAGTGTCTTGCTTGAGGAGCTCGCTTCCCAGATGCGCCACTGAGCCCGTACCTTGCGAAGCAAAGCTCACGGCGCCTGGGTTTTTCTTGACGTATTCCACGAACTCCTTGAGCGAATGGACCGGAAGCGAAGGATGCACCACGACCACAGAAGGTGTGACCACGACCCGGCCAATGGGCACGAACGATTCTGGACGCCATTTCAGGTTGTTGAATAAGAGCGGATTGACTTCGTGGTAGAGCGAATAGGAGGCCAGCAAGGTGTATCCGTCAGGCTTGGCTTGTGCGACGTAGGTCGCCCCGATATTGGCGCTGGCGCCCGCCTTGTTGTCTACAACAACGCTGGATTTCAGCTCGCCTGCCAGAGCTTCTGCAGCCAGGCGCCCTGCCAGGTCGACAACGCCCCCCGGAGGAACAGGCACCACCACTGTGATGGACTTGTTAGGAAAATCCTGAGCCAAAGCCCCGGCCGCACCCCACAAAGCTGCGACAACCAGAACGAATCGAATCATGCTTCACCTCCATAAAAATGAATTTAATACTGATTGCAGCGCCGTACAAAACTGACCGCAATTCAGTCCCGTAAAGCCGCATCACTTTAAGCAAAAAACGTCAGGTGCCGACCACACGGTCGAAATAACTCACGGAATAAATTTGAGCAATAAAATCTCATCACAATTCACAATTCAAACTACGCCACACCCGAAACGAATCCATATTAAGCACTATGAGTCAATGAACCACCCGAGCCTGATAACCTAACAGCCGTATCATATAGGTCAACTTATTTTCGGAGCATATATCGATAAAAGAAAAACGACAAAGCACCAATCCGAATGCGCAGGGCCTGAAGCCTCTTTAACCTCGAGTGTCATGGAGCCGGCGTCGACCCATACAGTGTCGAACTCGCCTCAATGGCCGCGGCCAAAGCGCGGGCCCTACCGTCAGGACTAAAAGAGTTATGCAAGATGCGTGCCTGCTGTGGGTGCGGGAAACACGGCAACGCTGGGACCTGCACGGCCATCGCGTCCATCTCTATCCCAACCTAGACATGTGAGCTTGCAGAGGCAGCCTTCAACCATGCGCCTGGGCTGCATCTAACTGGATCGCAATCAGGATCAACTCTTTACCCGCACTGTGCGACTGCTGGCTTTCACTTAGTTCTGACCAGTGCATACACGCTCAGAGCGCAAAGGATCAATTCATGAACTTGGATAGATCACCCTTCTTTGCTGCTTCGGCCATCTGTTCACATAGCTTCTTGGTCCCATCGAAGTCTCGTGATCCAGCTGTCATTACTTTCCGGACGTAGTCAACTCGACCCTCATAACATCCGGCATTCGACGCACATCTCATGGCCATATCAAACTCATTCTCGTCGCACTGCATTCCTAAGTTGCACGGCAACATATAAAGCGCGAAACCTACGTCCACCTCGGAGTCAAGTGGATACTCATCGCCACCAAACTTGAACATAAGTTGGCCGGTAGCTGAATGACGATACAAAGCAAGTCGCATCCCCAGTTCTGATATCAACAGTGGATCTCCAAGTTTTATAACGTCATCCACCAATTTCTTTCTTCGCGCTAACTGTTCAAACCCACTGTCTTCCCCAAGTGCCTTGCCAGCAGAAATCAAGGGATCCTTAAGCGACGCTTCCGACTTCAGAACCTCATTAATATGGTGATCACTGAGCTCATCCGGCGTGAACATGGAGCATTTAGCACGAAGGCCTTCGGCGGCCGCTGAAATCTTTCCATAAACTTCATCATCCATTTCGACGCTGTAAGCAGTCTGACTTTCACCACCAAATGTTGTCTCATTCCTGATCGCGGAACACATCCTCAAGATTCTTGACGCATAAAAAATACCGCCTTTCTCAGGATTTTTCAGCGCGCTTTCATAAAAGGCACGATAGCTGCCGTTAACATTCAGCCGCAAGCCCGTCGCATCACCAGAATCAGGCGAATCATCTGGGTCAGGATTTTTTTCTTGGAGCCCGCCTTGACTATTTTCAATGCCATGATCGGATATGAGTAACGACTCATTATGGCCAGCCAGCTTAATCGGCTTACTAGGCAAATCCTCACTTGCCAAACCAACATCGCGGCCATCAACATGAATAACTATAAACATCACAAGCAACAGAAAAACCAATAGCGCAAGTAATTTTGGCTTTAAAGAACCCTTTGAAATTTCCACCCTATCACTCCTTCGCACGACAGGCCTACAGAGGCTCAATGTCCGGCCAATTCCTGCCGAGATCAAACAGCTCGCCACGGATAGGCACATCGGCCAACGAACGGACCTCTTCGGTCCAAGATTGCGAACGCCCCACCACAGCGAGGCGGTTAAAACACATCGAAAAAGCACCTAATGTAGTACTTTTTTATACTTTTCAAAAGACTTGACCCGGTAAGTTCTGCTCAGGTCAGCAAGCGCGCCTCCCGGAGCACCCCATGTCCTTCCTAGCCTTCGTGACCTCCGGCGAAGAATGAGCGGATACCATCCGCACAAGCCTGTTTACTTTTCCCCATCCGCCCCCAGCTAATTCGCCATGGCAAATCCACTTCTTGACTTCACCGACCTCCCCCTGTTCGACCAGATCCGCCCGGAGCACATTGCACCGGCGGTGGATCAATTGCTGGCTGAATCCGAAGCTGCGCTCGAAGCGACCGTAGCGCCGGATCTGCCGGCCGACTGGGACACCTTGGCGCGTACGCTGGACGTGGTGACTGAGCGCCTGGGCCGTGCCTGGGGTGTGGTGGGTCACTTGAATGCCGTGGCGGACACGCCGGAGCTGCGGGCTGCGTACAACGCCGAGCTGCCCAAGATCACAGAGTTCTGGACACGCCTGGGCTCTGATGAGCGCCTGTACGAAAAATACAAAGCGCTCAATCCCTCTGCACTCAATACCGAGCAGCGCCAGGCTCTCAAGAACGCGCTGCGCAACTTCGTGTTGGGCGGGGCGGAGCTGCAAGGGGCGGCCAAGGAACGCTATGCAGAGATTCAGGAACGCATGGCCGCGCTCAGCCAGAAGTTCAGTGAGAACGCCCTGGACGCCACCGATGCCTATGCCTACTATGCGAGCGAGCCGGAAGTTGTCGGCGTGCCTGACGACGTCAAGTCCGCTGCGCGGGCCGCAGCAGAATCTGAAGGAAAAAGCGGCTACAAACTGACGCTCAAACTGCCCAGCTACCTGCCTGTGATGCAGTTTGCCCAGAGCCGAGCCCTGCGTGAACGCCTCTACCGTGCCTATGCCACGCGCGCCTCAGATCAGGCAGAAGGCGATGCCACGAAATTCGACAACGCCCCTTTGATCCGCGAAATACTGGCACTCAGGCGAGAAGAAGCCCAGTTGCTGGGCTACGCCAACTTTGGCGAAGTCTCTGTCGCGGCCAAGATGGCTGACTCGCCCAAAGAGGTTGTCGATTTCCTGCGTGAACTGGCAGTCAAGGCCAAGCCCTTCGCAGAGCGTGATGTGGCCGATTTGCGCGAGTTTGCCAAAGAGAGCCTGGAACTGCCTGACCCGCAGAGCTGGGATTGGCCCTACATTGGCGAGAAGCTCAAGGAAGCCCGCTACGCCTTCAGCGAGCAAGAAGTCAAACAATACTTCCAGGCACCCAAGGTGTTGCAAGGCTTGTTCAAGATTGTCGAGACGCTCTTTGAAGTGGCTATCCGCCGTGACAGCGCCCCTGTGTGGCACCCGTCAGTGGAGTTCTACCGCATCGAACGCGACGGCAAGCTGCTGGGCCAGTTTTACCTGGACCCCGGTGCTCGCGCGGGCAAGCGCGGCGGCGCCTGGATGGACGACGTGCGCGCCCGCTGGCTGCGCCCTGACACCGGGCGGTTGCAAACGCCCGTGGCGCAATTGGTGTGCAACTTCGCTGAAGGGGTGGACGGCAAACCGCCGCTGCTCACGCACGATGACGTCACCACCTTGTTCCATGAATTTGGCCATGGACTGCACCACATGCTGACACAGGTCAGCGAACATGACGTTTCCGGCATCAGCGGCGTGGAATGGGATGCCGTGGAACTACCCAGCCAGTTCATGGAAAATTTCTGCTGGGAATGGGATGTGCTCAAGCACATGACGGCCCACGTGGACACCGGCCAGCCTTTGCCACGCGATCTTTTTGACAAGATGACCGCGGCCAAGAACTACCAGGCCGGCATGCAGACTGTGCGCCAGATCGAATTTTCGCTGTTTGACATGCTGCTGCACACCGAACATGACCCCCAGCAGGACTTCCAGCCCATGCTGGATGCCGTGCGCCGGGAGGTCGCTGTGACTACTCCGCCACCCTTTGCCCGCACAGCCCAGACCTTCAGCCACATATTTGCGGGCGGATACGCCGCAGGCTATTACAGCTACAAATGGGCAGAGGTTCTATCCGCAGATGCCTATGCTGCTTTCGAGGAGACGGCATCTGCAGACGGAACGCCCAGCGTGGAGACCGGGCGTAAGTACCGCCGTGAAATCCTGGAAGCCGGCGGCAGCCGCCCCGCGATGGAATCGTTCAAGGCGTTCCGTGGCCGCGAGCCGAGCATGGATGCTCTACTACGACATCAAGGCATGGCTTGAAAACAGGACGAATGCGCTAGGGTATTGCTGGGAGAAACCTGAAATGAATGCCATCATCGCCAGATAACGGCTCTTCGCTCCAGCGAAGACAGTTCCGTCATGCCCCCTAGGTGCCTGTTTTTGCACAGGCATGAGGCCCAATGGGTACGAGAAGGGGGTTTATGGTTTTACCTGGATTGATTACGTCTTACATGCGTTCCTTGCCCGCTCATTCCCTCGCTGCTGTTCTGGCCGCACTGCTTGTGGGCCACGCTGCCGAGGCCCAGCAGCTCTACCGGTCGGTAGGGCCTGACGGTCGCGTTACCTACTCAGACAAGCCGCCCGCCTCAGCCGCACCAAATAACCGCGCGCCTGCCGCTGGCACTTCGGGCGGCTCAGGCACCCCCAGCACGTCAGGCACCTTGCCTACTGCGCCAGGCGCGGCAGCCGGCGACGCCTCACTGCCGTTTGAACTCCGGCAGACGGCGCAGCGTTATCCGGTGACGCTTTACACGTCTGCGGAGTGTGTTCCTTGCAACAGTGGCCGCAATTTGCTCATCAACCGAGGGGTTCCTTTTACGGAAAGGACCATCTCGACCAGTGACGATTTGGCCGCGTTGCACCGGGCCACGGGCAACAATGAAAACAGCATGCCGCAGCTCACCATTGGTGGCCAGCAGCTAAGGGGCTTTTCTGACGCAGACTGGAGCCAATATCTGGATGCCGCAGGCTATCCAAAAACGTCGCAGTTGCCAGCCAGCTACCGCCGACCTGCCGTGACTCCCTTGGTGCCCGTGCAGGTGCGGCCAGTGTCACCTGGTGCGTTACCCGCCGCTTCAGAGCCTGGCGCAGAACAATCACCCAGCGCGCCGGAGGTCGCTCCTCAGCCCTCGCCAGCCAATCCTTCCGGAATCAGATTTTGATTTCCATGGCGTGTGGCGTGTGAGGGACGAGGGGTGACTAAGAGGCTCCCCCGCTTCTGTCTAGTCAAAATTCAGCGTCCGCACGCCGTTCGCCGTTCCCAGCAGGCAGACAGAGGCTTTCTGATGGGCAAATACGCCCACCGTTACAACTCCGGGCCACTGGTTCACGGAAGACTCAAACGCCAGCGGATCACCGATGCGCAAGCCGGTCACGTCGAGAATGTGCTGGCCGTTGTCAGTCACCAAAGGTGAGCCATCTTTCATTCGCAAGGTGGCCTGGCCTCCTAAGGCAGCAAACTGCCTGACGATGCGCTGGGCAGACATGGGAATGATCTCCACCGGCAGTGGGAAAGCGCCCAAGACTTCTACCAGTTTCGATTCGTCTGCTATGCACACGAAGCGGCGCGATTGGGCAGCAACAATTTTTTCACGGGTCAGCGCGGCGCCGCCACCTTTGATCATGCACCCACGGGAGTCGATTTCGTCAGCGCCGTCGATGTAGACCGAAATCTCTTCCACTTCGGAAGAATCGAGTACCGGAATACCCAAGGCTTTCAGGCGAGCAGTGGAGGCTTCTGAGCTGGAAACGGCGCCGGAAATCTGGTCTTTCATCGTTGCCAACGCGTCGATGAATTTGTTGACGGTGGAGCCCGTACCCACGCCAACGATCTGTCCGGGCACCACATATTGCAGTGCAGCTTGGCCAACCAGGGCCTTGAGTTCGTCCTGGGTGGGAGCAGAGGGTGAAGGCATTTGCGACAATTCCCTAAATTACTTGCAAAGAAGAATTATCCAATGCCGCTGCTCCCTTACGGCTTAGCCCGTCCGTTTCTTTTCAATCTGGACCCCGAAACAGCCCATGACCTGACCCTGGACGCCCTGGCGCGCACGCAAGGAACACCGCTCTCGTGGGCCTGGTGCAATGGCCGGGTGAATGATCCGGTCACCCTGGCAGGTTTGCACTTTCCCAACCGTGTGGGGCTGGCGGCCGGATTGGACAAGAATGCGCGCGCCATAGATGCCTTTGCGTCCATGGGCTTCGGTTTCGTCGAGGTGGGCACGGTCACGCCCCTGGCTCAGCCGGGCAATCCGAAACCGCGCATGTTCCGCTTGCCGCAAGCCAATGCCTTGATCAACCGCCTGGGATTCAACAATGCAGGGCTGGATGCCTTTGTGCTCAATGTCCGAAATTCCCGCTTCCAGTCCAAGCGAGACGTCAATCCTGGGCCAGGCCGCATGATCCTGGGCCTGAACATCGGCAAGAATGCAGCCACCCCCATTGAAAAGGCCAACGACGATTACCTGACCTGTCTGGCGGGCGTATACCCGTATGCCGACTACGTCACGGTGAACATCTCCAGCCCCAACACCAAAAACCTGCGTGACCTGCAGAGCGACGCAGCGCTGGACGCCTTGCTCGCGGCGCTTAAATCACGTCAGGCTGAACTGGCCGATCAACATGGCAAGCGTGTGCCGCTCTTTCTCAAGATTGCGCCGGACCTGGAACAAGCACAGGTCGAAGCGATTGCCGACGCGCTGCTGCGTCATGCCATGGACGGCGTCATCGCCACCAATACCACCCTTTCTCGCGACGCCGTCAAAGGCATGGCCCATGCCGAGGAGACCGGTGGGCTTTCGGGTAGTCCGGTGCTAGAGGCCAGCAACCGGGTCGTACGCGCTCTGCGGACCGCTTTGGGCAAGGATTTCCCAATCATTGGAGTTGGGGGCATTTTGAGCGCCTCCGATGCGACCTCCAAGATCGAAGCAGGCGTCGATGTCGTGCAAATCTACACCGGCTTGATCTACAAAGGTCCTGCGCTTGTCCGTGAAGTGGCGCAAGCCTTGGCACGTGCCTGAAACTTTGAATCGGGCCAACAATCAAGCACGAGACATGGAGTAACCGCGACGTGGCACTCGCCTGCAAAGAATTGGAACACCTGGGACAATAGGCCCATGGCTTACACATCCAGCTTCGTGCCCGAGATCCTGACTCCATCCGCCGCCGACATCGAGGCCATGAGAGGCCCCGTATTGCTGGAATTCGGCACCAGTTGGTGCGGCTTTTGCCGAGGTGCTCAACCGCTGATCGAACAAGCAGCAGGGGAGTTTCCACTCGTGCAACACATCAAGGTCGAAGACGGCCCAGGCCGCCCTCTGGGGCGCAACTTCAAGGTCAAGCTATGGCCTACGCTGGTGTTTCTGCGAGACGGAAAGCCCCTGGCGCAACTGGTACGCCCCACGCAAGTGCAGGAAATTCGGGACGCCTTGCAGCTCATAGCGTCATAGCCATCTTTTCTCCGGCGCATTGACGCCACTCCCTCAGCGTCCGCCTACGTCACTAGCCGCCCCATGTTCCGCACTCTCCAAGGCCCGCATGTGCTGGGCATTACGCTGGCTGCGGCCGGCATCATGATGATCACCATGGGCACCCGGCAATCGCTGGGCTTGTTCGTGGGGCCTCTCAACACTTCAACCGGCCTGGGGATTGCGACCATCAGTTTTGCGATGGCGATCGGGCAATTTGTATGGGGCGCTGTGCAACCCTTCGCAGGTGCCGCCGCTGATCGCTGGGGGCCAAAGCCCGTCTTGCTGGCAGGCATTCTCATATTGGCTCTGGGGTGTGCCCTGGCCCCTCTCATGGGCTCCGGAATTGGCTTGACCATATCCCTGGGCGTCTTGGTGGCCATGGGTGCCGGCGCGGGCAGTTTCTCCGTGCTGATTGGCGCCGCCGCGCAACGCCTGACACCAGAGGCACGGGGCACCGCATCTGGCGTCATCAATGCCGGGGGCTCGTTCGGACAATTTGTATTCGCGCCTCTGGCCCAAAAACTGATTCAGATGCTGGGCTGGATGGGCGCCATGTGGTCCCTCGCCGTGATCGTGTTGGCCGCCCTGCCTCTAATAGGCAAAGTGACCAAGGGTGGACCGTCGCCGCAGGTGGCGCGCGCCAGCGACGACCAAGGCATGAAGCAGGCGCTGAAAACAGCGCTCTCGGACCGCAGCTACCTGCTGCTACATGCAGGCTTTTTCACCTGCGGCTTCCACATTGCGTTTTTGGTCACTCACTTGCCTACCGAGGTGAATCTCTGTGGACTCCCACCGTCCGTGGCCAGTTGGTCATTGGCCTTGATAGGCTTGTCCAATATCGTTGGTAGCCTGGTGGTGGGCCACCTGGTCGGACAGTACCGAAGCAAGATGATTCTCGCGGTCATGTATGGCTCGCGCGCGGTTCTTATTCTTTGGTACTTGATGATGCCGCGCGAGCCATGGGTTTTCTATGTCTTTGCTGTAGGGCTGGGTTTGACCTGGCTGGCTACCGTGCCTCCAACGGCTGGCCTGGTGGGCAAGCTGTTTGGCGTGCGGTATTTGGGCACGCTCTTCGGGCTCACACTCCTTAGCCATCAGATTGGAGGCTTTCTGGGCGCCTGGCTGGGCGGTCTTGCCATCACTGAACTTGGAAACTACGACCTGATGTGGCAGGCAGATATTGCACTGGCGCTTCTCGCGGCGATACTGAATCTACCCATACGCGAGAAAAAAATGAAGGTATCGCGCGCGGCAGTCAGTGGCTGATTATTGCGTGCGGGGGCATCGTTTGGGCGTCACTTAGAGATGGACATTCACCAAGGCCTGGGTGGACTTCAGCTCAGGCCCTGTCGCTTAACGCCACCCGGCAGGCCTTGCCACTGCGACCGCGGGGAACAGCGCAGCCGAGTTCGCCAATGACCCTTATGGGTTTGGCACCCTGGGCTATGGCAAAAGCCTTCAACGCACTTTTGCAGCGCTCGATCGCTGCCAGGCCTTGTGGCCCCTCCAAAGGCACGCGGACAACCAAGGTGCCCGGCGCACGCTGTTCCAGTTGAAAGTCAAAAACGCCGCATTCCTCTTCGATGACGGTACACAAGGCCAGAGGAAGCAGGCTGACCATCTGACCAGGTCGATGTCCCGGCACGCGCATCGTATCGTCGCTGCGCCCCTGTACGTGGATTACAGGCAAAGAAGATCCGCAAGTGCAACTGTCTTTCTGAATGCTCACCTGATCACCAAGATCGTAGCGAATCAGCGGTTGAACATGGTTGGCGAGATTGGTCAGCAAGACCGAATGCGAAAGCTCACCGAGAGGAACGGGCCGATAGCGCTCATCAACGGGCTCCAGAAGTACCCAGTCCTCGTTCAAATGCAAGCTGCCCTTTGCGCATTCCCAGGCCATAGGCAAAAATTCTGAAGTTCCGTAGCTGCTCCGGACGGTTGCTCCAAAGGCCTTGGAAATGCGTGCCCGGGTAGCGGAACTCAGCGCTTCTCCACCCGTCATGATGCATCTAGGGCGGATGTGCAGCCTGCCCTGCTCAGATTCTTCTGCCAGCAGGGCGGCAGCGCTGGGGTAGGTCGCCAACACGGCGGGCGCGTAATCATTGAGCTGCTGCACCAACTTATCTGCGGACTGCTGGATGCTGAAGCTCCGAGAATTCGCCTCTATCCATGGGTTGATGCTGCGCAGGCGATCAAAGCAACCCACACTGGCGAAATGGCCTCCGGTGGCGGTCACTAGCGCATAGCGGTCTCGCAGGCCCAGGAAATCCAGAGGTGAAAACGCACCAAACATGCTCTTCGGTCCTCCGGGAGCCCTGTGGCGTACCGCCTCGAGTGCGTCGTAGACCGCCATGGCCTGGGCATCTTGCACAAAGATGCCCGGTTTGCCGCTGGTACCGGAGCTTTCCCACACCATGTATTTGCCCAGCCAGGGCTCGCCTACGCGTTGCGGGTCAGCGGTAAAAGCCCGCAACTCTTCGAGATTGAGCTCGGGGTCGGTCACCCACTCGGAAAACCGCTCCATCAGCTCCCCACGGGACACAGGCGGCAAACGCAACCATTCGCTCTGTCGCAACTGCCCCTTTCCCAGCCGCTCCCGGTACAACGGAGAATCGGCATAGGCTACTTCCACAAGGCGTGCAAGCCGTTGCTGTTGCCTCGCAGCCAGCAGTGACGCGGGTGCGTGGCCAGCAGCCATGACATCGAGCGTCACAGCCTGCAGACGCAGCGGGTCAAACACAGGTCTGGAGCCTGATTTCACAGCGGCGCGGCGATGATGCATTTATTTGTCTCCAGGTCAGTCCCCCCGGCGTCTCCAGCGCTATCTTGCCTCCAATCAGACCCATTGCGTTGATTCTTGTCAATTTTTCATGTTGGAGGCAGGCTAATTGAGAGCGCGGAGAAACCACACCGGCGGCCATCCTGCACTTCAACCCTATCTTTTCGGAACCCCTCGGTTGGCCAATGAGTCGGCGCGTTCATTGCCCTCATGGCCGGCGTGGCCCTTGACCCAGTGCCATTGAATCTGATGGCCACTGGTGCTCACCACGGCGTCAAGTTTCTGCCAGAGGTCGGCATTCTTGACGGGCTGCTTGGTCGAAGTGCGCCATCCCTTGGCTTTCCAGCTGTGAATCCACTCGGTGATTCCTTGGCGGACGTACTGGCTGTCAAGATACAAATCAACCTGGCAAGGGCGCTTGAGTGCGCTCAGCCCTTCAATCACGGCGGTCAATTCCATGCGGTTATTGGTTGTGAGCGACTCGCCTCCAAACAACTCTTTTTCGTGATTGCCCGAGCGGAGCAATGCGCCCCAGCCACCGGGACCAGGGTTGCCCTTGCAGGCGCCGTCAGTGAAAACTTCAATCTTGTTCAAGGTCTCTTTTCCGTAATTGTCGGTGCAGGTGTGCGGTTGGCAATGGAGACTGGCGCCCCCACGACAGATGGCTTTTTTTTCCACTGCTGGCCCACCAGTTTGGCGCCCTGGGTGCGCTTGACTGCCATGATGAAATACCCGGCACCAAAAATAGGCCACCAGCGTTGGCCCAGCTTTTCCATCCATCGAAAGCGCGCTAGTGTGCCAGCCCCACGCACGGCAGGCAGATAACAGCCGAAGCTGATCGATTCCAATTCGAACTCCAGCAATCGCAGCCAATCGCGCAAGCGCCAATGTCCGATGAACTGCCCGGCATCCGGCAGGTAGAGCCGCTCGTGACCGAAGCGACCGTAAAACCTCTCCCGATGTTGCCGAAATCCCCAAAGACTGGCGGGATTGAGCCCTGTAATGGCCACCTTCCCTTCGTGCACGAGCACGCGTTGAACCTCTCGCAGGGCAGCGTGAGGATCGCGGCTTAGCTCCAAGGTGTGTGGCAGTACCACCAGGTCAAGGCTGTTTTCCGCAAAAGGCAGTGCCGTAGCATCGGCCGCCATGGCCCATCGAGGCGGCGCTGGAGGTGCCGGTGGTACTGGAGCCGAGCTTATCGCAGAGGAAGAGTCCGGCACTGCAACCAAGGGCGAGGTCTGCACGGCCAGCCACTTATGCGGCATGCGGTTGGCATGCAAGGCATCTATATCGATGAGCCCCAACTGCAAGGCGTGATAGCCAAAAACATCCGTCAAGGCTTCGTCGAACCGCGCTTGCTCCCAAGCCAGAAGATACTGGCCTGGCGGTGTCTGGAACCAGTCATGCAAGCCAGTCATATCGATTGTTTCGGGTAACGGAAGAAGTTAATAGCTGATTGATCAAACCCATCACATTCTGCGGCAAACAGCTTTGGCACCGTCAGCAGATGTCTGACTGATCCGGCGGATCAGTTGCAAAGGAGCTCCTTCCAGCTCAAAGGTTGAAACTGGCGCGCATGCATTCTAGGTTGTGGCACAAATAAAAACCGCGTTGCCCCCTTAGGAGGCAACGCGGTTCAGATGAGTTCGCTTGTCGAACTCAGCTACAGACCTAACGGTCCATCACTCGGCGCGTTTGCGACGGCGCAGTGCCAAGGCACCCATACCAGCGCTCAAGACACCCAGCAGGCCCAGGCCAGCCAAGTCCATCGTAGGCACTGGGGCGACGATGGCAGGCACAGAACCCGTCAAGGCAATAGAACGGACCACCCTTGTCGCAGCTGCATATTCCTGGTTACCAGGCTGATCTGCGGCAATGGTGCACGTACCGGCCCGGTAAGGAGTCACTGTGCCGCCTGAAACCACGCAGATCGTGGGGGTCAGGCTGGTGTAGGTCACAGGAAGTCCAGACGTAGAAGCAGCAGCCGGGTTAATGGCGAAAGCACCATCTGCCACATTACGGCTATCCTGGTCGAGGAACGTGATGGTCTGGTCCTTCAGAAGCGTGATCTCCATGCTGCGCTGAACAGGCGGGGCGGCTGCAACGTTGTACTCGACATCGTCAATCGTCCTTGTGCCCGCGGCTGCATTCGCTGTAATCGTGCAAGTACCTGCTACTGCAGGGCTGACCAAGGTCACCACTCCGGTGTTGGCGTTCACTGTGCACACCGACGGAGTATTACTCGTGTAGGTGACAGGGAGGTTGGCAGTGCTAAAGAGTGGCGGAGTCGGAGCCCATGCAACCGTCGACCCGTTCATTGCCGAATACACCCC
Source organism: Comamonadaceae bacterium (assembly GCA_015999985.1). GTDB lineage: Bacteria > Pseudomonadota > Gammaproteobacteria > Burkholderiales > Burkholderiaceae_C > Ottowia. The sequence continues at coordinate 42,247 of JAECRA010000023.1, forward strand.
AGGGTTGGGTTGGCGGAAGTTGATGGTCTGCAGTGTGGGATCCACTGGTGGAGCCTCCTGGCATTTGGCCACGACCGTGAAGTCTGCAATGGCCCCCAGGGCACAAACGCCACCCGAGCAATCATTTTCAAATTGCCCACCGTCAAGCACCAAACCAATAGTGTTCGAACCCACTTCAAAGCCGGGAATCGCCGTCGTGGTCCATGTTATGAACCCACCATAGCCGTCTGGCAAGAGATGTTGGAAGGGTCTGTACGGCGGTTTTCCTGCGGGCTGTACGAACACGCTGTCGCCCGTATCGTCAAAACCGAAGCGACCTTTGAGCTTGATGCTGTCCAGATCCACGGTGTCGCTCACCGTAATCGGCTGATTCATCGTAAAGACAGAGCCGTACCAGAAGGCCTTGCTCTGGCCACTGGCTTTAGGATATGGCACTCCAGGAATGTCGCCTGCGCCCGGACTGGTCGTACCAGGGCTGATCCAGCGGGCCTTGGTTGGAGTAGTCAGGGTATTCGGGTCGAAGTAGGAGCGGTACCTGTAATCGTCGAACAGAGGTTGCGTGACTTCTTCAATTTCCCGAGGGGCGAGCTCCCTGGTGCGCCATGTCCAACTCCAGTCGCGAGCATTGGTCGTGAAGGGACCGATTTCGAACTCTTCACCTGGCAGCTTGCCCACTGGGCAGCTCAACGCGGTGGTTGCGGGCGTCGGTGCGGGTGGCAGTTCAGGAAGACAGTCGGCCGTAATCTGGAAATCTGCGAAGAGACCTGTAGGGTTGTCCGCGCTGGTCGTGGGCGCATTGAATGTATTCACCACCGCAAAACCGATGGTGTTGTCACCATAGTAGAAACCCATGCCCGTGTTGGCGCCATTCACGTTAATGAGCGAAGGGCTGCCATAACCGGAAAACGATGCGGAGGTCTGCATCCAGTTGGTCGCGCCGGAAGGGGTGTTGTCGGGCTTGACCAACAAAAGCGTACTATCGTCAAATCCACCCGAACCAATGAGTTTGATGGTCGACAGATCGACGTTATTGGGAATGGTGATTTTTTCGTTGTACGTGAAGGACACACGCTGTGCCACTAAGGCCCCGTTGGCTACGACGCCGTTCGTGATCACAGCGGGATAAGGGCCGGTACCTGTGTTTCCACCAGCGCCAGTGGGATATTGCGCATCACCAAACGACAACCAATCGCCTTGCACTGACTGCCCCGCCAGAGCTCCCGCGCTGGCGGGGTGCTTGGCAGTCGCCTTATTGAACCAGCCACGCCACTTGTAGTCATCCACGATGGTGGCGGCAGCGCCGGTTGGGGCACTGACATAGCGCGCGTCAGTTGACCAGGTGGCCTTGGATGTACTGATGCGCAAGGGCGTGCTGCCCGGACCACAGGTAAGTTGAGCCGCTTGCACACTGCCTAGAGTGCACATGCCTAACAACACCATGGAAATTAAAGACCCTTTCCGAATCGCACGCGGGAGCGCGTAGCGTCGGTGAGACGGTGACTCAAGCTTCATAAGATACCCTCCAGAAATAAATAAAAATAATTAATGGCAAAAAAAAGCGAGCATTTGACTGCACTGAACTTGTTTTATATGGACTAAAAGGGTGAACGAACCACTGGACAGCACATGCACCAGGGCACCCCACAACCATCTTGAATTTCGGTCAGATAACGCAGGATCCCTCACTCTTCTAAAAAAACTATCCGTCCGCGAATTTGTTAAATCCGCACAACACCTCAGCGCCAGCCGATGATTGCCCCTCAAGCGCTTCACATCGTGTTGCTTTGTGTGCCCTCTACGGACTCTCCGGCTAGACCATCCTCCAATGGATCAACCAAAGCCTTCACTTGAATGAAAAAAATTTGAACGTGTTATACCTAAAGACCCCTCCTGCTTTCTTTGTTTTTTTGCTAATTCGTTTGCAATAAATACCGCTCGAATGGAATTTCAAAGATTTATTTATCTAGGTTACTAAAAATCCCTGCGCATTACCAGGCCACTCCAGCTAGAAGACAAGCCGGGCGCACAGTGCTCGCCATAAAACCATATTTACGTCAAGGTTAAAGTTTTGTCTCGGATTCAACCAAGTAGCTCACAACTTCTGCTTCCGCCATAAAAAAACAAACAAAAGTGCAAAAAAACAAACCACTCGCCTTGCGGATATGTGACAATCGCGAACCTTAAAAGTGCAATAACCACGACGTGCCTATGCCAATGAGCAATAGCGAAGTCCAGTCCCCGCATATACTAATAATGGACGATGATCCTGATCAGCTTCGTCTATTAGTGGCAGCACTGCGCAATGCCTCATACCGCGTCAGCGTCGCGCTCAATGGCGATCAAGGGTACGCCAGAGCGACGGTTTTATTACCAGACCTTATTTTTCTGGATGTACGCATGCCTGGGCGCAATGGCATCACCATCGCCCGTTTATTAAAAGCAAATCCCGCAACCCAAGATACTCCTATAATCTTCATATCCGCACTAGTTGAGCAACATGAGCGGTTGGCGGGACTGAGAGCGGGTGCGGTGGACTATATTTGCAAGCCGTTTCATGTGGATGAAATATTGGAGCGAACACGAATTCACCTTGCACTCTCTCAAAAAAAATCAATGCTTCCTGCAGATAGCACCGAGAGAATCATATTTACAGATAGTAAAATCCCTGCAGCCTCACTGTCCGCTAACTTACTCTTGAGACAACTTGCGTCTGAATATATTTTTAACCATATTAACGAGCCATCATTGAAGAGCTCTGATGTCGCGTCCAGCATGCAAATTCCGATGCGACGGCTGAACGCTGTATTCGAGGCCAGCGACGGAATTTCAGCATTTGAATTCATACGCCAGGAGCGTATGCACAGAGCTGCACTCATGCTTGGGCAAAGCACACTGACGATTGCCGAAGTTGCCATAGAAGTCGGCTATCCAAACCCTGCCAATTTCTCTACCGAATTTAAGAAATTCTGGAAAAAATCCCCGACACAGTTCAGAAATGAATCGCAGGTTGACCCCAATATTTTGATAGGCCTGCTCTCAAGAAAGCATGTCTAACCAACGCTTAAACGACTCAGATTTGATAGCCCTGAAGTCATCAGTACAGCTTGCAACCCTCTGAGAAGGTAAGAACAGCGCCAACGGCTTTGCATCAGCAACTGCCCAGAATCCAAGGCAGTTGCCGCTGGTTGCGCGTCAGGTCACCATGAGCTTGATTGCACTTTGGCCGGCCTTGTTCGCAGGTCTGGGTTGGTGGATGTCCCAAGCGGATTGACCATGCATGGTTGGACAGCCTGGCTGCCTGCGCCTAGTACGAAGCGCAAACCACCGCACGAGTGAAATACGGCGGCCGTCCGTATGGTTGCCACACCTCCGGTAAAGCTATCCCCCTCCAGCTCGCCAGAGCAATGCAATTCTGTAATGCTTGCTTTGCAAGTAGCATCCGAAGAGTTCAAGGTGCAGTGACGACAAAAAACAATGAAGCCGCTGCCGCACTCTTTGGACGTGAACAACAACCCACCACCGTCAGCGTCACCTATGGCTTGGTGACAGAATAATTTGACATGAGTCTTAATCTGGCAACTGCTGCGTTCTTCGCCGCTCTAGTGGAGCTTGCCCTTGGCATCGGCATGTTGACACTTTGGGCAAGGGAGAGAAGACGCTACCTTATTTACTGGAGCTTGGGCTTTCTCGTCTTCGGGGTGGGATCCTTGCTGATCTCATTGCGAAATCGAGTGCCTGATTTTTTCAGCATTCAGGTTGCGAACTTCAGCTTGACGCTAAGTTCGATACTGTTCTACGTAGGTATCTGTCTATTCTTCGATCGGCGCCGGTCCTGGCTACCCTGGATGGTTGTAGTCATCAGCTTGGAAACAGCATTGCTGGCTTACTACTCCTACGTCACGTACGACACCTCGGTACGTGTTTATGTGTACAGCGCAGCCCAAGCACTGATCGGGGTGATGATCCTTCAAACGCTATTCACGGTTAGCCGAACGCGAGGAAAAAGCGTCAATCCGGAAGTCGTTGTCGTGACATTGTGTTTTCTGATAGCTCACACTGCACGCATGGCAGGCACCCCGCTTTTCCCTGTGCCGCAAGATTTTCTGGCCTCAGGTAACTTCCAGACCTTGCTCGCCTTTGGCTTGATGTTGATCCACATACTGTATGCACTTGCTTTCGGCAACATGCACGCTTCCGCTCTGAATGCAAATTTAAGCGCCGCGCTTAACGATGTTAAAGAAAAAGACAGGCAAAAAGTCGAAGTCCTGGGCTATATCGGGCATGACTTGCGTGCACCGCTGGCAACAATCAGTGGGTACTCTGCTTTATTGCTCGCCAATGCAGACGAAAACCAGCACAAACTTCTGGAGACGATCCAGCGAAGCGTCAAATATCAATTGGATCTGATAGATGAGTTGCTGGAGTACGCCAAGGCTGAGTTGCAGCCCCTGACCGTGCACCCGGGCACGACCGACTTGCCCCGCCTGCTGGACGAGATTTCTGAATATGCCATAGCCCTGTGCTCCCAGCAGAACAACCGGTTCCGTTACCGAGCTTCTGATCGGATGCCTCGGCAGGTGAGTATGGACGGCAAGCGCTTGCAACAGGTCCTGCTGAACCTGCTCTCCAATGCAGCCAAATTTACGCGAGATGGTACCGTTACCCTGTCCGTTACCGCGCAATCGCAAGATGGTGCGTGCGCCCTGCACTTCGCCGTCAGCGATACAGGGATAGGGATTGACCTGAACAAGAATGCTGACATTTTCGGGGCTTTCCAACAAATTCAATCTGCAAGTGGAAGCACGGGACTAGGCCTGTTTATCGCCCAGCGCATCGTGTCGGCCATGGGGGGGACTCTGAGTGTCACCAGCATCGCCGGACAAGAAACCACCTTTTTATTTGTGCTTTCCGTGCCGATAGTCGACTCATCTGATTCAAACTGGTCCAACGGTTTACAGCGAGAGGTAGATCCCCCTGCGCGGCGCTCCGACGCTTCGCTGCATTCAAGCGCCACGCTGGACGATCAAGCGCTGAGTGAACTCGCGACTTTGGCGCTTCTCGGGCAGCTCACAGACATCGAACACTGGATAAAGCGCCATTCCAGGGAATCTGCTCCTACACCGTTTATGTCTCACTTGCGTGAGTTGTTGGAGCAATTCGATTTCGCGTCGATAGAAGAGCTGGCATTGAACAGCAGAAGCCAATCATCTGTCTGAATTTGTTCCTGTACGCGCTCTGACTTGCGTGTGCTCACTTGAGGCAACTTCCTGTTACGGCAAGCAGGAAATCGGCCTCAATACTGCGGCCTGACTCCGTGAAGTCGATTGCAGCCGGGATCGTTTCGAAATAGCGATCTATTGTTAGCTGCGTAGCTTGTAGAACGTGGTGCAATGCCTTCATCGCCGGACTAAAGCTTGCTGTAATTTTCCTTGCAGCTTTCTTGAAGCGGGCAAGCAACCGCTCCGGTCGATTTTGCAGAGTTCGCGGGGCAAGCCTAGCGGATTGTGTCGTTCATATGTGACCGCAGAGTACTGCGTCACCCCACCCTTTGAGAGCGAGGCGTTCAGGTTTTGAAGGTCAAGGAATTCAAATTGCGCTACAACCCCGCGCTGGATGGATTGCGAGGACTGGCGATTTTGCTCGTCATCCTTTCTCACGCCCATGTGCCCTTGTTCGACGGCGCTTTCTTCGGGGTCGATCTGTTCTTTGTGCTGAGCGGTTTTCTCATCACTTCCTTGCTGCTCATGGAGTGGAAAGCCCATGGCCAACTGGACTTTTGGCGCTTCTACCGCCGCCGCTTTTATCGGCTAATGCCCGCGCTCTTGCTTTTCCTGGGGGTCTACGCCTTGGTAGCGCCCCAACTGTGGCCAGATCTGGATGACGTCTACTCCGACGTGGTGTGGTCAGCTCTTTATCTTGCGGATTACGGCATTGCATTTTTCGACCGGCCGGGCACTTTGTTGCACATGTGGTCGTTGTCCGTGGAAGAGCACTTCTATCTGGTGTGGCCGGTCCTTATAGCGTTTTTCCTGCGAAGAGCGAATTCGGCGGCCCGACTGGAAGGCTCGGTCTGGAAACCCATTGCCGCACTCTGGGCGGCTGCCACCTTGTGGCGCGTGTTCTGGGTCGGGCAAGAGCAGGCGTTTTATGCCATTTTCTTCCGCTTTGACACCCGTGCTTCGGGCTTGCTTGCAGGCGCTTTGCTGGCGGCGTTGGTCATAGAAAAACCAGGGTTCATTCAATCGCTTGCACGTCGCATGCGCTATGCGCTCTGGCTGCCCTTGTCCATTCCGCTGCTGATGGCCCTGGCCTGGGACGATTACAACGCCCTTGTCTGGGGCATGACTGTGGTGGAGCTGGCCACGGTGGTGGTGCTGGTAGCCGTGCTGCCGCAAGTCCGGCAGAACGGTCTGGTGGCTGAAATGCTGAGCGCGCCCGCTCTGGTTCGATTAGGCCAGCTGTCATACGGCGTCTATCTTTGGCACTATCCGGTCGTACGCTATCTGCGGGCCGATTACAGCTGGCCGGTCGTGGTGGTAGCGGGCACCGCGATTTCTCTGGCGCTGGCAGCTCTGTCTTACTACACCGTGGAGCGCTGGGCGCTGAGAAGGCGCGATAGGTCTACCGACGAACGTAAAGTGAAGCCCACACCAGTGAACGCTTGAGGCTTTTTGCGATCACACTTAGCGTTTAAGCAGACCCAGACCTGCATAGCCCCCACCCTGCCCGTCCCAAGCTGAGTACGACAGACGCGCGGGGCCCACACCTTTTCGAGGCCTATCGACCTGTAGACGACCTACTTTGCAAATCATTCCGCGCGGGCTGCATTAATTCACCTGCTTACGAAAAACACCTGAACGCTGACTTCATCAGCTTTTTATAATCCGTCGGTTATGAATTTGCTCGCCCTTCCCGCTTTCAGCGATAACTACCTGTGGCTGCTGCATGACGGTGTCACTGCCCTCGTAGTGGATCCGGGTGACGCAGAGCCCGTGTTTGCAGCGCTCAAGCAGAACAAGCTGCAACTCGCAACCATCCTGGTCACGCACCACCATGCAGATCATGTGGGGGGCGTGGCGGCGTTGCGAGAAGCCACTGGCGCAGTCGTGTACGGACCAGCTCGTGAGCGAATCCCAGAACCCTTCGTGCCGGTCGCCCATGGTGATGCGGTGCAAGCTTTGGGTATGTCGTTTCGGGTCATGGACGTGCCGGGCCATACGGCGGGTCACATTGCCTATTTTGCTGGAAACATGAATGGCGCCCCTCTGCTGTTTTGCGGAGATACGCTTTTTTCAGGCGGGTGTGGCCGACTTTTCGAAGGTACGCCGGCACAGATGCTCGCATCTCTGGATTCGCTGGCTGCTTTGCCACCGGCTACGCGTGTCTGCTGCGCCCATGAATACACCATGGCCAATTTACGCTTTGCACGCGCAGTTGAGCCGGACAATGCGGCACTGGCCGCGTATTATCAAGAATGCGAAGCGTTGCGCAACGCAGGTACACCCACACTGCCTTCGTCCATAGGCGTTGAGCGCGCAATCAATCCCTTTCTCCGCAGCCGCGAACCTAATGTCACGCAAGCCGTGCAGGCTTACGCGGCTACCACAACCGACGATGTCGCGGTGTTCGCCGCGCTTCGCGAATGGAAGAATAATTTCAGATGAAATGGTTTCATGTGGCGGCTTTGGCCGCGAGCGTCTGGTTGGCGGGCTGCGCTGCGCCTGGCACGAACCCTGCTTCCGACCCCGCTTCTGCGATGCCCTCCACGGACGCAACGCCCATTGCTGAGCGCCCGACTGTGTCCATGCGCCGCCAGGCTCCCGTAGCGGGAGATATGCCCCCTGTTCCTGTGAGTGAATTACGCTCCTTGGCGGTCGCTGAACTCCTACCTCCGGCCGATCTGTGGGAGCGCATTCGCCGCGGCTTCGCCATGCCTGACCTAGACACAGATCTCGTACAAAATCGCGAGCAGTACTACGTCACTCGACCAGACTATCTCCAGCGCATGACCGAGCGCTCACGCATGTATCTTTTCCATATCGTGGAAGAGTTGGAACTGCGCGGCATGCCAACCGAACTGGCGCTCTTGCCTTACATTGAGTCGGCCTTTAACCCTCAGGCCGTTTCAAGTGCCAAAGCTGCAGGCATGTGGCAGTTCATGCCGGCCACCGGGCGTGATTTCGATCTGCAGCAAAATCTCTTCCGAGATGACAGGCGCGACGTGCTGGGTTCTACCCGCGCGGCATTGGATTACCTTCAGAAGCTCTACAACATGTTTGGCGACTGGCATTTGGCACTGGCTGCCTACAACTGGGGGGAAGGAAGCGTTGGGCGCGCCATCGCACGCAACAAAGCCGCGGGCCTGGGCACAGGCTATCTCGATCTGAAGATGCCCAACGAAACACGTTACTACGTGCCCAAGTTGCAAGCGGTCAAAAACATCGTGGCGCGGCCTGAGTCGTTCGGTACAGCGTTGCCGCTGATCGAAAACCACCCCTTCTTTGACACCGTGGAGATCACTCGCGACATCGACATCGATGTAGCAGCCAGGTTGGCGGAAGTGCGCGTAGAAGACTTCAAAGCGCTCAACCCTTCACAGCGCAAATCGATTATCTTCGCCACTGGTACGCCGCAAATACTGCTGCCCTGGGAGAATGCCTCCAAATTCAAACGCAACCTGGAAAGTCACGACCCCGCCAAACTGGCATCGTGGACCGCTTGGGTGGCCCCTTCCAACATTTCTGCGGGCGAAGCTGCTCGCCGTGTTGGCATGGAAGAAGCTGAGTTTCGGTCTGTCAACGCGATCCCGTCTGGAATGCTGGTCAGAGCAGGCTCCACGTTATTGGTACCACGCGGCGACAGCGCGCTTCAAGCCGTCCCAAGCCATGTACTGAACAACGCTCAAGTCGCTTATGCGCCGGAGGTTGTACTCAAGCGTTTCGCAGTGCGCGCCCGCAAAGGCGATTCGATTGCCCGTCTGGCTTCACGCTATGACCTGCCAGCCGCAACCGTCGCAGGTTGGAACAACACCAGCGCCACTGCCGGACTCAAGGCCGGACAGACGATCACCGTATTCCTGCCCGTTCGCGCAGGTGCATCCGCCGCCGCTGATGGCGTGCGCCATGGGCGCCGCGCCAACAGCAGCAGCGGCAGTACGCGGACGAAGGCCACCTCTACCGCGCGCGCCCGCTCAAGCAGCAAGGCAGCCCCTACCGCACGTGGTCGCTCAAGCAGCAAGGCCGCCCCTACGGCCCGTGCTCGCTCAACCAGCAATGCAGCGCCGACAGCACGGGCGAAGAAGAAGTAAAGCAACCCCAAAAAGCGGCTTACGCACTGTCAAGTACTGATCATCACTGCGTTTCAATTGCACGTGAAATTCACGCTTGAAAGCGGCGCTTGGCTCGACGGGCAAAATCGTTGTTAAAGGTCGCAGCCGGTGATGGGGGCCGCACCACCGAACGATTGTTCATATATTTCGCCATCACGCGATGGGTGGTCTCAACGCAATCTTCAGAGATCAGCCCATCAGGCGACAATGCTTCCCTGGCCTTACCCAGGGCAGCAAGGTAGACAGCACGATCACCGTGCATAAAAGATTCCGGCACAGCTTTCACAATGTCGCTGGGACCAGCAGTCTGGAGCCATTTCAACGCGCGCACGACTGCGTTGGTGAGTGCCTGCACGGTCTGCGGGTAACGCATTACGAAATCCTGGGACGCGTACAGGCAACCAGAGCCCATAGGACCGCCGTAGAGGTCATGTGTGCCTCGAAGAGAGCGGGTGTCCCATAGCACTCGGATCTCGCCACGAAACTCCAGCAGACTGATGACAGGGTCTATGTTGGCAATAGCGTCAATTCGGCCTTCTCGGATCGCCAAAGCCGCAGCTGTCGAGCTGCCCACGCTGACATACTCCACATCGCCGGGTTGAATACCCGCGCGCCCAAGCAGGTACTTGGCAAACCACTGCGTCGCCGAATCGGTGTCCGTGGTGCCCACGCGCCGGCCCTTCAACTGCGCTGGCTCCTTGAATTGCGCAAAGGTACGCGTGGAGACGCCGAACACCTGTTGCGGCGCTCGCCCAGTGAACACGAAAGCCAGGCAATTGAAGCCACGTGCGCGCAGATCAATCACGTGCTCATAACTTCCCGCCGTGACGTTGGCTTCGCCTTTCAGCATCGATTGCAGTGCAAGACTATCTGACGCGTGGTCCTGCAAATCCACTTGCAAACCTTCGTCCTTGAAGTAACCAAGTTGCTCTGCAATAGTCAGGGGCAGGTAATAGATCGCGGTTCGTCCACCGACGGCCAACGTCACTTCAGATCTCTCTGGCTTGGACATTGGAGTTTGCGCCCAGGCGTGACCAGCGGCAATCAATGGCAGAGCCTGCGCAGTCAGCAAGAGACGGCGCCTTTGTTCATCGAAGACAGAACTGGAACGTGGGATAGACACGATGGGTAAGCAAAAAAACTACTTCCCAAAGGTATCCGATCATGGGCAAAGCCGTCATCGGTAAAGCCCCCGATCGGGTTTTCCTTGATAGCGGCTTATGAATACTGATGATGCACTCGTTAGCCCGGAGCACATTACATTCAGAAGCGTGTGAAAGATGTATCCGAATGCACTGAAGTGCGTGAGGCGGTCAACTCACCAAAATAACCCCTGCTGCGCACGGACTGCGTACGTACTTCAGACATTGGCCTTAGCGCCGGTCCACCAACGCATGTGCGATGGTGCCAAGATCGACATACTCCAGTTCACTGCCCGCGGGCACACCACGTGCCAGGCGAGTGACCGTCAGGCCACGGCTCTTGAGCGCCTGCGCAATGACATGCGCGGTGGCCTCGCCTTCAGCGGTGAAGTTGGTGGCCAGGATCACCTCCTGCACCACGCCATCGCTGATGCGTTCAATGAGCTTGCCCAAACCAATATCACGCGGACCCACGCCGTCCAGAGGGCTCAAGCGGCCCATAAGGACAAAGTACAAGCCCTTGAAAGCGGCAGTACGTTCCAAGGCCGCCTGGTCGGCAGGAGTTTCGACCACACACAGCTTGCTGGCATCGCGCCGCGGATCTGAGCAGGTTGCGCAGACTTCATCTTCGGTAAAGGTGTGGCAGCGCACGCAATGACGGACCTGCGACACCGCGGCCTCCAGTGAGCGTGCCAACAACACCGCGCCTTCTCGGTCGTGCTGCAACAAATGAAATGCCATGCGCTGCGCTGAGCGAACTCCAACTCCTGGCAGGCGGCGCAACGCCTGAACCAGAGCATCAAAACTATGGGCGCTCATTTTTTTGCAGCAAAGTCAGCATGGAATGTGGGATGCCCGCCACCAGAGGCGAACACTCTTCATGCTGAGCACGCCTCTTGTCACTTAGAAGGGAAACTTCATCCCACCTGGCAGGCCAGGCATGCCAGCGGTCAGCTTGCCCATTTTCTCAGTAGAGAGTTCTTCGGCCTTGCGTACTGCGGCATTGAACGCAGCCGCTACCAGATCTTCGAGCATGTCCTTGTCATCGGCCAGCAGGCTGGGGTCGATGGTGACGCGCTTGACGTCGTGCTTGGCGGTCATCAGTACCTTCACGAGACCTGCTCCCGATTCGCCTTCCACTTCCATCAGCGCCAACTCATCCTGCGCTTTTTTCAGGTTCTCCTGCATCGACTGGGCCTGCTTCATGAGGCCGGCGAGTTGTCCTTTGTTGAACATGGGTTTCCTCTATTAAATAAATTGGGGTTAAAGCGGCTTAACGCTTCCAGAAACGATCTTCGCGCCAAACTCGCGCATCATTTCCTGTACGAAGGGATCAGCCAGCAAGAGTTCCTGCGCGGCCTTCTGGCGGCTGGCAGCGACTATAGCGTTACGGCGGGATGGGCTGTCCGAAACAGCGCCGACCTCGACCACCAACTTGACATTGTGCCCCGCTTCTACCAGGGCAGCTTGAAGGCGGTCACGCGTGGCGGCGTAGGTCAGAGATTCGCTTTCAACGCTCAAGGTCCACTGGTTTTCAGTGCGCGCGACCAATTCTGATTGAAGTGCCAACTCCCGCACCAACGCAGCGATCATTTCCCGCGAAACCAGATCTTGCACCAAGGCATGCCAGAAGTCCCCTTCGGCCGTCTTCTGCACAGGTCGGGGCGCCGCTGGCGTCAGCTCGCTTCGGTCTTCGCGCATGGGCCGCTCTTTGACAGCGTAACCCACAATCTCTGTCTCTACAGGACTCTCTGCAACGGCCGGTGTGGGAGCCTCATTTCCTTGCCCTGTACTCGGCCTTGCGGCAGACCATTCACGCACCGGTACAGCGGGGGTCGGTGGGAGCGGTGGGCGACGAGCCGGCGAGAAAGGCAAGGCGGCGGGTTCGTCCTCCCAGGGCGGCGCCTCACTACCCCAATCTGCAGGCATGGGCTCGTCCGCATCAACCGCATCTGGAGGCGCAAAGCCGCCGGAGTCAGGTGACGAGTCTGGCGCAGGGGGAGCCACCTGCGCCAGCGCTGGAGTTATATGGCCAGCTTGGGGGCTTGCTGCAGGGGTGTCGGAGGAAGGGTCCGCAGGGCGCGGTGGTAACTCATCACTCACCGGACTCGTGCGAGCAGCAGGAGCAGGAGCAGATTCCGAACCAGAAATTGTGCCGGGAGCGGGGTGCACTGCAGGAGGCAGAGCCTCTTGCGTACCCGAATCCTGAGCGGGCCGTTCAGGAACGGGCGCCGCTGTTTTCAGAGTTTTTTTTTCCGCCGCTACCGGAGACACCGGCGATGCTTTGCCTGTAGCGCCGCCTCCTACTGCCTTGAAAGGAAGCAGGCGCAGCAGCACCATGGTCAATCCGGCGTATTCATCGGGTGCAAGGCCCAGTTCGGCCCTTCCGTGGATGCACAAGCTATAGAGCAGTTGGGTTTCGTCTGCGGGCATGAGCCCCGCCAGGCGAGCGGTTTCCTGCGCGTCTGGATCGGTCTCATCGACCGCCATATCTGGAACCGCCTGCTGTACAGCCATACGCTGAAGGACAGTCGCCATGTCTTCCAAAGTGGTGGCAGCCGACAAACCGTTGGAGCGCAATTGCTCTGAAAGCTCCACCACTGCCTTGCCGTCACCTGTCGCCAGGGCGCCTATCAGTTGGAAGACAACGCCACGGTCCACGCTGCCAAGCATCTGCCGAACGCCGGCCTCTTGCACTTGACCACTTCCGAACGCGATCGCCTGGTCAGTCAGACTCAGCGCATCGCGCATGGAGCCGCGAGCGGCGCGCGCCAAAAGCCTCAAGGCCGCCACTTCTGCGGGCACGTTCTCCTGCCCCAGTACACGACCCAGATGATCCAGCACCACCTCAGGCGCCATAGGCCGCAAATTGAACTGCAAGCACCGGCTGAGCACCGTGACAGGGACCTTCTGCGGATCCGTTGTGGCAATCACAAACTTGAGATATTCAGGTGGCTCTTCCAGCGTCTTCAGCATGGCGTTGAAGGCTGTGTTGGTAAGCATGTGCACTTCGTCGATCATGAAGACCTTGAAGCGCCCCTGCACAGGCTTGTAGACCGCTTGTTCCAGCAGTTGCTGCACTTCGTCAACGCCCCGATTGCTGGCGGCATCAAGTTCGGTGTAGTCCACAAAGCGGCCTGCATCAATTTCCGTGCAGGCTGAACAAACGCCGCATGGCGTTGCGGTAATACCGCCCTGCCCGTCCGCTCCCACGCAATTGAGAGACTTGGCAAGAATGCGCGAGACCGTCGTCTTGCCCACGCCCCGCGTTCCAGTGAACAGATAAGCGTGGTGCAGGCGTTGCTGAGTCAGAGCGTTGGTCAAGGCCTGCACGACGTGCTCCTGACCAACCATCTCCGAGAAATTACGAGGCCTGTATTTCCGGGCCAGCACCATATATGACATCCGGCGATTCTACGGGGGGACACCTCAGAACTTTGCATGCAGCTGAATTGTCTTTGTTCATCTTGCCGACGCACCGCCAGGTGACGCCAAAAAAGAGGGCCAATTCCTTGACAAGCAAGGTGGAGGTAACGCTGCTCGGAATGAACTATTTTGAATTACCTCAACATATGGACGTCACAAATATGGTGTAGCGCAGACCCCAAAAAACGGTAACCGCAGTCCAAAAATGACGTATTGAGGCAACGACCTTAAGCACAAAAGGCAAATCAACGATATGCTGCATCGCAATAGAAACGCTTGTAGTCCCTTCGGCCTTCACGGATCCTGCCTTCGTGAACAGTCGTGAAATATGTTTCACACGCATGCTTCAACTCGTAGAAAGTCCTGACTTTTCTGATAGCGACACCGCGCTAGCATCGGCCAGCCCCGAAGCGGCCACCCTGGTGTTGGCCCTTAGTGGCTGTTGTCATCCACGCGTGGGCCGCTTGATGGCGCGGCTGCGCGATTGCGAGTGCTCCAATCAACTCGATCTCCTTCGGGCCGAGGTTTTCAACGTTTTGGCACTTAGTTTTGGCCCTACGGAAGCGCAGAGGCGTCTGCTGCCACTACAATAGCGAGTGACGGGCCTTCCCGCATGGTGAAGCGGCCAACCGGGTCAGGTGGGGAACCAAGCAGCCCTAACTGTGAAGTCAGTGCCGGGGTCAAGGCTCGTCACCTTTATCTATAATTGAAAACTTTTCAATTAGTCGCCTTCAGCACTCCTTAGGATCGTCTCCTGGATTGGGGCGAAAATAGGAGAGTCTTTGAATGAAGCGACGTCACGCACTCCGGTCGTTTGGCTTAATCGCGCTTCCCAGCCTGCTGGCTGCATGCGGCCCCGGCGATGGCTCATCGTCTCCCACGCCTCCCCCTGCACCGCCTACTCCTGCTGATAAGTGGAAAGCCGGCGTGTTTCTCAATGCCAGCACCTTCGGATCTGGCTCGCCTGCACTAACGGTCCAACCTAACGGGGCTGGCAAAGTACTGGCCGTGGTTGGCCCCACCTCTGAAGCACTTGCATTCACCGCCAGCTCCCTGGACAGCTCCACCTTGTCCATGCAAAGGCCTGGCGGCAGCCCCAGCGTCCTGGCCACTGCGGCGGATACGCGTGCAGGAGCCCTCTGGTTGTGGCGCCAGTCTTCCGACACTTCTGTAGCGCAATCCTTGTTCTACGCCGTCAGCAGCGCTTCCAATGGGCAGATTGGCGCTTCACGCACCTTGCCTCTCCAGGCGGCTGTATCACTACAGGCCTGGATTTTGGCGCAAGACGTTGATGGCAACGCTCTGGTACGTTGGTCGAGCGGGCCTCTGGACAACACAGGCCAGCCTACTCAGGCAGGCCTGCTGAGGTATACGGCGTCAACGCAGGTCTGGAGTGCCCTGTCATCTCCCAATTCATTGGCCAGTCCTAACCTGCTCGCCGTCTCGCGCGCAGTCTTCGATTCCAGCGGCCGTGCCTGGCTGATCCAGCCCACACCCGGCACGGTGTCTGGCGAATGGTCGCTGGCGCTCTACACTCTGAACGCAGGCGCGAGCAATTGGGTCGCCGTAGCACCGGTTCCAGCGACCAGTGCACGCTCTTCAACTTTCCAGATGAGCATGGACGCCAGCAACAGACTATTGGTCGCCCATACCGTCGCCGGTGATGCCAGTTCTTCACCCCTTTCCTTTTCCCGCTTCGACCCCAACGGCTCCGGGTGGACGGCCATTGCGGCACCAACCCTTGCGAGTGATGCTTACCGCGTCAATACAGACCCTCTGGGCAACATCTGGGCAGTGGGCTCGGGATCCTTCGCGCGCTATGACAATGCCGCAGCGAACTGGACCGGTCCGAAATCGCTCGATTTCGCGCCGACAGATGCGCAGCAAGGCGACGGCACATGGCCCCTCGCGTTGGCCTCAGATAGCAAAGGCAACACCTGGGCCGTGGGAGTGCGCCGCAAGACCGCTGGACAAGATCTGCCCGTTCTCTGGATCAATCTCTTTGACGCCACTACCCGCCAATGGTCCCAAGCGGGAAGTCTGGCTGTGGCAGAGGGCACCAACAGCAGTTTTGTGCAACCGACGCAAGGCGAAGGGACCCGCTTTTTGGTGGCGTTAACGCTGGATTCTCAAGGCCGGCCAGTTGCCGCTTTGAAGGAAATGCTCAGATCAGGCTCGTTGAGCTACCAAAGCCGCACCTGGATAGCCCGGGGACAAGCCGCGTAGGTATTATTGAACGGGCTTTTGCATAGTTGAAAGTCAACGCCGAACGTGCTGGTTGATTTCCCGGGAAGACAGGGAGAGAAGCAGAGTCAAGGCGCTGGAGGTCATCATCATCGCCCAGAAGATGAAGAAGGTGACCGTGTAGACCGCCTCTCTTGACCAGTTCAGGCGGGAGCCCAGCAGACTGAGCGACTCTGGGTCCAGCACCGCAAACACCATCATCTCCAACACGGCCGCAGCCAGAAAGGCCGGCCAGGCGATCCACATGAGTCTTTTGTAAGGCATGGGTTTTACGGCGACCAGGTAGTTCAAGGATGTCCGGGCTGGCGCGCTGGAGCAGCACCGGCCAAAGCTTTGGCTGACGTTGGAGACGCAGCATGATTGCGCCCTTGCATGGCAGGTGTGAGCGCAGGGTCATGCTCATCTGCCGGTTGCACCTGGACACCGCGAGGTGCGTCGGCATAAACGGGATCTGGCCTGGTCACCGCCAGGTAGAGCGTAATGAACGAGGCCACCACCACGACGGTCGGCCCACCCACGACGAGCCACATATGCCCGTATTTCCACCAGGGTCCTGAAGAAATTCTCTGCGTCTGTATTGAGCTCATATAAGTCACCTTGGAAATTGGTCTTGCTATTTACCTTGGCACAATGAAAACGGATTTCTCGCTTACCTGACCGGTCTGTTCTGACTTCACGTCAATATGAATTTCGTGAGACCCGGGCTTCGCTCCATCGTAGGGTAGCTGGAGCCTCACAGGCACCCACTGCCCCTCGGCCGCAGCTACCGTGACCTGGGCCTCTGTCACCAGTTGAATCCCCTGGAGACCGGAGACCGAGATCTGATAAGTCTGCGGTTTTTCCGTGGCATTCATGATCTGCACGCGATACACGTTTTCGATCTGGCTGCCATCGACAATGCGTGCCAGCGTCGCGCGATCGCGCACGATGTCCACCTTGAACGGTGTCCGCAAGATGAGGCTGGCGAACAGCGCGATAGTCAGCGCCGCCAGGATGCCGCTGTAAATCAAAACACGAGGGCGCAACACGTGTCGCAGTATCTGCCGGCTGCTCCAACCTTGGGCCAGTGCATTCTCCGTGGAGTAGCGGATCAGCCCTCGCGGATAACCCACCTTGTCCATGACCCCATCGCACACGTCTATGCAAGCCGCGCAACTGATGCATTCATATTGCAGGCCCTCTCGGATGTCGATGCCGGTGGGACATACCTGAACGCACAAGGTGCAATCCACGCAGTCGCCAAGGCCAGCCGCACGATGATCCGTCTTGCGCGAACGCGCGCCGCGAGGCTCACCCCGAGCCGTGTCGTAGGTGACAATCAGAGTGTCCTTGTCGAACATGGCACTCTGGAAGCGCGCATAGGGACACATGTACTTGCACACTTGCTCGCGCATGTAGCCAGCATTGCCGTAAGTGGCAAAGCCATAAAAGAATATCCAGAAGAGCTCCCATGGTCCCAGCGTCCATTGGACGAAGTGAAGCGCCAGTTCATGGATGGGCGTGAAATAGCCCACAAAGGTAAAGCCAGTCCATAAGCCTACCGATATCCACGCCAGTTGCTTGAGTGCCTTGCGTGTGAGCTTGGCTGCCGACATGGGCGCTGCGTCCAGTCTCATGCGCGCAGAACGATCACCCTCAATTTTCTTTTCAATCCACAGGTAGATTTCGGTGTAGACCGTTTGAGGGCAGGCATATCCGCACCATTGCCGCCCAGCCACTGCGGTAAAGAGAAACAGCAGCATGGCCGAGATGATGAGAATGCCAGACAGGTAGATGACATCCTGTGGATACAGCACCAGGCCAAATATATAGAAGCGCCGAGTGTCCAGGTCGAACAGCACCGCCTGGCGCTCACCCCATTGGAGCCAGGGCAGACCATAGAAAAAGATCTGCGTGGCGTAGACGAAGAACCAGCGCCACTTGGCGAACAGGCCCGTCACACTGCGCGGATATATTTTCTTTTGCGCCTGGTAGAGCGAGACCATGACTTCGTCAGCGGGCACAGCTCCAGCAGCCACCGCTGCCGCGGTTGTTTTTTTGGAGTGGGTTGTAGTAGTCAAGGCAACTCAATTCATCGAACGCAAAATGGCGCGTCGTGTGCGAGGCTTGAAATCTGTGTCTGGCCAACCCGCCCCGCACGCAGGTCGGCCCACATTCAATCGGTATCCGAAAGGGCTCCTATTTGGATGCGGTCTCCACAGGTGCCACCGCCACCGCAGCAGGCGTCGGGCTGCGCATCCCGCCGCCCAGGCCCCACACGTAGGCTGTCAGCACATTCATCTGCTCGGGTGTGAATTTGCTGGACCAGGCGGGCATGACATTGGTTTTGCCGTTGTTGATCATGCTAACGATGTGAGATTCGACACCGGCACCGTCGACCCAGATGTTGTCAGTCAGATTGGGAGCACCCAGAGCCTGGTTTCCCTTGCCATCTGCACCGTGGCAGGCAGCGCAAGCTGTGAACTTGGACTTGCCCAGGTTGGACCGAACTGAATCGTTGGGAGAGTTCGAGAGACTGAGCACGTAGTGTGCGAGATTGCGCACATCTTCGGGAGAACCTATCGCGGCAGCCATGGGCGGCATCACGCCAGTGCGGCCATTGGCGATGGTCTCATGAATCTTGTCTGGCGTGCCCCCCCACATCCAGTCACCATCAGCCAGGTTGGGAAATCCCTTTCCTCCACGAGCGTCGGAGCCATGGCATTGCGCGCAGTTGTTCATGAAGAGGCGATCACCAATGGCCATGGCCTTGGCATCTTTGGCCAGCGCTTCTGTGCTCATTCCGGCGAAAGCTGCATAGATGGGAGCCGCCTGCTCATTGCCTCTGGACACTTCCCGTTCAAACTGGCCGGTTTGCGACCACTTGAGCGAGCCTTCATAGGTACCCAAGCCGGGATAGAGATAGAGATAAATCAGCGAGAACACCACCGTGATGATGAACAGGCCCACCCACCAGCGCGGCAGCGGGTTATTCATTTCACGCAGGTCCTCATCCCAGACATGGCCTGTAGTGTTGTCGCTCAGAGTCATGGCCTTGGTCTTGCCACTGATCCACAGCAGCGCCAGGCATGCCAGGATCCCCCCGATGGTGATGACCGATATGAATATCGACCAGAAGTTGCTAGTAAAGTCACTCATTTTCTTGTTCCTTGTGGGACCACCTCAGCGCCTGTCAATCCTGTTCGAAAGGCAGGTTCGCCGCTTCGTCGAAGCGCTCCTTGTTCTTGCCAGACCACGCCCACCACACGATGCCCAGAAAGACAACGAGTGCAGTGACAGTGACTATGCTGCGCAATGTGTTGATGTCCATGACTTGATCCTCCGAAAGCTTATTTGCGGTGAATGCCCAGCACTTGCAGGTAGGCAATGACGGCATCTAGCTCGGTCTTGCCCTTGAGGTCTTCTGGTGCTTTGGCGATTTCCTCTTCCGAGTAGGGTGCGCCCAGAGTGCGCAGGCCTCTCATGTGAGTCTGTATGGAGCCGGCGTTAGCGGGCGTCTTCTCAAGCCATGGATAGGCCGGCATGTTCGATTCGGGCACTACGTCACGAGGGTTGATCAGGTGAACGCGATGCCAGTCGTCGCTGTACCGGCCGCCCACGCGTGCCAAGTCGGGGCCAGTGCGCTTGCTACCCCATTGGAAGGGGCGGTCATAGACGAACTCGCCGGCCACCGAATACGGGCCATAGCGCAGCGCTTCTGCCCGGAAGGGACGGATCATCTGCGAATGGCAGTTGTAGCAGCCTTCACGGACGTAGATATCGCGACCCACCACCTGTAGCGATGTATAGGGCTTGAGCCCCTCAATGGGCTGAGTGGTGGATTTCTGGAAAAACAGCGGGACGATCTCGACCAGACCGCCGATGGAGACCACAATCAGGATCAACACGATCATGAGAAAGTTGTTGGTCTCGATCTTGGCGTGCCCGGTGATTTTTTCTTTAGCCATGTTGGGTACTCCTAACTTCAGGCGTGTGCAACCGCAGCAGGAATCCGCACCGGAACCGCGCGGCCAGCAGTTGCCGTTTTCACCGTGTTCCACAACATGATGAGCATGCCACCGAGGTAGAGCAGCCCCCCCAGCAGACGCAGCACATAGAAGGGATAGGTCGCTTTGACGGACTCGACAAAGGTATAGGTCAGGGTGCCATCCGGATTGACAGCGCGCCACATCAAGCCCTGCATCACACCGGCAATCCACATCGCAGCGATGTAGACCACGATGCCGATGGTGGCGATCCAGAAATGCGCCTCAATGGCCTTAGTGCTGTACATCTGCGTGCGCCCATACAAGCGGGGAATCATGTAGTACATGGAGCCCATGGTGATCAGGCCCACCCAGCCGAGGGCGCCGGAGTGCACGTGGCCCACGGTCCAGTCG
>JAECRA010000088.1 GCA_015999985.1 Comamonadaceae bacterium
CGGGCGGCTTTTGGGGGTCAAGGCGGGCATGAGGGATTCGTTCACACCTTCTCAGCCCAAACGCTTCCAAAACACGCGTGATGACGTTTTCAACCCGGAGATTCGCAATGCAAGAGCCCGTTCTCGTTGCCGGTGTAGGCATGACCCCTTTCAAGAAACCCGGAGACAACCTCCCATACCCAGAGATGGCCGCGCAGGCGATCCGCCACGCACTGCAGGACGCTGGTCTAGCCTACTCCGACGTGCAAGAGGTGTACGCGGGCTACGTCTACGGAGACTCTACAAGCGGACAGCGCGCGGTCTATGAAGTTGGCATGACCGGTGTGCCGGTGATCAACGTCAACAACAACTGTGCATCCGGATCCACCGCGCTATACCTTGCCCGCAAGGCCGTGGCAAATGGTTCAGCGGACTGTGCCCTGGCTGTGGGCTTTGAGCAGATGCCTTCAGGCGCATTAAAGAGTCATTGGGACGACCGACCTGACCCGCTCGATCAGTTCAACGGCGTCATGGATGAGGTGTTTGGCCACCCCGATTTGCCGATGGCCATCCGTTACTTCGCGGCAGCGGGCAGAGAGCATATGGAACGGTATGGCACTTCTCTCGAAACCTTTGCCAAGATCCGAGCCAAGGCGAGCCGGCATGCCGCGAGGAATCCGTTGGCCGTGTTTCGCAAGGAGGTCACACCCGAAGAGGTATTGGCCAGCTCTGCACTTGTGCCAGGCACCATGACGCGCTTGATGGCATGCCCGCCAACCTGTGGCGCGGCGGCAGCGATCTTCGTCAGCAAGAAGTTCGCCCAAAAGATGGGGCTCCACTCCAACGTGGAGGTGCTGGGGCAGTCGCTCGTTTCCGATCACGCAGGCACGTTCAGCGCCAAATCAGCGATTTCCGTTGTCGGGTTCGACATGTCGCGGGAGGCCGCTCGCCAAGTCTATGAGGCGGCAGGTGTGGGGCCGAAAGACATCGACGTGTGCGAATTGCACGACTGCTTCGCTCAGAACGAGCTACTCAGTTACGAGGCTCTCGGTTTTTGCGAAGTGGGAGAGGGATCGTCCTTTGTCGACTCCGAGGCCAATACCTATGGCGGAGCAGTCGTTGTCAACCCCTCAGGCGGGCTGTTGTCCAAGGGGCATCCGCTGGGCGCGACCGGCCTGGCGCAATGTTACGAGCTCACGCATCAGATTCGTGGAACAGCAGAGGCACGGCAGGTGCCGAATGCTCGACACGCCCTTCAACACAACGCAGGACTGGGTGGCGCCACTGTCGTCACCCTTTACGGCCGCACGGGCTGAAGCACTCGATGAACTTCTTGAGGAGTATGCAATGGTGAAACGTCTCGAAGGCAAGGTGGCTTTGATCACCGGTTGCGGATCGTCGGGCCCTGGCTGGGGCAATGGGAAGGCTATGGCGGCGCTGTTTGCGCGCGAGGGGGCCAAGGTCTATGGCTGCGACATCAATCCTAGTGCGGCGCAGGAAACCCAGGCGATCGTGGCCAGGGAGGGTGGAATCATGAGCGTCGCCCAATGCGATGTGACTGACGCTGACGCGGTAGAGAGATTGGTCAAAGACTGCATTGCGGCCCATGGCGATATCGATATTTTGATCAACAACGTGGGCACGGCTCGAATTGGAGGAGTTGTTGAACAGAGCTTGGAGGACTGGCAGTTGGTTTTCGATATCAACGTCACATCCATGTTCCTGACCTGCAAGCATGTCATTCCCTCCATGCTCAAAAAAGGCAAGGGGAGCATTGTCAACATAGGTTCAGTGGCCGGCATCCGCGACAGTGGCGTGGCCTACGTTTCCTACAGCGCCTCGAAGGCTGCGGTGCTCGGATTCTCCCGCAGCGTTGCCTTGCAATATGCCAAACAGGGCATCCGATCAAATGTGTTGATGCCCGGATTGATGAACACGCCAATGGTTCGGCAGCCCCTCATATCACTGGCTGATGGATACCACACGCAGTCGATAGAGGAAATGCTGGCCAAGAGGGACCAACAGTGTCCCATGGGGCATATGGGAGACGCCTGGGATGTGGCCAATACCTCTCTGTGGTTGGCAAGTGACGAGTCCAAATACATTACTTCCGCAGAGATTGTGGTCGACGGCGGTATTTCAGCTCGAATTGGTTAACGTGCAATTAATTTCTATCAACTAGAGGAGACATATCATGGATAAATTCACATCGTGGTTCAAGAAAAGCATGATGGCGGTTGCGATAAGCACCGTAGGCTTGGCGCCGTTAGGGCATGCGCAAACCAAACCTGAGAAATTCAAAATCGGTGGCGTAATTTCTCTATCTGGAGCCTATGGATTGCTGGGTGAGGATATGCGACGCGGCGTTCAAATCGCTATTGAAGAACGCGGAGGGAAGGTATTGGGTGTCCCGATCGACATGGTTTGGGAGGACGACGAGACCAAGCCCCAACCGGCCGTACAGAAAGCCACCAAATTGATCTCTGAAGGATCACACATGATTTTTGGCGCGTTGAGCTCTGCGTCCACGCTCGCAATCATGAATATCACCAAGCAGCGAAAAATACCTCATCTCATCACAATTTCCGCTGATGACAAAATAACTGTGCCTGGTGGCTCTCGTTATGCCTTCCGTACATCCAACAATCTGGATATGGAAAACCGCATGGCTTTGGTTTACGCTCAAGAGAAAGGACTCAAGAAAATATATGCTGTAACTGCCGATTACCAAGCGACGCGAGATGGATGGGAATGGGTTAAGAAAGAAGCGACTCAGAAAGGAATGAAAATTGTCGGCGAAGATTTTCCGGCATTCGGCAATAGAGATTACTCATCGATTGTGGACAAGATTGCCAAATCTGATGCGGATGGCGTCATATTGATGCTAACAGGCTCTGACGTCGTGACTTTTCTAAAGCAAGCCGGGCAAGTAAACCTTAGCAAGGGCAAAGTTATTTTTGGCCCTGTAGCCGCCGATGAAACTATGGCGGCAGCCGTAGGAACGACCGCAATGGGTGTTAATACCGGTTTGCGCTACCACTACACCATTGACAACGCCGCCAACCGCAAGTTCGTTGAGGCTTATCAAAAGAAATTTGGCGCACTCCCAGCCATGGCTGCCGGAGAGGCCTACGACGGCATGGCATGGTGGCTGGACACAGTTGAAAAAACGGGCTCGTGGGATAAGGAAAAGTGGGTTGATGCATTCGCAAACAGCACTCGTGAAAATTCCGTGGAAGGCAAAAAAACTATGCGAGCTTGTGATCATCAGGCTCTGCAAGTAGGTTTTTGGGGAGAAGTTGTGAAAGGCACCGCACCTGCACCCGCGTTGACTATGAAGATTACTAAAGTCTTCCCGGAAGCGAAGCTTTTCACGGACTGCAAGAGCTGAAGCTTCGTGGCGCATGGACCTTGGGGGCTCCAGGACTTGGAGCGCCTCTAGGGATGTGAGGCCTCAACGAGGACAGCTTTCTTCGAATTTTCAGACCCATAGCCCAGCTATGGGGCGAAAAGACGGGGCGGGCCAACCGGGGAAAAATGGACCGCTGCGGCCCCTTTGCAGCTGGAGATTTCCAAGTCGGACAGCTTCCTGGATGAAGTCGTCGTGCGTCACTGGTTCTCCCATTCAATTCGTAATCGGTTATTGATATGTCAACTGTTGTGATTGGTTTGAGTCTAGGAATGCTGCTCTTTTTGCTAGCGGCTGGGCTCACGCTTATTTTTGGAATGCTGGGCGTTATCAACTTTGCCCACGGTGCCGTTTACATGCTTGGAGCCTATGTTTCGTATGAAGCCGGAAAGCGCACGGGATCGTTTGTGGTTGGCGTTCTCTCTGCCACACTCCTGACCGCATTGGTGGGGGCTGTGGTTGAAAAATTGGCACTTCGGCCACTATATGAGCGCCCACACTTCTATCAGTTGATTCTGACCTTTGGTCTGATTCTGGTTCTGAGCGATATGGTTCGATTCCTCTGGGGCCCCGGGTATCAAGAAGTTGCAATTCCGTCAGCATTAAGCGGCACCGTTGATATGCTTGGGAGTACTCTTCCAATCTACCGTTTGTTTGTGATTGGATTCGGCGCGCTTATATCAATTGGCCTGTATTTCGTACTAGAGAAAAGCACCTTCGGTATGCTTGTGAGAGCTGCAAGCAGTGACGCAGAAATGGTTCGCATACTGGGATTGCCGGTGGGTGCCATTCGCATGGCAGTTTTTTCTGCTGGCTGCGCCCTTTCGGGTTTGGCCGGTTCGATTGCGGCGCCTCTCTTCCCCATAGAGCTAGGCATGGCAACCAATACCATTATTGACTGCTTCATCGTCGTGATTCTAGGTGGGCTTGGAAATATTCGGGGTGCAATCGCCGCATCTTTATTAATTGGGATGGTGCGTGCCATAGGGTATGTATATCTGCCTAGTTGGGTGGACATCATGACATTTTCCTTACTGATAGGCACTCTTTTAACGCGCCCCCAAGGATTGTTCTCCCGGACAGCGAGGACCGCATGAAGATCTTGAGATTCGACATCTACTTCGGCTTGATGCTGGCGGTGGCAGGTATCTTATTGCCCTTCGTTCACCCAGAAGAGGCGCTAATACAGCTGGTGACTCTTTCTGCCATCTGGGCGATATTCGCCATCGGATTTGATTTTGTGTTTGGCGCCTTGGGCATGGTGTCGTTCGGACACGCTACTTTCTTGGGCGTGGGAGGCTATGCCGTGGCTTTAGCAACTCAAAAGTATGGATTTTCTTTTTTCACTGGCACGGGCCTTGCCATGGTATTAGGTGCAGTTTTTGCCTTGTTATTCAGCTTCTTCGCCCTCCGGGTATCCGGCATCTTCTTTGCACTGGTGACCCTGGCTTTATCCCAGTTGATATTTATCTTGGCAGACAGTAAGTTGCGCGCTTTCACGGGCGGAACTGATGGTATTTCTGGCGTCGAGCGTCCCAACCTATTTGGAATTGACTTCTACGACCCGGTGAATTACTACTGGTTTGTACTGGGCGTTTATGCGCTAGTTATGCTCATCGTGATCTCCCTGCGCAGCTCACCTTTTGGCCGCGTGATCGCGTCCATCCGAAGTAACGAAACTCGCGCCGACCAACTAGGCTTCAACGTCAACCGCTACAAGCAAATCACCTTTGTGATTTCAGGTGGTTTGAGCGGTCTGGCAGGGGCTTTGTTGGCTTCCCTGTTGATGTATATGAACCCGCAGATGCTCCACTGGACGACCTCTGGTGACGTGATCATCATGACGCTTCTAGGCGGCTCTGGCACGCTGTGGGGAGCCACGGTTGGCGTGATTGTCTTTGAGGTCCTGAAGGAATGGCTGAGCGGCTGGACCAATTACTGGTACGGAGTGTTGGGGCTGGTGTTCATTCTCGCAACCATATTCTTCCCACGCGGCATTGTCGGCGGATTGGAGAAGGGTTTCGCTGCATATCAAAACAGTCGCAAATCTCGCGAGCGAGGCGTCAAATGAACAACGTCGCACTCAGGTGTCAAGGTGTGACCGTCAGCTATGGCGCCTTGAAAGCAGTCAACGATGTGAGTCATGAGTTCCAGGCGGGACGTGTCTACGGCTTGATCGGGCCCAACGGCGCTGGAAAAACGACTCTGTTGAATGTCCTGGCAGGGCGGCAAATGCGCCATTCAGGCCAGGTCTACTGCGGCGGCCAGGAAATCAGCATACGACCGGCATACGAACGGGCCCGCATGGGAATCGGCCGGAGCTTTCAGATCATCAAGATCTTCGGCGACATGACAGTCACCGAAAACCTGCTTATCGCGGCGCAATCCCGGCGGCCGGGATTCCAGCCGTTCTGGATCAGCCGCCATTTCGACAAGCAGTTTCGTGAGCAATTGGAGTCCATCCTGGAGCTCACGGGGTTAACCAACTACCGCAACGACATTGCGGGCACCCTGCCCTATGGCCTGCAGCGCTCGTTGGAGCTAGGAGTCACTTTGCTACCCGACCCCAAGATCTTGTTGCTGGATGAACCACTGGCGGGCATCGGCCATCATGAAATTGAGGCTGCCCTCCAGTTGATCAAGAAAGTTTCGCAAGGACGCACCGTGCTGCTGATCGAGCACAACATGGAGGCGGTCATGTCACTTTCCAGTGAAATCGTCGTCATGAGCAATGGCTCGATCATCGCCTGCGGAGCTCCGGAGGACATTAAGAAGAATGAGGCCGTGCGGTCCATTTACCTTGGGGAGGACGCAGAGTGATTCAACTAGAAAATGCGAGCGTCAAGTACGGGCAGGCATTGGCGCTAGAGGAGATTTCCGTCCGGATCGATTTTCACGAGATCGTGGCAATCATCGGACGCAACGGCGCAGGAAAGACGACCTTGCTGAAGGCCTTGATCGGTTTGATGCCGCTTGTCGCAGGCCGACGCCTGCTCGGAGACCAGGACATCTCGGCTCATGGAGTCGAAGCCATTTCCAAGCTGGGTGTTGCGTTAGTTCCAGACACGCGCCGAATCTTTCCGAATCTTTCGGTGCTGGAAAACCTGAAGATCGGTGCCATCGGCCACCGGCCGGGGCATTGGACGCTTGAGCGGGTCCTCGAAATCTTCCCTCGTTTACAGGAGCGGCTCTGCTTCGGGGGGGATCAGCTCTCTGGTGGTGAACAGCAGATGCTGTCCATTGGCCGAGCACTACTGGGAAATCCCCGCATGCTTTTGCTGGATGAACCCACTGAGGGCCTCGCGCCGGTCATCGTCGACCAACTGGTACGAGTGTTTTCCCAAGTTCACCAGCAGGGCACCGGCATTGTTCTGGTTGAGCAGAACCTCAAGGTGCCCATGAAGTTGGCCCATCGGCAATATGTCCTGGACCACGGACAGGTGGTCTGGGCAGGAACAACCCAAGAGCTCGACGCGCAACGTGCGCACGTCGAAGGCCTCATCACGACAGGAGCAGCAGCTTGATCACTCAGAACATATATGTCGCAGGGATCGGCATCACCAACTTTGGCAAGCAACTCGATAAAAGCGTCAAAGACCTCGTCAGTCAAGCTGTAACCTCAGCACTGAAGGATGCCGGTTGCGAGCCCTCTCAAATTCAAGCGGCTTACTTTGGTACAGCAGGTCAAGGGCATCTTGAAGGCCAGACCATGGTTCCGGGAGAAGTCGCGCTACGAGCAATGGGGATAAGCGGCATTCCTGTGACGAATGTTGAGAATGCCTGCGCAACGTCCAGCACCGCATTGAATGCCGCGCGACTCTATGTGGCTTCTGGCGAAGGGGACATCTGCCTCGTCGTTGGTGTCGACAAACTGTTCTCTCTAGATCGCGCCAAGTCATTTGGGGTTTTCAACGGAGCCTGGGATGTTCATGACACGGAGGCACAAATGGCGCTGCTCAATGGCCTTGGTAGTTCGGTACAACCTCCCACAGGCACCCCCGAACCAGGACAACGCAGCCCGTTCATGGACATCTACGCCAACCTGAGCCGTTTGCACATGGAAGCGTTCGGCACTACCCAGCGTCAACTGGCCGCAGTGGCTTCCAAGAACCATAACCACTCCACTCTGAATCCAATTGCACAGTTTCAGTATCCGATGAGCATCGATCAGGTTTTGAACGACCGCATCGTCTCCTGGCCTTTGACCTTGCCCATGTGCTCGCCAATCAGCGACGGTGCGGCAGCAGCCATTGTGTGCAATGAGCAGGGCTTAAAGAAGATGGCTCATCGCAACAGGGCTATACGGGTACTGGCCAGCGTGTTGCGTTCGGGATCCGATCGGCACGCCCATGAGTTCGATCAGCACCTGTGTCATCTCGCTGCTTTGCAAGCCTACGAAATCGCAGGTGTGGGCCCGGGCGACATGTCTCTTGCCGAGGTGCACGATGCCACAGCATTCGCAGAAATCCAGCAAACTGAGAATCTCGGGTTCTGCAAATTCGGTGAGGGAGGGCCTCTGGTGGAGTCAGGTGCAACCACGTTGGGCGGTCGTATCCCCGTGAGTGTGTCGGGGGGGTTGATCTCGCGTGGCCATCCTATCGGGGCGACAGGGCTAGCGCAAATTTACGAGTTGGTCACCCAGCTTCGAGGCGAGGCCGGTGCGCGTCAAGTCGAAAACGCGCGATTGGGTATTGCTGAAAACGGCGGTGGCTTTGTCGGTGTGGAAGAAGCCGCTGCGGTCATCACCATCCTCGGCCGCTGAGTACCAGTCCAGTGAGACCCTTCATGAAATTCCAACCCAATAGACGTCGATGAAAACTGAACTCCCCGCACACATTGAGCCCTTAAATGTGCACGACCCCCGATTCAAGGATCCACTGCTCGAAGAGCTGGTGAGTTTTGTAGGCTATCGTCCCAACGCGCTTCTGACCATGGCACGCAAGCCCGGCATGGTGCCTGCGCTGCTGAAGCTTCTAGGTGTGACGCTACGAGGTGAAGGACTACTCACGGAACAGCTGCGATTTCTGATCGCTGCGGAAGCCGCGCGCGGCGCAGAGTGCCGCTACACGACGACGCACCTTGTTCACGTCGCGCATCATCTTGGGATTTCCTGGGAAAAGCTGGCTGCTCTGCCATCCTATTTGGAAGACCCGCAATACACGGACAAGGAGAGAAAGGCTCTGGCCATAGCCAGCGCCGGCGGCGCCTTGCCGATGCGGGAGCCGGCTCTAGCGATGGAGCGGGCCAAGTCCGTTTTCACCGATGAGGAAATCATAGAAATTGTTTCGTGCATAGCCATGGTGGGATGGTTCAACCGCTGGAACGGTCTGATGGGATCGACTCTGGAGTCTGTCCCTTCGGAAGCCATGGACCATGTTCATTGGCTCTCAGAGCTGAGCGTTTGACCGTACAGCACGCTGCCACTTGATCTAACACATCTGGATAAAGCGCTCAGCTTTGCCGTTAGGCTGTGGAAGGAAGCTGCGTGACTAGCTCGGAGTCTTTGAAGGCGCGTTGCTTCAGAAGAAGATGCAGGTCGCTTCAGGTTCCTCGGGCAGCCGTTCTGGCAACATGCAGCATGCTCGAACCCATCGATACCAACATCTGGCACGCGACCCATCACTTTGGAGCTTACGGCGTTCCCATCACCTCACGCATGACCGTGGTGTGTCTGCCCGAACGCAAGCTTCTGGTGCATTCGCCCATTCCCTTGACCCGCGAAATGCAGACCCAGATGGACGCGCTGGGCTCAGTGGCGTTCATCGTGGCGCCCAACCTGATGCACCACCTGTTTCTGGGGCCAATGGCCCAAGCCTACCCTGACGCAGAGGTGTACGGCCCCAGAGGTCTTCGCAAGAAGCGTCCAGAACTTCACACCCTGAAGGACCTGCCCGAGGCGGCGCAGGCCCCATGGCTCCCAGAGCTGGAACATCTTGCGTTTGAAGGATTTCCTGCTGGCAAGGAATCGATCTGGTTTCACAGGCCATCAAGCACGCTCATCGTGACCGACCTGGTCCAATGTTGGCAAGGCCCTCTTCCATGGCGAGCCACGGCGTATGCCGTTCTATCCGGGGTTCGCCAAAAATTGGCCGTTCCGCGAACCGTGCAAGCGCTGGTCCGCGACAGACAAGCCGCCGCCCGAAGTGCGAAGCGGCTGCTGGAGTGGCCTTTTACCCGGATCGTGGTGGGACACAATTCGGTCATCGAGACCGATGCGCATGACCTGATGGCCAACGCGCTCAAGGTGTTCTGACATTCGCTGCAGCGTTGCACGATGCAGACAAGGCGAACTTTGGAACGCTCATTTGCAATGAAACCATCCAAATTGTGATAATTTGCATCATTTGACACCACTCGCGTCTACTCGCGGAAAGTTCGAACGATGAAAGTCAAAGCTTTAGACGCCGGCCTTTTCGCGCTTCTGGCGGTGTTCTTGCCATTCAGCGCCACCGCCCAGACCATCACGACCGGGCCGCTCGCCGTCCCCGCTGCACCCATTGCAGCCGTTCCGGTAGACAACCCTTTGGCGCTGGCTGCGTTGGTAGTGGTGCTTGCATTTTTCGCCTGGTGGGCCCTGCGTCATAGCCGCGGCGCTCAGCGCGTGCTCTCGATGATCCTGGTAGGGGCTCTCGTAGGCGTAGCCGGACATGGCTCTGGCCTGATGGCGCAGGTGCTCAATGTATTTACCAATCCTTCCGGGCAAACGCTACCCATTGCTATCGCTCCGATCAGCTCCGGGAACCTGACCGCTGGTTTTCAGCCTGCTGACTTCCGTAATGAATCCGGTTTGCCCGTGAAGATCGAGGCGATAGCCCCACCGGACGTTGCCCAGTGTTTTGCCACCGTCGATATAAGCCGCTTGCTGCCCCCTGGCACGCCTATTCCTTCGCCCTATCCTGCGTGCAGCGTGGGTCAAGCTCTGACGAATGGCTCAACTTGCCGAGTAGATGTGGATGCCATCTGCCGTTCCTTGATCAACCCGGGTCCTACACTCACGTCCCTCAGCCCAAATGCAGGCACTGCGTCAGGCGGCCACGGGATTACTCTCACGGGCACAGGATTAGTCGGCGCCACAAGCGTTACGTTTGACGGCGTACCAGCCACTTCGGTTAACGTCGTCAATTCCACCACCATCACTGCGGTGACACCTGCACACGCGGCCGGAGCTGTCGATATAGAGATCATCACAGCAAACGGTGCATTCCGATTGGTCAGTGGCTACACGTTTATGACCACCGCAGTGGGACAGCCTACCGGCGGTGGCGTGATCGCAGCGCTCAACGGCGGCTTAAGCAACCTGATTGCGGCGACCGCAGATAACAGCACCGGCATTAGTTGGGGGGTAGTCACTGCCGTAGGGGTTGCAGCCCAAAGCATGACCGATGGCGCGAGCAACACCGCAGCCATCGTAGCTGCCTATGGCAGCAATGGCGGCCAGCCCTACGCTGCTCAGTTGTGCAACAACTATGAGGTCGATTCGCAAGGTAACACCCCCTGCCAGGCTGGCAACACCTGCTACAACGACTGGTTTCTGCCCGCCAGCAATCAATTGGCCACACTGTTCAACAACAAGACGGCTGTAGGCGGCTTCGGTATTGCTTCGTACTGGTCCTCCACGGAATTTTCATCTTTCCCTGTGTTGTTGGCACAGGCTCAAGATTTTGGTGCCGGATCAGAATTCTCAGTCCAAAAAGGCTCGCAATTACAGGCTAGATGCGTGCGTGCGTTCATTCCTTGAAATGCTGCTCTGACAATATGAGGCGATCAGCGATCGCACAACGGAACGCGG
Organism: Comamonadaceae bacterium; assembly: GCA_015999985.1. Taxonomy (GTDB): domain Bacteria; phylum Pseudomonadota; class Gammaproteobacteria; order Burkholderiales; family Burkholderiaceae_C; genus Ottowia. The sequence goes on from JAECRA010000088.1 coordinate 11,178, forward strand.
TTGAAACACCGAGCCCCGCGTCAAAGCAAAACGATATCGTACTGATCGGGTCCCATAGCCGACTCTGCTCTTAGGGAGATGGGCTTGCCGATGAAGTCAGACAAGCCAGCAAGATGCTGGCTTTCTTCATCGAGCAGCATATCGACCACTGCGGAGGCAGCCACTACGCGAAACTCCTTGGGGTTGAACTGCCGGGCTTCACGCAAGATTTCGCGCAGGATGTCGTAGGCCACGGTACGGGCCGTGCGAACCCGGCCTGCGCCCTGGCATTGCACGCAGGGTTCGCAAAGCATCTGAGCCAAGGATTCTCGGGTCCGCTTGCGCGTCATCTCCAACAGCCCAAGCGCAGAAAAACCGCCCGTCTGGGTTTTGACCCGATCGCGCGCCAGTTGCTTCTTGAACTCTCCAACCACTGCCTGTTGGTGCTCAGCCTGGGTCATGTCGATGAAGTCCACGATGACGATGCCGCCGAGATTGCGCAGCCTCAGTTGACGCGCAATGGCTTGCGCGGCTTCCAGGTTGGTCTTGAAAACGGTGTCATCAAAATTGCGCGCGCCGACAAAAGCACCTGTGTTGACGTCTATGGTGGTCAAGGCTTCAGTCTGATCTATGACCAGATAGCCGCCAGATTTGAGGTCTACTCGTCGGCCCAGGGCTTTGGCGATTTCGTCGTCTACGGAATACAGGTCAAAAATAGGCCGCTCACCTTTGTAGAGCGACAGCCGTTCAGCGGCGGCCGGCATGAATTCCTGACCAAAAGCGGCCAGTTGTTTGAACTGCTCTTGTGAATCGAGCCGGATGGATTGCGTCTCTTCATTGACCAGGTCTCGCAGCACACGTTGCAGCAGGCTGAGGTCCTCATGCAGCAGGCTGGTGGGTGGCAATTTCAATGACGCTTCCCGGATCCGCGTCCAGGTTTTGCGCAGGTACGCAATGTCCTCTGCAAGTTCGGCATCTGTTGCGTCTTCTGCATTGGTGCGCAGAATGTAGCCACCTCTGGTCTGGCCAGGGGCACTCTCCCCTGCCAGAGTCTGCACGCGGCTGCGCAGTGCGTCCCGCTGACCAGCCGGGATTTTCTGAGAGATGCCAATGTGTTCGTCTTGAGGCAAAAACACGAGCATGCGGCCCGCAATGCTGATCTGCGTGGATAAGCGAGCGCCTTTGGTGCCAATGGGGTCCTTGATGACCTGAACCATCAGGGTCTGGCCTTCAAAAACCTGTTTCTCAATGGGCTTGGGCGGTGTGCCAGCCGTGCGGTGGGCGGGCAAGCTCTCACCTGCCATGGGCCGCTGCCATACGTCGGCCACATGAAGAAAGGCCGCGCGCTCCAGGCCGATGTCGATGAATGCGGACTGCATGCCAGGAAGCACACGGGCGACCTTGCCCAAATACACGTTGCCAACCAAGCCACGCTCCAGTGCACGCTCTACGTGCAATTCCTGAACCGCGCCATGTTCGACGATGGCCACACGCGTTTCTTGCGGTGACCAGTTGATGAGAATGTCTTGATGCATGCTAGTGTGCTGTCCCATAAATACCAGCCAATTAAATCGCGCCTTCGCACCCATGGCGGCGCCTAGCCGGCCGCGTTGTAAATCCTCGCGATACCAGCCGGTATCACTGCGTTTTACGCCTTGCCCTGCGCACGAACGCATCGATTTCATTTTGGCAGGTATCTATGGGGCAGCACACACCATTCTCTCCCCTATTTCGTCCGGCGTTCAGGACATGGCCCCAAACTAATTTTTACGAGCTCTGGTTACGTCGCTAAACCAGTCGATCGCAAGAGCTGCATGGTTTCATACAGTGGCAAACCCATGATGCCCGTGTAGCTGCCGCTGATGTGCTCTATATATTCCGCCGCGCGCCCTTGTACGGCATATGCGCCGGCTTTTCCCATGGGTTCTCCGCTGGCGATGTAGTCCTTCAGCTGCGCTTGTGTCATGGCAGAAAAGCGCACGCGTGATTCACTCAGCGCCTGCTTTTCATGGCCTTCATGCCACAGGCTAACGCACGTCAGCACGCGGTGGGTGGTACCGGACAGTTGCCCCAACATGCGCGCCGCATCGGTATCGTCAGCGGGTTTTCCGTAGATGGTGCGCCCGAGGGCGACCGTGGTGTCTGAACACAACACGGGGGCAGGCGGCAAAGCCCGAGCTTTCAGGCGCTGCACTGCCGCTTGGAGTTTGAGTGAGGTCACTCGCCGCACATAGGCACGAGGAGATTCTCCGGGGAGTACGGCCTCCAGGCCCTCCGCATCCTCGTCGTCTCCAGGAAGCAAAAGTGCATGGCGAACACCCATTTGCTCCAGCAATTGGCGGCGACGTGGACTTTGGGAGGCCAGGTAAATGAAATCAGGCATGCCCCATTATTCCCGGTGATAGGGATGCCCGGCATTGACCGACCATGCGCGGTATAGCTGCTCAATCAACAGCACGCGCACCATGGCGTGAGGCAAGGTCAGGTCAGACAGGCGAATGCGCTGGTGGGCCGCTGCGCGCAACGCAGGATCAAGGCCATCCGGGCCGCCGATGATAAGTGCGACATCGCCCCCACCCAGTTGCCATTGCTTCAGTTGTTCTGCCAACGCGGTGGTAGTCAACGCCGTGCCACGTTCATCCAGCACCACGATGCGGGTACCACGCGGAATGGCCGCCTCTATGCGAGTGCGCTCAGCAGCATAGAGTTGCTCCACGGTCTTTCCACCCGCGCGAGGCTCTGTCTTGATAGCCTTGAGTTCGACGCGGATTTCAGGCGGGAAGCGCTTGGCGTAGTCATCCCAGGCCTGCTGGGCCCATGCAGGTACCCGCTGGCCCACCGCCACGATGATGATTTTCATGAGCCGACGCCCGGCGATTTAGCCAGGTTTTCGGACCGACGTGGCTTTCTTGGCAGGAGCCTTCTTGGCAGGAGCTTTCTTGGCCGCAGGCGCTGCTGCTTTGGTCGCCTTTTTGGCGGGTGCGTTCACGACCACTGCTTTGGCAACAGAGACTTTGACCGGAGGTGCCTTGGCTGCTGGCGACTTGGCTGCTGCCTTCTTGGCCGGCGCTTTGGCAGCAGCGGATTTAGCGGGTGCAGCCTTGGCTGCCGGGGTTTTTGCCGCAACCTTCTTGGCAGGGGTCGATTTGGCCTCTGGAGCGGCTTCTGCCGCTTTCCGGGACGCAGCCTTACCCCCAGAGGCAGGCCCTTTCAACCGTATGGGCTTGTCGCCCCAGATTTCTTCCAGGTTGTAGTACTGGCGAATGGCTGGTTGCAGGACGTGAGCCACTGCAGCGCCACAGTCCACAATGATCCACTCACCGTTTTCTTCGCCCTCAATGCGGGGTTTCGGGAAACCAGCATCGCGCACTTTGTCTCGCACACTTGCGGCAATCGCTTTGGTTTGCCGATTGGAGGTACCAGTGGCCACCAGCACACGCTCGAACAGCGGCGAAAGATGTTCGGTGTTGAACACCCGAATATCTTGTGCTTTGACGTTTTCCAGGCCGTCCACAATGGCACGCTGGAGTTTTTGGATATCTTTCTTTTGGGCAGTTTCGCTCATCAAGGGCTCGGAGGCAGCTGGTAAAGGTGATGTTCGGCAATATACCGCGCTACTGCTGGCGGTACCAGATGTTCGATAGGCAGGCCAGCCGCTACGCGGGCCCGGATTTCAGTCGAACTGACGACAATCGGTGGCAAGTTAATGGGCTGGTAGAAGCCCGGCGGCAGGTTGGAAATATCGGCGGGCGGTGCATCCGATACGGGGCGTGCACGCCCCGCAATG
>JAECRA010000089.1 GCA_015999985.1 Comamonadaceae bacterium
CGGAGCAAAAGAAGGTGGCTGCGCTGCCGGGCGCACTCCCCGGCCTCCGACCTAAACACAAAAGCGGAAGGAAATAAGTAACCGCAGCAATCAATCAACCGCTGCATGCCCTCACCCCCAACCCTCTCCCAGAGGGAGAGGGAGTTAAAACCCCCGCCGCGTGCCCTCACCGGATGGCCGGCCCCCGGATGGCCGCCCCCGGTTGACCGGCCCCACCCCACCCTCTCCCAAAGGCAGAGGGATTAGAGATGGCACTGGTAACACGCCCTAGAGCACCCGCTCTGCAATCAATACGGCAAAGAAACCCAGGGCGGCAAGCACAGTCCACTTGAGAACCACCCAGCCTATGCGCTTGAAGCGAGCCTGCCCCGTAGCAGCGTAATAAGCAAAGCAAACTCCCGCAAACAGCAGAAGCATCAGGATCGCCCAGCGGAACAGCAGCATAGGACGTCCTTACCAGGCCCGCGACAGCTGCGCGAAACCGGTAGGGGCTTTTTTCTCGTCGGAAAAAGTCACGACATCGTAGGCTTCCGGCTGGGCCAGTAACTCACGCAGCAGCTTGTTGTTTAGTCCATGGCCTGAACGGAAAGCGCCGTAGGCCGCCAACATAGGTTTGCCTATGCAGTAAAGATCGCCAATGGCATCCAGGATCTTGTGCTTGGCAAACTCTTCGGCATAGCGCAATCCATCGCTATTGAGCACTTTGAAGTCGTCCATCACGATGGCATTGTCCAGGCCTCCGCCCAGCGCCAGACCGCTGGCGCGCATCATTTCGACATCACGGCTGAACGCAAAAGTACGCGCACGCGCAATGTCGCGGCTGTAGCGGCCCGACCCCATGTCAAACTCGACACGTTGGGCAGTGGAATCCACCGCCGGGTGATCAAAGTCGATTTCAAAGCTGAGAGTGAAGCCATGGTGGGGATCAAGGCGCGCCCATTTGAGCTGATCGCCCTCGCCTTCACGCACTTCTACCGATTTCTTGACGCGCAGAAACTGCTTGGGCACCTTCTGCAGTTCTATTCCGGCGCTCTGAAGCAGGTACACAAAGGAAGAAGCTGAACCATCCAGAATGGGCACTTCCTCTGCGGTGATGTCGATATACAGATTGTCCAGCCCCAGGCCAGCACAAGCCGACATCAGGTGTTCGACCGTGCGAACTTTAGCATGCCCGCTGGAGATGGTGGAAGCCAAACGCGTGTCTGTAACAGAGATGGCACTGACAGGAATATCCACCGGCTCGGGCAGGTCAATACGGCGAAAGATAATGCCTGTATTGGGCGGAGCGGGGCGTAATGTCAACTCTACCCGCTCACCACTGTGCAGGCCGACGCCGACAGCGCGAGTGAGCGATTTCAAGGTGCGTTGCGAAAGCATGGCGCTATTTTATGTTTGTATTGGCAATCTCACATCTGGGCAGGAGTGCCATGCTGAAGGGTCTTTGCCTGTTCACGTTCTCCGTCATGCCTTCGCCACAACAATGCCCTGGGCCTCAAGGGCAGCGCGGATGTGGCGGACAAATTGCACCGCCCCCGGTTGATCACCATGGATGCACAGAGTCTCGGCCACTATCGGCACCTCTTTGCCGGACAGCGCCCGCACGACACCTTGCTTGACCATGCGCTCGACTTGAGCGGCGGCCTGCCCCACATCTTCGATCATGGCGTGCGGCTGCGACCGGGGTGTGAGCGTGGCGTCGTCCTGGTAGGTTCGGTCGGCAAAGACCTCTCGCACCGCCCGCAAGCCAAGCGCCTCGGTCGCTTGGGCCATAGGTTCGTTACCGACAAAAATCGACCACTGCGGGTTGAGATCGCGCACGGCCTGGGCCACGGCCTCGGCCAAAGACGGATCGCGGGCGCTCATGTTGTAGAGCGCGCCGTGGGTTTTGACGTGGCTCAAAACCCCGCCCTGCGAACGCACAATGCCATCAAGGGCCCCCACCTGGTAGAGCGTGAGCGCATAGACTTCCCGGGCATCCACCGCCATGGCTCGCCGGCCAAACCCCTGCAAGTCGGGCAGGCCGGGGTGCGCTCCGATGGCCACTCCCAGGGACAGGGCGGCACGCACCGTGTTCAGCATCACATTGGGATCACCCGCGTGGAAGCCGCAGGCAATATTGGCGGAACTCACGTATTTGAGCAGCTCGAGATCCTGCCCCATCACCCATGAGCCAAAGCTCTCGCCCATGTCGCAATTGATGTCGATGGTTGGCATGAATTTGTGTGTGGAAGTTGATGTGTGGAAGCTTGTCAGTCGAGCGCAGCAACCGCAGCAACGCAGGCGTCGCGCAGTTCCTTCTCGAAACCTCGCCAAAGGATTTCAGCGGCCTCCTGCGTGATGGCCTCGAAGCGCAATTCATCTCCTGGCAGACGCTGGGCCATGCTCGGAAGATCGGCACTCGCCAGGTAGCCGATCTTGGGGTAGCCTCCTGCGCTTTGACGGTCTGCCATGAGGACAATGGGTTGCCCGTCAGGTGGCACCTGAACGGTGCCGTACACCGTCGCCTCCGAGATCATCTCCAGCGGCCGTTCAAGTTGGAGCGCGGTGCCGCTCAGGCGGGTCCCCATTCGGTCAGACTGCGGCGACATGCGGTAGCGCCCAGTGGTGAACGCTGCCCTGGCCTCTGGCGTAAAGTAGCCCCACTGCGGGCCTGGAACAAAGCGTACCGCATCCGCATGCCATGACAGCCGAGCCGCCACTCGCCGCCCGGGCACCAGGGCTAAGCCACTTTGCCTCCCCAAAATTTCCAAGCTCAGAGGAGCTGCTTCTGCAAGCAGCTTGAACGGCACCTGGTCACCTTTGCGCAACGCTCGTCCTTGAAAGCCGCCAAACCGTGCGCGGGTGTTGGTGCTGCGACTGCCGAGAACGGCAGGCACATCCAGGGCCGCGCGCACGGCCAGGTAGGTATAGGCTCCGCTCTGACGCTTGCCTATGTCCAGCACGGCGTCACGGCGGACATAGACCGCCGTTTGATAAGGCAGCGGTTGGCCATCAACCGTAGCGTCCATAGCTGCGCCGCACAAGGCAACCACCACGTCGCCGGAGAACGTCACCTTAGGGCCGGTAAAAGCGCATTCCAGCACCGCCGCCTCGGGCGAATTGCCCACCAATGCGTTGGCCAGCCTGTGCGACCACTCGTCCATGGGCCCGTTGACCGGGACACCGAAACACTGGTGCCCCACACGACCCAGATCCTGGAACGTGCTGAGCAGGCCTGGACGCACAACATTCATCACAATCATGCGCGCCCCTCCTCCATCTGTTGAAACTCAGTGGGCGCGATCGGCTTGAACTTGATCTGATCGCCCAACTGCAAACGCACCGGTGGGTCCTGGTGCAAGTCAAAGAACGTCCAGGGTGTGCGCGCAATGATGTTCCAACCGCCAGGTGAAGCAGAGGCATACACCGTAGACAATCCGTTCGCGATACCCACTGATCCAGCTTCCAGGCGCGTGCGCGGCGATGCCCGCCTACCCACACTAAGGTCAGGGTGCAGCGGCCCGAAAAACGGATTTCCAGGGGCAAAGAAGTAGGTGTAGAGGGTCATCGGGCGCTCACTGTGCAACGCGATGGCTTGTTCCACTGTGAGACCGCAGCGCTCGGCCACTTCTTCCAGGTCGGGACCAAACTCTCCTCCATAACAGGCAGGGATTTCCACCAATCGGCCGCTGCCCGCTTGGGCTGGCAAGTCTGCAACCAAAAGCTGCATCAGCTGCTTTGTCACCTGAGCCGTGGGCAGACCGTCGCCCATGGCATAAGCCATTGGATTGAAAAGGACCGCGACCGAGTTGAACGCAGGAACCACCTCGATCAGCCCCGGCAAGGGATTGGTTTGCAGGAACTCCGTCACGGCGTGCGTCTTCTGGCTCGTCGCCAGATCAATGCCCTCACCCAGGCGAATCAGCACGCACCTTTCGCCAACAGGTTCAATGCTGAAAGGTTCGGGAGAGATCTTTTCCATGGTGCCTACTTTGTCAGGGTGGCCGGCTTTGTATCCAGGCCTTGAGCTCGATCGTGCAAGCAACCGCCTGCGCGGGCCATGGATTCCTCTTGGTTTTCCATGGCACGGTCTTCACGTGAGCCAAGACGGAGCTGGGGCCGAGCAACTAACATGCTATCTCGCAAACGCAAAAAAAGACAGGGCGTCCGCTTTCACGAACCCCTGTCTCTTGTCCAAAGACGCTGCTGATCAGCGTCCCGCCCTGGCGATCAGTCTGCTTGCTTGCGCAGGAAGGCAGGAATCTCGAAATCATCCATACCGCCTGAAGACAGTGCGTCGACGCGTGCGGCTGCATGCGTACGATCTGGTGGCTTGCGCCATACGCTGGGAACGCTCATCTGCCCATAGTCGTGGGAGTTACCAACGCCCACACCCATTCCGCTGGCGGAAGGCATGGAGAACGGCACGTTGTCGGTGCCGGTGCGCAGGCCGCCTTGAACCACGGTAATCGGCTGACGACGCACGCCCTGGCGTGACAGGCCTGTCGCCACCACGGTCACGCGGATGCTGTCACCCAAGGTGTCGTCGTAGGCTGCGCCGTAGATGACATGCGCGTCTGGAGAAGCGTAAGCACGGATCGTGTTCATGGCTTCGCGCGATTCGCTCAGCTTGAGTGAGCCTTTGGCTGCAGTCACCAGAACCAGCACGCCTTTAGCGCCCGACAGGTCGATGCCTTCCAGCAGCGGGCAAGCGACCGCTTGCTCTGCAGCGATGCGGGCACGATCTGGACCATTGGACACGGCGGTTCCCATCATGGCCTTGCCAGGCTCACCCATGACGGTGCGAACGTCTTCAAAGTCGACGTTCACATGGCCGTATTCATTGATGATCTCGGCAATACCACCCACAGCGTTCTTCAGCACGTCGTTGGCGTGTGCAAAAGCTTCGTCCTGAGTGATTTCATCGCCCAGAACTTCGAGCAGCTTCTCGTTCAGCACCACGATCAGGGAGTCGACGTTCGATTCCAGTTCAGACAAACCGGTTTCGGCGTTGGTCATACGGCGACCACCTTCCCAATCGAACGGCTTGGTGACCACCCCGACGGTCAGGATGCCCATGTCTTTGGCAATACGGGCGATAACCGGTGCAGCGCCTGTCCCCGTACCGCCACCCATGCCCGCCGTGATGAACAACATGTGCGCGCCACGAATGGCTTGGCGAATGTCGTCGCTGGCTGCCTCTGCCGCCTCGCGGCCCTTGTCGGGCTTGCTGCCCGCGCCCAGACCGCCGGTGCCCAGCTGGATCGTGGCATAGGCCTTGGTGCGACCGAGCGCTTGCGCGTCCGTGTTGGCGCAAATGAACTCCACGCCTTGCACGCTGCGCGAGATCATGTGATCGACGGCGTTGCTGCCACCGCCGCCAACCCCGATCACCTTGATCAGTGTGCCCGCGTGAAATCCGTCCGTTTCAATCATCTCGATGCTCATGATGTCACTCCTTGTCTGCCTGCAGTTGCCGTAAATTGGAAAAAATTTGAAATTGCTTTTGTTTTCATTGACCTGATACTTCCGTTCTTTGTGAGCCTCAGGTCGGTGGCCCCGTACTCAACCAGAAGCAGGATTTGCCCCCTGCGTCTGGAAAAAAGGACGGGCTGGATTGACTTCCTTGTTTGACCATCCGCCTGAGCACGCCCGCGTCAGGCGCACCTGTCCTCGACCGCAAGCGAGAGGAAAAGAAGCACAACGCATGACGACTCAGAATGGACATCAGAAGTTCCCCACTATGAAATCCTTGAGGCGACCAAATGCGGTTTTCATGCCCCCGCTCTTTTGAGCCACCTTGAAACCGCGCAGGCGAGCCTGCCGGGCTTCTTCCATCAAGCCCATGACGGTGGCAGCTCTTGGTTGAGCGACCATGTCTGACAGGGCTCGGGAATATTTGGGAATGCCGCGCCGCACTGGCTTTAGAAATATGTCTTCTCCCAGCTCCAGCATGCCGGGCATGACCGCGCTGCCACCCGTCAGCACCACACCGGAGGAAAGTACTTCTTCGAAGCCTGACTCGCGAATCACTTGTTGCACCAGCGAGAATATTTCCTCGACGCGTGGCTCAATGACACCAGCCAGGGCCTGCTTGGACAGCATGCGAGGCGTGCGGTCACCGAGTCCTGGGACCTCCACCTGGGTCTCGGCGTCGGCCAGCAATTGCTTGGCAAAGCCGTGTTCGACCTTGATGTCTTCAGCATCCATGGTGGGCGTACGCAGCGCCATGGCGATATCGCTCGTGATCAGATCGCCAGCAATTGGAATCACAGCGGTGTGCCGAATGGATCCGCCCGTGAAAATAGACACGTCGGTCGTGCCGGCGCCGATATCCACGCAGACCACACCGAGTTCGCGCTCGTCATCCGTCAGCACAGCCTGTGCTGACGCCAGTGGATTGAGCATAAGGTGATCCACATCCAAACCGCAACGGCGTACGCACTTGATGATGTTCTCAGCTGCACTCTGGGCGCCAGTGACAATGTGCACCTTGGCTTCCAGGCGCATGCCGCTCATGCCGACCGGCTCTCTCACGTCTTGGCCATCAATGACAAATTCCTGAGGCTCGACCAGCAAAAGGCGCTGGTCGCTGGAGATATTGATCGCCTTGGCCGTCTCAACCACGCGAGCGACATCCGCTGGCGTGACTTCCTTGTCTTTGACGGCCACCATACCGCTCGAATTGATGCCGCGGATATGGCTGCCTGTAATTCCGGTGTAGACGCGTGCGATCTTGCAGTCAGCCATCAGCTCCGCCTCTTTCAAGGCTTGCTGAATGCTGGCGACCGTAGCGTCGATATTGATCACCACGCCACGCTTGAGGCCATTGCTCGGCGCCACTCCCAGACCGGCGAGTTTCAGGTCGCCGCCGGGCAGCACCTCTCCCACCACCACCATGATTTTGGCGGTGCCGATATCGAGGCCGACGATCAGGTCCTTGTACTCTTTTGCCATCTTTTCACCAGTATTTCTTGTGCTTTTTGCTTGTTCTCATCTCTTGGGCCGCACGAGCTTTTGCTCAGGCTGGCCCGTCGCCACGCCGCGCAAGCGCAGCGCGTAGCCGGAGGTATGCCGCAGATCGGCGAATTCAATCGCGTCTGCTTTGCGCTGATGACGTGCCGCCACACTCCCCACAGTGCTGACGAACTGCATCACCCGGGCCTTGAGCTCCTCTGCCGATCCTTGTCCCAACTCAAGGACTGCGCCGTTGGCCAATTCCGCGCGCCAGTTTCCACGGCCCTCCAAAGCCAGTTCCTCAACCGGTTGTCCCAGGGACTCGAGCATCGGCGCGAGAACGCGGTACATCTCCAGTACTTGTGGTGCGCGCCCCTCGGGACCCAGCAACCGGGGCAAGCTGTCTTCTTCGTCGTCATCAGCCACGGCTTCAAAGACTTCACCCTGCACATTGACCAGACGGTTATCGTCTTCACCCCAAATGGCAGCCGGCACATGTTCCTGCAGACTGACATTGAGTTGATCGGGAAATACGCGTTGCACCATGGCTCTGCGTACCCAGGGTGCTGACTGGAAGGCGACCCGTGCGGCGTCCAGATCAAGCGTGAAGAAGTTGCCTGCCAACCGAGGGGCCACGTTAGCGCGGAGACTCGCAGCACTGTTGTGTGCGGTGTCACCTTCCACCGTGATACGGCCAATGGCGAAAGCTGGATTACGCATGACCCACCACAGCCCGGCCGCCAGGCACACCAACAGCAAAGCCGTGACCAGTATTGAAGTGGTCAGGTTCATCAGTCGGACATCCAGCGGCAAGGGCATGGCAGTGTTCATGCACTCGCCTCCTGCGCCTGTCTGGCGGGGTAATCAAGCGTGGCCGAGGCCAGCAAGCTGACACACAGGTCTTCATAGCTGATGCCGACGGCCTTGGCGGCCATGGGCACCAGCGAATGGCTGGTCATGCCTGGAGCCGTGTTGATTTCCAGCAGGTAGGGCTTGCGCGTGGCTGCGTCAATCATGACGTCCAGACGTCCCCAACCACGGCAGCCCAGCAACTTGTAGGCCTTGAGCACAAGGGCCTGAATAGCTTCTTCCTCACCAGCGGGGAGCTCGCATGGCACGCGATATTCCGTGGAGTCGGTGAAATACTTGTTCTGGTAGTCGTACTGGCCTTCAGGTGCGACGATGTGGATCACAGGTAGTGCCCGCGCGTTGTCGCCCGTGCCCAGGACAGCACAGGTCACTTCATCTCCGGAGATGAACTGCTCGCACATGATGTCCGCGTCCATGGCCGCAGCGGCGTTAATAGCCGCCTGCACCTGAGAACCGTCAATGACCTTGGTAACGCCCAGCGAGGATCCCTCGCGCACTGGCTTGACTATCAGCGGCAGTCCGAGTTCGCGCGGCAAGGAAAGCAGTTGATCGCTCGTGCACTGCCCTCTTTGCAGCAGAACATGACGAGGAGTGGACAAGCCTTCTGCCATCCAGACGCGCTTGGTCATGACCTTGTCTATGGCCATGCTTGAGGCCAGCACGCCGGCGCCCGTGTAAGGAATGCCAAGCAGCTCCAATGCGCCCTGGACCGTACCATCTTCGCCGTAACGGCCATGCAGGGCGATGAAGCAGCGCGCGAAACCTTGGCTGCGCAATTCGTGCATGCCTTGCTGCGCAGGATCGAAGGCATGCGCATCAACTCCACGGCTGCGCAAAGCGGCCAGCACGCCGGCACCGGACATCAGCGAAACTTCCCGTTCCGCCGACTGGCCCCCCATCAGGACAGCCACTTTTCCGAATTGAACACTGCTTGTCGTCATGATGGATTGATAACGTCCGAATTATGCTCTATTTTTTGTAGCAACTCAACGATTTTGGCCGGGATGGCCCCAATGGAGCCGGCCCCCATGCACATCACGACATCACCACCGCGTGCATGCTCGATCGCGAAAGCCGGAAGGTCAAATACATCGGCCACGAAGACGGGTTCCACCTTGCCCGCGACACGCAGTGCCCGGGCCAGAGACCGGCTGTCTGCAGCCACGATGGGGTCTTCTCCGGCGGCATAAACTTCGGTCAGGACCACGCGATCGGCGGTGCCGATGACGTTGACGAAGTCCTCAAAGCAATCACGGGTGCGCGTGTAGCGATGTGGCTGAAATGCCAGCACCAGACGGCGACCTGGAAAAGCGCCGCGTGCAGCCGCCAAGGTGGCCGCCATTTCCACCGGATGGTGACCGTAGTCGTCGATGACCGTAAACGTGCCGCCGTCCTTGGCAGGCAGGTCGCCATAGAGCTGAAAGCGACGGCCTACCCCTTTGAATTCCGCCAAAGCCTTCTGAACTGCGGCGTCCGGGATGTTCAGTTCCACGGCGACCGCAATGGCGGACAAGGCGTTGAGCACGTTGTGCTCACCTGCCAGGTTGAGCACGATGGGCAGATCAGGCAGTTGAACGCCATTGCGGCGTTGCACGGTGAAGTGCATCTGACCGTGCTCGGCGCGCACGTCTACCGCGCGAACCTGCGCGTCTTCGGCAAAACCATAGGACGTCACCGGGCACGCCAGGGTATCTGCGATCTCACGCACCGCCGCGCTTTCCAGACAAAGAATGGCGGTGCCATAAAACGGCATCCGGTGAAGAAAATCCACGAACGCCTTCTTCAGCTTGTTGAAGTCATGGCCATAGGTTTCCATATGGTCGGCGTCGATGTTGGTCACCACTGCCATCACCGGCAGGAGGTTCAAAAATGACGCATCTGACTCATCGGCCTCCACCACGATGTAGTCGCCTGCTCCAAGCCGGGCATTGGCACCTGCGCTATTGAGCCGGCCGCCAATGACAAACGTGGGATCTAGTCCAGCCTCGGCCAATACGCTGGCCACCAGGCTTGTCGTGGTGGTCTTTCCGTGCGTGCCTGCGATGGCAATACCCTGTTTCAGGCGCATCAGCTCGGCCAGCATCATGGCGCGAGGAACCACGGGAATACGCTTTTCCCGGGCAGCCAGTACTTCAGGGTTGTCTGACTTGACCGCAGTGGAAGTGACTACAGCGTCCGCACTTTCAGTGTTCGAGGCCTCATGCCCGACAAAAGTCTTGATGCCCAAGGCTGCCAGGCGCTGCAGCGTGCTGCTGTCTGAAAGATCGGAACCCGAGATCTTGTAGCCCAGGTTGTGCAGGACCTCGGCGATACCACTCATGCCTGAGCCACCGATGCCCACGAAGTGAATGTGACGAATGGCGTGCTTCATACGGCCAGCTCCTCACAAGCCGCAACGATTTTTTCGACGGCGTTTGTTTTTCTCATTGTTCTGGCCTTCTCTGCGAAGGACACCAAAGTGGCACGGGTCGTATTCCTTAAAAAATCGGCAAGCATTTGGGGGGTCAGATCACGCTGCTGAATCAGCCAGGCGGCCTCCTGATCAACCAGGAATTTCGCGTTGGCAGTTTGATGATCGTCCACCGCTGCGGGAAATGGCACGAAAAGAGCGGCAGCGCCAATGGCGGCGATTTCGCTCACCGTTGTAGCGCCCGCACGGCAGATCACAAGGTCTGCCTCGGAGTAGGCTGTCGCCATATCGTCTATGAAAGGCAGGAGCGTCGCTTCAACGCCGGCAGCCTGGTAGGCCGCGCGCAAATCGTCGATCTGCTTGGCGCCGCTTTGATGAGTGGCGATGGGCCGCTGCGCAGTGTCAATCAGTGCGAGCGCTTTAGGAACGACATCGTTCAGCGCCTTGGCACCCAGGCTGCCACCCACCACCAGAACTCGCAGGGGGCCGCTTCTTCCGCCAAAGCGTGCAGCTGGTTCTGGACATTGCGTGAAGGCCGCGCGCAGCGGATTACCCACCCACTGCACTTTGCGCGCCTTGGGCAGCACGCCAGGAAACGCAGTGAAAACTCTGTCAGCAATGCCGGCCAGAACCTTGTTGGCCATGCCGGCTACGGAGTTCTGCTCATGCAGCACGAGTGGTTTATTTTGAGCCACGCCCATCATGCCGCCGGGGAAAGTGATGTATCCGCCAAAGGCCACCATGACGTCGGGTTTGACGCGTCGGATCACGCTGACGCTTTGCCCGAAAGCTCGGAGCAGGCGCAGCGGCAACAAAAAGAGGGTCTTGAGGCCTTTGCCACGGACACCGCCGAAGGCGATGGGCTCGAACGCATAGCCGCGAGGGGGCACCAGTTGCTCTTCCATACTTCCCGGTGCGCCCAGCCAGTGCACTCGCCAGCCGCGTTCTCTCAGGGCATCGGCCACGGCCAGCCCTGGGAAGATGTGCCCACCGGTACCGCCGGCCATGACCAGCGCGCACTTCGCGCCGGGCATGCCCGCACCGAGAGAAGCTTGGGGACGGCTCAATTCTGCGCTCATGCCCGCCCTCCACGCATCAGTTGGCGGTTCTCGACGTCCACTCTCAGCACGATGGCAATGGCCACGAGGTTCACCAAAATCGCTGACCCTCCGTAGCTCATCAAGGGCAAGGTCAGCCCTTTAGTGGGCAGCGCGCCAAGATTCACACCGATGTTGATGAAGGCTTGAAACCCCATCCAGAGGCCGATGCCTTGTGCAACCAGACCAGAGAACACGCGGTCCAGCGCGATGGCCTGGCGGCCGATATGCATGATGCGCCGGGTCAGCCACATGAACAGACCGATCACGCAGACGACGCCTATCAAACCGAACTCTTCACCAATGACCGCCAGCAGGAAATCGGTATGCGCTTCTGGCAGCCAATGAAGTTTTTCAATGCTGCCACCAAGCCCCACCCCGAACACCTCGCCTCGTCCGATGGCGATCAAGGAATGCGAGAGTTGATAGCCCTTGCCTAGCGCGTGTTGCTCGCTCCATGGATCGAGGTAAGCGAAGATTCGTTCGCGCCTCCATTCGGAGGAAGCAATCATCAAGCCGAATGCCACCACCAAAACGGCCGCAATGAGGAAGAACATACGCGCGTTCACGCCGCCCAGGAACAAGATGCCCATGGCAATGACCGCGATCACCATGAAGGCACCCATGTCAGGCTGAGCCAGCAACAGAGCGCCCACCACCCCCACAGCCACTCCCATGGGAAGCACCGCACGGAAGAACCGTTCCTTGACCTCCATCTTGCGCACCATGTAGTCGGCGGCATAAAGCAGCACGGCCAGCTTGGCGACTTCGGAGGGCTGGAAATTCATGGGGCCCAGAGAGATCCAGCGCCGCGCACCATTGATCACGCTTCCTACATGCGGAATCAGCACCGCGATCAAAAGCGCCAATGACACCACGAAAAGCCAGGGCGCCGCTTTCTCCCACCAATCCATGCGCACCTGGAACGTGATCAGCGCAGCCACAAAGCCCATACAGATCCACAGGGCATGCCGATAGACGAAGAAATTGGGCCCGAAGCGCGCAAAGCGTGGGTTGTCCGGCATGGCGATGGTGGCCGAATACACCATGATCAAGCCCCAGGACAGCAGAAACAGGCAAGCCCAGATGAGCGCCTGGTCAAAGCCAAGAACGCGTGTGGGTGTGCTGGCCGTGCGTGCGTATTCCATGCCGCCAATACGCACTGGCAGATGCTCGCTGGCAGCCTTCGCCGAGCGACGTCGGCGGGGTTTTGGCTCAGTCACAGGCGACGAAGGAGATGAGTCGACGGCAGCATTCATGCTGGCACCTCCAATTCAAGTCCTTCGGCATGAGCCAGATCTCTCACCGCGGCGCAGAAAGCGTCCGCACGGTGAGCGTAATTCCGGAACATATCGAAGCTGGCGCAGGCAGGCGACAGCAGAACAGCATCGCCCGTTTGAGCGTTCTCGCGCGCGAATGCAACCGCCTCGGTCATGTCAGAGGCGTTGATCAAAGGGACGCCAGAGCCCTCCAAGGCCGCACGGATCTGTTCAGCGTCGCGACCGATCAGCACCACGGCTCGCACGAAGCGCTCCACGGGTTGAAGCAGCGGGGAAAAATCTTGCCCCTTACCTTCGCCACCCAGAATGACGACCAGGCGCCTATCAGCACCCAGGCCGTTCAGCGCGGCTACGGTAGCACCCACGTTGGTTCCCTTGCTGTCGTCGAAGTACTCGACATCACCCAGCATTCCAATGGATTCAACGCGGTGCGGCTCGCCACGGTATTCGCGCAAGCCATACAGCATGGGAGCCAATTGGCACCCGCAGCTGACCGCCAATGCGAGCGCCGACAGCGCGTTGACCGCATTGTGACGCCCGCGGATCCGCAAGGCATCGACAGGCATCAAGCGCTGCAGGTGAATCTCCTGGGCAGCGTCTTTGCGGCGGCGCAAGGTTTCATCTGCTTCGAGCGCGCGGACCAACCAGGCCATGCCGTTGACGATCTCAATGCCAAAGTCTTCGGGCGCCTCTGGCAAGCCAGCACCAAACGTGAGCACCGGGCGCTGGGGCAATTTGGCGGCTTTGCCAGTAGGAACCGGTGGCCGCAGGGATGCGACGAGAGGGTCATCCCGGTTGAGGATCATCACGCCGCTGGCACCAAATATCTTTGCCTTCGCCGCTGCGTAGGCGGCCATATCACCATGCCAATCGAGGTGATCCTGCGTCAGATTCAAGATGGTGGAAGCAGCAGGTTCGAAATGGGTGACTGCATCCAGTTGGAAACTGGAAAGCTCCAGCACCCAAACCTCTGGCAATGCGTCGTGATCCAAAGCCTGACCGAGCATGTCGAGCAGGGACGGGCCAATATTCCCAGCCACCACCACAGTCTTTCCAGCGCGCTCCACCAACTGCCCGGTCAGGGAGGTCACTGTGGTTTTGCCATTCGTTCCCGTGATGGCCAGCACGGAAGGGGCATAAGAACGCTCGGCCTTCAATTGTTCCAAGGCCTGGACGAACAGGCTGAGTTCACCCTCGACGCTCAGACCACACCCTTGTGCGGCAGCCGTGAGCCCTGCCACTTCATCAGGCGAAAGACCGGGGCTGCGATAGATGGCGCTGAACCCTTGGTCAGCGAGCAATTCGGCGTTCAATGAACCAGCCACGAAATGCGCTGCCGGCACCTCGGCACGCAAGGTTTCCAGTTGAGGAGGTTCTGCGCGTGTGTCAGCCACCGTCACCTCAGCACCCAGGCGGGCACACCAACGAGCCATGGCCAGGCCGGAAAGGCCCAGGCCCAGGATCAGGATGTGACGGTCTTTCAGGTGTTCGTTCATTACCTGAGCTTCAGCGATGACAACCCCACCAGGCAAAGCAGCATGGTGATGATCCAGAACCTGACGACGACCTGAGTCTCCGCCCATCCGCTCTTTTCAAAGTGGTGGTGCAGCGGCGCCATTTTCAGAAGGCGACGACCTTCGCCATAGCGGCGCTTGGTGAACTTGAACCAGGTCACTTGCAACATGACGGACACGGCTTCAACCACAAAGATCCCGCCCATGACGGCCAGCACGATTTCCTGGCGCACGATGACAGCAATCGTGCCCAGTGCGCCGCCCAATGCCAATGCGCCGACATCACCCATGAACACTTGCGCGGGGTGTGCGTTGAACCAGAGAAACGCCAAGCCAGCGCCAGCCATTGCGGCGCAGAAGATCAGGAGCTCGCCAGTGCCAGGGATGTGCGGGAACAAGAGGTAGCGGGCGTAGACAGAACTGCCCGTCACGTACGCAAAGATACCCAGAGCTGAACCCACCATGATGACCGGCATGATGGCCAATCCGTCCAGGCCGTCGGTCAGATTGACCGCGTTGCTCGATCCAACAATCACAAGGTAGCTCATGATGACAAATCCCAGCACACCCAGGGGATAGCTCACCTCTTTGAAGAAGGGCACCATCAATCCGGCAGCGTGTGGCAGGTCAATGGTGAATCCCGATCGAATCCAATCGACAAAAAGCTCAAGCACGCGTGCGTTGGAGCTTTCAGAGATGCTGAACACCAGGCACAACGCAGCCAGAAGTCCAATGACGGACTGCCAGAAATACTTTTCGCGCGAGCGCATGCCCTCGGGGTCCTTGTTGACCACCTTGCGCCAGTCATCGA
>JAECRA010000090.1 GCA_015999985.1 Comamonadaceae bacterium
TGGATAACCGTCCAAACCTACTCTTCGTTTATCGAAACTGAAGCATACAAGGGAGTAAGAGAAGACGCGATCGCTTTACCGCTGAAATCGTGGTGAAGGAAGCACTCGCCCTCCTTCACCACCTGGGCTCGATAAGTTGAAGGCAACAGCGCTATTTCTGCGCCGCAACGCACTCCCCACCCTTGCAACCCAGCCAATCCAGCAACTGCCGCAACTTGGCCTCAGACCCCGTATCAAACCCATCAATACCAATGGACTTCAACACAGCCTGACCTTCCGCAGAGTTCGGAAGATCCAGCAAAGCCCTTTGCATGGAGGCAATGGCCGCTTTATCGAAGGATTTCTCGGCGATCAGCGGGAAATAGGGTTGCGTCACACTCTTGTGTAACACTTGGCCGCCTTCCTTGACCCACTTCTTGGCTGCTCCTGAATAGGACGCCAGCGCGCCCACCTGGCCGAAGCCATTCGTGATGTAGAAGCTCACCGCCTCCTGCTCACGGACGTAAGTCACCGCTTCCTTGTTGACATCTATGCCGTTATTGCGCAGCTCAGCGGCACAAAATTTCGACATATAGGAGATCTTCTCCGGCAACACGATCTTCTTGCCCTTGATCTCGGCCAGTGATTTGATGGGAGAGTTCTTGGGAATGGTGATGAAGCATTGGCCGTCCGGCTTGGCCGTCGCGACGTACTGGTAACCATAATTGCGCAGGCCTCGGGCTGGAAAATCGCTGGGCCGCGCCAAGGCAAGGTCAAGCCGGCCGGTTTCCATGCCCTCTTCGAGCTGAGCAAATTCCCGCACGAACACGACATTGACGTTCGTCTTGAGCGCGCCACTCAGCACTTTGGCCAATCCCCCGTACTTCAGCAGCACCCTTGCGTGATCCGTACCGCCGGAAGTGCCTTCGCTCACTCCCAAAATCAAGTCTTTTGCCTGCGCCTGGTGAGCACACACAGCCAGCGTGCCCATCACCAGCAAGGATCGTAAGTTCATCTCTTCCCCCTCCAGGGATGCGAAAAAATGACGCAGCAGGTTCTACAGAAAACGTGCGGAGTCATAAACAAGTTCTACATGCAATATTTGCAGACATGTGACCGCCAGCATACAGGGAAAGTCCCAGGGCGCTAAACTGACAGGTTAGGCCGCCGGTGCTTTCGGTGCTTTACTGATAACTTTGACTGTCACCTCACATGTCTCTCATCCCCGCAACCATCCTCACCGGCTTTCTCGGTGCTGGAAAAACTACGCTTTTGAAGCGCGTGCTGACCGAGGCCCATGGCCAGAAAATCGCCGTGATCGAGAACGAGTTCGGCGAAGAAAACATCGATAACGACATTCTGGTCAACGACACGCAAGAGCAGATTATCCAGATGAGCAACGGATGCATCTGCTGCTCCATCCGAGAAGATCTACGCAGCACACTGCAGTTGCTGGCCGCGAAGAAGCGCAAGGGCCTGCTGGATTTCGAGCGTGTTGTGATCGAAACAACAGGTCTGGCCGATCCCGGCCCCGTGGCGCAGACCTTCTTCATGGACGACGAGATTGCAGAGAGCTTCCTTCTGGACGCCATCGTCACTGTGGTGGACGCCAAACACGCGGCCCAGCAACTCAACGACCGGCAGGAAGCGCGCCGGCAAATCGGGTTTGCTGACCAGATATTCATCAGCAAGGCTGATCTAGTGAGCCCCGCCGACCTTGAGGCGCTTCAGCACCGCATCAAGCATATGAACCCCCGCGCACCCCAAAAGATAGTGCATTTTGGGGATGTTCCGCTCAGCGAAGTCCTGGATCTGCGTGGTTTCAATCTGAATGCCAAGCTGGACATTGACCCGGATTTCCTCAAGGAAGACGAGCACGATCACCACCATCATGATGGCGATCACTGTGATCATCCGTCTCATGACCACGGGCACGACCACGGCCATGGCCATGGCCATGGGCACGGGCATCATCACCACCACGATGATGACGTGAAAAGTTTCGTTTTCCGCTCAGAACGCCCCTTCGATCCCGCAAAGCTTGAGGATTTCCTGGGTGCCATAGTCAATATCTATGGCCCCCGGATGCTTCGCTACAAGGGCGTTCTGGCCATCAAAGGCACCGAGCGCAAGGTCATTTTTCAGGGGGTACATCAGCTCATGGGCAGCGATCTGGGGCCTGCGTGGGGCGAAGGTGAGCCCCGCATCAGCAAAATGGTCTTCATCGGCATTGACCTGCCCAGGGACATCCTCGTGCAGGGCCTTGAGCAAAGTTTGGTGCCTTGATTGGGTGCTTGACGTAGGCAATTGCCGCTTCAAGACCCCTTCCCGTGAAGTAATAACGGTTTATGGTGTGCGTTCGGCCAGAACGCCGATACAATCGCCGCACTTTTAACCGGTAGGGCAGGGAACAATGCGTTCTCGCCCCCTGGCTAAGTCGCCCAAGAAGGTCTATAAGAGGGCTTTGAGGGATGAAGAAAGACCCACTTCATCCCTTCCTTGTACATTCAGTGGATTGATAGATGCCTTCCGGCTCCATCGCCCACGGGAGACAGACAAAGTGAAATCAGCGGCTGCAAAGAGCACGGCGAAATCCAAGGCACCCCCTTCCAAGGCGGTGCCAGCCAAAGCGACCTCAGCCCCTACCAAGGGGGCTGCGGCTGTCAAGACATCTTCGCCAGCCAAAGCGGCTCGCGTGCCCGCACCGGTCAAGACCACACCTGCCAAGACGGGTGTGCCAAAAACCGTCCGTCCAACCGCTACCCCTACAGCTGCAGCTCCTGCGCCAGCAGCCCCGAAGATATTGCCCATGCCCATCGTTGCTTCTTATCCCGTGCCTACCCCGATCAAAAAGGACATGAGCCTGGCTAACAACTGGAAAGCCAAGTCGCCCGCTGAAATGACGGATGCTGAAATCATCGCTATGCCTGATAGCGAGTACATGAATGAAAAGCAGATGGCTTATTTCCGCCTGAAGCTTTCGCAGCTCCGTGCAGATATGCTGGCCAATGCGGGTCAGACCACTGAAAATCTGCGCGAAGACACCGTGGTGGTGCCTGATCCTGCCGACCGCGCCACTATTGAAGAAGAACACGCACTGGAGCTGCGCACTCGTGACCGTGAGCGCAAACTGCTCAAGAAAATCGAGCAATCCATTGGCCGGATTGATGCCGGTGACTACGGATACTGCGACGAAACCGGCGAACCTATCGGTGTTGGGCGCCTGCTGGCTCGTCCTACGGCTACGCTTTCGTTGGAAGCGCAGCAAAGGCGTGAGCTCAAACAAAAAATGTTTGGCGATTGATCCGCGCTTTGGGGTGGTATGACTGGTCCAGTGAAACAGAGCAATCGGCTTTGCGTGGGCACCAGAGCGGGCCGCAGTCGGCATGCGCAAGGCTGCTGGCCGGGCTACCTCGTGAAGCTGTCAATGATGTGCCGGCCCGTGGTAGACGGGTTCCTGCGGTAGAAGCGGCACCATGAGCAAAGATTCCGGCTCATCAGGTAAAGGCGGTCTGCTGTCCAAAGTGGTCAGGTTCGTGAGCAGCCCCACCACTCATTGGGCGGATCTCGATCGCCCTGAAGTGACGCCCGAGGAAAATGACTCGAGGTTGGCGCTCAAGGAGATGATTGAGCGCAAGCGCCGCAACGACTTTGTGCGAAACCGTGAGTTCGACCTTTTGCGCAAGGCCCGCCGCCGCGAATTACCCGCTGTACCGGACCGCGGTGCATCTTCGTCCCTTTCTCAAAACAGCGAATTCGCCAATACGGGAGAACGTGCGCGCACTCTGGAAAAAATCGACGAGATTGAAAAGCAGATGTCGAGTGCCTGGCTGCGGCACAAAAGCGTATCGCCTGGCGTGCAGCCCCGAGAGTCTTCCGCGCCGCATGCCGATACCGTGCTCGCTCCGGTTTCTGCCGCCCATCAGGCGGTCGGTGAACGAACAACGATTGCTCCTGGCATTTCTGCCACCCGCGCATTCGCTCCGACCATCAATTTTGAAGCACTTCCCCGCGAGAAGATGGTGCGCGAAGAGGTTACTCCGGCGCTATCGGGTGCAGACAGTCTGCCCCCGCTTCTGGATTCACTGGAAGGTATGGCGCCAACGACTCCTGCGATGGTCAACGAAGCTTTGTCCAGCGGTCCGATGGGCCTGGAAGCTCACGCCAGCGCGAAGCAGGAGCCCGAAATTGAAGAGGCTGCCATTCGGTTTGCCAACGGTGATACTGCTGGCGCGGAGTCCGGGTTGCGCGAACTACTTCGCGGAGCTGATTTGCACAACCAGTCTCAGGACACTTGGTTGACCCTGTTTGATCTCTACCGCGCCACTGGCGAACAGGACAAGTTCGATGACGTGGCCATTGAGTTTGCCAGCCGGTTTGACCGCTCTGCCCCCCAATGGACTCTGGGTCCACTCCTTTCGTCTCAGAACGCAACCTTGCTTCCCCAGGAGAAGAACAAGCCCAGCAACGCATTGGCGCATTGGGTGGCCCCTTCCATCCTGGGTGTGCAATCGGTGGCCGCTCTCAATGCCACGCTGGCGCGTACCGGATCTCCGTGGCGTATCGATTGGCGCTACCTGAAGAGCATTGAACCTGCAGCGCTTCCGGTTTTTACCGAAGCCTTGCAGCGGTGGGCGGATACCGCGGTTCGGTTTAAGTTCATCGGCAGCGAAATCCTCCTGCACCTGCTGGATGAACAGTCGCCAACCGATGATCGTTCGGTCGATCCCATGTGGTGGGTGGCTCGCCTGGCCTTGCTGCGCGTGCTCAACGAAATGGACGAATTCGAGCTCGTCGCGCTCAAGTATTGTGTGACCTACGAGGTGTCTCCCCCGGCATGGCAGGAGCCCAGCAGTGCGTTTACAGCCATGACAAGTGATGGCGATTCCATCCTGAGCGCAGAAGACGAACAGGAGCCGTCTCACGACGCGCCAGAGGCGTCTTACGGTGCTGACGCCTCCATGCTTGCAATGGGTGAACCCGCGAGCCAGGGAGTCCTGAAGAGCGAGCTTCAGGGTGTGCTGCTCGGAGATGCTGAGGCAGCGCTGCGTGACGTAACGGTGACTGAAGGGGTGGTGTCCATAGAGTTCAATTGCAGTTTGCTCGAGCGTGTCGACTTTGGTGCGGCGGGCACTTTGCTCAATTGGGCAACCGCTCAGCAGTTGCAGGGCAGGCAAGTCGTGTTCAGGCACGTCAATCGTCTCGTGGCGGCTTTCTTCGGCGTCGTAGGCATCAGCGAAGTAGCTCGCGTCAGGCTGCGCAAGGACTGAGATTCGCAACTGCGGGGGCTTGCAGACCGTGCAATTGCCCCCATTTGCGCGCGATGGAAGCATTTCACGGTACTACTATCATCAGCGCCCGGCGCAAGACGCCTGACGGCTGGCAGGTTGCCATCGGCGGCGACGGACAGGTCACCTTGGGTAACATCGTCGTCAAAGGTACGGCGCGCAAGGTACGTAAGCTCTATCACAACAAGGTCCTGGCGGGCTTCGCTGGCGCAACAGCCGATGCCTTTACCCTGTTCGAGCGTTTTGAGGCCAAGCTGGAAAAGCACCAGGGCCATTTGACGCGAGCCGCTATCGAACTCACCAAGGACTGGCGCACTGATCGCGTGCTCCGCCGCCTGGAGGCCATGCTTGCAGTGGCCGATAGCGAAACTTCTCTCATCATCACTGGAAACGGCGACGTACTGGAGCCAGAGCACGGCCTGGTGGCCATCGGTTCAGGGGGTGCCTATGCGCACGCTGCGGCCAAGGCCCTGCTCGATCACTCTGATCTTCCGGCTGACCAGATCGTCAAGCGGTCACTGGAGATCGCTGGTGAGTTGTGTATCTACACCAATATGCATCACACCATCGAGACTCTCTAGAGAGCCTCGGGCGCAGAACCTTAAGTATTTTGCGCCCTCTCACCGGCAAGGCATGCGCCCCAGCCTAATGTCAAACGATTCACGCTCAACGTAAATGTCCTCAATGACTCCGCAGGAGATAGTCTCCGAACTCGATCGTCACATCGTCGGCCAGAAAGACGCCAAGCGCGCGGTGGCGATTGCATTGCGTAATCGCTGGCGCCGCCAGCAGGTCGATGAAAAGCTGCGGCCTGAGATCACACCCAAGAATATTCTCATGATCGGCCCCACAGGCGTGGGGAAAACCGAAATTGCCCGCCGGCTGGCGCGCCTGGCTGGGGCGCCATTCATCAAGGTTGAAGCCACCAAATTCACCGAGGTCGGGTATGTGGGCAAGGATGTCGACTCCATCATCCGTGACCTCGCCGAAATGGCGGTCAAGCAGGCGCGCGAAGGCGCTGTGAAGAAACACCGCACCCGTGCAGAAGATCTCGCTGAAGACCGCATCCTTGACGTATTGATCCCGCCCGCACGCCTTCCTGACGGTGCAACAGCTCAGCCTTCCAGCGATAACGCGGCACGGCAGAGCTTTCGCAAGAAGCTGAGGGAAGGCCAGTTGGACGACAAGGAAATCGAGCTCGAACTCGTCCAGCCGCAACCCGCACTGGAGATCATGGGGCCTCCCGGCATGGAAGACATGGCCGAGCAGCTCAAGGGCATGCTGGGCAATATGGGGGCGAACCGGCGCAAGATGCGTCGCGTGAAAATCGGCGAAGCCATGAAGCTGCTGGTTGACGAAGAGGCAGGAAAACTGGTCAATGAGGACGAAATCCGTACTGAGGCGCTACAAAACCTGGAGCAAAATGGAATCGTCTTCATTGATGAAATCGACAAGGTCGCCTCGCGCGGTGGCGAAGGCGGTACTGCCGAGGTCTCGCGCCAGGGGGTGCAGCGCGATCTGCTCCCATTGGTTGAAGGAACCACCGTCAGTACCAAATACGGTATGGTTCGTACCGACCATATTCTTTTCATAGCTTCCGGTGCTTTCCACCTTGCCAAGCCGAGCGATCTGATTCCCGAGTTGCAGGGCCGTTTGCCTATCCGGGTGGAGCTAGCCTCGCTCACGGTTCAGGATTTTGAAGCCATTCTGATCCAGACAGATGCCTCTTTGGTGCGCCAGTACCAAGCCTTGCTGGCCACCGAAGGGGTCAACTTGCAATTCACGCCTGAAGGCATTTCCCGTCTCGCTGAAATCGCTTGCTCGGTCAATGAGACCACGGAAAACATCGGAGCGCGCCGCTTGTCTACTGTCATGGAGCGTCTGCTGGACGAAATCAGCTTCGACGCCACCAAGCTCGAGGGGCAGACTGTGAGCATTGATGCCGCCTATGTCGATGAGAGGCTATCGGCGCTGAGTCGCAACGAAGACCTCTCGCGTTATATCCTCTGATGGCGCGCAAAGCGCCGTAAGGCTCGGGGCAGAGCTGTCGCTACAAGCCAATCCATCGGATGCCCCCTTTCGTGCGGGCACTCCGAATGCCCTATGCGATGGCTTCTCCCTCAAAAGCCGCCTGTTGTCAGGCGGCTTTTTGCTTGAAGCGTTGAGAACCTCCGTTTGCGTTCCCCCGCTCACTTGCCAACATGTTCACGGAGAAGCGGATTTTCGGAATTTTGCTGCTCGATTCCAGGGTTACTTTCGATATCTCTCCTAAGTTCTTTATTTAAAAGAAAAAACCCATATATCCCTCCATTTGAAATCCAGCTAAAGCATTGATTTCATTGAAATAATTTGTAGATGCCCTATCGCCTGCTATGGTTTTCCTGATACAGTGCAAAAAAGTGCAATTAAGTGGTGAAAAGTGCCTTCATCGTTAATTTGCCACTGATTCAAAAGGGATCCAAGTGTTTCAAGGGGCGTCGTCGCTGAGTCTGGATGCAAAGGGTCGGCTTTCTGTGCCGACCCGGCATCGCGACGTCCTGGCCGCCACTGCCTCGGGTCAACTCACCATTACAAAGCACCCGCACGGCTGCCTGATGGTGTTCCCCCGTCCTGAGTGGGAAAAATTTCGCGAACGTATCGCTCAGTTGCCCATGTCTGCCCAATGGCTCAAGCGCATCTTCCTGGGAAGTGCCATGGACGTGGAAATGGATGGCACGGGACGTGTCCTCGTTTCTCCAGAGCTTCGCCAGGCGGCGGGACTCGAGCGCGACCTCATGCTGCTTGGCATGGGCAATCACTTTGAACTGTGGGACAAGATCACATACGAAGCCAAGGAGGCCGAGGCTATTCAAGCCGGCATGACTCAGGCATTCGAGGAACTCGTGTTTTAGGAGGCAGGTGAGCGAATGGTCACACACCACGGTCCTGCTCCAGGAGGCTGTCGACGCCCTGGTAACGGACCCCCAAGGCCAGTACGTGGATGCCACGTTCGGTCGCGGTGGGCATTCGCGCCTGATTTTGTCGCGCCTCGACCCGGCAGGGCGTTTGACAGCTTACGACAAGGATCTGGAGGCGTTGGCAGCAGCGGCTCAGATCAAGGACGAGCGTTTCGACATCCGTCACCAGGGCTTTGCCAGCCTGGGCGAGCTTCCGCCGCGCAGTGCGGCGGGGGTTCTGATGGACCTCGGAATCAGCTCGCCACAAATCGACAACCCCGCTCGGGGTTTTTCTTTTCGTGCGGACGGCCCGCTGGACATGCGCATGGACACCACGCGCGGCCAGAGTGTTGCCGATTGGTTGACATGTGCTTCACAGCAGCAGATCGCAGAGGTGATTCGTGAGTATGGCGAAGAACGGTTTGCTGGCCCCATTGCAAAGGCGATTGTCGCTCGCCGACAGGAACGGGGCCCGTTTTCATCCACCCTTGAACTGGCCGAACTCGTGGCTGGCGCGGTCAAAACCCGCGAGCCGGGCCAGAACCCTGCAACGCGCACATTTCAGGCTCTTCGGATTTTCGTCAATGCCGAACTTGAAGAGCTCGAAAAAGCGCTGAAAGGATGTCTTGAGGTGCTGCAATCGGGAGGGCGGCTCGTGGTGATCAGCTTCCATTCGTTGGAGGACCGTATCGTCAAGCAATTCATCGCACGGCATTCGCGTGCGGTGGTGGATCGCCGCGCGCCTTTCGCAGAGCCGCCCCCGCCCCTTCTGAATGCACTTGGCCGTGTGCGCCCAAGTCCCGAGGAAGTGGCTGCCAATCCGCGCTCGCGTAGCGCCATCATGCGCGTGGCTGAGCGCACGGAGGCGCCTCTATGACGCGTCTGTCCGTTGTCCTGTTTGCTGCAGTGATTTTCAGCGCGCTCTATCTGGTGCGCGTGCAATACGATTCCCGACGCCTGTTTACCGAACTCGATCGTGCGAATGCGGAGGCCCACCGCCTGGAAACCGAGCGCAGCCGGCTTGAAGTCGAGAAGCGGGCCGAAGCCACGTCATTGCGTGTAGAGAAGCTTGCCAAGGAAAAGCTGGCCATGCGTACGGTAACGCCTGCCATCACTGAATACGTCTCGCTGAGTGCAGCTCCATCGCCTGCCGTCCAGGGTGGCAAGCCATGAAAAGCATTCGCTACACCTCCAGCCCGCTTCTGGCGTCCAAGACGCCGGTCTGGCGCAGCAAGTTCATCGTGGCGTGCCTGGCTCTGGCTTTTCTGGGGCTGGTTGCGCGAGCCGCCTATGTCCAGGTCATTGGCAACGACTTCTTCTTGCGCCAGGGCGAGGTCCGGTTTGCGCGTACGCTGGAAATGCCGGCCAGCCGTGGCCGTATCCTGGACCGCAATGGTCTTATCCTGGCGTCCAGCGTGGTGGCGCCCAGTATCTGGGCCATTCCGGAGGATGTGGAGCGCGACAGTGCCAAGCTGCAGAAGCTGGCTCGCCTGCTCGGCATGCCTCTGTCCGAGCTGAATAAAAGGCTGGCCGATGAAGACAAAACCTTTGTCTGGCTCAAGCGGCAGGTCGACGAACCTGTAGCCAAGGAAATCGCGGATCTGAAGATTGCGGGCATCTATCAGCGCAAGGAATACAAGCGCAAGTATCCTGAAGGTGAGGCTGCGGCCCACGTGGTTGGCTTTGCCAACGTGGAGAACCTGGGTCAGGAAGGTGCCGAGCTCTCGTTCGAAAAGCAGTTGTCTGGACAAGCCGGATCTCGCCGCGTCATCAAAGACCGGCTTGGCCGTGTGGTCGAAGGTGTGGGAGATGATGTGCCGCCGGTCGACGGCAAGGACATCCAGCTCTCCATTGATTCAAAGGTGCAGTTTTTCGCCTACCAGAAACTGAGAGATTCTGTCACCGCGCACAAGGCTAAGTCCGGAAGTGCGGTTGTGCTTGACGCGGTCACCGGTGAAGTTCTGGCGCTGGCCAACTATCCGAGCTACACGCCGGATGATCGGCGCAAACTGACGGGTGCGCAGCTCCGCAACATTGCGATCACGGACACGTTCGAGCCAGGCTCCACCATGAAGCCGATCACGGCCGCCATGGCCTTGGAGGCCGGGCGCATTACCCCTCAGACCATCATCAACGTCTCTCCAGGCAGCTATCAGCTCGACCGTTTCACCATCCGTGACACACATAACTACGGGTCTCTGACGGTCGAAGGTGTCATTCAGAAATCCAGTAACGTTGGCGCATTGAAGATTGCGCAAAAGATGCGTCCCCAGGAAATGTGGGATACGTATACAGCACTGGGTTACGGGCAAAAACCGCAGCTGGCGTTCCCCGGGGCGGCAACCGGTCGCCTGCGGCCCTGGAAGAGCTGGCGCCCCGTGGAGCAGGCCACGATGTCCTACGGCTATGGTCTTTCGGCATCGCTATTTCAGATGGCGCACTCCTATACGGCCTTCGCGCATGATGGAGAAGTCATCTCGGCTACGTTGCTCAAGCGCTCGGAGCCTGCCCATGGGGTGAAGGTTTTCTCGGAAAAAAATGCGCGGGCCATCCGCAAGATGCTGGAGATGGCAGCTGGTCCAGGGGGGACTGGTCAGCGCGCACAGACGCTAGGCTATTCGGTCGGAGGCAAGTCGGGAACTGCGCACAAGCAAGCCGGAAAAGGCTACGAGCGCAACAAGTACCGTGCATGGTTCACGGGCATGGCGCCTATAGAAAAGCCCAGAATCATTGTTGCCGTCATGATTGATGAGCCGAGCAACGGAGTCTATTTCGGTGGAGCGGTGGCTGCGCCCGTCTTCAGCGAAGTGGTGCAGCAGACCTTGCGCATCATGGGAGTGCAGCCGGATATGGCGGTGAAACCCCAAATTGTGGCCAGTTCGGTAGAGGAGTCGTTCTGATGACGCACTCTCTCAAGTCGGCGCTCGCTGAACTTCATTCGCCAACAGAGGCTGCACAGTGGCTTCGTGCGCGGGTCACAGGCGACCTGCACGCAGACAGCCGCCAGGTGCAGGCGGGCGATGGATTCATCGCGTGGCCGGGCGCAGCAGTCGATGGCAGGAAGTTTGTAGGCGCTGCGCTGGCGCAAGGCGTGCAGGGCTGCCTGGTCGAACTGGAAGGTTCGGAGGCCTTTGGCTTCGAACAGGACAGCGTTGCGGCCTATCCGCAGTTGAAAGCGGCCACCAGCCTCATTGCCGATGCCTATTACGAAGCGCCCTCACGCGAGCTCAGTGTGGTGGCCATTACGGGCACCAACGGCAAGACGTCTACGGCGTGGTGGCTGGCATCGGCACTGTCCAGTGCGGGCCAGCCGGACAACGCGCCTTGCGGATTGATTGGTACGCTGGGCACAGGTGTGCCGCCAGAAGTGCATTCCACCGGCATGACCACGCCCGACCCTGTGTTGCTGCACCGCCGCTTGCGTGCATTCGTAGATCAGGGCGTCAAGAGTTGTGCCATTGAGGCTTCTTCGATTGGCATCGCCGAGCATCGCTTGGATGGGATGGCGATCAAGGTGGCCGTATTCACCAACTTCACTCAGGACCACCTGGACTACCACGGGAGCATGCAAGCCTACTGGCAGGCCAAGGCAGCGCTGTTCGACTGGCCCGGCCTGAAGGCCGCAGTGATCAATCTGGATGATCCGCGTGGGGCTGAACTGGAGGCCAAGGCAAGAGCGAAAGGGCTGGACGTCTGGACGGTTTCTCTGCGCCACCCAGCGCGCCTGCGCGGCGCTGGTTTGACCTACGCGGCCCGTGGTTTGAGTTTTGAAGTCAGAGAAGATGCCCAGTCGCACGTCCTGGAGACTTCGCTGATTGGTGACTACAACGCCTCCAACGTGTTGTGCGTGTTGGGCGCGCTGCGTGCACTTGGCCTGCCTCTGGCCACCGCAGTACAAGCATGCGCTGATCTTCCTGCCGTTCCAGGGCGTATGGAGCGAGTAGGTGGTGAGGGTGAGCCTCTGGCCGTGATTGACTATGCCCATACGCCTGATGCGCTTGAAAAAGCGCTGGCTGCACTGCGCCTGCTGGCGCAGCAGCGCGGCGGGGCGCTGTGGTGCATATTTGGCTGTGGTGGCAATCGCGATGCCGCCAAACGCCCGTTGATGGCAGCTGCCGTGGAGGCCGGTGCTGATCGTGTGGTGGTGACCAGTGACAACCCGCGTGGTGAAGATCCCATGGACATCATTGGGCACGTGCTCGCGGGCTTTTCCAGGGCCCAGGGTGTTTTGGTCCAGGTCGATCGCGCTCGATCCATTGCGCAGGTGCTCTCCGAGGCAGCACCGGCCGATGTGGTGCTGATTGCTGGCAAGGGGCATGAGGACTATCAGGAAGTCAATGGCCAGCGCCTGGCGTTCTCTGATCATGAGCAGGCCCATGCTGCTCTCATGGCGCGGAGGGCGTTGGCATGAGCGACATGAATTTGAGCTTGAATCTGGCAGCCTCCTGGCTGCCCGAGGCGCGCATTGTGGGCGAGGGCTCCGTTCAGGTCGCTCGCGTGCATACAGATACGCGGACCCTGGCGCCGGGGGATCTATTCGTTGCCATCAAGGGTGAGCGGTTCAACGCTGCTGAATTCCTTGCTGAAGCGAAAGCCAGAGGAGCGGTTGCAGCGCTTTGCGATGCAGACGCAGAGCCACTTTTGCTTGCTGCGGGGCTGCACGGCCTGTTGGTGCCTGATGCACGCGTGGCATTGGGTGCGTTGGCGAGCGGTTGGCGCAATCAGTTCGAACTGCCTTTGATTGCCGTCGCCGGAAGCAACGGCAAGACCACAGTGACGCAGATGATTGCCAGCATTCTGAGTGCATGGCGGGGCGAAGGCTCCATGGCCACAGAAGGCAATTTCAACAATGACATCGGCCTGCCTTTGACTTTGTTGCGCTTGCGCGCTTCGTCGCAGGTGGCCGTGGTCGAGTTGGGTATGAACCATCCCGGAGAGATCGCAACTCTCGCAGCCATTGCAAGGCCTACTGTGGCCTTGGTCAACAACGCTCAACGCGAGCACCAGGAATTCATGGCCTCGGTGGAGGCGGTGGCGCTTGAAAACGGTGCGGTGTTCAAGGCTCTTCAGGCCGGTGGTTCTGCTGTGTTTCCAGCGGGCGAGCCTTTTGAGGAACTTTGGCGTAGCCTGTCCCTTGGCAGTCGGAACTGCTTATTCGGAACTCAGGCCCAAGGCGCTGCGGTCCATGCGCTTTCGGCACAGTGGTTGGCTGATCATTGGAGCATCAGGGCTGCCACGCCCAGTGGTGAAGTGCGCTTTGAACTGCACATGCCAGGCCGGCACAACGTGTCCAATGCGCTGGCTGCGTTGGCATGTGCTGCTGAAGCAGGTGCTCCGGTCGAAGCCATGGCGCAGGGTCTCGGCACATTTCGCCCGGTCAATGGCCGTTCCCGATCCATGCTCTTGCGTCAGCGCGGGCGTGCCATCACGCTGGTGGACGACACCTATAACGCCAACCCTGACTCGGTGCGCGCCATCATCGACGTTCTTGCTGAACTGCCGGGACCACGCCTTCTGGTGCTGGGTGACATGGGTGAGGTCGGCGAGCAGGGCCCTGCGTTTCATGCCGAAGTGGGTGCTTATGCGCGCGAGCGCGGCATCGAGCGCTTACTGGCCCATGGACCTCTGGCCATTCATGCCGCCATGGGTTTTGGAGGGGGGCGGCATTTTGAGGACATCACGGAATTGACAGACGCTGTGCGCACACATATGGGGCAATGCGTCAGCATCGCTGTTAAGGGATCACGCTTCATGCGCATGGAGCGCGTGGTGCAAGCGCTCACGGCGCCTGCTGAAGGCCAGGCGGAGGGTGCTCATGCTGCTTAGTCTTGCAACCTGGCTCCAGGCACAGTCGCCCGAGTTCGGGTTCTTTCGCGTGTTTCAGTATCTGACTTTCCGTGCTTTGATGGCGGCTCTCACAGCGCTGGTGATAGGCATTGTCGCCGGCCCGTATGTGATCCGCCGCCTGACTGAACTCAAGATTGGCCAGCCCATCCGCGGCTACGGCATGGAGACGCACCTGAGCAAGAGAGGCACGCCGACCATGGGCGGCGTGCTGATCTTGATCTCGATCGCCATATCGACCTTGCTCTGGTTTGATCTATCCAATCGATTCGTCTGGATTGTCATGCTGGTCACATTCGGATTTGGTGCCATCGGGTGGGTCGATGACTGGCGCAAGGTGGTCAACAAGGACCCCGAGGGCATGCGCTCGCGCGA